>JACVZY010000049.1 GCA_014654705.1 Ignavibacteria bacterium
CGGCAGACTGGCTGCCGCTTTGATTGCTCTGATTTTTAACTTTTAATTGGCATTTCAAATCGTTTTTTTTCGCATTCGTAATACTATGAATATCTTGATGAAAATCTCAATTCAATTTTTTACGCGCCGCCTTGCTATGCGCTTTCTCACGCTTTCGGTACTGGTTTTGCTGCTGGTACTGCTTTCGTCGGGCGTTGTGCAGAGCCAAGTTACGGATAATATCGTCCGCGCCAAACTGCGTCAAGTCGCGCTGGGCAATGCCAGCGATGTGCGAGCCGAACTGCCGGAACTTCTCAGAACCTACCCCAACGATGCGGGCGTACAATTTCTGAATGCTACGCTTCTTGCCGATGGCGCAAAGGCGCTACCGCTTTTTGTCCGTATTGTCCGCGAGAATCCGCAGAGCATCTGGGCAGACGACGCGCAGTGGCGAGTTGTGCAGGTGTATTCTCTCCGCAAAGATACAGCAAATGCACGGTCAGAACTGCAAAATTTTCGCAGAAATTATCCGACATCAGAATTTTTGCTCTTTGCAGCCGAAATTGTAAAATCAACCGTTGGATTACCACCTACCTTCACGACCTATCGTAATTCCATTGTTGTAGCCTCGTCCGCCCGTACTTTCGTGCCATCGGCACTCGCCAAGACGAAGCCGGAAACAAAAGTGGAAGTACCAAAAACGGATGCGCCAAAAGTAGAAAACAAGCCCGAAGTATTGAAAACAGAACCCCCTAAAATTGACATAGCAAAAACCGAAGTAAACGTGCCGACCGCACCAGCCGAAGAGCGCTATACGCTCCAAGTAGGCTTGTACAGTTCACGAGCGACTGCCATAAGCGATGTACAGAAGCTCTTGAAAGCACGCCTACGCTCTGATGTTATCGAAAAAAGCACGGATGGTGTGGGACGATTTGCCGTGACCGTAGGAAATTATACATCACGCGAAGCAGCCGAAAAAGCCAAAGCTGTGGTGCAGAAAGCCTGTTCATGTATGCCGTTTGTGGTCGTGAGAGAATCCCGGTAGCGCTTGAATGCTTGCCTGCATAAAAAAAACACGTGTTCGAGGAATTACGGTTGGACAAAAGCGAACAATGTAATAATTTCCACTCATTATCTACGTCGTTGATAACTTTTACCTGTTCCATACTTTTTCACGGAAGGCTTGTGCTATGAATAGAGAGATTCACTCCTGGTGGAGTCCCCGCCTCGACAAAAACATGGAAATCGCCGTTTATGGTCATTTCGGACCTGCGTTGCTGATGTTTCCGAGTGCTGCGGCGGATTATCTGGAATATGAACGCTTTTACATGATTGATTCGATTGCGCCGTATATCGAAGCCGGCAAAATAAAAGTCTTTTCGATAAACAGCATCAATGCCGAAAGCTGGCTCAACCGCAAGATGCAGCCGCACCATAAAGCAATCCGCCACCAAGCGTACAATTACTACATTTTTGATGAAGTAGTGCCATTTATTCAGATGCACTGCCAAGGGCGCGTCCACATCATCACAACGGGCGTTTCTCTGGGCGCACTGCACGGTGCAAACGTGTTTTTCCGTCGCCCTGATCTCTTCTCCGGCACGGTTGCCATGAGCGGTGTC
Organism: Ignavibacteria bacterium; assembly: GCA_014654705.1. Classification (GTDB taxonomy): domain Bacteria; phylum Bacteroidota; class Ignavibacteria; order Kapaibacteriales; family UBA4661; genus PH2015. The sequence continues at coordinate 1,602 of JACVZY010000049.1, forward strand.
TATGACCTGACGCAATACTCCGACGGCTTTTTCAATGAGGATTGCTACTTCAATTCGCCGATGCACTATCTGCCCAATCTGACCGACCACACCACGCTGGAGCAGATGCGCCACTCGCGTATCACAATTATGAGTGGTCAAGGAGCATATGAGGCACCAGACGCATCCAGAGCACTCTCGAATGTGCTTAATTCAAAAGCCATTCCGCACGAACTGGACATCTGGGGCTATGATATGCGCCACGACTGGCCTACATGGCGAGCAATGCTGCCGTATTATATGGAAACACATTTCTAAAATAGCATCCGCATACGAGATTACGATTTCAAGCGCACACCTGTTCAATAGCAGATGTGCGCTTTCTGCTTTCATGACTTTCTGCTTTCATGATTTTTCTTAGCATTGTGAAAAAGAAATTTGTTTCTCTGCTTGTTGTGCCTTATACTTGAAAGTTCGTAACGTCGCAGCACTTTCGGTACAACTTAGGTACAGCGCTTCCTTTCACGACTTGTTACCCCCTTCGTCTATGTCCACCGCTCCCCAATATGCTCAAGACACCGCACAATCGGCGGCGTTGAAAGAAAGTCTTGGTAATTCGCTTCTTATCAACACTGTCAAATTATTCAGTCTGCTCGCAAAAGCCGATAGCAATGTTTCGCAGGCAGAACGCGATTATGTGAAGTTTTATCTGGACTCCATTTATCATGCTCCCGTAGCACAATATCTCTACGAACAATTTGAGCATTTTCTTTCAGAAAATATAGATGCAGAGCAAGCTGCGGCACAGATTCGCACGGGGTTTTCATACGAGAACCGAGTCTTTATTTTGATGAAAGTCTATGAACTTGCCGCTTCCGACAGCATGGACGATGTGGAGCGCGATACAGCACGGCGCATCGGGCGGATGATTGGGCTGACGGACCCTGATATTTGCAAGGTGGAAAGCATTTACGATTTGCCATCCTCGGAAACACTGGCGATTGCAAAGCAGTCCGAAATTATTTCTATTCATATTGGCGACGACCCACACTTATACGATGTTGTACTGCCCATTCCGCTCTTGGATGTGGAAGTCTTCAAGATTCGCAGTATCTACATCATTCTTCAGAAAAATGATAAGCACCAAGTGAAAGTCGGCGGGGTACCGATTGCAGGAAAAACCTCGCGCAATCTCTTGAATGCCACAAAAATTCAGCACAATCAGCCTATCTCGGTCAATAATTATAGCATCAATTTTGAAGATTTAAGCTACTACTTTCACCTCAAAACCAAGACACTGCTTGGCTTTGCGCTCTTTGTCTCACGCCGTATTATTGAAGAGCGCAAGACCACAGAATTTGTGCTCTCCCAGATGCCGAGCATGGACGATGTGCTCCTGATTGAATTTACCAAGCTCTTCATCATTCTCACACCGCTTGGAATGACTGATTCTGACCTTGGTAAACTTGCCAATGAGCTGGTCGTGAATGGTCGCCCCGTGGAAACGCAAATCTATGTTAATCTTAACGATAGCGTTCTTATCGGCAACTGCCCCATCAATCTGCGTAAACTCGCCTTCCAGTACGGTTTGGAAAGCGAAGTTTTTACGTTCAATCCCAAAAACGAAACCTGCACTATCGGTAATTACGAAGGCTGCGATGTGGTTTTCAACGACGGCATAAGCAAACATTGGCAAATCAAGGTCTTCCGTAGTCAAAATGCTGCTGGTGCAAGCGAATACAGCCTTGACCCCACCGGATGTCCGCACCGCGTGGGCTACAACGGCAGAACGCTCAAAAAACTAGAGCCTGTCGCCGCAGAATGTCACATTTTTATCGCCAAGCAAGTCTTTCATTGTTCATTTTTGGGTGGGGTTGTGCGCTCCGAGCCGTTCCGCTTTCGAGATTTTATTGCCCGTAGCGTCCGCTTTTGCTTTCAAGATAACACGCTTGCACTGGATGATATATCCTTCGAGATTGATTACGGCGACCTTGTAGCGGTAATGGGTCCTTCGGGCTGCGGTAAATCAACGCTTCTGAATATTATCAACGGGTACAACAAACCCAATGATGGCAATATCGAAATCAATGCCTACGACCTTCATCACGACTATCGGGCGCTCAAAGATTATCTTGGCTATGTGCCACAAGACGATTTGCTCTTTGAGAATTTGACGGTGTATGAAAACCTGTTCTATAACGCCAAATTGCGGCATCCCGACATCTCCAATGAAGAAATTACGGCTCTTGTAGAACAAACTATCATTGATATTGACCTTGTAGAAAAGCGTGATATTAAGGCGGGAAGCCCTACGCAGCGAACGCTCTCGGGCGGGCAGCGCAAGCGTGTCAACATCGGCTTGGAACTCCTCGCCGATGCCGATGTGTATTTCCTTGACGAGCCGACATCAGGCTTGTCCTCAAAGGATTCCGAGAAAATCATTGAGCTATTGCAGCGCCTTACCCTCAAGGGCAAAATTGTCTTCGTGGTTATTCACCAACCAAGCTCGAAGATTTACAAGATGTTTAGTAAAGTTTTATTCCTCGACAAAGGCGGTAAAACGGCGTTTTTTGGCGACAACATGGCTGCTCTGGCGTACTTCAAGACCCACTCTCTGGAAGCACACGTTACTTCTTCGCCTGTCAATCCTGAGACAGCCGCAGAAATGGTCGAATGTCCCGTTTGCAAGAATGTGGAGCCGGATTTGCTCTTGGAAACCCTCGAAGAGCCGCTTCGGGACATTGACGGCGTACCGCTTTCCCAGCGCAAATACGCACCGATGTACTGGAAAGAAAAATTCTTGGATTACCGCTCTTCCGTCCACCGCCTAACCATTGAGGACAGTGAGCGCGTTTCGCTGCCACCGCCCCGCGCTCTTAGCCCAACAGAAAAATGGGCACAATTTACTTCGCTTCTGAAGCGTAATTTCACGAATAAATTCCGTGACCGCTCCAATCTCATCATCACCTTCCTTGAAGCACCGGTGCTGGCGCTCGCGGTCAGCTTTATACTGCGCCACACGGCGGTTTTGGGTGTGGAGTACAGCTTCTTTCAGAATGACAATGTGCTGGTTTTTATCTTTTTGTCCGTCATTATTTCCACCTTTTTAGCTATCACCAATAGCATTGACGAAATCATCAAAGATGCTGCTATTCTGCTCCGTGAGCGAATGCTGAACATAGGAAACGTGAGCTACTACGCCTCAAAATTTATCACGCTTGTTGCATTTTCAATTCTGCAAAACGCGCTTTTTATTACCTTTGCCTTTCCTGTCTTGCAGCTTGGCGAACTCTATTTGCCATACTTGCTATTTCTCACCTTGGTTTCCATAGCGGGCACTGCTATTGGCTTACTTGTCTCTGCACTTCCGAATTTGTCCTCCAAAGCAGCGTTCAATATCGTTCCGCTTATTCTCATTCCACAAATTATTTTCGGTGGAGCGCTGATTTCGTACAGCAAAATGGATCACCTCAAATTCAAGCCTGAGCGCGAGATACCGGAGATCTGCCAAATTATTCCGGCGCGGTGGGCATACGAAGGCTTAATGACCATGCAAGACGCATACAACAGCTTCCAAAGCAAAGATGATGCCCTGCAAGCCGTCGCAAAAAACATCCTCAGCGTCTATGACGTGCGCGATGAAGCTGTAAAAGAGCGCGAGGCAATCCGAGCAGCAGACACGTCAGCTGCGACCGACCCCGCACTCCAACGCAAGCAAGTAGAACTCACGCGCATCATTGAGCAAGCACAACGCACCATTAACGAATACGAAAGCAATAAGACATCGCTGGACTCAACGGTCGAACAGCACCGCTTGCTCTACCAAGACAAATACGGCAATCAAGAAATTCATCGTCAAATTATGGAGGCGCAAGACAAATTAACGGCGATGCTGGCACGTACTGACAGCGTAACAGGCAAGCCGCTTCTCGACAAATCCAGTGTCGGTTTGTTTCATTACCCAATGCTCATTGCCGAAAAGCGAATTCCATTTAGTACAACGACTATACCAACAATCTTCTATAATTCCGTTGTGCTGTCGTTGATTTCCATTATGGCGGTCATTGCTGCCTTGGGGCTGCTGGGCTTGCGCGAACGACTCTTGGATGCGGTTGTGCGTATAACAAAAGTGTTTCAACGCAAAAGCTAGAAAAAGAGAATTTGGCATAGCCAAGATAATCCGTTATACGCTAATCATCTGAACGTTGTAGTTTGGGAAATTATCCTTGACCCAAAGAAATGGCAAGGAATGAGTAATTCCCCTGCTCCACCGCTTGATTGCGGTGCTACCGCTTGAAGCCAAGCCTCACAAATCCAGAAAATTCTGCAAAATCTGTGCTCCTGCCTCACCGCTTTTTTCGGGGTGGAACTGCACGGCATAAAAGTTTCCTTTGTGCAAACCTCCGCTAAAGGGCTGCACGTAGTCCGTCGTGGCAATGGTCTCCGGTACAAGTTCTGCCGCGTAGCTGTGGACGTAATAGACATAAAACTCCTGCGGCAACTTCGCAAAAAGCGGGTGCGGTGTTGCCGAAAGCGTATTCCAGCCAATTTGCGGCACCTTGAAGCGTTGGCGTTCATCAGGGTTAGGAACAAAACGACGAATGTTTGCATCGAAAACACCCATGCACACAGTATCATTCTCCTCCGAATGAGCGCAGAGAAGTTGCATCCCGACGCAAATCCCAAAGACGGGCTGCTTCAGGCTCGTAATTACGTTGTCCAGGCCACGCTCCCTAAGATATGTCATAGCAGAACGGGCTTCACCAACGCCGGGGAAAATCACTTTGTCTGCACCGTGCAGCACATCGGGGTCGTCTGAAATAATCGGCTCAATGCCGAGACGGGCAAGCGCGAAGAGTAACGATTGGATATTTCCTGCGTTGTAGCGGACAATGGCGAGGTTCATAGTGTTGTTGCTTGGTTGCTAAAGGCTTGGTTAGGTGGATTTAGGCAGTGGCATTACGATTTTTCTGGCTTTCGTAATACACCACTTTTCGTGCCCGCATAATGTCGCCCAAAGGACGATGCTCGGCTAAAGCGCACCACGGGTCGAAAATACCGTTTTCAATCGTTTTCTGAAGTTCGTCGCGCTGCGCTGACCACTCGCTGAGAGCGGGCAGCGTCAAGCGTCCGACGTTGATGTATGGCGCAACATCTTCCGTCCAGTTCACCGAACCATCTTCGATAGGCGTTTGCTTTTCGTTCACGAAAAATTGCAGTTGCAGAGTGTAGGCGAGTGATGATTTTTCCAAACGCGAGATGATGTCTGCCGTCCAATCTTCCGACGATGCCGCAGGAGCGCCATTGCTTGCATCGGGCTGGAGGCGCACACGCACTGCATACTTCCCACAGGCAATCGGCGCTGAGGAGAAAAAAGTATGCGCAGCAAAGCCGAAAAAGGGTTTGCTCATCGAGCCTTGCAGTTCTTTTACCCTGCGGAATCCACCAAATAAGCCATGCTTACGGATAAAGTGTTTCAGAAGCCCCGACGGACCTTGTTCGACCGCGGCGACCAAACTGGCAAAGTCCTCGCTTCCCTTCATCCCGAACACTTCGCGGTTAATGAGCAAGAAATCTTGTGCATCGGTTTCACCGCCCAGTGCTGAAGCGCCTTTTAGACCCAACACCTTAAAGGAAAAGCCGCGAATATCCGGCACTGAATCTCGCCGAACATCAGAGCCGCCATTGGAAAGCCGCACGAGAGCCTCATACCGCCCCGCTTTGGCAAAAAGTCCCGCTTCAGCGTATTCCGGCAAACCATCCAATATCTCAAGACTTGCGGGCAAGCCCAAAATTTGCTTTCGATGCAAGCCGCGTCCCGTGCCGTATTTGGCAGATTTGCGCTGCTGCATTTCGGTAAATTGACGGGCGTAGCGGGCATAGCGTTCTGCTTCGTCGGGCGCAATGTGCTCGCGCCAATCGGTGGAAGGCTGTTGTGGCATAGTGTTGGGGAAAGAGCATGAAAGAAAAAGTGTTATTTCAACGAAGATTCTGAGAGCAAATCATAGCCAAGTGCAAACGTGCGCGGTGCTTTCAGACGCTTCCAAAGATACGCAGAATAGGCATTCCGGCGGCGTTGAATTTCGTCCACGGTTGCTGCTTTCGGTAATGTGCGCCGTAAGAAATCGTCCGGCACGTCCTGAATAGCCCCTTCCAGCGTTTCGCGCATCAGTACGCTTGCCAATGATTCGTCCACCGCGCTAAGATGTTGCAAGCGGTCGCGGAAGAGATGATTCGCAAGAAACGAAGCGGCTTTCGGTGGTGAATCTTCTTTTACGCCCGACCATTGGTATTGAAACGGCAATGCCGAACCGTGGTCAATGAGCCAATACGCGCCGTTTTGTACCATGATATTCGGATTTCGCGCCGTGCGGTCGGGATTCATCGTGAAGCCGTCCAGCCAGAGAATCGTTGCCGCGAGCGTATCCGAAATTTGGGCGTGGTCGTCATCGCGGAAATTTCGTGCGCCTTTCAAAAGCGTGAAGCCAAGATTCCATCCGTAACTTGCACGAAGCAAATCGCCCAATTCATCGCGTTTGTCTTCCACCGTCAGCTTTTCGTCGAAATGCACCAACACGCGCTCCGGCACTCGCAAGCCCAATGCTTCGGCAATATTGGCAACAATGATTTCCGCAATCAGCAATGGTGCGCCCTGCGCCGTACCGACCAATTTTACAAAAAATGTGCCGCCGTCCGTTTCCAAAAGTACGGGTAACGTTGAGCTTTTGTATTCTGCTGCGATGAGGCGTGAGGCGTGGTAATGGTTCACAGGGATTGAAAATATCTCATACGAGTTTTTTTGACACCGAAATTTATAGTTTTCTCAATTTCCCCGAAAATTCTTCCGTATCAAGCACAATGACGCGAGGAAACTCTATATTTTTCAGCGGCTTGAAATCGCTGTCATGTGTAACAAGATACGTTGCATTAGCCGCAATCGCGCAATCCACAAATTTATTATCGTCGGGGTCGTGCAGAAGATTGAATTTGTAGTAACGGGTGATAAACTCCACATTCGGAAGATTCTCTATTGCTCCCAGAGCATTTTCACGCGCAAATGCGCCCATTCGTTGACCAATAATCTCAGCATATTCCATGAGGATATCAGTGGTCAGGCAAAGAATATACTCACCATCCAGAAGACTGCGAAATATCCAGTGAAGTTTTGATTTTGTAGAAATTGAAACCAGCAGCACATTCGTATCAAGCACGACTTTATCCATCGGCTTTTCGTGAAGGTAAACGCATTTTTGTACTGAGCATTGTTTCTACGTCTTGGTCTGTCCAATGCTGCTCTTCCCACGCTCTATCAGCCTCGCGCATGAGCCGTTCAGCAAAAAATAACGCCAGTACCTTTCGCAATTCCAGTAAATCACTTTCCGACAACTGGTGCGCAAAAGATTTCAAAAGCTCAAGTTGAACATTTGTGAGTGGTTGTGAGATTGTTGTTTCCATACGTTACTATCCTAAAGTGGGTCTTGAAATCTACAAAAAACTGCGTTGGCAACAAAATGCTTCCTAGGGTGAGTGGGAAGGAAGTGTGAGGCGCGGAGTGATTCACGGTTTTTCCATTTAGCCTGTAACCACATTGTCAAATGAGGTGCACAAGGAATCTGTATAGTAGCAATGTGAAAATTAACTGAGCCATTACGACCAAAAACAACGCGAACAAAAAAGCAACCAGTTTACGGCGATTTTTTCTGGGCTGTTCCATTACAAGCTTCTTTACCATTTGCCGTAACAGATTTTGTAATTCCTCTAGTTCGTGTTTTCGACAAGCATATTCATTCTGTGTTTGTAAATGTCGTAAGCTCCCATTTTCGTACTGTTCCTGTCTTCGTAATAAATAACTAAGCCTTTCAAGCTCTTCTCGATTCAAGAATATGGCTCGACGAATTTCAGGCAAAGTTTGATATGTAGATGAAGCATTCATCTTGATTTTTGACTTTGAGGTGAATTCAATTATTTCAGGGCAGCGCCGAAAATGAAGTCAATAAGCCTATACCCCCAATATAGATAGAGCGTTAAATAGAGCATAGAAAAAATGCCTACTAACAATATCAGTAAACGTACTACTCTTAGCGCAGGACTTTGGTGTGAATGTATTGTAGCTTCTCCAACTATTGCTTGAAGTCTATCCACTTCCCGTTTTGCAAGTAAATGTTCATCAAGCACTTGAAGATGCCGAGCGCTTCCCGGTTCAGATTCTTTCAGGCGGATGAGCTCCGCCGTAAGGACACTGAATTTATTATGAGCAGCCCACATTTCTTGCCGCAATTCCGACGCGGTTTTGGATTCTTGCCCCGAAGCCATACGTTTAGCCTTTTTGTGCAAAAAACGCCTTGATAACCTCCACAACCCGCTCCACTTGACCATCGGTCAACCCCGGAAATATCGGCAGCGAAAGGCACGTCTGGGCGATTTCCTCTGCAAGCGGGAATTGCCCTTGCTTCCAGCCTTTGTCGCTGTATGCTTCTTGCAAATGCGGCGGTACGGGGTAGTGAATCATTGTGCCGATGCCGTTTTGCGTCAGGAACTCTTGCAAGGCATCGCGCTTCTTCGAGCGGATAACATAGAGGTGAAAGACGGACGTTGCATTGTCAGCAACCACAGGCGTAATCACGTCACCCACGCCCTGAAGAAGTTCCGTGTAAAGCGCGGCAATGCGCTCGCGCTCGGCGTTGTCATTGTAGAGCGAGGGGAGTTTTGTGAGGAGTAGTGCGGCTTGCAGCTCATCCAGACGAGAATTGAAGCCCAGCACTTCGTTGTAGTATTTTTTGTGCGAGCCGTAATTACGCCACGAGCGGGCGCTTTTGTCGTACTCGGCGCTGTTGGTCGTCATTGCGCCTGCATCGCCCAAAGCACCCAGATTTTTGCCGGGATAAAAACTCGTGCCGTTGATATGCCCAAAACTGCCCGTCGGTCTGCCGTTGTAGAAAGCGCCTTGCGATTGGGCGTTGTCTTCTATCACATACAAACCGTGCTTTTCGGCGATAGCCATAATCGCATCCATCTCACTGGCTTGCCCATAGAGATGCACCGGCATAATGACCTTCGTGCGCGGCGTGATGGCGGATTCGATAAGGTCAGGATTGATGTTGTATGTTGCTGCGCGAGGTTCGACGGGAACAGGCGTTGCGCCCACAAACGAGGAAGCAAGCATCGTGGCGATGTAGGTATTCGAGGGCACAATCACCTCGTCGCCCGCACCCACACCCAAGACTTTAAGCGCAATGTGCAGCGCGTCCAAGCCGTTAGCAACGCCGATAGCATGGGCAGTACCGGAGAATTTCGCATATTCTTCTTCAAAGGCAGCGACGTTTTTGCCTAAAATAAACCAACCGCTATGGAGAACGTCCGTAAAAGCGCGTTGGAGTTCGGTTTCAAGCGACAGGTTAATCGCTTTGAGGTCGAGAAAAGGGATTTGTTGCATGGGGAATGTAATTGTAAGAAAACACTATGAATTATGCAAATCACGTCGTAGATAGTGTTTTTCAATAAGCATTTGTTCGTTTAGCGTGTACAAAATCGTCATAATTGCGGTAATAATCATCTTCCGAATAATGATTCGATGCCAAGACAAACAGCACCGCGCCTGACGAAAAATTCACCAGTTCGCGCCAAATCATCGTCGGCACGTATAGCCCGTGATATGGGCGATTTAGCGTCACCGTCTTGCGTTGCCGCCCGTCGTCCAGCATCACATCGAAGCTGCCCGACATTGCGATAATAAGCTGCTGCAAATCCTTATGCGCATGACCGCCTCTTTCGGCTCCGCCCGGCACATCATAGAGGTAATATGCCCGCGCAAGCGGAAAGGGGATATGCCGATCGCTCTCCACAAAAGAGAGACTGCCGCGCATATCCTCACCAATGGTGGGCAAGTTGATAATAGATGTATCGTGTATGGAGGTCATAATTTCGGGGATTCTCTATGATGTAGCGTTATCAACGAAGATAAGGACTGGGATTGTATGGGATTTTGAGGATTTCTGGGATAAAAAAACATCTCCGTAATCTCAGTAATTCCAGCTCGGTCATCTATCAAGAAATCTCAATATCTCCTCAACCCCAGTAATTTCAGTAATCCCAGTCAAGTAATCTACTTCCGCACACCCAGCATCAAATACAAAAGTGGTCGCAAAATCCGCCACCAGTCAATAAACGGTCGGATGTGGGAGTATTTGCGCCCTTGCGTGTTGAGCAATGTTTTTTTGTCACTCGGATATGTTTTGGATGTTGCTACTTCCACGAAGCGCCATTTTTTGGATTTGAGGACTTTATAGTGCAGATACGTTTCAAGCTCGTAGGTATCAAGCCATTCTTGCCAAATGTTGATAGCGGGGTCATCGAAAATTTCCACTTTGTAAGCACGGAAGCCGTCAAGCGCATCAGTGCAGCGTTTTCCGGTCAAAATGCTAAACATGAGCGCATGAACTTTCACCATCACGAGACGAAAAAGCGGCGTGTGCGCTCGGCGGCGTTCTTCTGCCATCCCTTGCAAATACCGCGACCCTTGCACGTAATCTGCTTTTCCGCTTAGTATTGGCTCAAATAAAAATGGTATTTCTTCGGGATGATTTTTATTGTTACCGGGAATAATGGCAACTGCTTTGAAGCCATGTTCACGAGCGTATTCGATACAATTTTTGATAGCTTTGCCCACACCGCGATTGGGGTTCGTGCGAATGACGGGAAAAGTAAATTTGTCTAAGCAAGCATCCGAGCCATCGGTAGAGCCATCTACATGGACGACAACCGAATACGGCGCATTTTCGGGAAATTTTTTCAGCGTTAGTTCGAGGTCGTCCCCGTTATTGTACGTTACCAGTCCTACGATGCAGTCTTTATACGTGAGAGCGTTCATGCGGGTTGCGTTTGGTTTGGGGTTTTCTAAAGCACAAATCTACGGAATTTTTATGAGAGCAGAACGCCGATTTGTAGGATTTTCAGGATGATATGGATTCCTGCGAAAAATGTCTATCTAAGCATTGGCACAAGCACATCATACCCGAAGCGCAGAATGAGCGCGGCGACAATCACCAAAAAGACAATGCGCACAAAACCGCTTCCGCGCAAAATAGCCATCCGGCTCCCTAAAAACGACCCCGCCATATTGCAGAGCATCATCGGCAAGGCAATTTCGTAGCGAACAAAACCACCATTCACAAAGAACATGAGCGATGACGCATCAGCAATAACATTCACAATCTTGCTCATCGCAGAGGCATTCAAAAAGCTATACCCTACAATGCTTACAAAACCAAACACCAGCAAACTTCCCGTGCCGGGACCAACGAATCCGTTGTAAAACCCCGTCGCAGCACCAACGGCAAAGCAGACCGCCAACAGCATTGCCGCATCGTATCGCATGATATTTTCTTGCCCCAAATCTTTACGGCGATAGGTATAGAGCGCTATGGAAGCCATTAGCACGAGAATAATTGGTTTGAGCGTAGATGCGGGCAGCAAACTCGAAAATTTTGCACCAAGAAAGGACATCACTGCTGCTCCCACACCGGCGGCAAGTACGGTTCGCCAAGGAATAGCGACACTTCGGGCATATTGCACCGCCGCGACGCTTGTTCCCATTACCGATGCAAAACGATTTGTACCAATCACTGCCGGAACAGGAAACTGCGGGAACAAAATAAACAGCGCTGGAACTTGCACCAAACCGCCACCACCAACAATCGAATCTACAAATCCTGCAAGAAATGCTGCCAACGAAGCAAGAAGAATATCAGCTAGGGGCAAGGAAATATCAGGCATAACGAATATAATGTTGGTGAAGCTAATATAATGGCAATCACAAAATACGAAGCAGAAAACAATTTATTCCCGACGATAACAAATGTTTTTTATAGCTTTGTTTGAAGTTTTTTCGACAACAGATTTAGCCGCACTATGAACTTTTTGCTGAATGCCGCTTCTTCACTCTACGGCAAAGCCGTCACTTTGCGCAATCACCGCTTTGATAAAGGCTTGACTCGTATTAACCGTGCAGAGGTTCCTGTTATCAGCGTAGGCAACATATCGGCAGGCGGAACAGGAAAAACACCGTTCACGCAAGCATTGGTAAGGCTTTTGCAGGAGAAACTCCCACAGGAGCGCCCCGCAATCGTGTCTCGCGGTTACGGGCGCACAACACGCGGTGGGCTTGTCATCTCCAATGGCTCACAAATACTTGTTCCCGATGCCAACCGCGCCGGAGACGAAGCGCTGCTTCATGCACTCACACTCGCGGGAACACCTGTCATTGTCCACGAGAAGCGTTTTGAAGGCAGCCGAATGGCAGTGCGAGACTGCGGCGCGACGTGCGTTGTGCTGGATGATGGCTTCCAGCATCGGCATTTGCACAGAGATTTGGATATTGTGCTCATAGATGCCGCAACTCTCGAAAATACAAATCTTCTTCCAGCAGGGCGTTTACGCGAACCGCTTCATTCCTTATCCCGTGCGGATGTGGTGTGCTTTATGAACGGTGCGAAGTCGCACGACACTTTTCACGCAGTTTATAGTTTGCTCCGAGCAGACACTCTTTTGCTTACGGCAGAAGTCCGTGCTACGCGCCTCACCAACACTATCACAAACGAAGCAGTGTCCCCGAATACACGTGTTTGTGGGGTTTCCGGCATTGCCAATCCAACGCGGTTTCATGCGTCTTTGCAAGAAAAAAGTATGGAAATCGCTTCGGCTCTGGTCTTCGGCGACCATGTCCGGTACAGTCTGCGCCACGTGCAGCAGATAGCACAAACGGCTCGAAGCCATAGGATAAGCGTCATTGCGACCACCGAAAAAGACCTCGTAAAACTTCGCGCCTTTAGTGATATATTTGCATCGGCAGGGCTTACGCTTGCGGTGCTGCCCATTCGGTGTACGATAGAGCAAGGCAAGAATGCCTTTTGTGAGCGTGTTTCCGTACTACTATCCTCACGATAACCCACGAACCATTCCACTTCACCTTGAACATAAAGTATTATGAAAATTGGCATTTCCAAAGCGAGCGGCTCCCTCAATTATGAGAAATATGAAGAATGGCTGCGAGTGGCTGACCCGCGTGTGAGCGTCATTGACCTTTCTCTTCTGCCAATCGAACCCGCACTTTCAGTACTCGAATCTTGTGCAGGATTGGTGCTGACGGGTGGACCAGACGTAAATCCTGCACGATACGGCAAAGAGTCAGAGCTTGGACGCTGCTCTATCGATTCGGAACGCGATGATTTTGAACTGGCGTTGTATGCGAAAGCAAAGGAACTCAAGATGCCTGTTTTTGCGGTATGCAGAGGTGCGCAGTTGGTCAATGTTGCCGAGGGCGGGACGCTTGTGATTGACATTCCCACCGACACCAATGCCACGAACGAACACGCCCGCATTAAGGATACTGACGGCGAACATAACATCATTCTTCAGTCCGGCTCCATTCTCACCAAAATCACGGGTGAAATCGAGGGGACAGTTAATAGCGCACACCATCAGGCAGTGGAGCGGCTTGGCGAAGGTTTACGCATTAGCGCTATCTCGGATGACGGAATTAACGAGGCAATTGAGTGGAATGATTTTTCTGAACGGTCATTTTTGATTGGCGTACAATGGCATCCGGAGCGAATGAATTATGCGAATCCGTTTTCTATTGCGCTGGCACGCCACTTTTTGTTTGAAGCCGAATCGTACAAACTCCTGCTCAAGCGAGGCGAACACACCACTCAACCAAGTGCCTAAGCCATGTGCAATACTCAGCGTAACTCCCTGAGAAAAAACTTTTTACGGAAGTATTTCCTTTCACTCATTTTTTTGTATTTTTGCGACTTGCACGGTAATTAGGTAATTATTTCTTTTTTCTTGTTTTAATCTCTCTCGAAGGATTTTCTATGTTGTATGAAGCATTCGGCAAACTCCACGAACTGTTCGATGAACAGCAGGTAACCGAAAAATTCCGCAAGCGTGAGTTTGTCGTTGAAATTGAAGATGGTAACTATCCTCAATACGTCAAATTTCAACTCACGCAGGATAAATGCTCCGCACTGAACTCGTTCCAAAAAGGCGATAAAATCAAAGTCGTCTTCGGACTTTCCGGGCGCGAGGGCAAATCTCGTGATGGTAATACGGTATATTACACCAATTTGGGTGCATGGAAATTGGAGAAAATTGACGGCGGCGCTCCCACATCAGCAGCACCGAACCGCTCTGCAGCCGCGGCATCCACTCACGATGCACCTCCGCCAGATGACGATGATATTCCATTCTAAGCCTCGGTAAACAAAGCATAATGCAGACAGGAAACCCGCACAGAAACGTCGTTTCCTGTCTTTTTTATTGGTGATGCTCTTGATGATGCCCCATGGAAATTCAGCGCAATATTTCTCTCAAACCTTACAATACCTTTGCTCTTGAGGCAAAGGCGGCAGGCTTTTGCACGGTTTCGACTGTTGAAGAAATACAAACTCTTCTTGCTCAGGAGCGGGAACAAAAAAAATTTCCCTCTCTCTTTATTCTGGGCGGCGGTAGCAATATTCTTTTCACTGCTAATGTGGAGGCGCTTGTCGTAAAAATAGCACTCAAGGGAACAACTATTCTTCATGAGACGGCAACGACGCTGGACGTAGAAATAGCAGCAGGCGAAGAGTGGGATAACGCAGTGCAAAACGCCGTAACACAAAACTGGGGCGGTCTGGAAAATCTTTCCCTCATTCCGGGCAGTGTCGGTGCGGCTCCGGTGCAGAACATCGGTGCATACGGGGTTGAGTTACAAAATGTCCTTGTTAGTGTGCGCGGCATAATGCGCTCTACGGGTGAGAAACGTGAATTGTCATGTGAGGAATGTTCCTTTGGCTACCGAGATAGCATTTTTAAGCGAGACCTCCGCGAAAAATTTATTATTACATCCGTTGTGCTCCGCTTACAAAAAAATCCTACTACCGTAAGCGAACTCTCCGTATCCTACGGAGCACTTGCCGAAGAAATCGAACGCCTTTTTCTCGGAGTTCGCCGCGAAGACTATACCATTCAGCACGTTCGCTCGGCAGTTTGCTCGGTTCGCCGCTCGAAACTGCCCAATCCTGCTGTTATTGGTAATGCAGGCAGTTTTTTCAAAAATCCGACCGTGCCACATGAAATCTATAATCGAATTAAAAGTATATATCCTGAAGTACCTTCTTTTCCAGTCAGTGAAAACCTTGTAAAAATTCCCGCCGGCTGGATGATTGAGCGCTGCGGCTGGAAAGGCAAGCGCCTCATGCCACAGAGCGACGCTGCTGTTCACGACAAGCAGGCACTGGTACTTGTCAACCACGGCGCAGCGACGGGCGAAGAGATTCTTGAACTATCGCGACAGATACAGTCATCAGTACAAGAGCATTTTGGGGTGGCACTAGAGACAGAAGTCAATATTTTCTAACGCATTTGATAGGGCATTTGCCAGAGCACTTACTGACTCATTCGCTCAAGGGCAAAAAAAAAACTGCCTACGCCTCTTGGAGGGATATGCAGTTTTTGCGTTACGAGAGCTGTAAGAGAAGGAGTCGAACCTTCACGGAGGACTTAGGAAATGAGAAGCGAACTTTGCTCACATCTTTGTCGCGTTGCTCCACCGTCGAGACTGGACGGTACGGCTGCCTGTTTCGTCATCTTACAGTAATAGTAAATTTTCAAACATCATCTTCGCGCTTGAAGATGGAAGCTGTAAGAGAAGGAGTCGAACCTTCACGGAGGACTTAGGAAATGAGAAGCGAACTTTGCTCACATCTTTGTCGCGTTGCTCCACCGTCGAGACTGGACGGTACGGCTGCCTGTTTCGTCATCCTACAGTAATGTCTATTGTGAAAGAGCAGTAACACTTGTGTTATTGTTACTGATACAAAAATAACACATCGGCTGTTTTTATGCAAATTTATTTATGAAATACTATAATTATTTAATAATTTGCAAAATACAATGAATTTATTGCAAATTTCATAATTTACACCTCTGAACTATGGGTCAAATTATTGATATTGATGAACTCGACATTAAAATCCTCACACTGCTTTTGCACAATGCGAGACTTCCTTTCACGGACATTGCCCAAGAGGTACATACGTCGTCGGGCACGGTGCACGTGCGGATGAAGAAGTTGGAATCGGCAGGAGTGGTCAAGGGCGCACAATTACTGCTTTCGCCGACAAAACTCGGCTTTGATATTTGTGCATTTTTGGGGATATATCTGGAAAAAGGCTCGCTCTACAAAAGCGTCGTCAAGGAACTGGAAGCTATTCCCGAAATAATTGAGTTGCACTATACCACAGGCAATTACAACATTTTAGCTAAAATTGTCTGCCGTGATACGCAGCACCTGCGCGAAGTGCTGAATGACAAAATACAAGCCATCGAAGGCATAGAGCGCACCGAGACCTTTATTTCGCTGGAAGAAAGCCTCCAGCGCCCGATTTCGCTTGAGGAGACACTTAATCCGTAGCACATTTACGTCACGTATTATATCACGGACTTTCGGCGAAGTGCAGTGATGCACCCTATCGCTATCGCCGCGCCTGCGGTGTCGGTCATAACGTCCTGCACTCTTGCGTACCGTCCGGGAACAAAAGATTGGTGAATCTCGTCGGAAATTCCCAAGAGAAACGTGACGCAAAGCGCTACAATACAGGCACGGCGGACAAACAACAATGACCGCGCTTGCGCAACATACACAAGCATACCCAGCACACCGAAAACGCCCAAGTGCGCACAAAATCGAAAGACCGTGTTCAATGTATCATCGCCGCCGACCATTGTTTTGGTGGAGGCACTGGTCGTGGTAGGAATACTTGATAAATAAAAAATGAATACGTACCAGAGTGCAACCATTCCCCACAACACCAGTGCAGAAAAGCGTTCCAGCCATAACTCAAGAGCAAAAAATATATTCTTCATTACTGTGAAGCGGGAAATGGACAATTATGCACGAAGTCTGTGCTGCGACGGTGCTGCCGGAAGCGCATTGCCCACTTTGAATTGTGTGATTCGTGCTTCCAGTTGCTCCGTGAGGTCTTGGAGCGTTGCTGCGGTCTTAGCAATGTTCTCCACGCCCTTTGCTGATTCCGAAGCCACAAGGGTCATCTGCTCGACGTTATCGGCGATTTTCTCACTGGTAGAAGTCTGTTGCAAGCTCGCATCGGCAATGCTTTGCACCATTTGCAATACACTTTCAGAACTTTTCACCACCTCAGTCAACGCCTGTCCCGCTTTTTCAGCCAGATCAATACCTTCACGGACTTTGGCGTTCCCTTGTTCCATTGCTTTGACAGCACCCGTAGATTCACGCTGAATGGTGGTAATCATGCCGGTTATCTGCTTCGTGGCTTGCTGTGTGCGCTCGGCGAGCTTGCGCACTTCATCGGCAACGACCGCAAAGCCTCGCCCTTGATCACCGGCACGGGCGGCTTCGATGGCGGCATTGAGAGCAAGAAGATTTGTTTGGTCGGCAATCTCCGTAATGACCGAGACAATTTCACCAATTTGTGCGCTCGAATCGCCTAGCTGCGCAATCGTTTTGGCAGAATTTTGCACAACGCCCGCAATTTCGTTCATCTTTCCAACTGTCTGGAGTACGATTTCACTGCTTCGACGGGCAATTTCACCATTTTTCACGGCGACCGAAGCAGTCTCACCCGCATTGCGTGAGTTTGCGCTAATCGTACCTGTCATATTGTCCATTGCCGCAGAGACAAGTTCCGTTTGATGCGCTTGATTCTGTACGCCGGAAGAAAGTTGCTCCGCACTGGTACTGATATGTGCGGACGATTCGGCAACAGTAATAACAGTCTCTTGCACCTGCACAATAAGGCGGCGCAGGCTCTCAACCATAGACTGCAAGCGCCCGCGCAACTTGGAAATTTCATCGCTGGTGGCAGCTAAGCGAATATCTTGCGAAAAATCGCCCTCCGCCAAAGCGTCTATTGTTCTTAGCAGGTCGGCAACCTCTTCGTCAAGATACTGCTTTGAGCGCTCTGTCTCTTGCTTCGCAGCATTGACCTCGCCCAAGACCCGCGTAATATCGTCGTTGGACTTATTCACTTCGCCGAGCATGCCGTTGATGCTTTGCACCATCGTATTGAAGGATGCGCCAAGTTCGCTCAATTCGTCATGCGTTCGGATGTCGAGCGTGATGTCGCTTTTGCCCGCCGCCACTTGCTTTGCCGCGTCATTGAGCGCAGAAATAGGCGTGGAAATAATACGCGCCAGCAAGAAAGCAATCAAAAAACCCGCACCCAACGCCACAAGTGTAATGATAAGTAGAGTTGTCCGTGCTTGTGCGCCCTCGTTTGTCAGGTCTTGGAGCGACATAGCAGATTTTTCTTCAGCGATTTTCACTATCTGATTTGCCAGCTGCTCGGCAGAACGGGCATTTTCGGTGTACTTCATATACACTGCTTGAACGCTTGCGTCACGCTGCATCACCACAGCAAATGGCTCATTACCGTCCGATTTCAGGTAAATTTCGCTCAGAATATCACCAAACCCCTTGCTGTACTGGTCAACTCGCTCACCAAGTTTTTTTGCAGTCTCTTGGATTTGGCTATCGGTGGAAAGTGCCGAAATTTTATCTACTAGCCCACGCGCCTCTTTCGCAGATGCCGAAAAACTCTCCGCATTTTTTTGGTCTTGCGTCAGCATAAATTCTTTCTCGTAAGTAATCGCGTTGCGAAGTTGCGATTCGACCTTTCGTGCCAAATACTTAATTTCCTGCGGTCCGGTGATAGTATCGGAGGCAACGGTCGTTACGCCTGAAATCCTAAAAATAGCAAAGCCCGCTATAAACGCTGTTAGCACAAGTGCGGAGGCAAACCCCAGAAGGAGTTTCGTGAAAATGGAGAATTTCATCGGTGTGAAAATGTGAGGTGAGAAGTGACGCGAATAATAGGCTTGAAATCTGCTCAATTTATTATGTTATACCATTTGGCTCTGACCCCGCTCCGCTGCTTTGCGCAAGGCGGGAATGGTCTCTGCGGGATGACCGCGAAAAACGCCGGAGCCGCTCACAAGAATATTCGCACCTGCCCGGACGATTGCTTCGGCGTTATCCGCCACCACGCCACCGTCCACTTCAATTTCGACACGTTCCAGCCCATTCACGTCCAGAAAGTCGCGCAGTGCTGCAGCACGACGCAAAAATGACGTGATAAATTTTTGCCCTCCAAAGCCCGGATTAACCGACATCAGCAGGATAAAATCACAATACTCCGCCGCATCATAAACACTCGAAAGCGGCGTAACGGGATTGAGCACTGCGCCCACGCGCTTGCCGTGCTCCCTGACAAGTGATAGTGTGCGGTGTAGATGCTGCGTTGCCTCTACGTGAACAGAAATCCAATCCGCGCCCGCTGCCGCAAAAGCCGCAATATAGAGGTCAGGATGGCTAATCATCAAGTGACAGTCCAGCACCAGACTGGTCGTGGGGCGCAGGGCTTCCACAATAAGCGGACCAATCGTGATATTCGGCACAAAATGACCGTCCATCACGTCCACATGGAGAATTTCCGCACCACCAGCCTCGCAGCGCCGCACGTCGTCTTCCAGACGAGCAAAGTTAGCCGAAAGCAGTGATGGTGCGATTTGTATGGGATGCTGTGTCATAGTCTATTGTGTCGTAATCTATAAAGTGTGAAACATACAATTCATCTCTTACCAAACTCGTCAATATTCCGGCATCACAACGACGCTGTATGCCTTATCCTGTTGTCCGGCGAAGATAACCGTATAGGCTCTGCTAACGGAAAAAAGGAGATTTCGAGCAACAAATAGTGTCGTTGATGTATCGCGCTTGAAATTAAATGTCAGGCTTTGGCTCCTGTAAAAGCGGGTAACAGGCGTAGAATTTCCACGCCCGAGTGGCATCAAAAGCCGAAAGTCTGAAGTGCCGTCATTCTGAATGAGCAAAGAATCAACATCGCTGCTCGCATTCACATATCGGAACGTACCTTGTTGCAAAGCGTTACCGGGTAAGGATGGACGGTCAGGTGCTGCCCACGAACCCTGTTCTACTATTATTCTACCTGCTCCTACTGTTCCCATACCAATAATGGTCAAACGACCACCTTCGGTAGTGGTCACATCTCGCATTATGCTGCCAAGGATAATGTTGTGTTTGTCGTTAGGTAGCACAGTTGTTTGTGTTGCACCATAGCCAACGGCATCGCTGAAAACTGCGCCTAGCCTCATTTGCGCTGTACCCGTCGTGGCATCAGCAAAAACCTGCGCGGCTTGAATAAGCGTACCTTGCGGGAGAGGTGGGAGATTAGCTTGTGTTGGAGGCGCACTTGCTGCCGTCACATCAGGAATCAGAAATATACGGCTCTTGGTTACCACTACAAAGTATGCCGATGCCGTCATATTCATTGTACCAATAACACCAAACTGCTCAAGACTTTGCGGCTGCTGGTTGTTGAAAATGAGAAGCGGTAAATAACTTTCACGTGATACGGTAACAGGAGCGGAAATCTGCCCGCTTGCAAGATTACCAACAATAGTTTGCGGGCGGAGTTGATTCACGGCTCCGCGAAGAACGCTAACGCTTGAGGATGTTTGAAGGGAGGGAACGTATGTGAGATTGACCACCCGAAGCGAAATACTTCCGGCTGGCGGCTGCACTGCCAATGCAGGAGCAGCCACGGCAAGGCTATCGCTCAGGAATACTGTTTGAGAGCCGTCTACCTCGAGTGAAGTGGAAAGAACTTGTTGTCGAATGCCGCTTCTGCGCTGAATAAGCAGGGTATCGCTCCCCACGGATGCACAGGCGGATAAGGGCGCATATCCCGAAATACTATTGCTTCCAAGACGGTGAGCTATGCCCTTTGTTCCGTACCCAACACTGTCAATCGCCTCACTGGAAAAATTCACCACACGAACAAAAGTGGATGGTTCCTTCGCGGTCACCACACTGATTTTATCAGACGTGCGGTCGTTTAATGCAAGTAACCGCAGCGTGTCTTTGGCATCTTTGTAGAGTAAAATTGTATAGCTGTTGTTTGGCGCAAGAGGTCTGATATTAAACAATCCCTTTTGAACGGGCGCGGGAGCAGAAGCAGTAGAGGAAATTGGTCGCAACTGCTCTGTAAGCGCTACGCTCATATTATCCCCATTCAGTGCAATCGGCATCGAACCACTGCTGGCACGATAGCCGAGCCTGCTTCCTACGGGCGTTCCGCTTGGACAGCCAAGAGTGAAGGAATATGTTTTTGTAGCGTCGTTGACGCAGTTGATAAAGCGGATATTGGCTGCGTTTGCAGAGTTGTCCAGCGGCAAGGACGTAATGACAAGCAACGTATCAAGAACCTGCATACTTCCCGCACGTGGCGGCAAGCCAACAATAGTGTACGTGGCATTACGCGATTTGAACGTTTGAATCAGTTCAGGAAAAGAAGGTCTATTAACATTCATTCCCGATGTAACTGACACAGAAACACGACCTGTATCTGCTAAAGGGGTAAAAAAATCTGAAACACCGAGACTTGTAACGGTCTGAGTTGTAACCACTGTACTGCTCGTAGTCCGAGTGGAAGCCGAATACAGTGTAAACCGAGCCTGTAAAATATGTTTATTCGTAGAATCCGCGGGCATATTCGTCATATTCACATACCGCACTCTTGTTGTCTCAAAATCCTGCAAGCCTACGGGAAGGGGCGATGCGGGGAAATCGCATCCATCGACACCGACACACAGGATTGATAGAGACAGCATTGCAAGAATACGTCTCATCATAGCACGACCGCTCATAGGAGCATATATACCTGTCATTTCAAACATCAAGGAACCTCTACTGCGTTCAAGAGTTCGTTAATTATATCTTCGGAGCGCATATTTTCTGCCTCTGCTTCATAGGTCAGCCCTATCCGGTGTCGGAGCACGTCATGGCAAATAGCCCGCACGTCCTCCGGAATCACATAGCCCCGATGCTTGATGAAGGCAAATGCCTTCGATGCTGCCGCCAGCGCTATCGTCGCACGGGGTGAGCCGCCGTAACTGATAAGATTCGCCAATTTGCCGAGCTTGTATTGTTGCGGGTTGCGCGTTGCGGCGACAATATCCAAAATGTACTGCTCAATTTTTTCATCCATATAGACCTCACGTACCACAGCACGTGCTTTCAGGATGCTTTGCGGGGAGACGACGGGATTGATTGTTACTTTTTCATTCGAGAGATTCTGCCGCATAATCATCCGCTCGTCCTCACGCGAAGGATAGGTAATAAGCGCTTTCAGCATAAATCGGTCAACCTGCGCTTCAGGAAGCGGGTATGTACCTTCTTGCTCAATGGGGTTCTGCGTGGCAAGCACCAAGAATGGCTCTTCCAGTTTGAAGGTACTTTCGCCGATGGTTACTTGACGCTCTTGCATTGCTTCCAGAAGCGCGCTCTGTACCTTTGCCGGAGCGCGGTTAATTTCATCGGCAAGAATGAAATTAGCGAAGATTGGTCCCTGCCGCACGGTAAATTCCGTGGTAGCGGGGTTGTAAATGGTCGTGCCGATAACGTCTGCCGGAAGCAAATCGGGCGTAAACTGAATACGGCTGAACCGTGCATCAATAGCCGATGCCAGCGTCTTGATAGCGAGTGTTTTTGCTAATCCCGGAACGCCTTCCAGCAAAATATGTCCGTCGGAAAGCAGAGCAATAAGCAAACGCTCCACCATATATTTTTGTCCGACAATGCTCTTGCTAATTTCATTGACCAGCAGCTCAATAAAAGCGCTTTCGCGCTGGATGCGTTCGTTAAGTTCACGGATGTCTGTCATTGTGTGTAGGGCTTAGGATAAAATTGATTGGTAATTGTTTCGGTCAAAAAGTAGTGTTCCGACACGCTCAATATGTTCACCAAGCGTCGTATTTGCTGTGTCAGCAAGGGCAACAACGTCAAAAAAGTATGGCAAGGGTACTCGTTCATTCAGGTGCGCACTCACATCCATTGCCAAAAGCGTATCGCCGCCAACGAGAGCAATATCCACGTCGCTGCCCGCATGAAATGTGCCTTTGGCGCGGCTGCCAAAAAGCAGCGCAGACTCTACCGCATCAAAGGAAGCGAGCACATCGCGTATAGCTGTCAGCGTTTCTACGCTCAAGCCCGACGTTTCAGGCGTAACGACAGGTATGGTTGCTGTTTGGATCACGGCGCTTGTGTGTATTTGCTGTGCAACGTTGTGTAGAGCGCTTCCAGTTCAGGAGCAAATTGTTTGCGAATGAGGTACATTGCGGCTTGGGCATTTGTTTCGTTGTAGATATGTGCCAGTTGATTGCGCTTGTCGAGCATAGCCAGCCATAGTGCGCCGTCAGCAAGTATGCCGTATTGAAAGGCTTCTTTCACGACATCACGAGGAAATTTTGCATCCACGCCATTTGCAAGCAGATAATCTTTCAGTGTTTTCCATGCCAGTTCAAACGTAAACTCGAATGCCTGCACAATGCCCGCTTCCTCAAGAGCGCTTGGATGCTGAATCTTCAGCCCTTCCTGCAAGAACAAAAATGCTTTTTCAAAGTTTTGAAAACGTTGTTTCCAGCGAATATCGGGCGAAACATTCATAAAAAAACTCACAAACGCTTGATAAGATGCGCCGTCAGCACATTTGCCACCAGCAAAATACCGTTTGCGCCGAAGGCAATCACCGCTAGCGTTTCACGCTCCAGCGAAAGATTCGCAAAACCGCCCACGCCCCAGCGTACGACAATCGCCAGTAAAAATGCAACACTGAGCGCACCGAACCAGAACGAAAACCAGAATAGTCTATCTTCTTGCCAGCCGTTGAACGTGGAATAGAGACGCACTGAGGACGGATGTTTTGCGGAAATAAATAAACCTACCGCCCAAAATGCCAGCCCAAAAATGCTACCCAAAAGCGCAAACATCATCGTGTGAATACCCAAGATGGAGAACATTCCTACGCTCACCGGACCCGAAGCCAAACCCGTCAAAAGCACCGCCCATGAAGCAAGCCATAACGCACTTCCGACGGTATTGAAAAGTTCGGGCGATTCGAGCACAATTTGAAGCAGATGACGCATACCGTCGCGCCACGTGCGCAAGTGTGGATGCCGTCCGGGTTTGTCAGGCGAAAGCGATGCGGGAACTTCGGTAATATCCGCGCCGGATTTCATCACCTTCACGATCATTTCCGATGCAAATTCCATACCCGAACTCTTCGCACCCCACTGCATAAACGCATCCTTGCGGAAGCAGCGAAAGCCGGAATTGCAATCCGTCAAGCGGTAATCACCCTTCGCATAGAGCGTGTTGATAATCCACGTCAGCACTGGAGTTCCGACGTACCGATGCAAAAACGGCATTGCTCCGGCGTGAACCGTGCCTTGCAAACGCGAACCCAGAACGATGTCGTAGCCTTCGTCGAGTTTGTAGAGAAGCGCGGGCGCTTCCAAAAAATCGTAAGTATCGTCAGCATCAGCAAAGATGACCGCTTCGCACTCCGCGCCGTAGATACCGCACTGAAGCGCAGCACCATAGCCACGAGTGGGACAGTGAATGACACGGGCGCCGAAGGATTCGGCAATTTCTACCGAGCGGTCGGTGGAACCATTGTCGGAAACGATAATTTCCACACGGCGGTCGGTGAGGACATTTTCTTTAAGATGTTTAATTTTTGTCAGAACGTAGTGCAAAACTTTTTCTTCGTTCAAACAGGGAATAACAAATGAAACCGAGTGTTTGTGCGGTTTACGGTTTTGATTTGTGCTGTTGTTTCGAGCCACGCTGTGTGCGAAATGTTGAATTACTAAGTGTTGAATTTTGAATTGCGGAAACTGGGGTATTACGATTTTTGCCGTAATGCCACAAACGCTATCACTCCTGCAAAAATAGCAAGAATACAGTACATCACCGCAAAATACATTGCTTTATCGGAGGTCGTACCGCCGAAAGTCGTCATATGGTGGAACGAACCCATAGCGCAAAGAGCGCCAAGTGCAAGCATTAGAGAAGGTTCTACGTCTGAAAAAAGATTATAGCGCTTCATGGCAAAAGCAAACGCAAGCACCATCGCCGGAAGTGCGTGCGAGACATAGCGCGTAACGCCGCTCATAAATAATTCTGGTCCGCCCAAAAATGCAAAGCCGTATAAAGCAGCCACAAACAGCATCGAAAGCCAAAACTCACGGGGCATCCATGTAAAAAAATCAGTTATCTTCACACCACGCAAACGCCGCACGACGGCTGCCGCGAAGAGTATCATTATGGGGAAAAGTAGGCAGATAATCGTCCGTAAGAAATATTCCGCAAAAACCTTTGCTTTACCCACCGACGGCGCAAACACCCAGCGCACAAAGCCCATAATAGCATCGCCCTCCATACCCCGAACGCTGAACGGTGCAATAATAAGACCAATCACCACATACACCGCCACTATACCTGCGGCAACAATACCAAAACGCGTCAACGAACGCACCACGCCGCCCGTGCGCCATTTTTCACCCAACACCATCCACAGCCCCAAAGCAGGCAAAAATACTAGTGCGTTTTGCCGACCTGCAATAGCAAGTAAACCGCCCGCGAGTACCATTCCGAAACCACCGCGTACCAAGCCCAGAAGTGTCAGTGCCAGACCCGCCACAAACACCACATCGTTCACCATCGCAGGAACAGCGAGGTAATAGCGAAACATATAGGGATTAAAAATAAGCAACGCCATTGCAAGCGCATACTGCGAGTCGGTGCAGCCGAGTTCTTCCAACATCGCATGACATGCCCAAATGACCACGCCGCAAAAAAACAACGTCGCCAAAAGAAATAGCCGTTCATTGCTTATGCCCGAAAAATGGGCAATCGTTCCCGCTATGTACGGCACAACAAATCGCGCCGTGTGATTCGTGGGCAGAAACGCTTCCGGTGCAAGCGAGGGCAAGGCGGGAGCAGCCTGAGCTATCGTCATGTAGCTGTTCGTATCAGCCGCTTTCAAAATATCAATGCCCTCTTGGTACGACAGCCAACGATTAGTCAGGAGCAGAATGGCACAGAACGTGAGTGTTGTGAGAATGCGAGTATTCATCAGTATTTTTGGAAATAGTGACGGATTTTTATAGAAAAAGCAGGAATGTTACCTAATCGGTCAACTATTCCTGCTTAAAGACGTTCAAAAATAGCGTTACGCCAGCAAGAGCCACGCCATAACAGCCACAATTCCCACAACCAAGAGCAAAGCATAGTTCTGCACAATGCCCGATTGCATACGGCGAAACAGCTCCGAAAGCGCCGTTACCACCGAGCCGGAGCGATTGACCACATTGTCAATACCATTGGTCTCCAGCCCTTTCCAGAAAACTGTTTGGGCTATGCTGTGCAAAGGATTGACAATAACACCGTAGTAAAATTCATCAATAAAGTATTTGTTCCAAAGCAGATTATACACCGATTTCATACGGCTTGCAAACGAATCGGGAGCGCTCGACGCCTTGCGATACCATGCGCTAGCGAGCAGAATGCCCACGATGGCAATACCAAGCGAGGCAGCCATTAGAACATACTCAATAGCGTGAATCTCGTGAGCTTCGCCTCGTGCCAAGACTTTGTGCGCAGGCTCCAGCACAGGTGCAAGCCAATGCTCAATCCAATTCCCGACGTGCATGGGCGCTCCAAGCGCATGGGGCACACCCAGAAAACCGCCAACAACCGACAGAACCGCCAAAATAATAAGCGGCACAGTCATGGTAGCAGGCGACTCGTGCGGGTGGACGTGGTGCGCGTCGAAACGCTCTTCGCCGCTAAAGGTGAGATGCACCAGACGGAACATATAGAATGCCGTGCAGAACGCCGCCACAGCCAGCGCCAGCCACATCACGGGCGAACCGTGCGCAAAAACATTCCACAAAATTTCATCTTTGGAGAAAAAGCCCGCAAACGGGAAAATACCCGCAATAGCAATCGAAGCAATCAAAAATGTGCGGTGCGTAATCGGCATATATTTCGACAAACCACCCATTTTCTGAATATCCTGCTCCTCGTGCATTCCGTGAATCACGGAGCCGGAGCCAAGGAACAAGCAGGCTTTGAAGAAAGCGTGTGTCATCACGTGGAAGACCGCCGCTGTGTATGCCCCAACACCAAGCGCAGCAAACATAAACCCAAGCTGGCTCACGGTCGAATACGCGAGCACTTTTTTAATATCATTTTGCACTAAGCCCATCGTTGCGGCAAGCAAAGCCGTTACCACGCCAACGATTGCTACGGCATTCATTGCGTCAGGCGAAAGCGCAAAAAGCGGCGCCGTACGGGCAATAAGAAAAATACCAGATGTAACCATCGTCGCGGCGTGAATAAGCGCCGAAACTGGCGTTGGACCCGCCATAGCATCCGGCAACCACACGAAAAGTGGCGCTTGAGCGGATTTGCCCGTGCAACCCAAGAAGAGCAACAGCGCAACTGCGGTAATCAAGCCCGTGCTGTATGTCGCACCGCTTGGGAACACGCCTTTGATTGATGACGCAATTGCTGAGGCGTTTACATCATCGAAACGCAGTGAACCAAAAAGAACGTACAGAATGAACATTGCAATAAGCATCCCGAAGTCGCCGATGCGATTGACAATAAATGCCTTCTTTGCTGCATCGCCCGTCCAGACGATGTTTGTGCCTGTAAATTCGCGATCGTACCAAAAGCCGATAAGCAAAAACGATGACAACCCCACACCTTCCCAACCCAAAAACGTAACGACGTAGTTATCGGCAAGGACGAGGTTCAGCATCATAAAAATAAACAGATTCAAATAAGCAAAAAACCGCGTAAAGCCTTCGTCATGAGCCATGTAGCCAATTGAGTACACGTGAATCAGAAAGCCGATACCCGTTACAATCAGCGTAAAAAGCACCGAGAGCTGATCAACCTTGTACGCAAGGTCAATGGAGAAATCGCCCGCATGAATCCACGTAAAAAGCGTGAGCGTCTGCGGGAGAAACGCACCCGATGTCATCTGCGCAAACAACATACAGGCAAAAAGAAACGGCAGACCAACCATAGCGCTGGCAAGCACGCCGGCAATAGTCTTACCTTTCTCGAAATAACTCAGCTTTGCGCCGAAAAAACCTAAGAGAACAAAGCCAACAAGCGGCAATGTGGGAATCAGGTACACGAGAGTTTTCATGCGGTTTTTTGGGAATTAACGTTTATTCAACAATTTTTATTCAACAATTTCTGCAATTTCTAAAGCAAAGCCTTCCAAAACAACTTCCCTTCTTTACGGCGTGTATGCCGGCTCTTGCTCCAAATCCTCAATCGGCAGACGGAGGCTTTGGAACTTGATATTTTTATTTTCATCAATAATCATCAGTACATTACGCTCCACCTTCATCCAATCGGAGCGGCGCGTGGTGAATGGCTCAGAAGCAATAATCACCGCATCGGGGCGACCACCTGCCGCCGGATCCATCTGGCATTCTCCGCTATTGCAATGGTATTTGCTGCCGTACATATAATACAGCGTCGAAGGCTGGACGAGCGGGTTTGTAGTGTAGCGTGTGGCAACAATTGCTTTGCCATTTGTTACGCAGAAATTGAGATACGAGTGTTTTTTCAAACCACATTCCAAATACAGTTCGCAGTAATCATCAAGCATTTTGTTCATGGCGTAGGTGAGTTCGTCGGTCGAAACATCACCAAATGGGTCTTCGATATGATTCAGAAAAAGCCCGAACATATGTTCCGAGTCTGTCGAACCCATGATAGCCTCGTATGCTACGTCGTTCAGGCGGCGCAGAAGCGGACGGCGAATTTTGTTGAACTCGCCCACCATACCATTGTGCATAAAGACCAATTTACCGCACTGGAAAGGATGCGAATTTACCTCTTCCACTGACGAACCGGGCGATGCAGCACGGACGTGGGCGATAAAGAGCGGCGAGTAGATTTTCTTAGAAAGATTTTTCAAATTCATGTCGCTCCAAGCGGGCTTAATACTCCGAAAGACGCATGGAAGCTCATCCAGTTCCGGCTGATACCACGCAATGCCAAAACCATCTCCATTTACAGCCACCGACATTTCTTCCGCCTGCATACTTTGCGCAACGATAAGTGAAAATCTGGGGTTGTATAATAAATCCTCTGCCAAGACCGGATCGCCGGCGTATGCTAAAAATCTACACATGATTCGTTGATTGAAAAGTGGTGGGACGAAATGTCTTTCGTTTGTTGGTATTGTTGGTTACTGCCGCCGCACTGCCACGGCGTGCATATCAATGCCACAGGGCGTAAGGCTTTTGAAGGTAAATTTTTTGGCAATTTGCAAGGACGGCGTTGAGAGCGATGAGAACGTATGCAAGCCGCTTCCCATCAGTATTGGCGCAATAAAAAGGTGCAATTCATCTATCAAATTTTCTTGTGCAAACGACGAAAACACCCTTGCACCACCTTCAATCATAATTGAGGTTACATTTTTCGAGGCAAGCTGCTCCAAGATAGCACGGAGACTGAGATAGTCGCCCGTGCCGGAGCCTGCAGGAAAGACATTCACGCCGCTAATTTTGAGCGCGGTGGCTTTTTGTTTTGCCATTGCTCCGGGCGAACAGAAGATAAAGGTATTATGACGGTCGCCTTCGCTAAAGACTTTTGATTTCAAAGAGCTTGCAAGGTCGGAGTCAAGAATAACGCGCTTGGGATTTCTGCCGTCCACATGGCGGACGGTCAACTCTGGGTCATCTTTGGCAACCGTTACTGCGCCCACAAGCACAGCATCGACCTCAGCACGAATAGCGTGCGTTGCTTTACGGCTTTCCTCGCCCGTTATCCATTTTGATTGCCCGTACACCGTTGCAATACAGCCATCAAGCGATTGCGCAGCTTTGGCGATAATATATGGCTGTCCGGTCGTGATATATTTTGTAAAAAAGCGATTAATCCATTGCGCTTCTTCTTCCAGAACGCCCGTTGTTACTTCGATTCCGGCTTCTTGTAATTGTATGATACCCTGTCCTGCAATTTCGGGATTCGGGTCGGTCATGCCAATAACAACGCGCTTGAATTTCTTTTCGATGATAAGATTCGTGCATGGCGGCGTTTTACCAAAATGATTGCAGGGTTCGAGATTCACATAGAGCGTTGCGCCTTCCACTCCACGCGCGGCACTACGAATAGCTTCTACTTCTGCGTGTGCGCTACCAAATTCGCGGTGCCAGCCCTCGCCAATAACTTCACCGTTATGGACAATCACCGCTCCAACACGTGGGTTTGGACTAACCATGCCTGTACCTTTCATTGCAAGGTCAAGTGCGCGGCGCATCGCTTGTTCATCGGTCATACTTGCTCTCCAGCTCCGTCAAGTGAAAAACATGATTTGTTGTGGTGGACGGCATGGTTCACCCGTTTTGCGTTTTCATGCAAAAATTATTGCAAACAAAACAAGAATGAGAAATTACAAACTGCTGCTGTTTTTTCCCACAAAAAAGTTCATTGTCTGCGCAGCAATCAAGAAACAGTGCGCTTACCGTTATATGCGCTGAGCGTGGTGAGAATCCCCTTTACCGAGCATCGAGACTGTTCATCAAGAGTGGCGACTTGACTGCCTCCAAGAACGTCCGATAATCACGGATATAGTCTGCTTCATCGTAAATGTGGGAGGCAAAGACGGCGCAGACTGACCCTGCGGTGAAATTTATTTCCGAAGCCCAAATCATCGGCGGAATATATAAACCTTTGTACGAGCGGTTCAGGTGAATGGTATCGCGGTTTGTGCCGTCGTCCACTGCCACATCAAAACCACCAATCATGCATACGATGAACTGCTGACAGGCGTAGTGTGCGTGCGCCCCACGGCTTTCGCCCCCCGGAATGTCGTAGATATAAAATGTTCGCTTGATGTCGAAAGGAATATCCACACCACCATTGACGGGCGTAAGATTGCCTTCACGATAGAAAATACGCGGGAGGTCGAAAATTTTACAATCGCGGATAGAAGCAAGATTTGTCGGGGCACTCATGCTGCTTTCCCTTTCACAAAATCATCATACTCGCGGATGTAATCTTCGGGCGCGTAGTGCATGGAGGCAAGAATAAGCGTTACGCCATTGGTGGAGAAATTCTCGAGCTGCCGCCATACCATACTCGGCACGTACAGACCAAAATACGAACGGTTGAGAGAGTAGGTCTGACGCTGCACACCGTCATCCAATACAACGTCGAAGCTACCGGAAAGCGCAATAATAAATTCTTCGTTCGCGTGATACGCATGACCACCGCGTTTTTCGCCGCCCGGCACGTCATAAATCCAGTATGCCCGCTTGATGTCAAAGGGAATGTGCCGCCCGTTGCCTTCGATAAAGGTTAGGTTACCGCGCGGGTCGGAGATTTTGGGAAGATTGATAATGCGAGCGTCTGCGAGACTTGTTTTCATGGAAGATTTTGGCTTGGGATACTGAACTAAAAAGCGCTTGAAATTCCTTAAATTCAGAGCGCATTATTTCTCTTGGCGTTTTTACCCTTTTCGCTGTACCACTTTTGCCGGAATGCCCATCACAACCGTTCCTGCTTCAACGCTTTTGGTAACAACAGCACCAGCGCCTACGACAGCATTCTTGCCAATGACGATGTTAGGAAGAAGTTTTGCGCCAACGCCAATCATTGCCCCTTCTTCAATCGTCGGACCAACCACGTGCGCGTCAGTATAACCGTGCTGCCCGATATCGTTATCATTGGAAGTAAACACGCCGCCAGAAATAAATGCTCCGTCGCGGATGTCCATATTGCCAGCCATCCAAGAGTTATCCATAATTTTCACGCCATTACCAATGCGGACATTATAGTTAATCGTGACTTGCCGTCCGATAACGGTTTTATTACCAATCGTGCATTGCTCACGAATGGAAGCACCGTCGCCGATGAGCGAGTTTTCACCGATGCTTACGTCGTAGTAAATCACGGCGTGAGGTCCGATGGAGGAATTATTGCCAATCCGTACAACGCGCTCAAAGACAGGTGTCCGTGAAAGCGCTCCGGCACCTTTTGGCTCTTTGCCAACGACTGCGCCAGGAAAAACCTCGACGCCGTCGCCAATTTCGACGCCGTCGCCAATGACGACGTGCGGATGAATAACGACATTAGCACCAATCCGCGCTCCATCACGTATCACGGCAAATTCAGCAATGCGCGTGTTTTCGCCGATAGTGCTTGTTTCAACCACTGCCAGTTTTGAAATCATAGATGCCACCGTAGTAAAAGATTATTTCAAGCCCTTCGCATGAAGCATTTTCTGCGCCTCGACAAAATAGCCGCGCATCGGCTCATAGAGGGAACGAGCAGCATCCCAGTTTTGAACTTTTGAGTGTTCCATGAGCGTAATACCCAGTCTTGCTGGGTCTTCCAGACCGAACTGCAAACACGAGCCTTTCAGCGTGTGTCCAAGCCGATAAAGACGCTGTTCGTCTTTTTTGTCGATAATTTCGTTGAATTCTGCATCAAGCTGCTTGAGCCAGTCCGAAACAAATTCCGGTAAAAGCTCCAATATTATCGGGTCATCGGGTAGTGTCATTGCTGCAATTGAACAACAGATGATAAAAAGGGTAAATTAGCACTGCAATCTAATAGTTCGGACTAGCGCAAACAAGGATTTTTCTCTATTTTTGTAGTCTAACCCAAAACAATTTGATGCAAGAACGCTTTTGACTATGAACAAAGTACGAATAGCCCTTATTGGCGCAGGAAATATTGCGCAAAGTATTCACCTTCCCATTCTGAGCAAGCTCCCGGGAGTGGAGATTATTGCCCTCTGCGACCGCAATAAATCAAAGGCGAAGTTGCTGGCAGAACGATACAAAATTCCCCACATTACTCAAGAAGTCAGCGACCTCTTGAAAATTGACGGTATTGATGCGGTGGACATCTGCACAAGTACCGATGCGCACTACGAAGTCGCCGTGCAGTGTATTGAAGCCGGCAAAGATGCTCTCATCGAAAAGCCCCTTGCCCGCTCATGGCAGGAAGCCGCCATGATAGACGAAACAGCAAAGCGCCACGAGCGCAAAGTCATGGTAGCGATGAATCACCGCTTCCGCCCTGACACTATCACGCTTAAAAGCATTATTGAGCGCGGCGAATTGGGGAAATTTCACTATATCAAATCAGGCTGGCTCAAACAGCGCTCCAGCGAACAAAAATGGCTTGCCCAGGCAGACCGCTCCGGTGGCGGCGTGATGCTGGATTTGGGCATTGTACTCATAGACCTCATGCTCTGGCTCACGAACTTCCCGAAAGTCCATTCCGTCAGAGCAGTTATGCAAAAACACCAGACAAAAAATGTTGAAGATTTTGTAACAGGTTTTCTCAATTTTTCGGATGATACGGTTGCGATTTTTGAAACAAGCTGGACACTCCAACGCCCCGAAGAACTCTACTACTGCAACTTCTTTGCCGATAAAGGTAGCGCTTTTATCAACCCGCTCAAAATCATTCGCCGCAGAGGAAATGAGTTCATCAGTGCCGAATCGCCGGATACGACCCGCTCAAAAACATCTCTCTACCAGAAATCGTACCAAAACGAACTTCAGCATTTTGTCAATGCCGTACAAGGTCTTGTTCCGGTTGCTTCCACACCTGCAGAGGCTGTTCACCGTATGCGCGTAATTGATGCGCTTTACGTTTCTGCACGGGAGCGCACGGAAATTTTGCTGGATGCGTGACAGGGATTACGAAGAGTACATTCAGAAAATACGTCCAGAATACATCCTGTTTATCCCTGCAATCCCACAAATCTGCGTTCTTTTACGAAAGTACTTGAAGAAAATGCCCAATTCCATCGAAGTCCGTAATCTCACGAAAATCTACCGCAGCCACATCAAGCAAGAAGGCTTGGCGGGTTCGCTGAAGTCGTTTTTCAAACGTGAGTATAAGGAACGACGCGCTGTGGATGGCATTACATTCGATATTGCCCAAGGCGAACTGGTCGGGATGCTAGGCGCAAACGGTGCCGGCAAGACAACCACGCTCAAGATGCTCTCCGGATTGCTCCAGCCCACAAGCGGCGAGGCGCACGTGATGGGCTTTACGCCGTGGAAACGAGAAAACGAGTTCAAGCGCCACTTTGCGATTGTGATGGGGCAGCGAAACCAGCTTTGGTGGGACTTACCGGCGGCAGATGCTTTTTTGCTGAATAAAGAGATTTATCGTATTCCCGAAGCCGACTATCGCAAGCGACTTGGTGACCTCGCCGAACGCCTCGCCATCAGCGACAAACTGCACGTGCAGGTGCGCCGTCTCTCGCTCGGAGAGCGCATGAAATGTGAGCTTATCGGTTCTCTGCTCCATGCACCACGAGTGCTGTTTTTGGACGAACCGACGATAGGACTGGATGTGATTGCACAACAATCCGTCCGCGAATTTATCAAAGAGTACAATCGTGATAGCGAAACGACGATTATCCTCACCAGCCACTACATGAGCGACATTGAGGAACTTTGTGAGCGAGTAATCGTCATTGATGACGGAACAATAATGTTCGATGGTGCTTTGCGTCAACTCGTGGCAAAGTATGTGGATGAAAAAATCATCACGGTCGTTTTTCGGCATAGCGTCGAGAGGTCAGCGTTGGAGGGCTTTGGAACGATTTCTGAATGGCAACCCGAGCGGACGCAGCTCAGAGCGCCACGCGGCGAGATAGCGACGATTGCAGCATCCATCCTGAACTCGCATGAGGTAGCCGACCTTACGATTGAAGAAGTGCCGATTGAGGAAGTAATCCGTAAGATTTTGTAAATTGCGGACGAGTCATCGAATATTTTTTCACCAACGACTGTCTAATTTCCAACACCATACCATGAATACCGCACAAACGCCATATTTGACTGAGGATGACGTTTGCAAACGCAGTCTCGTCGCACCATATTCGGCAATCTATTTTATTTCGCATAGCACACCATTTTCCAATGCTCCGGCGGAATTAGATTTGCCGGAACTGGATGAAGAAGTCGTCACGAAACTAAATAGCCGCGTAATTTTGTTTAACGACGAGTGGCACAGTTTCGATGAGGTTATCGAACAAATTATCAAAGCCATCGGCTGCGGCTACGACAAAGCGGAAGACCTTACGTTAGAGGTTCATAATGCCGGAAAAGCGATGGTGTACGAAGGCGATATGAACGAATGTCTGCGCGTAAGCAACGTACTGGAAGAAATTATGCTCCGAACACAAATTGAATGTTGAGGCTTCAATATTTAAGGTACTTGCCATGATTGAGTCGCTTGATTTTATGAGCCGTCTGCGGCTTATCAGCATCATTTGCCTCACGGCAGTTTTTTCTTGGGGCTGCACCAAAGAAGCGCCAGCGCAAGTATACAAGCGTGTTCCCGATGTCCTTATCCGCACAGTCAAAGGTGACACCGTACGACTCTCGGTACTCTACAAGCAATCCCCCGTACTCTTGTCCGTCTATTTGGGCGTTGGCTGTCCGATGTGCGTAATGTCCATGAAACAGCTTTCGCAACACGCTTATCGTTTCAAAAGTTATGGCTGGAACGTGGTAGGACTCAGCAA
The DNA here is from genome assembly GCA_014654705.1 of Ignavibacteria bacterium. Lineage (GTDB taxonomy): Bacteria > Bacteroidota > Ignavibacteria > Kapaibacteriales > UBA4661 > PH2015. The sequence continues at coordinate 37,058 of JACVZY010000049.1, forward strand.
CGACACACCGGAAGACAACCGTGAGGCGCTGGAAAAACCAAATTTGGATAGTAGTTTTATTCAGCCGGGCGGCGCTTTTGCCGTAGAGCTTTTTTCTGATAATGACCATGCAGCCATGGAAGCACTTGACTGCTATCGCCGCAATCTGAACACAGAGCGGCACGGAATGTTTTTAATTGACACCGCAGGCAATATCCGATTTGAACGCATAGACCGCCGACCATTTCAGGATTGGAATATGCTCACTGATAGCATGAAAGCTATTAGCATAAGAAATCCCTCCGATAGCCGAAAGACCGCTCACATACACTAGCGACCCAATTTTTGTACCTTTTTTACCACCCATCTATGCCCCGTTTCACACCTTTCTTACACATTCTTGCATTTGCGCTGGGCGCATGGATATTGGCATCATGCAATATTAGCGGCACAAACGATTTGCCCGAAGCAGGCTCCAGTTTTGCACTCTTGCAGGAAAAAGTTCTCACGCCCAACTGCGCCACAAGCGGCTGCCACGATTCACGTAACGCAACCGGCGGCTTAGATTTATCGCCGGCAGTGGCGTATCAAAATCTTGTGGGCGTGGCACCGACCAACCAAAATGCGAAAGCAGACAAACTCTTGCGCGTAAAAGCGGGCGACCCGTACAAAAGTTTCCTTTACAACAAACTGGACAGCGCAAACATACATGCTTCCGATGGCTACGGAAGCCCGATGCCACTTGGTTCGCGGGCAGTCACCGCAGGGCAACTTGATTTTATCAAATTCTGGATTTCTGCCGGAGCACCGAAAAACGGAACGGTCGCTGACGCAAAACTTCTGGAAGATACTCGCTCCCAAAATGAGACCCTGACACTTCCCCCGCCAGCACAAGGCGTACAGATGCGTCTCGACCCCTTTAGCGTGCCACCGCAAAATGAGCGCGAAATCTACTTTGCGCGGCAAAATACACAAGAATTGATTATGACGAAATTCGAGATGGTGCAGCGCGACCGCAGTCACCATTTCATTCTCTACGGCTATGACCCTGCACGCTCAGGAGCAACAACCCCCAAGCCGAATATTATCCGTGACCTTTACCTGCCGGATGGTCAGCTTATTCCGGCACGATTCCCCGAAATGTCCGGTCGCACGTTTCTTATCGCTTCGCAGCTCAAGGCAGAAACCATTCAATTCCCCGAAGGAATGGCAATGCGAATCCCCGCAAACTGGCTTCTGGACTTCAATTCGCACTACACCAACGGCACACGTGATACCATTCGCGGTGAAGTTGTTTTCAATATCCACACCACGACCGCTGACCGCGTGAAGACCTTTATTCGTCCTCTGCAACTTGGCTTTTTCAACCTTCTGCTTCAACCAAAACGCGAGACCGTCGTAGAGACTACGTTCCGCGTTGGCGGAGGCGGCTCCGGAAGCGGTCAGGACAGCTTTAGCAGCCGCGATAGTGTGGTCAATATTATCGGGCTTACTTCGCATACGCACCGCATGGGCAAAAAATTTGTCATACAAATTGTAGGCGGAGCACGGAATGGCGAAGTGGTTTATACGGCGACAAACTGGCTCAATCCTCCGCTCCTGAACTTTACAACCCCGATTGTGCTTCGGCGCGGCGAAGGCTTGAAATCTGTGGTTACGTACTATAACGACACAAACGAAACCGTTACCTTTGGTTTTCGCTCGACAGACGAAATGAATTTCATCTTCGGATATTTTTATTGATACCGCAAAATCAAACATTTACATGGGGCTTTCAGAAATTTCTGGAAGCCTTTTTTATGGGACTTTTTCACATCGTCTATGCAACGAATAGCAATTCACGTTTCCGGTAGAGTGCAAGGTGTAGGCTATCGGGCATTTGTGGTACGGCAAGCAGAAGAGCTTGGAATCAAGGGTTGGACACGGAATCTTGCAAACGGCGATGTGCAAACGCTTGCCGAAGGAAACAAGGAAACGCTTGAGCAATTTCTATCACGCCTACTTGAGGGACCACGGTATGCAGAAGTGATGCGGCATAACACACTCTACTCGGAGGCAACTGGCGAATTTACAGGCTTTAGCATCCGCTCCTGAGGTATTTCCGAAAGTATTTTCCAAGCGTTATCGGAAATAGACTTGATATGCCATAATCGCCAGCGCTATCAGCACGAGCCAAATCACAACTTTGATAAGTTTCTTCAAAATAGCAAAGCCAATGCCAACAGCAATAACCGCCAAAACGACCTGAAGAAAAAGCGGTAGATGCGAGATTTTATCAATGATTTCGGAAACAAATCCCATTCTGGCAGTGAGAAAAGCAAGATTCATAGCGGTACGCAAAGAAATAAACAATAACAATTATCCTTACGAAAATGCACATTCTTGAAGAAATAGCAGACAAAAAAAAGCAGACTACGGTGGAAAATGCACAGCATCTTTTTGGCGTAGAATCGTTGGAAGAGATTGATATTGTTGTCCATACAGACTACGAACCGCAAGCAAACATGAACATTGACCACGAACGCGCCTTGGCGCTTCAGCCCGGCACGGCAAAGCCAATGTTGCGTTTATATTCATGGAAGCCGCACGCTGTGTCGCTGGGAGCGCACCAACGCGAAAGCGATATAGACCGCACTGCTTGCGAGCGCTTGGGAATAGCTGTTGTGCGCCGTCCCACGGGCGGACGGGCAATTGTCCATGCAGACGAACTCACGTACTCGGTTGTTTTACCGCTGACAACAACGAATGAACCCAACCGCACCATTCACGATATTTACCGTGAGGTGAATATTCTCTTGCTTAGGGCGCTTCACCGCATGGGCGCAACCATGCTTGACTTTGAAAAAAAACAGCCGGATTTTCGGGCGCACTACAAAAGCGGAAGCGTTGCCATGCCGTGCTTTGCCAGTTCGGCACGGCATGAAATCGTGCACGGAACGCGGAAAGTCGTGGGAAGCGCACAAAAGCTGTATGGAAGCGTGGTCTTGCAGCACGGCTCCATTCTGCTTGGCAGAGGACATGAGCGCTTGGCGGACATTTTGAACCTACACAACGATGCCGAACGGGAGCAGATTCGTACGACAATCTGTTCACGTTCGGCATCATTAGGAGAATTATTTGGGCGCTCGGTTTCTTTTGAGGAATGTGCCGAAGCAATTCTGAGCACCATCAAGCTGAGCACCATCAAGAACTAGCACGTGTTATTTTTTCTGGTCGCCTTTTGCGGGCTGTGTGTTTGCTGCATTGAGTGTTTGCGCCGCATGAAGCAAATTGACAAACAACCGATATGCACCCGGAACGCCAGCCGGTAGCTGACGGAACCACGCATATCCAGTGTAGATAAACGCACCTTTGCCGTGCCGTGCAAGCAGCATACCGCCTTTTTTCTCCGGCTCGCCCGCATCATTGCAGGAAAGAAGTGTTTCGTAGCGGTCATCCCATTTATTAGCAAAGTACAAACCGCGCTCCTGAACCCATCCATCAAAATCTTGCGCCGTAATCACATTGGGCGATGCCAAAACAGGATGATTTGCTTTCAGAAACTTGACCGCAGCATCTTCTTCCGTCACGCGGTCGCGAGAAATCGTGAAGGGATACGGTCCTATGCTATCAGTTACCAAGCCTGATGAAAGCTGATATTGAACAATCATCGTTCCGCCCTGAGCCACATAATCCATCAAACGGTGGTATTGCTGACGCAAACGTGGGCGGGCATTGTCGTTGTAAACGCGAATACCGCTCACAATCGCATCAAAACGGGATAAATTCCCTGTTTCTATGTCGTCGTCGGAAAGCAGCGTTACAGCAAAACCAGCTTGCTTTAGATATTCCGCAACATCATCGCTTGCTCCGTCAATATAACCAATATTTTTTGCAGTTTTTCGCAGCTCAACCCTGACAAGACGAGCCTTTGCATCAGAAAAAATTGTTTGAGCGGGAATATGAGTGTAAGAAATTGTAGTCATTCCTTTGCTCACGCTTACGGTGGAAGTTGTGCCGACGGTGGCTTCGGCAGTCAAGAATTCATCGGGGTTCACCGATACTTGAGGTGGCTTGACAGTGAAGACTGCCCGCATTTCGTCGCCCTTATTGGCAAGGGTAAACGAAACCTGTTCCGGCGTAACCTTCCAGCCTTCGGGCAAACGCAAACGTACCGTACCAACGGCTTTCGGCGTATTTGCTTGCACCAGAACGCTTACTTCTTTGCCAGATGAATCCGCAAAAAGAAACGAGCGCTGCCCAAGATTTAATGCTACGTGCGGTACAACCGCAAACGGACGATACAGCTCACCCAGCACACGGTCAGTGCGCCTGTGTAGCACCGGCACAGTAAAAGTCATTTCCTCGCCGGCAATAGCAACTACAAACGACACCTCCAAGGCAGGTTTATTCTCCGGCAACCCGATGAGCGTTTGGTCATTCACGGTAAACGTTCCTTTTTCCGGTGCACTTTGGAGCCAGTAGGGCTGCGAAAGCGGCATAGAAGCAGGAATAGTCTTAGTAACGGTAATAGTTTGATACTTGCCGCGCTGAAGTTCTTTATTCACAACCGAATCTCCTGCGAATGGAAACAAAACGCGCTTCAGAATAACGGTGTTATTGGAGCGGTTGACAATCGAAGCAGCAATGCGAACCGTGCCGCCCGGAACACCGGAATACCCTGTTTCGCCCTGCTGGGGTTGATTCTGAGCAATCGCTTCAGTCCACATCCCGGCGCATGAGCGTATCACTTCCAAGAGTTCTTTGCGTTTTTGCGGAATCCAATAATCTTCGCTCGTGGATTTCTGCACGTCGTTCATGACTTTATACGCCTTCACGAGAATTGGCAAGATAGCAGCCGGATTTTCCGGCTGGAATTTCTTACTGGCTTCATCCAACAATTTTCCAATTTCTACGCCGCCTTTGATACGATTCCACGACATATCCACGCCGGAGAAAATATCACCCTTAGCTGAATCACCTGCCAAAAACTCAAAATAATTAAGCGTTTCGCCACGCAGAGCACTCACGCCGAAGCCTTGACTCTTGTGCATGGAGCGGCTTTCGGCAGCCAGCTCTGTGGCGGACTTGCCCAGAAGCGGGTTGTAGGCGCTGAGGTCAATGGAAGGATACGAGGCAGGATTAGCTTTCCGCGCCTCAATAATAGGCAGCCAAGCGTTCCAGAGAAGTCGTTTTGGTTGCCAAACTTTGACATATTTTAACTGCTCTGGAAAACGATTCGGGTCTCCGGCGGCGGCAAACGCTTCTCCGGCAAGAATCGCTGAAGCAGTGTGATGCCCGTGCCCGCCTTCGCCTGTCGTCGGGAAGCGCGTTACAATCACATCGGGACGCATTTTACGAATTGCCCAGACAACATCAGCAAGGATGCGGTCTTTGCCCCATATTTTGAAGGTTTCCTCAGGCGTTTTGGAATACCCAAAGTCCAGCGCTCGCGTGAACATTTGTTCGCCGCCGTCAGTGCGCCGTGCGGCAAGGAGTTCTTGGGTGCGAATAATACCGAGCAATTCCGATTGTTCGCTACCAATGATATTTTGCCCACCGTCGCCGCGCGTCATGGAAAGGTAGGTTGTGCGAAAGAGGCGTTCATTGGCACAATAGGCGATAAACGCTGTATTTTCGTCGTCAGGATGCGCTGCCACGTAAAGGACGCTGCCAAGAGTATTCAGCTTTTTGAGAGAGTTTTGGAGTTTTGCGGCATTCATCACCTCGGCAGGTTGGGCGCGGAGAATGGAACTGAAAACAAGGAATAAAGCGACTACCGAAAAAATGGAATTCATAACATTGTTAAAAAAATGAGGAAATATCGTTGTTCTGAATAATGACTGGTCAATAATGACAGATCATAGTGCAAGGATGCTTTCATGCAACTGCTACTTCAAAATCTCCCGTAAGAAACGACCTGTATGCGAGGCTTCCACTCGCGCTATATCCTCGGGCGTACCCTGAGCGACAACAGTACCGCCACCAGCTCCAGCTTCAGGTCCCATATCAATAATCCAGTCAGCGCATTTCATCACGTCGGTATTATGCTCCACGATGACCAACGAATGACCACGCCCGACCAGTTCTTGAAAGCAGGAAATCAATTTTGCTATGTCGTCAAAATGAAGACCTGTGGTGGGTTCATCAAAAATAAATAGTGTGGACTCCGTTGATTTTTCCTGCAAGTGTGATGCCAACTTGACGCGCTGCGCCTCGCCACCGGAAAGCGTTGTGCCGGGTTGCCCCATGCGCATATACCCCAAGCCGACTTTTTGCAAGGTCTCCAAGCGAGAAGTAATGCGGTCTTCGCCGACAAAGAACTCGACTGCTTCATCAATCGTCATACCGAGTACATCCACGATAGATTTTCCACGCCAGTGGATGCCATGGGCTTCTTTTTTATAGCGTGTGCCGCGGCAGTCTTCACACTCAAGGTATAAATCCGCCAAAAACTGCATTTCGATTTTGACCATACCGTCGCCCTGACACGTCTCGCAGCGCCCACCCGGCACGTTGAACGAGAAGGAACCTGCTTTCCAACCAAGCTGTTTTGCGGCTTGCGTCAAAGCAAAGATGTCACGGATGTAATCGAATGCTTTTGTGTACGTGGCAGGCGTAGATCGGGGTGATTTCCCGATGGGCGACTGATCAACCATTTCCACGTGCTGAATCTGCTCCACACCGATAATGTTCGTATGCTTGCCCACAGACTGCACGGGCTGACCGAGTTTGCGCTGAAGTCCGTTGTAAAACACGCTGTGGACAAACGTGGATTTTCCCGAACCACTCACACCCGTTACGACGACCATTGCACCGAGTGGGATTTCTACGTCGATATGCTTCAAATTATTTTCGTATGCATCTTTGACGACAAGGCGTTTACCATTGCCTGTATTGCGAACCTTAGGAATAGGAATACTGAGGCGACCCGACAAATACTTGCCTGTCAACGATTCCTCATGCCTCAAAATCTCCTCGTGCGTTCCTTGAAAAATAATTTCTCCACCGTGTTCTCCGGCGCGAGGTCCCATGTCCACCAGCATATCGGCGCGACGCATAATATCTTCGTCGTGTTCGACCACAATCACCGTATTGCCCATATTCCGAAGGCGCTCCATAACGCTTATCATCCGGTCGGTATCTCTGGGATGCAGACCAATACTGGGTTCGTCAAGAACGTAGAGTGCTCCGACGAGTGAGGAGCCAATAGAAGTAGCAAGGTTGATGCGCTGCACCTCACCGCCCGAAAGCGTATGCGCAAGACGGTCAAGTGTCAAATACCCAAGCCCCATGCGGTTTAGAAGCTCCAAGCGCACGGTAATCTCCTTCAAAATTCGTTCTGCGATGGCGGTTTGGAAATCGCTCAGTTGTAAATTTTGGAAGAACTCACCCGCTTCTTCAAGCGTCATGCTCACGACGGCGGGAATATTCTTACCGCCGACGAATGTTTGCCGTGCCGAGAGCTTCAGGCGCGAGCCGCCGCATTCATGGCAGCGCGTGTAGCCACGATAGCGGCTCATCAGTACGCGATAGTGCATCTTCTGGTAATTATCCTCGACCATCTGAAAAAAGCCCTTCACGCCCGCATATTTGCCGCCGCCGTTCCACACAAAATCAAATTCATCGGGAGCAAGGTTGCTCACGGGCACATCAAGGTTGATGTTACGCTTTTTTCCTTCAGTCAGAAGTGTCTCTTGATATTTGATATTCGTAGGGGTTTGGAAAGGCTGCACTGCCCCGTCGGCAAGAGATTTTTGTTTATTGGGAATCACCAAATCTTCATCAATCCCCATTGTGCGCCCAAAGCCCTCGCAAGTTGGGCAGGCACCGAGCGGATTATTGAAGGAGAAAAGGCGCGGCTGCGGCTCGTCATAGACAATGCCGCTTGTGGCACATTCGTAGATATTACTAAATTTGAGGTCGGTTTTGGTAGTGATATTCCGCACCACACACCGCCCCGCACCTTGCACGAAAGAAAGTTCCAACGAATCGTTCAGGCGCGTTTGTACATCGGCATCATCACGGAAAATAATGCGATCCACAAGCACAAAAACATCACTTTTGAGCGTTTCTGGTGGAAGAGTATCCGAATTCAGGTCAAGAATAGTATCGCCATTTTTCAGCACGACCCGAAAAAAGCCCTGCTGCTTGATATTTTCAATTTCGTCCTGAAGCGAGTGTTGTTCGTGGCTCTGGAGTGGGAAAAGGATGTACAACCGCTCGTCGTTCTGTGTGGCAGATCGAATGTCCGCCAAGGCAGACTCAGGCGTATCTTTGCGAACCCGCTTACCGGAGACATGACAATACGTCTCGCCAATACGTCCCCAGAGAAGCCGCATATAGTCATAGACTTCAGTTGTTGTGCCAACGGTCGAGCGAGGATTACGGGAAATTGTCTTTTGCTGAATCGCAATAGCGGGCGGAATTCCCGTGATAACATCCACATCGGGTTTGTTCATGCGCTCCAAAAACTGCCGCGCATATGCAGAGAGAGATTCCACAAAGCGGCGCTGCCCTTCAGCATAGATAGTGTCGAATGCGAGTGATGACTTCCCCGACCCGCTCACGCCTGTCACGACGATAAGTTTGTTACGCGGAAGGTCAATCGAAACATTTTTGAGATTATGCTGCCTTGCCCCCCGCACAGCTATTGTGCGGCGTGGCGAGGGGGTAGAAAGTACGTCCATCGGAGAGAAGACGACTGGTGATGATACTTCGGCAGTGGTGGTGCTTGTAGGCGTGGTATTCACAGCGAAATTCTTGGACAATGAAGAAAAGCGGCAAACCTTGAATTTACGGAAAAACTCTCGTTTGTCGTTATCAAATTTTCAAAAATCTCGTTCTCTCCGAAATTTAGCATTTCTATTTTTTTTACAGGTTCATCAAATATAATTAGGACTTTCGCAAAAGCCGGAAAAGTGAGTAGATTAGAGTTAATTTTACC
>JACVZY010000050.1 GCA_014654705.1 Ignavibacteria bacterium
AGACTGGCTGCCGCTTTGATTGCTCTGATTTTTAACTTTTAATTGGCATTAATAACCAAATGCCACGAAATGCCATACGCAAAGGCATAAAGAACAGCATGAACAAGGTCAATAAAAACAATAATGAAGGCAGTATCTACAAGAATGCGAGCGCGGCGGCGAGCATCAGTACGCGGCAAAAACGAAGGCAGGATGAATGAGCGAAGAAAGCATTGCATACTGCTTGTAGTATAAATTGAGGTACGATGACGAGGCGAAGGCAGATTTCAGAGGGCAAAATTAGTGATAAGTTTTCTGCCTCGCAAAAGGAAAAAAAATGTATATTTCGCCTCGCAAGCCCGTGTTCTTCCTTGTTTTTCGATGCTTTTACTCAAAGCATACCACTAACTAACTTTTACAACCATGACTAATATTTTCGTTACTGAGCGTCTTGCTGCGATTCTTCCACGTGTGCGCGACTTTGTGCAGCAGGAATTATTTCCTCTCGAAAGCGCATATCTTCACGGTTCTTTTCGGGCGCTGGAGCCAACGTTGCAAGGTTTACGCTCGCGTGTGAAGGGCATGGGCTTGTGGGCACCACATTTGCCCGTGGAAGACGGCGGATTAGGGCTGACACTCACGGAATTTGGACTTTTGAGTGAAGAATTGGGACGCAGCCCGCTTGGACACTATACCTTCAACTGCCAAGCACCGGACATTGGGAATATGGAACTCTTACACCAATTCGCTACGCCGGAACAGAAACATATATTTCTGGAGCCACTTATGCGCGGCGATATCCGCTCGTGCTTTGCTATGACTGAACCGGAATTTGCGGGATCGAACCCTGTAAACATGGCGACCACCGCCACTCGTGAAGGTAGCGAATACGTGATACATGGACATAAATGGTTTACCTCATCTGCCGATGGTGCATCCTTTGCCGTGACGATGGCGGTGACGAACCCTGAGGAAGCGCCGCACAAACGCGCCAGTATGATTCTCGTCCCGACCTCAACGCCGGGCTTTACACTTGTGCGGAATATCAAAATTATGGGCGAAGAGGGTGACAGCTACGCCAGTCATGCGGAAGTACGGTTTGAAAATTGCCGCGTTCCGATAACGAATTTGCTCGGAAAAGAGGGCGAAGGTTTTGCGCTCGCACAGCACCGTTTGGGACCCGGACGGATTCACCATTGTATGCGCTTTGTGGGGATTAGTGAACGAGCGCTGGACATGATGTGCCGCTACGCAGTATCGCGTGAACTTGCCCCGGGTAAGCCCCTTGCGAGTAAGCAAATCATTCAGGCATGGATAGCAGAAAGTCGTGCGGAGATAGATGCAGCGCGGTATATGGTGTTGCACACTGCCGACGGTATTGACAAACACGGTGCTCAGGCAATGAAAGAATCTATTTCCACGATTAAATTTTTTGTAGCAAATGTACTTCAACATGTGCTTGACCGTGCTATTCAGACGCATGGAGCGCTTGGTATCACGGACGACACGATACTTTCTTATTGGTATCGGCACGAACGCGCTGCTCGGATTTACGACGGACCCGACGAAGTGCATAAAACCGTACTGGCAAGGACAATTCTGAAGCAGTACGGATACAATGTGGAAATGTGAGAGTAAGTAATGGAATGTCTCTACGCTCCTGATATTGAACCCCACAGCACAAATGCCATTCTGACAGGCGATGAAGCCCAACACGCCCGCGCACTCCGTTTGCGAACAGGGGAGAACATAATGCTCTCCAACGGGCGCGGTTACTGTGCTGATGCAGTGGTGGAAGAAATCTCGAAGGAAGAGGTAACGTGCCGCCTTGTGCGTATTCTTCCTGAGCATGGCGAGTTGTCGTACCGAGTGACTATTGCCTTGGGCATTTTGGATAATCGTGAACGTATGGAATTTGCTCTGGAAAAAGCAATTGAGCTTGGTGCAAGCGATTTTGTGCCGCTTTTGACCAAATATAGCGAGCGTGATCGCACCAAACCGGAGCGCCTCGCCGCGAAAGCGCTTGCCGCCATGAAGCAATCGCATCGTGCGCGATTGACTCGCCTCCACGAACCAATGACCCTGCAAGCACTCCTGACGATGCTCTCTACAGAAACGCGCATTATTCTTGCCGATACTGAAGGGCAGAAGCCTTCCCCGTACGATGCTGAAAGCATCTGTTTGTGCGTTGGACCCGAAGGCGGATTTTCGGAAGAAGAACAAATACTATTACGGAATGATGCTCGCACTATGCTCTGGATGCTTGCGCCGACGCGCCTTCGCGCGGAAACAGCCGCATTATCGGGCTTGAGCGCACTCACGCTGTTTCATCAATAAAGGAAATTTATCTAGCGAAACGCCCGCAGAAAATCACACGTTGTTGTGCGTTTTCTGCGGGCGTTTTGATGTTTTGACGATTCGTTTTGCTTTTATTGACCTTTCCAGACAGGGATACGTTTTTCCATAAATGCCTTCATGCCCTCGCGAGCATCGTCGGTGGTGAGCAGTAAGTAGAAGTTTTTACGCTCAAATTCCAAGCCCATTTCGATGCTAAGGTCAAACGATTTCAAGACTGCTTCTTTGCCTTCGCGGACAGCAATTGCTGGCATAGAGGCTATTTCTTTTGCCATCGCAATAGCTCCATCCAACCACTCGGCAGCCGGAACGATACGAGAAACCAAGCCCATATCGAAGGCTTCTTGTGCCGTGAAATTCCGTCCGGTCAAAACGAGATCCATTGTGCGGGCTTTGCCAATAGCTTTCGTCATGCGTTGTGTGCCACCGGCTCCGGGTATCAGCCCAAGTTTAATTTCGGGTTGACCAAATTGCGCAGTTTCTGAGGCAACAATCATATCACAGAGCATAGCTAATTCACAGCCACCACCAAGTGCAAAACCGCTCACTGCCGCAATAATCGGTTTTTTGATGCCACGCATATCTTCCCACGCAGAGAAGGGGTTGCGTACCATCATCTGCACAGCCGTCGCGTCGCTCATCTCGCGTATGTCCGCGCCTGCGGCAAAGGCGCGCTCGTCACCGTGCAGAATCATGCAACGGATGTTTGGGTCGGCATCATACGCTTGCATTGCATGAAGAATTTCCGACATCGTTTTAGTGTTCAGCGCATTCAAAACCTTCGGGCGATTAAGCTGTACAGCACCAACGCCGTCGGCTGGGCTGGAAAGGATGATGTTATCGTATTGCATAAAACGGGAAAATGTGTGGGGTGAAACAGAATGAGTAATGAAGTCAGAATCCTGATAGAATCAGGGTGCTGCGAAGTTAGTAAAGAATATATCCTTTGCAAAAGAAAAAGTTGATATGTCAACAAAAAACATATCAACTATATTGAGAGACGTTCACCTTCCAGCGCAAAAAACAAGGCAACCACTCTCTTGGAGTGATTGCCTTGCAAATTACCCTGCGAAATGCAAGGCGATAGAAATTTATCAAGGAGCCTATAGGTTACACCGTCGGTGGCGTAATTTCAGGCTTCTCAGAGCCATTGTGCGGTGCGGCGGTTGCCGGATCGTCGGGAGCAACACCGTTGCCATTTTTTGCCGTGCCATATGGCACTCGTTTTTCGCGTGTAGAAGGTGGTAGTTCCTCGCCACGCATAATCATATCTAGTTCTTCAGCGTCAAGAATCTCACGCTCAAGCAGGACTTTTGAGGTCTTGTGGAGCATTTCGATATTCTCGCGCAAGAGTGCTTCTGCTTGGTGCATGGATGTTGTGACAATACGGCGAATCTCGTCGTCAATGATACGCGCTGTTTCGTCGCTAAACTGACGAGGATGCGCCATTTCGCGGGCAAGGAAGACTTCTTCGTCTTTGCTGGCAAAGTTCAGCGGTCCGAGTTTCTCGCTCATTCCCCATTCGCAGACCATCTTGCGAGCAAGCATTGTTGCACGTTCGATGTCGTTGCCTGCACCGGTTGTAAGCTGATTGAAAACGATTGTCTCGGCGGCACGCCCGGCGAGCAAGGTAATAAGACGCGTTTCGAGGTAATCTTTCGAGTACGTGTGAGCGTCTTCATTGGGAACATATGAGGTAACGCCGAGCGCACGACCGCGCGGAATAATTGTAACCTTGTGAACGGGGTCGCTGTACGGAAGAAGTTTCCCTGCAAGCGCGTGTCCCATCTCGTGATACGCAGTTACTTCTTTCTCTTTTTCGGAAATAACCATACTTTTCCGCTCAACGCCCATCAGAATTTTATCTTTTGCGCTTTCGATGTCGTCCATCGTTACAAAATCTCTATTCTTGCGAGCGGCAAAAAGAGCGGCTTCATTCATCAAATTCGCAAGGTCAGCACCGGAAAGTCCCGGCGTACCGCGTGCAACAATTTCCAAATTCACATCCGGCGCGAGCGGAATATGACGGGCATGAACTTTCAAAATGCCTTCGCGTCCGCGTACATCGGGGCGATCAACGACTACTTGGCGGTCGAAGCGTCCCGGTCGCAAAAGTGCAGGGTCGAGAACATCAGGGCGGTTCGTGGCTGCAACAACGATAATACCGATATTCTGCTCAAAACCGTCCATCTCGACAAGAAGCTGATTGAGGGTCTGCTCACGCTCATCGTGTCCGCCGCCTAAGCCTGCACCGCGATGGCGACCAACGGCATCAATCTCATCAATAAAAATGATACACGGAGCGCTGCGTTTTGCTTGCTCAAAAAGGTCGCGCACACGGCTTGCACCCACGCCGACGAACATTTCCACGAAGTCCGCGCCGGAAATGGAGAAAAACGGTACGTCTGCTTCGCCAGCAATTGCTCGGGCAAGAAGAGTTTTGCCTGTGCCCGGAGGTCCGAGCATCAGAACGCCATGGGGAATTTTACCGCCCAAGCGTTGGAATTTATTGGGGTCACGAAGGAATTCGATAATTTCTTCAAGTTCATATTTTGCTTCGTCCGCACCAGCTACGTCTTCAAAGGTCACGGTCTTTGCGTTTTCATTCATCAGACGCGCACGGGCTTTGCCGAAGGAGAAAATACCACGTGTGCCGCCCGGTCCGCCTCCGCCGCCCTGCATCCGGCGCATGACAAAGAAGTAAACTCCAATCAAGATAAGCCACGGCAAGAAGGAAATGACCATACTCAACCAAGGGCTGTCGCCTTCTTCGTAGCGCCAGACGATACCTTTATCCGCCCAAGCCTTCTCGGTCTCGGAATCCAATACGCCCAAACGTGTGAAAAAGCGCTGTACTTCGACTTGTCCTGTGCCATTAGGCTTCAGGATGCTTACTTTCTCACGCAGAACACCGTGAAAAACAAAGTCATTAAGCTGCGATTTAGAAATTGTTGCCGATTCGATTTTCCCTGCTTCGAGGAATTGTTTGTACTCGGTGTAGGTAACGGACACTTCCGATTGCTGTCCGCTACTGACGAGCATATACATTACGACGACAAAGCCGAAAATGAAGAGCCATATCATCGCCGTTTTCATGACTTTGCCTGCTGGGGATTCGTCATTATTGTTATTGCGCAAACCCTTGAGATTATTCTTGTTATCACGGTTTTGCGGGCGATTCGGCTTTTTCGGCTCGCTGTTGTTCGTGTTTTTGCGTTCATCAGCTGCCATTCTGTTCTCCTTTGGAGCGCTGTAAGCGTCAGGAAATCGTGCTTACAAGCGATGAGTGAAAGACGAAAAGTTGTTATTTTACTTCGATTGATGTTGCTTTGCAAAGGGGGAGTGCAAATGAAAAATTTACACGTTCCTGAGTTTTTGTTTTGGTACGAAATCGCACAACTCTTACTGTTCCTTGTACACTACGACGACAGTAGAGCGAAAAACGTTTGATGATGTCTGGTGAGAGATGACCTTACGGGGTTTCGTGCAGGATATAGACATCAGCGAGATTGCGTCCGAGTTCGTTGTAATCTAGCCCATAGCCGACAATAAAGAGCGGCGAAATTTCAAACCCTACGTAATGTGTTGATACCGTACCTTTGCATACTTCGGGCTTCAGGAAAAGCGTTGCGATTTTAAGTGATGCGGGGTTCATTTCTTCGAGATGTGCAAGAATTTGTTTGACCGTCAAGCCTGTATCAACAATATCTTCGAGAACAATGACGTGCTTGCCGGTCAAATCCATACCTGTATAATGCGTTACGTTCACCTTGCCCGACGAGTGCATACCCGTACCGTAGCTTTCAGCGCGTATGAATTCGAGTCTGCACGGCAGATTAACTTCACGAATGAGGTCGGTTGCGAAAAGAATACTGCCTTTAAGTACTACGACGAATACTACCTCGCTTGCATTGTAATCCGACGTAATCTGAGCACCGAGACGCTTGACTGCATCGTGGATTTGCTCGCGGGTAATAAATTTTTTGAAATGCTTATCGTGGAGTTCCAGAATATCGTTGTTACTCATCATCGTCGTTAAAAGAATGTGATTGTGTACTGTTCGTGTAAACGCTTGTTTAGCAAAATTAGTGTGTTGTGTGGGTGCTAGACACCCGCCACGCTATATTTTTTCTTGGGGTGGAGCGGGAAGAACAATTCCTTTTGGGCGGCGGAACTCCAACCGCAGTGCTTTATGGGCATCGGGCGGAAGGCGAAATTGATCGCTCAAACGCAAGCCACAAAGCCATATTACTTGCTCTCCTTCGGGCATAGCAGCAGTGAGTACCAAAATATTTTGACGGTTAAAAAAGGAAATTTTAGAGTTGGTAAGGTAATCACTTACTTTCATTGTCCCCTTCATTCCAAGCGGCGTGAAGACATCTCCGGGTTGCCACGTGCGGAGCGTCATACGATATGGCAGCGCGCGGGTATCGAGAAATTCGACCGCAGGGTCGGCGGTGAATTTGACATTTTTTCGGTCAATTTCCTCTAAAATAATCTGCCAGCCGCCAAAATCATAGCGATTGTTCTTCTCCACACGGACGTTGATATTATGCACTCCGGGGGCGGGCGAAAGTAAAATTGCCGTGCGGTCGCGGAGCGCAATAAAACCCCGCATGACATCTACTTTTGCACCTACTTCGGCGTCCACAAGCGACAGGACTCTATCAACGGCATCAAAGCCAAGAGCGAGACCAAAACGGCGCTGCACCACACGGCGAACCATTTCTGTCTGCAAAAAGCGCTTCTGTACACGGAGCGCCGTTACCGTCAGACCAATGTACGGCTGAAATTCATCTTCCACTAAAGCGGTTGGCAAAGCACGTTCCACTGCGTCGCGTACGATATCCTCCGCACCCGAAATAATCTGCGATGTACGGTGCAACACATCAACAATGCCTGATGAATACTCACGTTCCAGCAATGGCAGAAGTTCATTGCGAATTTTATTACGACGAAAAACCGACTGTGAATTGGAAGAATCCTCGCGCCATGACAAACCACGAAGCGTTGCGTACTCTTGAATCTCAGTTTTTTTCATACCTAGAAGCGGACGCAGCAATTTGGTGTGTTCGCCAAAAGCACGTTGCGCAGGAATACCGGAAAGCCCCGTCAGACCCGAACCACGTAGCATATTCATCAGCACGGTCTCAACCGAATCGTTCAGCGTGTGTGCCGTCAAGACGGCATCAGCACGGCGTTTGTAGGCGACAAATTCTAAAAATTTATAGCGTAATTCGCGTCCTGCTTGTTCGAGAGTCATACTTTGAATCTCCGCAAAGCGCTCTACATCTGCCCAAGCGATGTAGCAAGGAACGTCGTACCGCTTACACGTCTCGCGGACAAAATTGGCATCATTGTCTGATTCTATGCCACGCAGACGATGGTTAAAATGCACTACGGCTACTTGTACTTGTCGCTTTCCGCTCATGAGGGCATTGTTCCGAGCAAGGCACATCAGCATATCCAAAAGAACAATCGAATCCACACCACCGCTTACGGCGACGACTACTTCTGAACTTGCGGGCATCTCGGCTTCGTAGCGCAAGACATTCTGAAGGCGCTCGTGAAAGGTCTTCAGAGCCGTAGGCATGGTTTCAAAGACAGCATCAATGGGTACGGCAGCCGGATAAACTCGTTCCTGGCGGTTCGGAAAGCGTTGCATACCGCGACGTGCCTGTGTGTCGGCGGGTCTGTGCGGATTGGGCGCATACATTTTGAAACCGATAGCCGGATGCAAATCGACACCAGGCGGGCGAGGCTTTTCCGATGACTTGGGGCTAGGCACATAACGCCCACTATTGCGGGCGATGAGAACTTCTTGTATAGTCTCAATAATGTCGCCGAAAGGACTTTTCACATGGTCGGGCTCGTCGGGCAATTGCACTCTGCGAGCAGGTTTTGGCACAGGAGTACCTTCTTCACCTGTCTGGTCGCCGACGCTACGAGCGTGGCGTGTGCGGGCTGGCGTGAGCGCTTGCTTGGGAGTAAGTTCCGCACCGCTTGCCGTTTTCTCTTCTCCGTCTTGGGAAATGCGCATTGGCTGCGGAATAGTCTGCGTCTGGCGTTCTGCCACATATCGCATGAGAGCTTGTTCCATCCGAACGCTGTACAAAGTATCGCTTAGAGACGCTTCGGAAGCGGGATGGAGATACAGATGTTCATTCTCCAGCGTCGTAAACGATGCGGGAAGCTGAGGAGTAAAGGGATTGACGGGGATAATGCGACTTTCTGCCTGTGGTTCAGGACGATGCTCTACCCGAGATTCTGTGCGCTCTCTGGGCGGCGTGGTGCGTGGAGTACGAGACGGTGAACTTACACGAGACGTACGCCCACCACGTGGCGAGTCGGGACGGAAGCCTTGTCGAAAGTTATCTCGCGGAAAATTGTCGCGTGGAAATTCATCCCGTGAGGGAGAGCCATGCGAAGCGCTGTTGCGCGAAGCATTACCGGTGGGCGAATCGGTGCGCCCCTGGTTACTGCGCCGTATATTAGTATTAGGGCGTGGCGCAGTGCTGCGTGGCGGATTACCGCGTGGGGTACCATGACTGCCGGAGTACGGCGTTTCGTCAAAACGGGAGCGCCCCGAAGTGCTTGATTGCTGGGGGCGTGAGGGTCGTCGTGCCATTCGTTATAGGTGTTGTGCGGCGAGTAAGTGTGAGGAAGTATCAGATGAAGCACACTGTTTTAGTAAAAGCAATCCTTGGCGCGGAGGAAATTCTCTGCGGCGCGACCGAGCGCACAATTGCTGGCTCCATGCCTACCTTACATCGCCATTGCGTGTTCTGCGTATTCTGTGAATTCTGCTGAAGATTCTTCAGCGTCTTGGCGTTCCGAAAGCTGCGCATGATAGAGCCAAAGTCGCTCTTCTACCTGTGCAAAACTATCATAACGCATGATATCGCGGCGGACAGATGAAGCATCGTAAAGACCCTTCAAATAGCCACTGTAAAACTTTCTAAATTCCCGCACTGCCAGTCCCTCGCCTTTGAACGCCACCGAATGACGTAAATGCTGCAAGCAGAGATCAATGCGCTCTTGCAGACTAGATGGAGCTTCAAGTTCGCCAGTACGAAGATAGGTTTTTGCTTGGCGAAAAATAAATGGATTGGTAATGGCTGCTCTGCCAATCATTACCGCATCACAACCCGTCTCATTAAAGGCACGCTGGCAATCTTCAGGCGTATTCACGTCGCCATTCAGGATAATGGGGATGTTCACGGCGTTTTTCACTTTTTCCACCCACGTCCAGTCGGCTGCACCCTCATGCCCCATATCGCGTGTACGGCAGTGAATCGCCAGCGCTGCAATTCCTGCTTCTTGCTCCAACCGCTTTGCCAAATCAACAATGATAATGGAGTTTTTGTCCCATCCAAGCCGTGTTTTGACTGTTACCGGCAGTTCAACGGTATCAACAAGGGTTTTTGCCATTGTGACCATCGTATCGGGTTCTTTGAGCAATGCCGCACCCGCGCTACGAACGACCACGTTTTTTACCCAGCAACCGCAATTGATGTCAATAAAATCGGGTCCCGATGCCTCTGCAATAAGCGCGGCTTCTTTCATCACGTCCAAATTTCCGCCAAAAATCTGGATGGCAACCGGGTGCTCGTCCTCGTGAAGGGTGAGCTTTTTAACGGAACGCCCTGCATCCCGTACCAATCCTTCGGAGGAAATAAATTCAGTATAAACAATATCTGCACCCAAGGCACGGCAGAGTACGCGAAACGGTAAATCGCTCACATCTTCCATTGGCGCAAGCAGTACGCCTTGTTCAACTTCAACAGTTCCTATTTTCATCATTTTTCGGTAAATTGTCAGGGTAGAACGCAGTTATATTCAGGGTACGCTCAGAGAAAGTAAGCATTCAAACGGCGTTGTGGCAATTTTCTTTGCCTTTTTAGACTGAAAAACCTACGTTTCTTGCTAAAACTATCAAACACCAAAGATACAAAAACTTCCCGTCTTGACGAATGAATAAATCCAATACCAAACCTGAAATAAAGCCTCTCGCTGTTGTTCTCCTGAGCGGCGGCATGGATTCTGCCGTGTGCGCTGCCATTGCTCATGCGGCAGGCTATGAAATTGCGGCGCTGCATCTGAACTATGGACAGCGCACACAAGAGCGCGAACTTCGGTCATTTCACACAATTGCAGATTTCTACGGAGTAGAAAAACGCCTCGCGGTGGATGTAACCCACTTTGCGGCAATAGGCGGTAGCAGCCTCACCGACACAACCATCGAAGTTTCGAGTGCGGATTTGGCAACAACCGCCATCCCGACCAGCTATGTTCCCTTCCGCAACGCAAATATTCTGGCGATTGCGGTGAGTTGGGCGGAAGTGCTGAGCGCAAAGGCACTTTATATCGGCGCTGTGGAGGAAGATGGGAGCGGCTATCCTGATTGCAGGCGTGAATTTTACGAGGCATTCCAAAACGTCATTGATGCCGGCACAAAGCCTGAAACGCGCATTACGATTCACACGCCCGTCATCACATTTTCCAAAAAAGATATTGTCTTGAAAGGCGCTGAAGTAGGTGCTCCGCTCCATCTGACGTGGAGCTGCTACAAGCGCAACGACGTGGCTTGCGGGGAGTGCGATTCGTGCGCCTTGCGCTTACGTGGCTTTCAGCTTGCCGGATTGGATGATCCGATTGAGTATGCGGTGAAGCCTGATTATCAGTGAGAAGACTACCCCAATAAGCCCCAAAAATGCTCCACCACTCGTTTTTTTTTGTGGCATTGCGCCTTCAATGCTGGTGTCCGCCACCCGCGCCGCCGCGTAACTGCCGCTCCGAATCCAGCAAAAATCCGCCGCTTGCCACGACTTTTTCTCCCTCAGATAGCCCCGACAAAATCTGCACTTTGCCGTCAAACTTTGCTCCCAGAGTTACGTGCCGCGCCTCAAATTTGTTCGTTTCGCCACGCACCTGTACCCAAACGATGGATTGCTTGCCCGTTACCAGCACCGCATCATTGGGCACAGTTAAGCCTGTGCCTCCATTGAGCGTGAATACTGTTTCGGTGTACATTGCCGGACGCAGCCTCCCATGAGGATTCTGCGTTTCAATACGAACTTTCACCGTGCGTGATTCTGCATTCACAACGGGGTAAATAAACGCTACGCGCCCTTTGAAGGTTTCGTTAGGATACGTCTGTATTCTGAGAGCAACCGATTGACCAATCTTCACCGCCGCCACGTCGGTTTCATATAGTTCCGCCAAATTCCAGAGCGTGGATAGATCGGCAATTTCAAAAAGCGGTGCGCCAATGTTCACATACGTTCCCTCTACGACTTTTTTCTCTATTACCGTACCGCCAGATGGCGCATACATGGTGGTTGTTATCGGTGTCTCTCGCGTTTGTTCAAGCGTTTGCACCTGTTCACTTGTCATGCCCAAAATCATGAGGCGCTGTCTTGACTGTTCGACAATCTTCGACCCCGCACCACTGCTCAAACTTGCCAATTGCTGATTCTTTACGGCAAGGATAAATTCCGTTTGTGCTTGCATAAGTTCGGGGCTGTACAAATCAAAAAGACGCTGCCCTTTGCGAACGGTCGTTCCCGACTGGTTCACATACAGTTTTTCAATCCGTCCTGCCACGCGGGCAGTGATACTACGGCGGTTCTGCTCTGCGAAATCCAGCGTTCCAATGGCAGTAATGGTACGGTGAATTGGTTCACTTTGCACTATTGCTGTTTGTACGTCCGCCAATACGCGACTTTGACCCGTAACGACAAGCTCGCCCATCGTATGTTCTGCGTGAGGATTTTCCTCTGAAGAGTGTCCTTCGTGTGAATCGTCAGCATATTCTTTTGCTTCGGGGCTGTTTTCCAACACCAAATCCATCTGACAAATCGGACAGATACCTTCTTTGTCGGAGATAACATTTGGATGCATTGGGCAGATATATTTGACGGGCTTTGCAGCTAGTGTAGCGGTGGAATCGTTGTGTCCCGTGTGCTGTGCAGTTTTTTGTGAACACGCAGCAAAGCTCAGGAATAGAATGGCAATGATGAGGTGTCTCATAGTTGTAAAGATTTGGAGTGCGGAATATTAATTCCGCAATTGTTGAAAAAGACGGAATTATAATTCCGCACTCCGGTTGAAAAATTATCGTAGGGGTTCGCCAAGAAGAAGTTCAAGCTGCGCCAGTGCAAGGTGATATTGCTCGCGCGCCATAAGCACATCATCGCGCTTCATCAGCAGCATCCGCTCAGTGTCCAAAAGCTCGCTAATACTCGTTTGCCCAGATTGCAAACCCGCAAGCTGCGCGTCGAAGGTGCGTTCGTAGAGCGGAATGACGGTGCTTTCAAGGATTTCTGCGGTTTGCGCAGCAGTTTGCATTTTTTGAAGCTGTTCTTCCATTTGCGCGGACAGCATGAGGGTCATGTTCTCGCGCTCCAACGTCTGTGCTTGCGTTATAGCGGCGAGTTCTTGCGCTTTAGCGGTGTACTTGGCAGACGACCACGGCGCGAAGGGCAGCGTGATTTGCGCCATGAGGCTATACATAAAATCCGGTGAGGCATTTGGCGCACGAACGATATATGCAAATGGTGATTCCAGCGCACCTGTGAAGAGTGTTGAGTTTGCTGTAAGCGTCATGCCTTGAGGCATTCGCATAATCATTCCTTGCAGCATTACGTCCGGTATTGCTTCTTTTTCGACGGAAACGCGCTCCGCTTCAGTCATGGCAATCATGCTATTCATGCGCCTGAGCGTTGGGTTCGAGACTGCAAGTGCTTGAAGGCGTTCCCGTGCCTGTGTTTCCGTAAAACGGCGTTCTGCAAGGACGGGGGTAATTTCAAAAGAATTTGTGTTTGTGCGTCCTACAAGCGCAGCGAGCATGGAAAGTGCTGTTTTGCGTTCATTGCCAAGCGTGGTTTGTTTCAGGAGCGCGAGGGATTTTTCCGCTTGCAGACGCAGCACTTCGGCGTAGGAAAAGCGTCCCGCCTGCACCTGTGAGGAAGCCACTTCAATCGAACGCTCCAAAACGGTCGCGGTGCTGGCGTAAATCTCGCGCTGCCGGTCAATGCGCCACAGCATCGTGTACGCAGTCGTGATATCCGAGCGGAGTTTTGCGGCAAATTCTTTTGTGCGCTCTTGTTCGTTTTTTACTCGCGACCGCTCCATATCTTGCATTGCATCAAGTTTTCCGCCCAACATAAACATTTGTGAGGCGTAAAAATTGTTCGATAGTGCGCCGTTCACAATGTTGAAATTACCGACTTGTACTTGTTCTACCGACACTCCCGCTTGCGGCGGCGGCAATGCACCTGCGGCTTGAGTACGATGCTCGGCAGCTTGGACGGTGAAAGCATAAGCGCGAAGCTGCGGGTTGTTTCGCATTGCTTCCGAGATCAAGGAATCAAGTGGCTGTGCTACTATTGGTCTGATTACAAATAGAGAGCAGCAGAGCGCGAGTATGAGAGCAAAAAAGGTTCGCATATTTATGGTATTGTTAATTCTCAAAAATTCAACAATTCAAGTCATTCCAGACTTGGCTAATGGCTCATCCAGCCCGCCATCTTTGAGACTTCCAGCGTTCCCTTTTTCCAGGCGCGTTCTTTCATTATCACAAAGAGCACGGGCGTAACGACCAACACGTGAACAGCAGACGTAAGCAGTCCGCCAATCATCGGCGCGGTGAGCGGTTTCATCACGTCCGCGCCTGTGCCTGTTGCCCACATGACGGGAACAAGTCCAATCATTGCCGTTAGCACAGTCATCAACTTCGGGCGCAGACGCAATACGGAGCCTTCCACTGCTGCGTCGTAAATGTCTTGCAAGACAAGCGCACCACGCTCCCCACGCTGCACGGCAAGCAAGCGTTTATCCAATGCCTCGTGCAGATAGACCACCATCACCACGCCTGTTTCCACCGCAACCCCGTAGAGTGCGATAAAGCCCACCCACACAGCAATCGAAAAATTATAGCCTAGCGCGTAAATCATGTACATTCCGCCAATAAGCGCGAACGGCACGGACAGCATCACTACGCCCGCTTCGACGTAATCTTTGAGCGTGAAGTAGAGCAAAACAAAAATGAGCAAAAACACAACGGGCATAATAATTTTAATAGTGCGGTCAGCGCGAATTTTATGTTCGTACTGTCCGCTCCATTCCACCGAATAACCCGCAGGAAGTTTTAATTTTTCCGAAATTGCCCGTTGTGCGTCCTCAACAACGCCGCCCATGTCGCGCCCACGAGCGTTCATAAACACGACTGCCCTGAGCGAGCCGTGTTCGCTGTTTATCATGGATGGTCCGCTCACCACGCGAATATCGGCGAGGTAGGAAAGCGGCACAAAGGTTTGTGATGAACTTTGTCCGCCTGAAAGCAGGGAAGAAGAGTTTACTGCATCAGAACCCGCACCACTACTCACTTCCCGAACAGGAGTGGCGGAATTCATTCCGCCTGTACTTCCCATTCCACCGTCCGTACCATTGCTTGCACCCACGCTCATTCCACCGCCAGCACCGGCGTTCATACTCGAAGCACTTGCACCCCGCCCCGAAGAAGGAGTAGGAATCGGTACAATCAGTCGCTCCAACTCCTCAATACTTTCGCGGGAATCCCGTGCAAAGCGCATCCGCATTGGGAAGCGCATCCGCCCGTCCAGAATCACGCTTAAGTTTTGCCCACCGATGGCAGTTTCAATAATGTCCTGCACATCGGCAATTTTCACGCCGTACCGCGCTGCGGCTTCGCGTTTAACGCTTATGTCCAAGTAATAGCCGTTTTGAGCGCGGTCGGCGACCACATCTGCTGCGCCCGGCACGGTTTTCAATATTTCTTCGGCTTTGATCGCATACTCCTCCAATGTGTCCAGATTATCGCCATAAATTTTGAAGCCAATATCTGTGCGAACACCCGTAGAAAGCATATTGATACGGTTGATGATAGGCTGTGTCCAACCATTACGAACACCCGGTATTTGAAGTTTTTTATCCAGTTCGGCGATAATGTCTTTTTTGCGAAGACCAGCCCGCCACTCTTCTTTGGGTTTGAGCAGAATGATTGTCTCAATCATACTCACCGGCGCATTATCCGTCGCAGTTTCGGCGCGTCCTGCCTTGCCCAGAACATGAGCAACTTCGGGGATGGTTTTGATAATGCGATCTTGCTCTTGCAAAATGCGGTTTACCTCTGGCGTGGAGGCGTTTGGCAGCGTGACGGGCATATACAAGATTGAACCTTCGTCGAGTGGTGGCATAAACTCCGAACCCGTGTTCATTATCATCGGAATCGTTGATACAAGCGCAATGATATTGATTGCCATTGTGGTTTTGCGCCATTTCAGCACCCAATGGATAATCGGTTCGTAGAGGCGTTTGAAAAAACGTGTGATAAGATTGGAATCTTCAGGTTTAAAGTTGCCACGCATAAGCATGGTCATCAGCACGGGAATGAGCGTTATCACCACGATTGCCGATGAAAAAAGTGCGAAGGTTTTGGTGAACGCAAGCGGCTTGAAGAGTTTGCCTTCTTGTCCGGTGAGCAAAAAGACGGGCAAAAACGACACAAGGATGATGAGGTCGCTGAAAAATATTGCCCGCCCGACCTGTTTGGCAGAATCAATCGAAATGCGCTTGTACTCATCGGGCGTAAGATGTCCTTTTTGCTCAATGGCATGGGCGATATTGCGGTACGAATTTTCCACGAGAACGATGGAAGAATCCACAATCACACCGACAGCAAGGATAATCCCGCCCAAACTCATAATGTTTGAAGTGATTCCAAAAATGTACATTAGGATAAACGACATCAAGACAGCAATCGGCAGTTCGATGATAATGCGAAGGATACTCCGCCAATGCAAAAGGAAGATTCCCACGATAATCGCAACAACGATAGCAGCTTCAATCAAGGCGCGTTCCAATGTACCGACCGCCGCTTCAATCAACGTCGAGCGGTCGTAGGAAGCAGAAATCTCCACGCCCTCGGGCAGTCCGGGCGTGATGTCTTTGATTTTTTGCTTCACTCGCTCAATCACAGCACGGGCGTTTTCGCCGCTTCGCATGACGATGATTCCGCCAACAGCCTCGCCCTTGCCGTCTCTATCCATCGTGCCGCGCCGAATATCGCCCCCAAGCTGTACGGAGGCGATATGCTTCATCATGATCGGAACACCATTGGAAGCGGTGCGGATGACGGTGTTCTCAATATCTTGCTTGGAGGTGATGTAGCCCTGCCCGCGCACGAAATACTCTGCGTCGCTGATTTCAAGGAGCTTGCCGCCTACTTCGTTATTACTACGTTGGAGCGAACTCACAACTTCCGATACACTGAGATTGTATGAGCGAAGTTTCATGGGATCAATATCCACCTGATATTGCCGTACAAAGCCGCCAATACTCGCCACTTCTGCAACCCCCTCCACTGCCGCGAGCTTATAGCGCACATACCAATCCTGCACGGCGCGGAGCGTCCCCGCATCATAGCGATGGCTTGCATCCTTGCTTTCGAGCGTGTACCAGAAGACGTGTCCAACGCCTGTGCCGTCGGGTCCGAGCGTTGGCGTAACGCCGGCGGGAAGTTTTGCTTGAATCACGTTCAAGCGCTCCAATACGCGGTTGCGAGAAAAGTACAAATCCGTATTGTCCTCAAAAATGATGAAGACAAACGACATCCCGAACATCGAAGAAGCGCGTACTGCCTTGACCTGTGGCAATCCTTGAAGATTGGACACAATCGGGTAGGTTACTTGATTCTCGACCACTTCGGGCGAGCGTCCCATCCATTCGGTAAAGACAATAACTTGATTTTCCGATAAGTCGGGAATGGCATCCACCGGCAAACGCGCCACGGCAACCACGCCGAAGCCGATAATGATGAGATATGCCAACAGCACGAGAAAGCGATTCTTCGCGCTCCATTCGATGATATTTTCAATCATGATGTTTCGTTTGTTTATTGGAGTGCGGAATTTATTCCGCGATTATTGAAGAAGGCGGAATATATTCCGCACTCTCGTCGTTATTTATTTGCTCTTCGCCGCAAAAGTGGTGTTGTCATGCCCCAGAGCAGAAATCCACTCAAGACCGTTATCACGCCAAATGCCGAGAAACCGCGCAAAATCCAGTTATGGAAATTGTCGCGCGTCTGGAAGTCCAGAATGTGGAACATCCACAGAAAATCCCATACCCGCCACTGAGCATTGCGCCGCGCTGTCACAATACCGCGTTCTGCCGAAACGTACAGATGCGTACCGCTTTCGTGGTCAAACGTGATGCGATATGCTGGGAGCGGCTTCTCGCGGTATTCCGACGAGGGCGTTACGGAATCAACCCGCTCCACACTGACTACTCGCGCTTCGGGTGCAAAATCTGCTTCGGCTACTGCCTGTGCATCCTTCGCAGTGAGCGGCGGGCGAAATTCTCCGCGTGTGGCGTGAACAAGTGCGAAGTGCGTTGTTGTGTGTTCTACATTACCATTACTATTACGTTGTTGCAGTTCGTATTCGAGTTCATACATTGGTTCGCGCATCACCTCGCGCAAACTCACTGCTTTTACACGCCGCACAGTGGAAACATGTTGCTGCAATGCCGCAATCGCTGTACTCACGGGAACGACGTGCAGCGTATCAAGGGCAAAAGCAGGATGCTGATGCGCTACAAACGGATCGCCGTGAACATCATCAATGGAGTTCCACGCGAAAAAGAATCCGCTTATCGTCCAGAATAATAATTGAACACCGATGCTCAAACCCAAGTAGCGATGAGCCTTGCGAAACCAGATAATGCGAAATTTCATCAATGATACTTTCTGAAATAGTGTGTAGTTGAAGTGGTTTTGACGTGTTGAAGTGCGGAATTTATTCCGCAATAATCAATTTGTTGTAAAAGAGGAGAATACATTCCGCACTCCAGTATTTACGCTACCTCGAAATTCAGCATCATGCCGTCGTCTTCGTGTTCAAGATTATGGCAATGCACCAAGTACAATCCGCGATATTTGTCGAAGCGCAAAATCACTCGCACCGTCTCGCCCGGATTCACCAGCACGGTATCCTTCCAGCCTTTATCAACGGCGGTGAGTGTGCCGATTGAGCGCGACAAGACTTGAAACTGTGTGCCGTGAATGTGCATCGGATGTGGCTCATCGCCTTTATTTTGAAACTCCCAAATCTCGGTCGCGCCAAAAGCAATTTTTTCATCAACGCGCTCCATAGCGAACAGTTTACCGTTGATGGTGTGACGCATCATTTCGCCACCGCTGGTGCTGCCGTGCGGGCTTGTGCCACCTTCAAACGACATCATTTCCATATTCAATGAAAAGGTTCGTGTTTTTGTTGCTTGAGCAGTATTAAGGCGTTCAATGGGTGTGAGCGTAGTCGGGATCACCACTTGGCGCGAAGTTTGGCGTTTGACGTTGAAGCGCAGAATGGGCATTGCTACGCCTTGTTTGTAATTGCTCATTGTCATTCCGCTTGTGCCACCGTGCGGTGTTGAGGAGGCGAGCGCAGCAGGTAGCATAAAGTCCAACGTTTTGAACAGCACCGAACCATTCATAGCAACACTCGAAAAGTCTACCAGAATTTCAACGCGCTCGCCCGGAGACAGCATCACACTTGTAACGCGCTCCGCCGCGTCAATCAAGCCGCCGTCTGTGCCGATAACGTGAAACGCCATGCCGTTTTCAAACCCCAGCTTCATCACTCGTGCCGTCGCGCCGTTCACAATGCGGAAGCGATACACGCCATTTTCGACATCGAGATAAGGAACAGGAACGCCGTTCACAAACATCGTATCGCCCAGATAGCCTGTCATTACGTCCGCCATCGAAGGTGCATAGACAAAGCGTTTCACTTGTTGAAAGCGTTTGTCTTGCAGCACAAGCGGCACATCAAATTCGCCCGAAGGCAATCCTAAAGTGGCTTCTGCGGCGGGGTCTTCCACGATAAATAAGCCCGCCATGCCCATATAGGTTTGCCGTGCCGTGTTTTTGTGCGGGTGCGGGTGATACCAATACGTTCCGGCGCGGTCAAGCACGGGGAAGTTGTACGCAAATGAACCACCTCCGGCTTTAGCAATATCTTTCGGATGTCCGTCCATGTTGGAGGGAACGGTCAAACCGTGCCAATGGATATTGGTCTCGGTCGAAAGTTGATTTTGAAGCTGCGCTGAAAATGCCGCACCTTTGCGAAGGCGAATGGTTGGCGCAAGCACTGAACCGCCAAAGCCCCACGCTTGCACAGATGCACCTTGTACGTCAAGATTCACACTACCCGCACTGATAGTGCCGCCATTCCAGACAGGCGGCAAACGAAGCGGCAAGCCTGTTTCCATGCCGATACCAACATCGGACATATCGCCCATATTCATGGAATTCATGCAGCTTTGCAAAAAATTTCCACCCGCAAGAGCAAGGGCAGAGCCGCTTGCGAGGTGGAGGAATGTTCGACGATTGGTATTCATAGTGTTTTTTGTAAAAAGATGGAGTGCGGAATTTTAATTCCGCCCGTTTGAAAATTGCGGAATAAATTCCGCACTCCGTATTTACCGCACTACGATTTTACCCCGCAGCATATTCATTCCGCACGTAAACTCGAACGTGCCTGCTTTAGTGGGGGTTATGTCTATAACGGTTGTTTCAAACGCGGGCAAATCACGCCGCAACTTGAACTCGCTGAACACTAATTCTTCCGAGCAACTTGAAGTTTCATCCCGGTAGAATTTCAAGCGCACTGGTTTTCCTTGTGCTACTTCGATAATATCCGGCGAATAGCCACCTTTAACAGTGATAACGACTTCTTGAACGCCAGAATTATTCACGGTTGCAGCTTTCGTTTCGCGTTTGCCTAAGAAAAAATACCAAAGGACAAATGCTGAGAGTCCAACACCGCCAAGCGTTACGAGAATTTGAGATGTATCCATAATGATATGTGTTTGTTCGTTAATAAAAATTTCCTGTACAAAAGCCTACGATAAGCATTGCAGGGGCGACTTACTCTTTCTTCGGCATCTGTTCGCTTTCATTTTGCCACACAGCCGAACGAGAAGGCTGAAAATTATGTCCGTATCGCTCGGCATAGACCTTCGTAAACACTGCTCCAAAAAACAGTATTAAGCACGAGTACCAAACCCAGAGCAGCATCAAAATCACCGAACCCGCCGCTCCGTATGGAGAACCCGGCTGCGAATTGCCGAAATAAAAACCCAATGCCGTTTTTCCGATAGTGAACAGAAACGCTGTGATAGTCGCTCCCACCCACACACTTCTCCATTCCATATCCACATCCGGCAGCACTTTGTACAACAGCGCAAAGAGAAGCGTCGTGATGCCGAAGGAGACCACAAAATTGATTATCTGAAAAACATACAGCATAAAATCTGGAAGCGAGGCTTTAATCCAATCGCTTAAAATGCTCAACATGGAAGAAAGTAGGAGCGAGATGAGAAGCAGAAAACCAATAGCGATAATAACGCCAAAAGAGGTTACTCGCACCTCCAGAAGCCGCTTCCATCCTCCCTTGGCGGGGTCAGGCTTCACATTCCATATTGCGTTCAAGGATTCTTGAAGAGACAAAAAAACGGATGTGGAGCCGAACAGCAGCGTCGCTATGCCAATAATCGTAGCAATCACGGAACTGCCCGTTTTCTGCGCGTTGACAATCATACTCTGCACCTGCGAGGCTGATTCCGTCCCAATAAGCGAGCCTATTTGGTGGACGATTTCTCCTTCGACCGCTTCCTTTCCCAAAAAAGTACCGGCAATGGTCGTGATGATAATGAGCAACGCCGGAAGGGAAAAAATAGAATAATATGCCACAATTGCGCTAAGGTCGAAAGGATTCTCATCCATCCATTTTTTGGAGGTTTGTACGATAAGGGAAGGGACATCCTTAATAAAACCGAATCGTTCGGAAGATGTAGGCATAATGTTCTCACTCCTATATTTTTATCGTTTTCAGGCGCAGTGCGTTTGTCAGCACCGACACGGAACTCATTGCCATTGCCGCAGCTGCTATCATGGGACTGAGTAGCCAGCCGGTGAAGGGAAAGAGCAAGCCCGCCGCAAGCGGAATACCAAGCACATTATAGACAAACGCAAAAAAGAGATTCTGTTTAATATTTGCCATCGTGCGCCGCGAAAGGTCTATGGCACGAACAACATCTCGAAGGTCGCTTCGCATAAGTGTTACACTTGCCGCTTCCATTGCAATATCTGTTCCCGCACCAATGGCTATGCCCACATCTGCCTGAGCAAGCGCGGGTGCGTCGTTGATGCCGTCGCCAACCATTGCCACGATGTTGCCTTCACTTTGCAGTTGCTTCACTGCATTAGCTTTGTCGTGCGGTAGCACTTCAGCAAATACGCGCGTGATACCGACCTCAGCCGCAATCGCCTCTGCCGTTTGGCGGTTGTCGCCAGTGAGCATCGCCACCTCGATGCCTCGCGCTTGTAGTGCTTGTATTGCCTCGCGTGAGCTTGCACGCACAACGTCTGCCACCGCGATAACAGCAACAAGCTCTCCGTCAATCGCTACAAACATTGCCGTTCGTGCTTTTGCAACAAGACGTTCTAAAGTTTGTGCAGCCGCTTCGGTCAGGGAAATCTGCTCCGCTTCCAATAGTTTGGCATTGCCGATAACGACTGTTTTGCCATCGACTATTCCTTTCGCGCCTTTGCCTTGTACCGCCGTAAAATGGTGAACAGGCAAAAGAGAGATTTTTTCTCCGGACAAGTTCTGCAATAAAGGCGTTGCATAACGCACAATAGCAGCAGCCAGTGGATGTTCGGAGTTTGTTTCCAGCGAAGCCGCAAGCCGAAGGACAGTGACCATGCGCGTCGCTTCGACAAGTGGCACTACGTCTGTCACCGACGGCTCACCTTTGGTAATCGTTCCGGTTTTGTCCAGCACAACTGACGAGATTTGATGGGCTTTTTCCAAACTTTCGGCATTGCGAATGAGAATGCCGTGTTCTGCGCCTTTGCCCGTACCAACCATTATCGCCGTGGGCGTGGCAAGTCCCAGAGCACATGGACAAGCAATGATGAGCACCGCAACAAAGTTTACGAGTGCAAAGGGAAGTCGTGTATCAGCGGGCATAGCATTGAACCAGACGACAAACGTAAGAATCGAAATTGCCACCACCGTCGGCACGAACACACCGCTAATGGTATCGGCAAGGCGCTGAATCGGTGCTTTTGAGCCTTGCGCTTCTTCCACAAGGCGCACAATTTGCGCCAATGCGGTTTCGCTGCCAACCTTTGTGGCACGAAAAACGAAGCGTCCTGTTTTGTTCACCGTGCCGCCGAAGACGGTTGCGCCTTGTGCTTTTTCCACAGGCAAACTTTCGCCCGTGAGCATGGATTCATCCACCGATGACGCGCCTTCCATGACTTCGCCGTCGGTTGCGATTTTTTCACCCGGGCGCACCACCACCATATCGCCCGTGTGGACGTGTTCAATCGGCACGTCGGTTTCTTGACCGCCCACCAACACTCGTGCTGTTTTTGCTTGCAAACCGATGAGTTTTTTTATTGCTGCCGAAGTTTGCCCTTTTGCCCGCGCTTCCAAAACTTTGCCGAGCAGAATAAGTGCGATAATCGTCGCCGTTGTATCGTAATAGACCTCTGCTCTCATGCCGTGTTCTTCAAAAATAGAAGGGGCAATCGTTGCAACGAGGCTGTATGCAAACGCAGCACCCGTGCCGACGGCGATAAGCGTGTCCATGTTGGCAGCGCGGTGCAAAAACGTGTTGTATGCAGAAACGTAGTATTCACGACCGCTATACAGCAACACGGGCAGTGTGAGTGCAAGCAGAATGTAGTTCAGTGCTTGCATTCCGATTGTTTCATGGAAAAAATGCTCTACGCTTGGGAAAAGCATGGTCATCGAAAGCGGCATAATCACTGCTACCAGAAGAGTGGCAACAATGAAGCGACGTTGAAGAGCAGCGTATTCGGCAGTTTTGCGGGCTTCGGCAGCTTCGGCTTGAGAAGTGCGGTTTTGGTCGTGTTTGATTTCGTGTGCGCCATAGCCCGCATCTTCCACAGCCTTTTTGAGAATGTCCAGATTCACGTGATCAGTCGCAAAGGTAACGGTTGCTTTTTCGGAGGCAAGATTAACGGCGGCTCGCTGCACTCCAGGTGTTGTCGAGAGTGCATCTTCGACCATTGCCGCGCACGATGCACAACTCATGCCGGTAATCTCCAGTGTTGCTGTTTGCTCGGTCTTCATGACAGTTCCTCATTGTGGTGGTCGGGCAAAAGAACATATTTTCCTTTAGCAACCTTTCCAAGTTCGGCATTAAGCGCTTCAGTTTCGATGTGCCGAGTCATTCTGATTTCTACGCGGGAGTATGGTTGCAGTGCGGTTTTCACCTCGGTCACGCCGTCAATGCTGCTCAAAATGCGCGAAACAGTGCGCTCGCAGCCCGAGCACGTCATACCGGGGATTGCAAATGTGTGTGTCATGGTTGTTTCTCCAAAAATGGTTGTCGTTGAGAAAAAGTAAATCTACACTACAAAAATACCGCTTGCTCACTGTCAGAATCTTACACAATTCCAGAAAAGGCTTGCACAATTTCAAAAGCGGAGTGTGGAATTTATTCCGCCTGTGTTTCCGTCGCTTGTTTTGAGATATTGCCGAATGAATTCCGCACTCCAATCTCTTCAAGCGGGATGCGGTGCTGGTACGCACGCGAACGCTTAAATTCGCTTGGTGTGAAGCCAGTTTCTTGTTTGAACTGCCGCGAAAGATGCGCCGGACTACTGTATCCAAGGCTGTATGAGATTTCGCTTGCCGTGCGTTCGCCGTAGGTGAGTAATTCCTTTGCACGCTCAATTTTTTGTAAAATGAAATACCGTTCTATCGTGACGGCTTCCACCGATGAGAATAAATGGCTCAGAGTTGCGTAATCTCTACCAACATCTCTACCGACGCGCTTAGCAATAATGTCGGAAAGATTCTCGTGCATTTCGCTGAGGTCTTCGGACTGCACAAGGTCAATAATGAGTGTCTTGATGATTTCGACAAGTTTGGCAGCATCTGTTTCCAAAAGCTCAAAGCCGTTTGCGTGGAGGCGTTCTTTGAGTATCGTTCTGTCGAGATGATCACCATCCACAACCACTTCGCCAAGTGTTACGTTTTGTACGTTAAGCCCAAGCGATGTCAATTCTTCGCGCACAACGCGAATGCAGCGCGAACAAACCATGTTTTTGATGTGGAGTGTTGTTGTCATAAGATTTTGGATGTAAAAAAAGCGGAGTGCGAAAATGTATTTCGCAATGTTGAAGAAGGCGGAATACATTCCGCACCCCGGTTGTTACAGCACCTTAACGGGCAAGGAAAGAGCGAGTTTTTCCCAGCAAACCGAAATTGTACCTTCGTTGTTGCTCGTTGCTTGTATGTCATATCGCAGCGCTTCTTGGAACGTGTCAAGCGACTTCGGTGTTACCTTTACTCGCACCACGTCTAACTTTTCATCATAATCATCGGCAAGATGCTGGTCGTGGTTTGTGTTCAGGATAACAGTCCACGTGTCTTTTGCGGGAATGGTGAAGAGCGCATATACGCCAGCTTTCACGGTCTTATCGCCAATCTTTACGTCTTTGCTGAACTCCACCGTTGTTGCATTATGTCCGCCCGTCACCCAGACGGTACCGTAGCCGACCAAGCCACCCCATATCGTGCGCCCACGCACGCTGGGCGAGGAATAATCAATCGAAATTTTTGCGTTGCCGATTGTACCGTCTGCTGTCAAGCGTGGGCTTTTCACAACTTTTGGTACAGGGCTGACGGTATCGGCTTTTGTGGCGGGTGTGGTTTGTGCGTGTGCGACTGCAGACATTCCAAGGAGCGCGAGCGTTACGATTGCTGTATAGTGTTTCATAGATTTCGTAAAGAGTGGAGTGCGAATTTTAATTCGCTTTTTGATGTCGCTGGCGGAATAAATTCCGCACTCCAAGTGAACAATTATTTCTTACGGTCATACTGGTAGCATATTATTTCTTACGGTCGTACTGGCAGCACTCGGCAAGGTTGTTGTATGCGCCGTCGTTTGCTTTCACATTTTGTGTATCATAACCAGCAGCAGCAACCTTTTCTTCAATTTTTTTCATGGTGATTTTGCTGTCATCATAGCTGACGGAAAGAGTCTTGGTGGTTTTATTCCACGTTGCCGACTCAATACCTTCAACGCCTTTGAGCGATTTTTCAATCGTTTTCTTGCACATACCGCAGTTGCCCCAGATCTTTACGGTCTCTTTTTTTTGTGCGCCAAAGGCATTTGCGCTGACAAATGCTATACTTACAAGAACAAGTGCAAGAAGCCCAAGAATGGTGTTTGCACTGAATGTGCGCTTTGATGCGCTTGTTTCACAGCAGGGTTTCATAGTGTGTTTATTAAAAAGTGAAAAAATTGGAGTGCGGAATTCATTCCGCACTTCGATTAGTGTTTTAATGCGTTTCTAAAAAATTGCCTTGCGGACCAACGCCGTAAATATGCGTTAGTTTTGCGCCGTGATGTCCGGTAACAGCGACCGCGACAGCCGTTGCGACTGCAGTGAGCAGTACGAATGTTTCGACCAGAAATCGGAGAAAGGGGAGAAGAAAATTTAGAAACAAAGCACGACAAGCCGCACGGAAGGTATCAAGAGTGATACTCCGGCGGTTAGGCTTGGAGAAAGAGGTTTAAATCAGAAGGGAACGGAACAGGACAGGGATGTCCGAACTTCGGGAAGGAGGATGAGTATCGAAGGCAACGGTGCAAATAGCGTGTTTCTCACTCACTGCCAAAGCGGATGCAGAGGGAAGAACCGCATATAGAATTGAAACAGAAGCCGTAGGTGCGGCAGTTGAAGCAGTAAGCACACCGTCAGGATTAAATTCGCTCACATGAAGCTCATTATGACAACAATCTTTCTCGCAACAATCGGCAGAATCACTTTCCTCGTGATTACAGTCACATTTTTTCGCGCTTCCAATAGAAATACTATCCATTTTCTCACCGCAAAAATGGTACACGAGCGGTGGTCCGCTTATCGCAACAAGCAGATGTGCTGTGAGCACAAAGGATAGTATTTTAGAAAAGAGTCTCATAATCAATACAACGTAACTTACAAAAAAATGTTGCGTTGGCAAATGATTTCTTCCCATGTTGAGGATTTGCTCTATCACACGGTAGCTCAAACGCTCATTATTCTAGCGCTCAAGAGCAGCAACAGTTTGCGGTGTAATTGAAGATTTTGGTTCGAGGACTCTGACAACACCACCGAAGTTTGGTTATGTCTATGCAATGGGAAAAGGCTGGAATTTGCATATACAAGCAATTGTCCGCAATGAAGAGCTTATTGAGCGCATGAAAGACACGGCGCAAATGTTTTGGGAGAAAATAGAAAAAAAAGAGGAGGATTGGAGAAAGTTTAGGACGTGAAAAGGACGAAAACAAAAAAGGCTTCAAACATTGTAGATTTGAAGCCTTTTTTACCATGAAGGCAGTGCAGAAGGTGGGAGTCGAACCCACACGGATGTTAAGTCCACAGGATTTTGAGTCCAGCGCGTCTGCCGGTTCCGCCACTTCTGCGTACAGACAATCAGTTGTAGAAAAAAAGCCTCGTTTTATGGAGGCTTTTGTGGGCAGTGAGGGATTTGAACCCCCGACATCCTGCTTGTAAGGCAGGCGCTCTGAACCAGCTGAGCTAACCGCCCGTATTCATTGATAACAAGTATCAAATACAGAATTGCAATATAACAGGATTGCTACTATATTTGCAAATAAAATTTCTTTTCAATGCATATTTTTTTCGTCATGCCGAATACAACTGTAAAATCGTTTCCCCTTAGTGGAATGATAGTCAACGTTTTAGAACGCACAATTCGCGGCGGAACACTCCATGTACACAATGGAAAAATTTCTGCCATAGACTATGATGATAAGAATTATGACACTTTTCTTCTTCCCGGGTATGTGGATGCGCACGTCCACGTGGAAAGCTCCATGCTTGTACCGTCGGAATTTGCTCGGATGGCAGTGGTGCACGGTACAGTCGGAACAGTCTCTGACCCCCATGAAATCGCAAATGTGTTGGGAATAGCAGGTGTGCGTTACATGATTGACAATGCAAAACGGGTCAATTTCAAATTTAATTTTGGTGCTCCCTCATGCGTTCCGGCAACGACGTTTGAAACAGCCGGTGCAGTCGTAACGGCGGCAGATATTCGTGAGTTGTTTGAGAAGGATGGGTTGAAATATTTAAGCGAGATGATGAATTTTCCGGGTGTCCTTTTCCGTGATGAAATGGTCATGGAGAAAATTCGTATCGCGCATGAACTCGGACGACCCGTAGATGGTCACGCTCCCGGATTGCGTGGGACTGATGCTGAAAAGTATATTTCTGCCGGAATTTCTACCGACCACGAGTGTTTTACGCTCGAAGAGGCGCTAGATAAAGTGAAGCATGGCATGAAAATTCTTATACGGGAAGGCTCAGCAGCAAAAAACTACGAGGCGCTTCATTCCTTGATTTCCAGCCACCCCGCCCTGACGATGTTTTGCAGCGACGACAAACACCCCAACGACCTTGCCGTCAGCCACATTGACGAAACAGTACGCCGCTCGGTGGCTAAAGGTCACGATGTGATGAACGTACTGCAATGTGCTTCGGTTAATCCTGTCGTGCATTATGGCTTAGAGATTGGTTTGCTGCGCGTCGGCGATGCGGCTGATTGTATTGAGGTAAATAATCTCAGAGAGTTCAAAACCCTCAGAACTTTTATCAATGGTGAGTGTGTTGTCCAGAATGGACAAAGTCGCATCGAGCGTGTAACTGCGCCACTACTGAACAACTTTCATTGCTCGCCAAAGCAAGCATCTGATTTTCATGTTGAAGCAAATTTAGGTGGTCTGAGTAGCAATCGTGCCTCCGTAACTGTTCGTGTTATTGAGGCTTTGGACGGACAACTTATCACCAAAGAAATCCACGAAGTACTTCAGGTAGAGAGCGATGGGATTCAAGGCGATACCGAGCGCGACATTCTAAAAATGACCGTCGTCAATCGCTACAATAACGCCCAGCCGGCGGTTTGTTTTATCAAAAACTTCGGCTTGACTCGCGGCGCAATTGCTTCCTGCGTCGGGCATGATTCTCACAACATTATAGCCGTCGGCGCAAGCGATGAAGAACTTGCAAAGGCAGTAAATGCTATTATCGCCTCTGAAGGTGGTATTTGTGTGGTGGACGGTGACAGCACAGACATACTGCCGCTTCCCGTGGCAGGCATTATGACCAACGACGATGGCTATGCGGTTGGTGAAGCGTATTCTCGTATTGACGCAAAGGCGAAAGCCCTTGGTTCCAAGCTCCACGCACCCTTTATGACACTTTCCTTCATGGCACTTTTAGTTATCCCCGATTTGAAACTCAGTGATAAAGGTTTGTTTAGCGGTAATAAATTTGCTTTCACACCACTCGTTGTAACTTGAATTCAAACTATGTCCAACCTTGCCCATGCCATTGCTCTTGCCGCATTAGCGCACGAACACCAAAAAGACCGCGCCGGAAAAACGTATATCCTGCACCCGCTCCGCCTGATGTTTCGCATGACTACCGAAGCGGAAATGATTGCCGCCGTGCTGCACGATGTGGTGGAAGATACCGAATGGACAATAGAATTGCTCCGCGAAGAAGGCTTCGGTGAAGATGTTCTTTTTGCAGTGGATTGCCTCACGAAGCGTGATGGAGAGCCATACATGGCGCTTATTGAGCGAGCACAAAAAAGCCCGATAGCCCTGCGCGTAAAAATTGCAGACTTGGAGGACAACATGGACGCAAAGCGTTTGGACAGGCTCTCTGCCTATGATGCCGACCGTTTGCAAAAATACCACGCGGCGTGGCGCATATTGCAAGATGCCTTGTACCAAAGCAGGTAAATTGCCAACAAGGAAATCCCTGCTTCCAACACGTAATTCCTTCGCTATCTTTCGCCGTTTTGCTATATTCGCAGCGAATTGACGTTTTTCTTCACGTTCCCCGCTTGGCTCATGTCTTTTTCCCCGCTATCCCAGAAAGCGCTTGCACTCATTGCTACGCTCTTCATAACGGCAACGTTCAACCAATCATCGTTTGCGCAAAACACCTCCCAACAGACTCAGGCACCCTCCGCACAAAAAATAACAGTCGAAGGTATTTATACCGGCAAATACCGTGATATTACGGCATTACCTGTGAAAACATGGCTGTCGGACGGCTCGCTTGTACTATTTGATGTGCGGAAGCCTGCGGCAGAGCGCGGATATGAAATTGTGAATCCACAAACAGGAAAGCGTTCGCCACTTTTTGATATGGCAAAAGCCCGTACAAGTATGAAAGCGCTTCGCAGCACGGAGAACTTTCCGCCGCTTACGTTCAATGCCAACGGTTCGTTTGCCTACATTGATTTGGGCGAAGACATTGTGCTGCTCGACGTGAAAACCGCAGAATTTCGCGCTGTGGCAAAAGGCGTGAAGGACGAAACAACACGCTTCTCGCCCGACGGCACGAAACTGGCATACGTCAAAAGTAACGACCTTTATCTGTATGACATAGCAAAGCAAGCAGAGACGCGCCTTACGGGCGACGGTTCTGCAACTATTCTGAATGGAACGCACTCATGGATTTACTGGGAAGAGGTCTTTGATCGCGACGACCGAGGTTTTTTCTGGTCACCTGACTCCAAAGCGATTGCCTATTATCAAAGCGATGAGTCTATGGTAAGCCAAGTAACCTTCCCCGATATTAAACCTGCTGTGCCGGATAACATCGTACAGCGTTATCCAAAAGCAGGAACGACGAATCCGAAAGTGAAACTAGGCATTATTGAACTGGACAAACCTACACAAACAACATGGCTGGATGTTACGGCAGGCGTGAACGCAAGCATTGAGTATTTGGCTCGTGTGCAATGGCTTCCAAGCGGGAAGCAACTTGCCGTTCAGACGATGCCGCGCAATCAATACGAAGTTACGGTTCATTTGGCAGACCGCGCCACAGGCAAAATGACGGCACTGCTCACGGAGAAAGATTCGGGCTGGGTAAATTTGAACGACGACCTGCATTTTTTCAAAGATGGTAAGCGTTTCCTCATTGCATCCGAGCGTACGGGTTTTAACCATCTCTATCTGTACAGCACGGATGGAAAATTGCTAAATACCGTTACCAAAGGTGCGTGGGCTGTTGGCGAAGCACGTGGCAAAGCCATTCAAGCCGTCGATGAAACAAAAGGCTTAGTGTATTTCAAGGCAAGCGAAAAATCAAGCATGGAGCGCCATTTGTACGTAATCAAACTGGACGGCTCAGGAATGAAGCGACTTAGCGATGAAGCGGGTTCGCATAATGTCGAATTCAACGATGCCGCTACCTACTACACCGATGCTTACTCAAACATCACAACGCCGACTGCACTTCGTCTTCACAGCGCTGACGGCAAGCGTGTCCAAGAGATTGCCCCGGCTAATGTACAAGCCGCGTCTGCGTATAACCTCCAATATCCCTCGCTCTTTAGTATTCCGGTGGATAAAGAATTCCAAATGCCGGCGCAAATTCTGAAGCCACGCGACTTCGATGCGAAAAAGCGCTATCCTGTGATTATCTATGTTTATGGTGGACCGTCTGCGCCCAATGTCGTTAATGGTTGGCAGAGTGATAATTATTTTTATCAAATCCTTGCCGATGCAGGTTATTTGGTCGTGAAGGTGGATAACCGCAGCGCTGCTGCCATTTCAAAAAAATTTGAAAATACTTGCTTGAAGCAGCTTGCGGGCGATAGCGAGTTGAACGACCTGCTGGCGGGCGTGAATTGGCTCAAGCAGCAAAACTACGTGGACTCAGCGCGTATCGGCGTGTGGGGTTGGTCGTTCGGCGGGGCATTTACCCTGCAAGCTATGACGCACTCTACTGCTTTCAAAGCGGGTATTGCCGTTGCCGCACCGACTGACTGGCGCTTCTACGACACGAAATACACCGAAGCATTTATGAAAACACCACAAGACAATCCCGACGGCTACGACAAAACAAATGTGAACAATCATGCGAAAAACCTGCATGGACGCTTGTTTCTCGTGCAAGGCACCTACGACGACAATGTTCATCCACAAAATGCGTGGAATTTTATCAACAGCCTTATCCGAGCCGACAAACACTTCGATTTGATGGTGTATCCTATGCGCAAGCACGGCATTGCAGACGCTCCGGCGCGTATTCACCTTTACAATGCAATGGTAGATTTTTGGAAGAGAAATCTCTAAAACGAAAAATCTATCAGCCAACAAAAGCAAATAACTTCACATCCCGGAATTAGGAGACTATACAAATGAGTAATCGTGTCGAACAGTTGGAAAAACTTCGCGCCGAGGCGCTCTTGGGTGGTGGCAAAGACCGCCTTGCTTCGCAACACAAACGCGGCAAATTGACAGCCCGTGAGCGCTTAGATGTGCTGCTGGACGAAAATTCGTTCCAAGAAATTGACATGTTTGCACGTCACCGCTCGACGAATTTCGGAATGGAAAAGCAGCGCCCGCTTGGCGACGGCGTTATTACGGGCACAGGCACGATAGATGGGCGCATTGTGTGCGTGTTTTCGCAGGATTTCACGGTCTTTGGCGGCTCGCTTTCGGAAGTGTATGCTGGAAAAATCTGCAAAATCATGGATTTGGCGATGAAAATCGGCGCTCCGGTCATCGGTCTCAACGACTCCGGTGGAGCACGAATCCAAGAAGGCGTAGTTTCGTTAGGTGGTTATGCAGATATTTTCTTGCGTAATACCCTTGCAAGCGGCGTTATCCCACAGATTTCTGTGATTTTGGGTCCTTGTGCGGGCGGCGCTGTCTATTCGCCGGCTATCACCGACTATATCTTCATGGTTCGCGGCACGTCGTATATGTTCGTTACTGGTCCCAATGTGGTAAAAACCGTTACGCACGAAGAAGTTACCTTCGACGAATTAGGTGGTGCCGATGCTCACGCCAGCAAATCAGGCGTGGCACATTTCGCGTTGGACAACGAAATCGAATGTTTGAAAGCTGTCCGCAAAATGATGAGTTTTATGCCATCCAATAACCGCGACACGCTACCCTACAAACCCACTAAAGACTCACCAACGCGCCTTTGCTACAAACTTGATACGATAGTTCCCGATAATCCAAACAAGCCCTACGATATCAAAGACGTAATCCGCGAAGTCGTGGATGAGGGTGATTTCTTTGAGGTTCATTCTGATTTTGGTCCTAGCCTCGTTGTGGGTTATGCCACACTGGACGGCAAACCGATTGGTATTGTTGCCAATCAACCTGCTGTCATGGCGGGTGTACTTGATCTTACCTCCAGCGTCAAGGGCGGGCGTTTTGTGCGCTTCTGCGATGCCTTCAATATCCCGCTTGTCGTCTTTGAAGATGTACCGGGCTTTTTGCCAGGCACTGACCAAGAGTGGCGTGGTATTATCCGCCATGGTGCAAAATTGCTGTACGCCTTCTGCGAGGCAACTGTGCCGAAAGTCACGATTATTACTCGCAAGGCATATGGTGGCGCATATGACGTGATGAACTCAAAGCATATTCGCGGCGATTTTAACTATGCCTGGCCCACCGCAGAAATTGCGGTAATGGGTGCAAAAGGTGCGGTGGAAATTCTACACGCCAAAGAAGTACAGAAAGCGCCTGAGAACGAACGCGCTGCCTTGCTGGCACAAATGGAAGCCGAATACAACGAAAAATTCTGTAACCCCTTTGAAGCTGCCGAACGTGGCTTTATTGACGATATTATCATGCCGCACGACACACGCCGACGACTTATTCATGCCCTGAAAATTCTCGAAACGAAAGTAGATACAAACCCGAAGAAAAAGCACGGGAATATTCCGTTGTAATACTTGATAATGAGAACGCTCCAATAATTTTTTTGCTGCTTATGCGTTTCTATGGTGGACACGCCGAAGAGCGTATTTCTCGTTCACCGAATTTCACCAAAAAAAAACATCATGGGATATACCAGTCTCAAACCCTCGGAACAAGGGCAATTCTCACCCGAATATGAAGATGCACGCCGACGAAGCGGTTGGATATTGCCTCTGGGGTTATTCATTCTTACGTTCTTCTCAACGCTCATGGCAGGTGCAGCATGGGCGGGACAAAACTTTTTGGAAGTAACGACATGGAGCTACGGCTTGCAGTATGCACTGCTTATTCTGACGTTCTTAGCTGCGCATGAATTTGGGCATTATTTTGCAGCGAAATATCACGGCGTTGATGCCACGCTGCCCTATTTTATCCCCGTACCGCCTCTTTTCATGCCCTTTGGCACTGCCGGAGCAGTTATCCGCACCCGCACAGCAATTATGAGCCGCAAGGCGCTCTTTGATATTGGTGTTTCCGGACCGCTTGCAGGCTTTGTGGTTTGTGTTGTTTTTCTTGCGATTGGCTTTATGACACTACCACCTCAAGAATTTTTGCTCAATATCCATCCCGAATATCGCCAATTTGGTGGCGCAATACCTGATTACGGCTTGCATTTTGGCGGGACACTGCTTTATGGATTCTTTGAGCGCGTCTTTGCTAATCCCAATAGCTGGTTGCCGCCGATGAACGAAATGTATCATTACCCGTACTTGTGCGTCGGCTGGTTTGGTCTCTTTGTTACGTCCATGAATCTCCTTCCGATAGGTCAACTTGACGGCGGTCATATTGCCCACGCAATGTTTTCCTACGGGCAGGCGCGTATTGGTCGCATCGTCTGGTGGGGAATCGCCTTACTGGGTTTGGGGTCGGTGTTAAGTTATGTCCACAGCCGCATCATGTTCGATTCGCCGGACTCGCTCTATATGTTCTTCCAGTCGCTGCTGCTGCCGCCTCTGAACGCACTCCATACTATTGCTCCGTCGTACTACCAAGCATGGAGCGGATGGGTCTTGTGGGCACTCATTCTGCGATTCCTCATTCGCATTGAGCATCCCTACGTGGATGACGATGAGCCGCTAGACACAAAACGCATGGCAGTTGGTTTTCTGGCAGCATTGGTACTGGTGGTAAGCTTTTGCCCGGCAGGAATTTTTGATATTGAACGCACCGAGCAGAACGCTGTTCCCAAGAGCATTCCTCGTAAAAGCGGTGAGATGACCCATAATCATTCTGCCATCCGCCCGTAAACTGTTGTATGTAGCCATTTCTGATGCTTCATCGAAATCGGATAGAAAACCATATCGGATAGAAGCCACTACTAAACAATAACCGACGAGATTGTATGCCCCTCCCTCACAATTGGACATTGAATGAAGTGCTGGCTCTTTCGCTTGTACCACGCATAAAATCAGTTGATTTGCGGAATCTCGTGGAGCGCTACGCCTCGTTGGAGGCATTGCTTCAGGCGGCTCCGAGCGAAATTCAGAAAGCTCGTATTACATCCGACACGCTTTTTACCAGTACTACAAGTGCTTCCTTGCTTGAGGCAGCGAATAAGCAGCAGGAACTTTGCAATAACCATACTGTGCGGGTAGTTTCGTTTTGGGATGAGGACTATCCTCAGTTGCTCAAAGAAATTTTTTACCCGCCAACACTCCTCTATGTACGCGGTCGTTTGCAAGCGCCCGACGCGGCGGCAGTGGCGATTGTGGGCACGAGGCGCTGTACCGATTATGGCAAAATGGTCACAGAGCAATATGCCGAATACTGTGCCGCTTCGAGGGTAGTCGTTGTTAGTGGCTTGGCAACTGGTGTTGACACCTTTGCTCATAAAGCAACCTTAGTAAAGGGTGGCATCACCTATGCTGTGATTGCCAGTGGTATTGATAAAATTAGCCCCAATATTTCTGCACAACG
Organism: Ignavibacteria bacterium; assembly: GCA_014654705.1. Taxonomy (GTDB): domain Bacteria; phylum Bacteroidota; class Ignavibacteria; order Kapaibacteriales; family UBA4661; genus PH2015. Next base: position 35,134 of record JACVZY010000050.1, read on the forward strand.
AGCACAAGAAATCGCTGAGAGCGGCGCTGTCATTAGTGAGTATCCCTGCGGAACTGTTGCGCAACCTGCCTACTTCCCGCGCCGAAATCGTATCATTAGTGGTATTGCACAGGGAACACTGGTGGTGGAGAGCGGTGAACGGGGCGGCTCGCTTATTACAGCACAATTTGCAATTGACCAGAACCGAGAGCTTTTTGCCGTTCCAGGGCGCATCTATTCTGAGCGTAGCAAGGGGACAAATCTATTACTTCAGCGCTCCCAAGCACAGCTCACGCTCACGCCCCACGATATGCTTCAAACGCTGGGTTTTGTGGGGAAAGAAACTTCCCAAGCGACAAGTGTCGAAGCTCCTCCCGAACTCAGTGCACTGGAAAACAGTATCTACAAGGAACTTGACGGCGATCCCATACATATCGAAGCGCTTTCTGCCAGAACGGGGCTGGCGGTGCAGGATTTGCTTGTGATATTGCTCGAACTAGAATTTAAGGGGCTTGTGCGGCAGTTAGCCGGAAAGCAGTTCATGCGGCGAAACTAAGACAAATAATACAACAATGTTAGCCGCACTTTAATTCTGACAATACCTCCACATTAAGCGACTTGAGCCTTTTCTACTTTTATTCCTTGTCATGTACACCATTCAACTGCCTAATTTTCATGGTCCTTTCGACCTCCTGCTTTTTTTTATTAAGCGCGACGAACTCAACATTCACGATATTCCTATTGCGCGGATTGCGAATGAGTTTTTGGAATACACACGGATTATCGAGTTACTTGATTTAGAGCTTGCCGGAGAATTTCTCGTCATGGCTTCGACGCTTATGCAGATTAAAGCAAAGCTCCTTTTGCCCGAAGAAAAAAAAGAAGGTGAAGACGGACAAGCCGAAGAAGACCCACGTGCTGAACTGGTGCGGCGCTTGCTCGAATACAAACGGTACAAAGAAGCTGCAGAAGAGCTTCAAACAATGTCGGAATCGCAGCGTTACATTTACTATCGACAATTTTTTGAGGCAGACAGCAAAGATGACCCCGCAACAAACGACGAACTTGCCCACTTGACACTGTTCGACCTGTTAGCAGCATTCTCACGGGCATTGCAGAAAGCCCCTAAAGCTCCCACACCGCACACTATTGAGCGTGAACCCGTGACGATAGAAGATCAAGCCGCGCTCATTATGGCACTCTTCGCCTACCGCGACGAAGTCCCATTCTCGGAACTGGTAACTGGTACAGACCGCTCTACACTTGTTGTTACCTTCCTTGCGCTCCTTGAGATGATGCGCAGCCACAACCTCACAATACGCCAACACGAGCAATTTGATGAAATCATTCTCTGCAAACCCGCCTCCGACGATGAAAGTACGTCTGCCGAACCATATCCGCCAATGACCACGCCGGAAGTAGGCAGTACCGATGACGGCATAAGTAGCCTCAAGGAGCTAAAACAGCGCGAACGCCGCGAACGTGGCGGTCAGAGTCCTGCGCTTCGGGCAACCAGCTCGCTTGATACTACCGCCCTGGAAGCAACAACAAAGGCTGCAAGCCAAGCGCAGCCGCTCGGCACGAACTAGATCCCAAAAATCAAAAAAGCGCCGAAGTGTGCTGTATCTATCACGATACCAGACATTCTTCGGCGCTTGTTTGCTTAGATTTTCGCGTCAGACGCGCACTGTCGCTTCACCTTCGATAACAACTTCACCCCTACTATTTGTTCCGGTAATTTTCAGCGTTACAATCGGCTTCCCTTCTACGATTGAAGCCACTTCTACACTTGCTGTTACTTCGTCGCCAATAAAGACCGGACGCAGAAACTTCACTGTTTGTCCCATAGCAATAGTGCCCTCGCCCGGCAAATCCATGCCGATAACGCCTGAAAAGAGACTAGCCACGAGTGCTCCGTGGACAACGCGCTGCTTGAAAATAGTATTTTTTGCATATTCAGCATCGAGATGAATCGGGTTCTTGTCAAGAGAGATTGCGGCAAATTGTTGTACGTCCTCTTCCGTAAAGGCTTTGGTAACGCTGGCTTTATCGCCGATTTTAACTTGTTTTGGCATGATATATACAGGGAATGATGAGGAAAAAACTAGGAAGCGGTAAAAAACACTTTGAGTGCTGAGTCTTGATAGACAAAACGTAGAGACGTCCGCTCTTCTCAAGGCTCAACACTCAAAATGAAGGAACAAAATTTAGACTTTCGAGCGCTCTAAAATCCAGCTGGAAATAGCCGGAGCAACATATTTCTGCGACTGACCGCTCATGAACACGCCCACGTGTCCGCCCGGGAACTCTACCATTTGCTTGTCTTTCGAGCCAACAGCATCATAAAGGGGCTTTGCACATTCCGGCGGAACAAGGTGGTCTTGTGCAGCATAAATCGAGAGGACAGGCATTGTTACTTTCTTGAAATCTACTTTGCGTCCGTCAATGTCATACTCATTTTTCGAGAGTTCGTTACCGATAAAGACACGCTTGGTGTATTCGCGGTACGCCTCGCCTGGTTGACCGGGGCTATCGAACAACCAACGCTCCATGCGGAGAAAGTTTGCCACTTTTTCTTTGCTGTCCATGATATTGACAAAGGTGTGGAATTTTTGGAGGCGCTGCATTGGCTTCACCATGAGGAAGCCAGCATTCATCACTTCGCCGGAGATAGTACCAACGGCATCGGCAATGGGGTCGGGATTCACATGCTGTGCCCATTTGAAAATGAGGCTGTCCGGCAAATTGAACTCGAATGGCGTTACGACCGTAACAAGATTGCGTATTTTTTCGGGGAAGAGTGCAGAATAGATAAGTGCGCTTGTGCCACCCTGACAAATACCAAGCAAATTTACGCTTGGCTGCCCCGACGTTTTGCGCATATAGTCAATGCAAGAATCAAGATAATCCACATAATCCCCGACTTCACGATAGCGGTCGGCGCGTGTCGGGTAGCCCCAATCTATCGTATAGACATCGAGACCAGCATCCATCATCTTTTTGACAAAACTTTTGTCCGGCTGCAAATCCAGAATATATTCTTTATTCACGACCGCAAAATTGAGCAGGAGTGGCACTTTGCAGGTGGCGTTGGGGTTCGGATAGTGATAGAGTTTAATTTTACCACCATCCACATCCAGCACCTTCACGCGGGGCGTTTGTCCAACGGACAAATCATCTTCAGTCATTTCTTTCAGATGCTGCAAGCCGCGGACAACCTTGCTACTCATCTCGGTCATATCTTTCATAAACTGTCCGGGTTCAAGAAACGGGATTGAGCGCTTGTCCGCCGTTTTGGCGCTACCGTTCTTTTCTGCTGTTTGTGCCATAGTGTGGCTCCATTGGGAAATTGAGTTAAAATATATGGTGGATTATTGGGGTTCAATTTAAGGACTGCCATGTTCCTGTTATGCCTTTGACGGTATGCACGGTCGTTTGAGGCGATGCGGCCGCACGACGCTTTATCATGCGCTCAAATCGGCGCTCTACGTGCTCTAAACGAGTGTTGATTTCGTGCAGCATAGCATTTGCCTGCTCTTGCCCGGAAAGAATTCTTTCCAGCAGCGTCAGTATTCGTTGCCCTTGTTCTTCAGTCATGGCGAGTAGAGAGGTTAGAGATGATGTGGAATATGTAGTTAAAAAAGAAACGGGCATATTGTTGATAAACCGAGTACGATTATGGAAGGCGTTTCGCTAAACACAGGTCTCAGCTACCAATATAAAAAAAAACCTGACAATTCGTTACGATTGTCAGGTGAAAAATGTTTTTCTTTGCCTAAAGCCGGTAAAGCGCATCAAGACGCGTGCTTTATGTCTTATTTTTTAGCTGCGGGTTTCTTTGCGGGAGCTTTTTTTGCGGGAGCTGCTTTTGCTGCGGGTGCTTTGGAAGCAACTGTTTTTGGTGCAATCGTAGCAGTAGCGGCTTTCGGAGCGGCGGCTTTGGAGGCAGCTGCTTTCGGTGCGGGTTTGCCACCAAGCGTTTCGATTGCTTCTTCTTGCTCGGCAAGTTTGCGCTCCAAGCGGCGTACTTGCGTTTTGAGGAAGTGGATGGATTGGTACGCTTCGTCCAATTCGGAGCGTGTAGCAATTGGGAGTTCGCTAATCATCAATTCAATAAACTTATCGGTCTGCTCTTTGACGCGAGCACCGGAAACAGAGAGTTCGCCTTGCAATTTGGCATATTCATCTTTATTGAAGAGAATATCGAATGCTTTTTCGCTGGAACCAACAAAGATGTGGAAGAATTCGTCGAAGGTGCGCGGTGCTTTTTCTGCTTTTGCTTGCTCAATGATATAGGTGGTCATGTTCGTCAAGGCATCTTTACCAGTCGAAAAGACCATTTGTTGCATTTTGGTGTAATGAGCAGCAAAGAGAACGTAGGATTTAAGCATTTCTTGAAGCAGCTCAATCGCAACGCGGTCACGTCCGAAGAAAACCATGTTGGTAAGCGGGTTGACAGGCTTTTGCATATTGTCAATCATCTTCACATACAATTTCGCAGCTTCATCCACGTTACCCGAAGCGAAGGCTGACATAGCTTTGGTGGACATTTGGGTAATGTCACCAACGCTTGTACCGGCAATTTGACCGACATCACCCAAATACTTGACAAGAGTGTTGATTTGGTCGGTAAATTTTTTCATGGTCTCCTCAGCTGGGAAGCTGAAGGTTTGCGAGATGATTTTGTTGTATTCATCAAGGCTGAGATACTTCTGAAGCATTTCCGCCGTCAAGCCCGTATCCTGAGCCATTTTGATAACAGGCGACATCAGCTCGGAAAGTTTGAAATAGGTTTGTGCCATGGTGGTCAGGTTATTTACCGCACCGACGACCACGCTCCCGTTATTGACCATATCCGACATTGCAGCCGGAACCCGACCCATGGCACCCATCCATGAGCTGTACAGATTTTTCCATGTATCATAAAGCGAGGTAATATTGCCCATGAAGGCAGGCATGCTAGCAAGATTACCAATGCTACCGAGATTGCCGATATTCGGAATCATATTGAACGGGAATGATGAGGACTGCTTTGCATCATCGCCCATACCACCGATATTCGCAAATCCGGTGAAGGAGCTACCGGTATTGCTAAGCGTCGTTGCCACGGTGCCCGCAAGGTCGCCAAGCATCGTAGAGATATTATTCGTAATGTTGTTTGGTAGCACTTCGCCTGCTGCATCTGCAGCTTTTTTGACGACTTCCATTTGCATATTGAGGAGGTCGGTAAAGATATTGCCGCTTGTAGTAGCCATGGAAAACTCCGTAGGAAAAGGAAAATGTTGGACAAAATTTGAGTTGTTTTTCAAATGCAAATCTACGAAATCAAGCCGATGCACAAGCGAAAAAAAGCAATAATGAAAATTATTTCATTATCAATTCAGAAAGTTGACACATCAACCATTGATATTTCGACTGTTGATGTACTGGCAGGTAATTTTCTTTTTTTGGATTTTCTGCGATAAAATGAAATTTCTCTCTTTGTGGTGTAACGCTTCCTCCTCACATAATATCTACATTTTCTTAGAACGTGGCATGAGACCTAAATCCGTGATGAACACTACAGGACACAGCGACTTCAAAATGATAAAAAGAATACATCCGTCTCACTGAAAACGTTGTAGCGCAAGGAGTAGCAAACATTTGGAACGAAATATCACCGGAATTCAGCAATTCTCGTTTTGTCATAACCTTTTGAAAAAGAATATGTTGGGTGCGTTGTTGGGCAATTTTTGTACGGTTGCTTTTATGAACTATTGAGTATTGGAGTGTCTTTCAGCGAATCTCGTCGTTATGCCCCGCAAGCAAGGAAGAACGCCATTCTTTGATGCTACTCCTTGAGTAGTACATCACACCAATCGTCGCGATGACTGCTGTCATTGAACTCAAGCGCTTGAGCTTGAAAACCGCTCTCGGGCGCCTCCCAAAATTTCATCTTTGGGTTCAACGCGCCGCTCACCCGCGCAAACAACTCATCAGCCGCCGCTTGCACTTGGTCAACCCAAAAAGCCAAATTGCCAGAAGATAGTGACAGTCGGGACTTGCCGACCGTATCTGCCGAATGTGAGGTGCGTTGGCAAACAACGCATATTCAACAAAAAGCAAAACTCTCTCGGCATAATGCAGGCGCAACATCTCGACCAGACGCTTGGCTGCATTCCGCTCACAATAGTTCTTCACCGAACGCATCCTGCAAAGGTGATTGGCTCGACGGCAAGCGCAAATACCTACGCTTTGTCGGGATAGACAATCACCGCTACTAAGGCAGCATGGTGGTAGCTCGTGTTCCCGTCTTGATACTTCTTCACGGTGCAGCAGGAGCAATGAACCTTGGTCGAAGAAAAGTGTTCTACCCGTCAGTGGAAATAATCGACGCCTTGTCTGCAGCTTGATAGCCATAGGAATCCAGAACCTTTGTACTCTCAAGATGTGTGAAGACCTCCGCGAAGCTATAGCGCAGCGAATCGACAGGAACCTCGTCAAAATCGTTCGCATTTGCACATCGCTTGGTATGGTTTGTATCCCATAGACGCGCAGCAAGTTGCCATCTTCCATGCGCGTCCGCTCTTGGAAATTGAGCAAGGACAGGCTTTTGGGCGTATTGCTGAGCGAGTATGGGCTATCGCTTGCTCGGTTGTCGGCTATGTCGGCGAACTGCGTGCTCAGGTCGCTCATGAGCATATCGAAGTTCAGAGGTGTAGGGTGTTTTGATGTTCGCATGATGCAAAACTACATAATTATCAAACGAGTAGAGCATTTTTAGAAATGATTTTTCCAAGCCGAGAATTGCTGGTTGGGTCATTTTTTTGGAATTTTGCTATAAAGTAACGAATTTCGCTTTTCAAAGACAGTACAGGGCTGTCTTTGTTCTCTTATTCTGCACTAAGACTGCTACCCAAATATCAACTATTTTGTTTTTCAAATCAAGCAATGCAATATCATCCTCTCTCAGCATCGTGGAGGCTCAACATCAATTGAAACTCTACATTAAGTATATGGTAAGTAACCGCTGCAAAATGCTGGTCAAATCGGAGCTAAATAAGCTCGGGCTAGTCTATGGGGCTGTGGATTTGGGGGAAGTGGAGGTAAGGTCGGAGATAGATAACAATCAACTGCGCGTGCTGCGAGTTGCCTTGGCAAAGGCGGGTCTGGAAGTAATGGACAATAAAAAGGCAATGTTGGTTGAAAAAATTAAAACTATTATCATTGAGATGGTGCATTATTCAGATAACATACCACGCGTAAAAACTTCTGACCTTCTTACCGAAAAGCTGGAGCTTGACTATACCTATTTGGCAAATCTTTTTTCGGCAGCAACTGGTATCACTATTGAATATTTTATTATTCAACATAAGATTGAGCGCGTCAAAGAGCTGCTGCTCTATGACGAACTCAATCTCACGGAAATTTCGTATATGTTGGACTACAGTAGCGTCGCCCACTTATCCCAACAGTTCAAAAAAGTGACGGGTCTCACACCCACATACTTCAAGAGCCTTAAGGAGCATAAACGGCGTATCAATCTTGAAGATGTGTAGTATGTGTTTTCTACCAAATATGGCACACAAAAACGATACTGAAGTACTTAGCATTACATCAAGCGGTAGATAACCGGTACAGAAATCCAACGTTCAATACGCTTGCCTTTGTTAATTGCTGGCGTAAAACGTGCTTTTGAAACAGCTATTCTTGAAGGCTCATCGAATATCACATTAGAAGAGTTTTCAACAAAAGACCTCGTAACGCGACCGCTCTTTCCGACCAGTCCACGAACACGCACTCGCCCTTCAATCCCCTTTGCCATTGCATCTTTAGGATAGGTAATTGCCTTTCTGAGGGACTCCATATCAGTCTCCGGTTCTTTATCAACCGGTGTTGGGTCATATGCCTCAGGGTGTGAGTTTTTTATCTCAGCAGCCACTTCTTCGGCTTTGTCCTCAATAGCTTTTGCTATGGAGTCTTTAGCCACTTGAGCTGCTTTTTCTACCGAATCCGCCGCCGCAATTGCTCTTTCTTTCGCAGCTACTGCTGCTGCCGTGGAATCAGCTTTATTGACAATAGGTTCTTGTTTGCTCGTAGAGCAACCCCAGATTGCAAGCACGAGAACGGCAGAAATTGCCAGTTGATACGTTGTACGCATAAAAATATCCTTGAAAATAGAGTGAAAAAAGTAGTTAGTTGTCCATGTATTGATAAGTGGAGATTTCGTGCTCCACAGGAAAATTTAATTCCGTTATTTGAAAAATCTCCTGCCCTGGATCAATTGAAAGAGAACAGCAATAACAGCTATAACTAGCAATATGTGAATAAGCCCACTGGTGCTGTAAACAAAAACGCCGAGCACCCAACCAATGACAAGAACGACAGCGATAAGATACAAAAGATTATTCATGATATTTTTCGTAGTGAAGTGTGAAAGTATTATGGTTATGAAAAATGCTATGAAAGCAGATTTTTGAGTTTTTCTAATTCAGGGCAAGCGACGCATAAATGCTGAAGACGCTATTTCGTGCGTCCGGGAAGGTGTAGGTTGTTCCCAAGAATGAACGCTCTCGACCAATTTTTGTTAAGCCAAAACTGTATCGTGCACCGATGCTTATTGAGCCAAAGTCAATCCCGGCACCCAGCGCAAGCCCTGCATCGAACCTATTGTAATCATCATTATTGATATTGTTTTCAAAGTCGAAACTGCTCACATTGGAGACGTTCTTTACCGTCCCATTCAGCAAATACGATATGTAGGGACCAAAATGAATGTTCACAATGTCTATCGGGTTGATCACAACCAAAACGGGCAGTTCTAAATAATTAAGACCAAATCGGGCAGTACCGGTCGCAAACACATTATTATACGCGACCTCAGACCCCTTGGTCGTGTAGGAGAGTTCAGGTTGAATGGCAAGAAAACTTGCGAGAGGGAGCTTCGCAAACAAGCCAAGATTAAAACCAATAAGCGCTTGCACATTGTTGGCATCTTGTATATTCAGGTTAGAAAAATTAAGACCACCTTTGATACCGGCTCGTGCGGATGGAGAACTTCGGTTTTCCTGTGCATTGCAGGTACCGTAAGGTATGCAAGCGAGAAAAAAAAATACAAAAGCTGGAAGAATGAGATGTTTCATACAATATTTTTTGAGAAGTGAAGAAATATGGGAGAAATTTGATATTTCTGCAGTGAGAGTAGTTTTGTGGTGGTACTCGAACGGTTAGGTACGCTCTTTTTTGCTGCGGGCAAGTACCACGACTCCGCAAACAATCAACGCTCCACCGACAATTGGCGACCACTGAAGAGAGTGGTTATTATCTTTGTTAATGCTAAGCGGACCTATATCCACTACCTTTTCTGTCGTCACAAAATTAAATCCTGTATATGCCATCATCAGTGCTCCGATGAGGATAAGTGCAATTCCGAGTGCTCTAATATTCATAGTTTTCAGTTATAGGTGTTTTGTATCTTGTTGGTAGTAAAATTGCTGTCTGCGCAAGAGGCTACTTTGCTAGATTAACAATGACTTCGTACTGAACTCCTCTTTTGGGAACAAACCCTTTGCAGAGAAATCTATCGTAAGTGCTAGTCCTGTTGAGGCTGTTACGACGGAAAGAAGGGCTGCGAGGCTCTATTATTATGGAGGGGTTATACATGGTGTACTGGTTTGGTATAATAGTTCATATAGTAACTCCAACAGCGCTAATTTTCTACTGTTGGTCGTTATTTTGTGAATAATATCAGCACGATACTATTTCTGCGATTGACAATGTATCTTTTTACTCATTGTCGCCATTCTTGATTTGGTGTATCCTCATCAGCTCATCATTACTGGGGTGGGCTGTCATTTCTATAGCAGAGCGGATTTTTTTATAGGTTTGGTGCGAACAAAGGAGCACTGATGCGTCAATGGTAGTTTGCAAGAACTTCTTCGGCAGTACCATAATACATTCTGTGAGTTCGTGCCAATAGAATCTATCGCTTATTATTCACGGTCAGATTCTTCAGTGCTGTTCCAATACCATCCATGTCGTGTGTAAACTCGCGTTTGAACGATTCCCAATCGCTCTGGCTTTTATCGTAAGCATCAATGCGAATTTTCATTTCCTTATTCTTCTGTTCTAACTCATTGATGCTTTTCTCAAACATTCCATCAAAGATTTTTCCGGGCTTTTTTATTTCTGCTTTCAGGTCTGCAATGATAATTTCATTGCTCTTGATTGCCGCTTCCCATTCGCTTTTAAGCACTTTCCACGCTTCAGCATTTGCTGTTTTTTGTGCTGCGGTGTTTGCCTTGTTCTGCTCTAGTTTCAAATCCTGATTGGCATCTTGCACTTTTTCTTTTGCCTCTGCTATTTTTTGGTCTGCCGATTGGCAGCCGCTAAAGACTGCCTCCGCCATAAACGCGGCTGTTACAGCGAGAATGATAATTGTTTTTTTCATGGTATGTGTTGTATCGAATGAATATGAATGCCAATGAAAAATTCATTTCAAGAGCAGATTTTGGTGAATTGGAAGGGATTGCACAGACTACACGGGTATTGAAGAGCTTTTGTACATAATACATTGATGCCAATTAAAAGTTAAAAATCAGAGCAATCAAAGCGGCAGCCAGTC
>JACVZY010000051.1 GCA_014654705.1 Ignavibacteria bacterium
TTTACAAAGAGCCTTCGTAACACACTTGTTGCGAAGGCTCTTTGCGTTAGGGGGATTGGTTAGAGAGGTTTTGATATATGAATGGTAATCAAGAATCGTTTGTCCTTGCTTTAAGCGACATTGCTAACAATGTGCCTACCGAAGTAGGCGTACAGAAACGGTCTAGACGTTATCGTGTTATTCATCGAACAGAATATGAGTATTATGATGCCGTGAATTTGTGCCATAATTCATCGCTTCTTGTGCCACGTAATTATACGACCCCATTCTCAGAGCAGCACTGCATTACGACTGCTCTACAAATTGCACCATACCCTGATGATGAGGGGCAACACATAGATTTCTGGGGTAATAATATCCACTATTTTACCATCCAGCAGTCTCACAAATTCTTGGTAGTGACCTCAACTAGCCTTGTTGAGCGCTCCTTTTACCCTCCATCAACCGATCAACTTCTCCTAAACACAGAAGCATGGGAAAAAGTCGCGGGACTTTTACAGCATCCAAAAGTAGCATGGGGTACATCCATGTATGAAAGTGTGGTGGAAGCGTCTGCATATCGTTTCCCTTCTGCGCTGGCTGGAATATCTGATGATGTGCGTGAGTATGCACTTCAATCATTTATACCAGAGAGTCCGCTGCTACAAGCAGTGCAAAATTTAGTTCAGCGAATTTATGAAGACTGTGAATTTGTATCGGGCTTCACCACTATCAGTACACCAATTACGGAAGTTTTGCGAGAACGAAAAGGTGTTTGCCAAGATTTTGCTCATTTGGCACTTGGCTGTTTGCGTTCAATGGGATTGGCAGCACGGTATGTGAGCGGATATATTGAAACAACCCCGCCCGAGGGCACAGAGCGTTTGATTGGGGTAGATGCTTCGCATGCGTGGATCGCTGTTTTTGTGCCGCATTGGGGATGGGTGGAATTTGACCCAACAAATAATCAACTTGTTCAAGAGCAGTATGTAGCTCTTGGCTGGGGACGTGACTATGGAGATGTGCCACCACTCAAGGGAGTGATAATGAGTGCGGCAGCAACGAAACTTTCGGTCTCAGTTGATATGATGCGACTAATCTAATGGATAAGGAAGTTTCCCGTGCTCCTGAGAAAAGAAATTTCAGCATGATGCATGTAACCTACAAAAGCTCTATGAAGCATTTAAGTTGACTCTTTTGGGCAGAAAAATATATCAAGATTGGGCAAGTTCGTCAAGCCAGTGGGGAGTTGGTATTTGTGATAAAAGCGTGTACTTTTGTTGTGGTACAAATGTATCTCTCACAACTTTCACTCTACCAAATGTGTCTTATCCTCTTCGCGCTTAATGCGCACTCTGATTATCCTTTCATTCTCGCCGCTAATCGTGATGAATTTACGAAGCGCCCCGCCCACAAAGCGCATTGGTGGCATTATTTCCCTCAGGTGCTTGGTGGGATTGACCTTGAAGCCGGTGGTACATGGCTCGGAATGACCGCTACGGGACGGTTTACAGCGTTAACAAATGTCCGTGACTTATCGAATATCAATCCCGACGCGCCTTCGCGCGGTGAACTAACCTATAAGTTTCTTACACAAAACCTCTCCAGCAACGATTTTGCGGACTTGCTTGAGCGCAAAGGTAAGCAGTATAACGGCTTTAATATCTTGTGGGGGAACGCCGCCGAGGGAACCCTATGGTGGTACTCGAATTATGGCAAGCATACAGAAAAGTTACAGAGCGGAGTTCACGGCGTAAGCAATGCACTTTTAGACACACCTTGGTACAAAGTAGAACAAGGCAAAATGCGTGTGCAAGAAATTATCAATAGCAGCGAAGCAAGTACCCCCGAAGCCTTGACCACTGCTTTACTGGTAATGCTGCAAGACCCTACAATGCCTGATGATAGCCGTTTGCCCGACACAGGAGTCGGTATAGAATGGGAGCGACAGCTTTCTTCGATATTTATTCATGCGCCGGAAAAGCAGTACGGAACGCGCTGCTCGACGGTGGTCTTGGTAAATAAAAATAAATCCGTATCTTTCACTGAGCGTCGTTTTACGCCCAGTTTTGAGTCTGGTTTCCTGGATGAATCTCCCGGTCAAAACTCATTTACATTTTCTCTTCACCCGTAATTATATCAATATGTCCTCTCTTGTTCTTCGTATTGTTGTTTTCTGCGTATTCTTTCCAACGCTTTTACAGGCTCAAGGGCAGAGCCAGACATCGCCACCAATGCCAGCCGCCATTCGTCAAAGTATGCAAGCTCTTGGTGAGCCCGAACTGTATCTGGCAGATATTGAAAAATCCAAATCCGGCTTGAAACTCGGAACACCGGTCAATATCACCCGTCGTCCCGGATATGACAACCAACCTTCTTTTACGCCCGATAGTCGTTCTATTCTCTACTCTTCCATGCGAGAAGATTTTCAAACCGACATTTACAAATACAGTATTAAAGATTCAAGCACCGTTCGGCTCACAAACACAACAGAGAGCGAGTATTCGCCGAGTATTTTTCCTGCCGACGGGCAAAGTATTATTGTGGTACGCGTAGAGAAGGATTCAACGCAGCGTCTCTGGCGCTTTGATGCAAGCGGCGGCAATCCACAAGTGCTGTTGGACAGTGTGAAAGGCATTGGCTATTATGGCTGGTTAGGCGCATCCAGTCTGGGGTTGTTTGTACTTGGGCGTGAACGCAATTTGCCTTTCACATTGCAAATCACTTCCTTTGACGCTGAAAATCCTCACGGTGCTGGCTTGCCCAAACCCGACACAATTGAAAGTAAAATTGGGCGCTGTATTCGGCGTGTACCGAGCAGTATTGCCGGTTCCCAGCTTGCGGCAAGTTTTGTTCATAAAATAAATGATTCTGCTTGGATGCTCAAGCGAGTCAATGTAAAAAACCGCATTGTGAGCCAAATTTGCCCGACGGTAACCGGAGCAGAAGATTATGTGTGGACAGGAAACGGAACTGTTATCATGGGGCAGGGATTGAAACTATTCGCCCGCCATGCTCGCAAAGACAACGCTTGGCATGAAATTGCAGACTTTAGTAAAACAATTTCCGTCGGTTATATCAAACGTTTGGCGCTCAGTCCTGATGAAAAGCGTTTGGTGTTTGTCGTACAGGAAAAGCCGTAGAAACAGTAACAGGGCTGTTTCATAATTTCTACGCAAAGTTGAAGCATTTAGCATTCCTGTAATATTTTTGATTGTACCTTCTTTGTTCACCCGTGAATTCAAGACCAATGGAAACCACAGACACACTCAATTCTTTGGAAGAATCGTTGTTGCCACCGCAGCATCTTTCGACTTTGCACACGGAAAATCTTGTAAAAGTGTACAAGCAGCGGAGCGTCGTGCGCGGGGTATCGCTCTCGGTCAAGCAAGGAGAAGTAGTCGGGCTGCTGGGACCAAACGGCGCAGGAAAAACGACATCGTTTTACATGATTGTCGGCGTGGTGCGTCCTAGCGAGGGGAAAGTTTTTCTGGACAATGCCGATATTACGAAAGTACCGATGTACAAGCGTGCACGTCTGGGGCTGGGCTATTTGCCGCAAGAAGCATCGGTGTTCCGCAAAATGACGGTAGAAGATAATATCATGGCGATTTTGGAATTGCAGAAGCTCTCCAAGCCGCAACGCAAGGAGCGTCTGGAGCAACTTTTGGAAGATTTGAGCATTGCTCACATCCGTAAAAGTAAAGGCTTTATGCTTTCGGGCGGCGAGCGTCGTCGGTGCGAGATTGCTCGGTCACTGGCTACCAACCCCAAGTTTATCTTACTGGATGAACCCTTCGCCGGTATTGACCCCATCGCAGTGGAAGAAATTATCGGTATTGTTCGTTCATTACGCAAGCGCGGCATCGGTGTTCTCATTACCGACCACAACGTCCATGAAACACTCTCCATCACTGACCGCGCGTACATTTTGATAGACGGGCAGGTTTTTTACTCCGGTACCGCAGAAAGTATTGCCGAGAATGAAGAAGTTCGTAAACGCTATCTTGGTGCGACGTTCAAGCTGGAACGTTACGCGGAATAACAACCAAGCACTGTTGCACATCATTTGTTGACACATATTCCAAGCCACTTGTTTCACCCAAATTTCTTTTGCCACTATGACACGTTCATGGACGAATCGCCTTGTCTCGAAGCAGCTTTTGCTGATTATTCCGGCGTTCTGCTTCTTTGTGGGGGTGCACACACTCTCCCAAGCCCAATCTGCATATAAAATGCCGCCTAAGGCTATTGCCGATATTATTGATGCACCCGTTGTTCCGCAAGCCATCCTCAGCCCGCGTCGTGATGCGATGCTTCTCATAGAAACGAAGCCGAATCCATCATTGTCCGTAATTGCCGAACCTGTACTCAAACTTGCCGGAGTGCGCATCAACCCTGAACTCAATTCCTCGCAGCGCATTGCAGAGGTAAGCGGCTTTACCATCCAGCCTGTCGGCGAGCCTTCTGCAAAGCAAGCCGGAGCAAAAACTGCTATCCGTATTCAAGTTCCTGCGGGATCGAAACTTGGTTCACCGTCGTGGTCGTACAACGGCTCATCGATTGCCTTCACCCGCGATGCCAAAGACGGTGTAGAACTCTGGGTTGCCGATGCGGCGACGGGAGCGGCAAAGCAAGTCGGCACGGTGCGCGTGTCCGATATATTGGGCGCTCCCTATTCGTGGATGGCAGACGGCAAGCACGTTCTGGCGTTCACCATACCGCCAGGGCGTGCGAAAGCACCCGAAGTGCCGCGTGTGCCCGCCGGTCCGGTAATTGAAGAAAGTCTTGGCAAAATGGCGCAAGTAATGACATTTCAAGATTTGCTCAAGAACTCCGGTGACGAATCGCTTTTTGAGTATTATGCGACCACGCAACTTGCAATGGTAAATGTGCAAACAGGAGCCGTAACGGCACTTGGAGCGCCAGGTATTTATGCCGAAGCAGATTTATCTCCTAACGAAGAATTTTTGCTCGTGAGCCGCTTGCAAAAGCCATTTTCATATCGTGTTCGATATGACGATTTTGCAAAAACGCATGAGGTTTGGGATGTGAAGTCTTCGCCCGCGAAACTTGTGAAAACGATAGCATCTCTGCCTATTGCTGACCAAACCCCGCGCATGGGCGTTCCGATGGGTGTTCGTGGTTTGACGTGGCAAGCATTACATCCCGCAAAATTGCTTTGGGTTGAGGCATTAGATGGCGGCGACCCGATGAAGAAGGTGGACTTCCGTGATAAAATTATGACGCTTTCGGCACCCTTTATCGGCGAAGCGCAAGAAGTCGTCAAAGTCAAGCACCGCTTCGCAGGCTACGGCTGGACGGCAACAAAAGACCAGATTTTGCTCACCGAATACGACCGCGATCGTCGCTGGCGCACGACCTATTTGATGGATATGGCAAAGCCACAAGCAGCGCCGAAAGTGCTCTTCGACCTCAGCGTCAACGATAGCTACAATGACCCCGGGCAGCCAATGTATGAGCGTCGCACGAGTGGTGAGCGTGTTTTGCTGCAAGATGGTGATTGGATCTATCTGACAGGAGTGGGGGCAAGCGAAAAAGGCGAACGTCCATTTTTGGACAAAATGAATCTGCAAACAAAAGAGAAAAAGCGCCTCTACCAATGCGGCGAAACAAGTTTTGAAACAGTGCTAGGCTTCAATGGTGCACAGAATGCTACATCCAGAAACGCCATTATCACACGGTATGAAAGCAAAACGGAATATCCGAATTTCGTAGCTGTTGATATTTCGTCGAACAAGCGTCGTCAGATTACATCCTTCCAAGACCCCGCACCGCAGCTCACGGCACTCAAAAAAGAGCTGGTGAAATACAAACGTGCTGATGGCGTACCGCTTTCCGGTACACTCTATTTGCCCGCCGATTACAAAGCCGGAACACGCTTGCCACTGATGATTGTAGCCTATCCGCTTGAATACAACGATGCTGCTACTGCCGGGCAAGTGCGGACATCGCCGAACCGCTTTACGGTGCGCTCGCGCAGCTATTCTCAGGTGTATCTTGCTTTACAAGGGTATGCCGTGCTGGACGGCGCAACGATGCCGATTGTAGGCAGCCCTGAGACCATGAACGACACATTTATTGAGCAAATAACGGCTGCTTCAAAAGCCGCAATTGACTACTTGGATTCGCTTGGTGTGATTGACCGCAAGCGTGTGGGCGTGTCTGGGCATAGTTACGGCGCGTTTATGACGGCGAATCTTCTGGCACACACCGATCTTTTTGCCGCCGGCGTGGCAGGTAGCGGCGCATACAATCGCACACTGACGCCGTTTGGTTTTCAGGGCGAGCGTCGTAATTTCTGGGAGGCAAAAGATGTGTATATGAAACTTTCGCCTTTCACCTTTGCCAATAAAATCAAAAAACCGCTTCTGATGACGCACGGCGAGGCGGACAACAATCCCGGCACGTTCCCGATTCAGTCGCAGCGTCTATACCAAGCCATTTCCGGCACCGGAGGCGCGGCGAAACTTGTTATGCTGCCCTACGAAAGTCACGGCTACTCCGCACGGGAATCAGTGATGCACGTCATGGCGGAAATGGTGGAGTGGATGGATAAATACGTGAAAAATGCTCCGAAGACGAGCGACTAGATGATGATGCGTTAAGACTTTCGCAAATATCGAAGACAATGAGCTAAAGCCCAAAGCTATCAATGTAAGCAATTGGAGTGCGAACGGCAGTTCGCAAAAAACAAGCAACGAGCCGAACTTTGGCTTGCACTCCTGACAACAGAATTCTTAGGTTGATGGCATTGGGCTTGAAGCTCTTGGTTGAAGAAGTAAAGCGCTATCTTTGAAGTCCTCGAAATTGTGCGGGTAAAAATCAATGGTGTCGTAAAGCGTATGGAGCAGTAACGGCTTCTGCGTATATTGCACTTCTTACTGCATTGCTACGGCACATTTATACTCCAAAATCTTGCTAATTTGCAATACTATGTCCCGCACAACCATCGTTCAAACCTTTTCCCCGCGTGGCGCAATTACTCGCGTTGCCACCGCCGCTTGTACAGCATCGCTGCTTGTCGCGCTTGTAGTACTCGTTTTTGTGGGCGTTCAGCGCGACCTTGAAGCTCTCTCCAAGCAAATTGTCCTGACGGTGTTTATGGAAGCCGGCACAAACGTCAAAGACCTTGCCACTGTCACGAGCGACCTCAAAACAATCGTCGGCGTTGATTCTATTCGTGTCCAATCGGCAACAGAAATCAAAGAAACGTTTGTGAGTCGCTATGCCACCAATATCGCTTCGGTCTTGCCCGACAATGCCTTCCCGACAGCGCTTATTGTAAGTCTCCGCGAGGATTATCGAACCAAAGAGCGCATAGATTCTGTCGTTACGCAAGCATTGGGTATGCAAAGCGTAGATAACGTAAGTTACCGAACAGCATTTGTGGAAGCAGTGGAAGCACGGCAGCGTCAGGAAACCATTGCAATGTGGGTAAGCGCCGTGATATGCTCGCTGGTGGTCGCTGTGCTTCTCTGGCAAGCACTTTATGGTTTGCCCCTCCGCTTGCAGGAAAGCGCCGGCGCGGTCTTGGCGGGTGTGCTAGTGGGATTGGTTGTCGGTCTTGCTATTTTTGCGAACAGTAAAGGCTACTCTTCATGGCTTTCGGCGGCAGGGTGGTCATTTTTTGTCAAGATTCAATTGCTTGGAAGTGTTGCTGTTTGTGCTTTTGCGACCATTGTTTTGGCTGTAAACACCGTACAAAACGCGAGGCATCATAGCGATGGTGATGAAGCTCCGACGACCCCGCCTAGCGACGAGTAATTATCTGCATAATGACTGGTTCAGAGTTACATTTTTATTATTTACCCTTCATTCTTTCTTCCATGAACCGAGACGACATAGCAGGAATGCGCCGTAGCTACACGCTGGCAGGCTTTTCCGAGCGCGATGCCCACGCAAGTCCCTTTGTACAATTTCGCCTTTGGTTCGAGGAGGCAAAAGCCGCACAAATCCTTGAGCCAAACGCAATGACACTCGCAACCGTAAGCCCATCGGGTACGCCGGAAGCCCGTGTCGTCTTACTCAAGGATATGGATGAGCGAGGCTTTGTGTTTTACACCAACTATGAAAGCGCAAAGGCAGAATCCATTGCCGCCAACCCTCGTGTTGCCTTACTTTTCTTTTGGGGAGAATTAGAACGGCAAGTGCGCATCACAGGCAGCATTGAAAAGGTATCGCGTGAAGAGTCCGATGCTTATTTTCAAATGCGTCCCCGTGAAAGCCGCATTGGCGCTTGGGCTTCCAAACAAAGTAGTGTTATCGAAAGCCGCGAGGCACTGGAGAAACGTTTTGCTGAATTGACTGCTGATTTTGAAGGAAAAGAGATACCACTGCCACCCTTTTGGGGCGGTTATCGCGTTGTGGCGGAGTCGTTAGAGTTTTGGCAGGGGCGTGTCGGCAGGCTGCACGACCGCGTACGTTATCAGCGCACAGCATCGGGCTGGAAGATTGCGCGACTTTCACCGTAACACCATAGCATCACCGTATGTGGTCTGATGGCGCTTTTATGCCACCGCGACCGCAATCGGCTCATACAATGCGGTCAGTACACGCTCCGGCGACATCGGCGCTTTGAGGAGGAAGCGTTTGTCAGGGCGTGAAGCCTTGAGTGCGTTCATCAGCGCGAAGTATGCGCCGATGCCATACATGAACGGTGGTTCTCCAACGGCTTTGGAATTCATAATGCCCATTGGATTTTCAGAATTGTCTAAAAACCGCACGTCTATCTGCTTCGGAGCCGCATTGATGTCGGGGATTTTGTAGGTAGAAAGTGCATCGGTCAGCAAACGCCCATTTTCGGCATACAGAACTTCCTCCATGGTCATCCAGCCTATGCCTTGCATAATTCCACCTTCTGCCTGACCCAAATCAACAGTGCGATTAAAACTTTGCCCAAAATCATGCACTACCTGAACGTTTTCTACCTCGTAGGTGCCACGAAGGCAATCCACCGTTACCTCAATGATAGCTGTTCCATAGACATGATACGCAAAGGGATGACCTTTCATCGTGGCTTTGTCGAAATGGATACGTGGCGTTGCATACTGCGCCTGCTCAGAGAGTTTGATTCGTTGAAAAAAAGCCGTCTGTACAAGTGCATTCCACGAGAGGTTTGTTTCAGCGCCATTTTTCCAGACTTTTTCCTCACTGAAAGTGAGACTATCGCCTTCTGAACAAGCCAGTTCTGTGCGAGCAAGCGATAAAAGCCGCTCACGGAGTGCCGTGCAAGCAATTTCCGTTGCTTTACCGTTCAGGTCAGCTCCGGCGCTGGCGGCTGTGGGCGACGTATTCGCCGCACGACTGGTGTTTGTGGTCTGCACCTTGACGCAATGTTCCGGCAGTCCGAAAATACTCATCGCTGTTTGGGCAATTTTTGTGTTCACGCCCTGCCCCATCTCTACCGCTCCCGTGCTGATGCTCACGCTGCCGTCCGAGTAAATATGAACAAGTGCACTAGCTTGATTCATCATCGTATTCGTGAAGGAAATACCGAAGCAAATGGGCATCACGGCGATACCTTTTTTGTGCAAGGTATTTATCGCATTAAATTCTGCAACCCGCTTCTGCGATGATGCTAATTCGAATGTTTGTTCGGCTTCGTTCCACGTGCGTTCTGCTTGACAGCGCTCTGTTACTTGTCCGTAAGGGAATGTGTCACCATCGCGCAAGAGATTGGTTCGTTGAATTACGTGTGGCTCTATTCCCATTATCTCGGCGGCACGGTAAATGGCGGCTTCTACAAGAAACATTCCCTGCGGACCGCCGAAGCCCCGAAAAGCAGTATTAGGCGGGACATTCGTGCGGCAGGAAATTCCCGTGGCGCGGACATTAGGAATAAAGTAGCTGTTGGTGCAATGAAAAAGTGTTCTGTCCAGCACTGCCGGTGATAAGTCGGCAGCAGCGCCCGCATCCTGATAAAATGTTGCTTCCAGCGCGAGAATTTTACCGTCTTTTGTTAGCCCAATTTTGAAATCCGACGAGTATGGATGCCGCTTTCCGGTCATGCGCATATCTTCTTGGCGTGGCAGGACGAGCTTCACGGCGCGGTTGAGCCTGAGCGCCGCCATCGCCGCCATAATTGCCCACGGAGTCGCTTGGTCTTCTTTGCCGCCAAAGCCGCCGCCAAGCCTGAGCACATCTACTTCGATGAGGTGCATCGGTATTCCGAGAACCTTTGCCGCAGCACGTTGCACGGCAGTCGGACCTTGCGTAGAAGATACAATCCGCACGCCACCGCCTTCGGTTGGAATGGCAAAAGCACCTTGCGTTTCAAGATAGAGATGCTCTTGTCCACCTGATTCTGCCTTGTCTTCGATAACAATATCGCACTCTGCCCAGACCGCATCGACGTTCCCAGTCTCAACCGTCCGTGCAGGCATGATGAGCTTGCCTTCGCGGGCGGCTTGGCGTGGGTCGGTAATGACGGGAAGCGGCTCAATATCGCACTCAATCAAATGCGCTGCCTCACGCGCCAGTGCTGCCGTTTCAGCCACGACCACCGCAATTGGTTGCCCCCAGAAGTGAACGTCGCTTTCTGCCAAAAGTGGCTCGTCAGGGATAATGCCGCCAATTTGATTCTCACCGCGAATGTCTTGTGCCGTCAGCACTGCATGAACGCCCGTGTGAGCAAGTGCCGGAGCCGTGTTCAGACGTTTGATATGCCCATGTGCCATTTTCGCATAAAAAACTGCTGCATGAAGCGTTCCTTCGGGGACACTCATGTCATCGAGAAATTGCGAAAGACCGCTTACGTGGCGGGCTGCATCGAAGTGTTTTGAAATTGATTTCATAGATAATTTTAGGTCAAAAATTATGATGCCCAAGCAACATTTGCCCAAGTAACCTTTGTTATAGCCATGTCTGCTACTTTACCGCGCCTGCGAGATACTGCGTTGCCCATGCTTCCGCCATATCAGCAAACTGTGGCGTTACCAAAATAAAAATGAGTGCAAAGAGCACCCCAAACGTCCAAATTATGCGCTTGGGCACGTCGGGGGAATTTTTCTTTGCCAAATGCCATTGTTCCATGAGCACATACACCGCCACAATGACGGCACAGGTCAGCACAAACGCTGCAAAGGGGCGCAGCACACCACCCACAAAATACGACATTCCTAAGTTTGCCGGCGAGCCATAGACCAGCATCAAATGGAACACATAGACAAAGAGGGATTCCTGCCCCATCAGTTGCAGCCACTGTGCGGGTTTGCGTCGAAGTACAGTCCACTCGGCAAGGCGCTCTTGCCAAAGAAAGAGCAGCGAGAACAGCAGTGCCGAGCCGCTCACGCGGAAAATAACGTTACCGGGCGAGCAGAGATACCAATTTTCCGTCCAGCCGTAGTTGAACATCTGATTCCATCCCGTCCAAAAGAACGTCATCACGACAAATGGCGTAATGAAGCCAACCCACGCCGTGCGTTTGGCAAAGGTGTGGCGGTCTTTGGATTCCAGAAAAAAAGCAGTCAGCGCAGCGCCGATAAAAAAGTAGCCGCACCACGGGAATAAAGGAAATGCCGCTGCCGGAGGGCGCGACAAATACGAACCCAGCGCTCGTGGCAAGAATGTATCCGGCTCTAACTGCCAGACAAGAGGCGCACCAAAGACAAACAGTACGGCAAACCCCACAAATACCCAACGGAGTTGCTTCAGCGTCGGGACAAGCATCAGCAGCGCCAGCGCTATGAATGATGCTATCGCAATGGCATGAAGCACATCGCATATCCAGAGGATATTTTGCCGCTCCGGTGCTGCAATGAGGTATTTTCGCAGCGAAATTTCAGGAATATGCAGCCAATAAGCAATGAGCAAAATAAAACCCAATCGCCGAACATACTGCCACAGCGACGGCTGAAAGGTCTTGTATTCTTGGGCTTTACGAGTGGCTGCAAGCCAAAAGCCCGCTCCAGCACAGAAAATAAACGACACCGACACATAGCCGTTAGTCGTATTGAGCACATTGAAGAGCCAGCCGCCGCGATACTGCCAACTAAGGCAGGCATTGATGACGTGCGTTTCAATCATCCACACACACGCCAAACCGCGCATGATGTCTATGAACGTAAGGCGTTGTGAGGCTTGTGGTTTACCGGCGCTGTGCGCCATTGCTTGAGCAGATGCTTTAGCGGGTGCTTGGTCAGACATACTTCTCCTCCTAAAAACACAAAAAATGTCATTACAAAAAATGGGTAGTGCTGAGCGTTGAGTTTATCATACTGAAAAGCCCTTCATTACTGACGTTGTGCGCTCTTAAGCTCAGCACTCAACGTTCAAAACGTAGCACTCTCGATTATGCAATGTTTGGCTCGGCGACACTATCAACGTCGCCAAACTGCAAAGTACACAACTTTGCATAAAAACTACCTGTTTGCGCAAGCAGCTCGTCGTGCGTCCCCGATTCGACGATACGACCTTTGCTGAAAACGAAGATATTATCACATCGGCGAATTGTCGAGAGGCGGTGCGCAATGATAATCGTCGTGCGCCCATTCATCAAGCGCTCCATTGCTTCTTGAATCAGATACTCCGTCTGCGAATCCAGTGAACTTGTGGCTTCGTCCAGAATCAAAATTGGTGGGTTTTTCAAAATTGCTCGCGCTATTGCCACGCGCTGACGTTGCCCGCCGGAGAGCTTGACGCCGCGCTCACCGACAACTGTTTGCAGCTTCTCGGGAAATTGCTCAATAAATTCTGTGGCGTTCGCCAGGCGCGCCGCTTCCCAAAGCTCATCATCACTTGCGTTCAGGTTGCCATAGCGGATATTGTCGGCAACGGTTCCCCCAAAAAGTACGATGTCCTGCGGAACAATACCAACGCTCTCGCGTACCGAGGCAAGCGAAAGCTCCTTTGCCGGAGTGCCGTCAAAGCGGATTTCGCCCTCGTCCACATCATAAAAGCGCTGAATGAGTGCTGCGGTTGTGCTTTTGCCGGCACCGGACTCGCCCACAAACGCCACGCGCTGACCTGAGCGAATCTGAAACGAAACGTTATTGAGCGCCGCAATATCTTTTCTGCCGGGGTACCGAAAGACAACATTGGAAAATTCAACATTTTGGAAACGAGGATGCGTTCCGGCAGAACCCTCCGCATCGCCAACATCTTCAGGCGTTTCTGTCAGAATCTCACGGACGCGCACCGAAGCGCCTAGTGTGCGTTGTATCTGCCCGAAGAGTTCTGCAAAACTGCCCAATGCACCGCCGACAAACGTGGTGTAAATAATAAATGATGTCAAATCGCCCATTGTCATTTCGCCGCTTCGCACAAGGCTACCACCGTACCAAATCACGCCCGCAATCCCCGAAAACAGTGCAAAAATAATGAACGAGACAAACGCCGACCGAATCTTCGCGCCTTTGAGGGCAATCGCCACGCCACGCTTAATGGATGAACCATAGCGTGTGGATTCGTAGCGCTCATTGACAAACGATTTCACACCTGCAATGCCCTGAAGTGTTTCCTCTACGACCGTTGCTGCATCGGCGAGTGCGTCCTGCGCATCGCGGCTGTACTTACGGATATAACGAGCAAAAAGCAGCGCCACGACAACCAAGAGCGGCACGACAAGCATGATCATACCCGTCAAACGTAGGCTTCGTCCGGCAATCAAAATCACGCTGCCAATGAAAAATACAGTCTGCCGCAAAAGTTCCAGAAATGTAAAGGTAAAGGTCTCTTGAATCAGCGCCAAATCCGACGACATCCGCGACGAAAGTTCACCCACGCGGCGCTCCCCAAAGAATGCCATTGGCAGACGAATGATGCGCTCAAAAAGCGTTATGCGAAGCTCGGCAAGGGTGTTTTCCGTAATGGAAGCAAGCGTGGTGGACGTAAAGAAGCGTGTTACGGATTGTACCACAAGCACTGCCACAAGCACACTTGCAATAGTGCCAAGCGAATACGGCGAGGTGGCTTCGTTCAGCACTACGTCGATGAGTTTACCGATGAGCGCTGGAAATGCTAAGCTCACGGAGCTGCTGACAATCAAGATCAGAAGCGCAAACGCTATTTTCCAGCGGTGCGGCTTGAGAAAACTGACGAGAAATTGTAATTGCTCACGGCTTTGTTCGCGGTTGAGTTTCGGAATGTCGTCGTCGTTGCGGGTACGTCGTTTTGCCATTGGAGTAGTGAAAGCATTAAAAAAAATGGGAACACATCGGGCAAGCCTTGTGTCCCCTTACAGCAAAAGTAGTCAGAATAATGCTTTTTTACAAGCGCACATTGAGCGAAAAACGATGAACATCGCCCGGCATACCCAGTGAAGTCAGCGCATAGTCGAAAGAAAATTTATCAAGAGCAATTCCCACGCCACCGGAGAAGCCAGCCAAGCGCGGCTGCGCGTCGGCAGCAATCTCACGACGGCGTTGGTTGTCGTACCCAACGCGCACGCGTACTACGTTCCCGAAGTAAAATTCACCACCGATAGCAAAATTCAAAAAGCGGTCGGTAAAGACAGGCACATTATCGGCGAGGCGTGTGAGCGTAACATTAAGCAAAAGCGGCAGTCCGCGCAAACGATGGTTTACCCCCAATCGCACATCAAGCGGGAGAGCTTCTTGTGCACCGTTCACGGTTGCGATTTGCGCTCCGGCATTCAAGACCGACAGTCCGATATTCACATTCGCTTTCGGAATGCGGTATAGCATACCCGCATCAACGGCAACGGCAGCCGCAGAGACGTTATCAAGGCGGTTATTGATGTATTTCACTGCCACACCGTAGAGCCAATTAGAATCCAATTCATTTGCATATCCCAGAGAGAGCGCTATATCGCCACCGCCAAAATTACTTCCTGCGGGCAAGCCGTTTCTGTCAAGGCGCTGGAATGAACCATAATTCACATAATTCACTCCCACAGCTACCGAACCCTTTGCTACAGGGGAACTTGATTGTACGCCAAGTGTTTGCAGAGATGTGTTGTACACAGCAAAGCCGGAGTTGATGTCTTGGACGTGCTTAAAAAAGGTAACGCTCAGCTGATTGTCCTCAGCGCTGGCAATGGCGGCGGGATTGTAAAAAAGTGCGGACGGGTCGTCGTGAACAGCCACAAAAGAGCCGGCAAGCGCAGCGGCGCGAGCGCTCGCGTCATCGCGCAGAAACGAGTACAATCCGCGTTGGGCAAAGGCGGACGTGGTCAGAAGAAGCCCTACAATGAGAGCAAGAAGTATTATCGCCACAAGCTGACGATAATAAGACGGAGTGGAAGAAGGAGAAGCAGGCACAAAGGCGGGGCGAGGCGATATGCGGTTATTCAGCATAGTGCATCCGAAAAAAATGAAACAACGAAGATTATCAAGCAATATCAGTCGTGCAGACAAATCTGAATTGCTGAGAATCAAAGGTGCATACGCTTAGAAGGGGATTGATGTGAATAAGACGCTTACGCGAGGCAGATTACGGCTTGCTTGCTTTGCGAATATTGGTTGTGAACGTTGTTTTGCCGTCAATATCAACAAATTCGATGTACATTCTGGATTGAGAGACTGCAATATAATGAAATCCGCCATTTGTGGCAGCAAAAATTGTGTTTGCACCATATGCTGTGTTTCGTGCCTCGCCGCCGCCTCCCGAAATGAGGCAGTAAAAGCGGTCTTCGGGCGCTTTGAGATACTGCAGATCATGCTCGTGTCCATTCATATACAAATCCACGCCGAACTCATCCAAAATCGGCTTGATGGCTTGCAGCATATACTCCTGGTCACCATAGCCGCCGTGCGAACGAATCGGATGATGTCCCACCACAATTTTCCATTGTGCTTTAGAAGCGATAAGTTCACCACGCAGCCACGCATTTTGCTTGATAGCAAAGGCAGTATCCTTGCGGTTCAGAGGGTCGGTATCAATGGCGATAATGTCAAGTACAGTGCCGTCTTTCGCTTTCATACTCGTGCGATAAAAGCGGTCAGGCATATTCCAAAGCGGATTTTTTTTGTGGTAATCAATCTGCGCCTGAATGCTACCTCGGTGATCGTGATTACCTAGGACGACATACCAAGGAAGAGCGAGTTCTGAACAAGAATACGGTTCCTCAAACTTGTTTTTCCATTGCGGATCATCCACCGATACAACGCCATTGTTGTAGATATTATCGCCTGTGCTAACGATAAAAGCGGGTTTTTCCTTGCCCGCTTTGGTGCACATTTGTGCTGCAACGCGCTTCTGAAAACTTGCACCTGTTCCCCAATCGCCCACTACCAAAAAGCGTATTGCTGCTGAATCAAGAAACGATTCTACCGTAAAGGGCGGCGTAGGGCGTGCATTCGCAACTGTTTTCGTGCCGGGAGCAAATGAGGACAACAGCATCGGCACTGAGCCGGAGCACGCCACAGTCAGAATAATGCCCACCAATGCAAGAATGGGCAAGATGCGATGTGTCAGCAAACGAGTTGATTGTAATATGGGCATAGAAAAACTTCTTACTCTGAGTCAAGTACAACAAAGAAGTGGCGATTTGCCGCCTCTTTGGTCAAAAGCTGCATCTTTCCTGACAACGCTTCTAACCCTACTTTTGCCGCAAAATAAATATAGGGCAGCGAGCGTTCTTGCAAGCCATTTTCAGGATAGAGCATCGCAGCAGCTTTGCGAGCTTTGCCGAGCGTTGTTTCTTCGAGACGCTTTTGTGCTTTGCGGATTTTTGCTTCGAGATCGCTCACGCCCTGCAATGCCTGATGCTTCATGCGGTCTGCCGTCGGAGCAAGCGTTGCGTCCAGCGCCGTTACAACGGGTTGCAAACGCCCGAAAGCCTGTTCAATTGCGGCTTTCGTTGCCTCTAGTTCTGCCGACAGTTGCTTGTTCTCGTGTTCGTGCATAATGTCTTTTTCTACTTCGTCGTAGCGGCGCATGAAAAACGATGGTTGAACACCTTGCTTGGCACATAATTGCTCAATCCGGCTGTCCAAAAGTGTTGCGGAATGACGTGCAAGCGTCGCCGAGAGCGGCACATCAAAAAGGTCGTACAACTCGGCAATTTGCGCTAAATAAGCAATTTCACCAGGACCGCCAATATACGCGGCATTGGGGAAGATAGAGTCTTGCACAACAGGACGAAGCAGAACAGCAGGACTGAAGCACTCAGGGGCGGTAGCGGCAAGAGCGCTTAGTTCGGCTTTGGTGTAAATAATTTCTCCCGCTTGAAAACGTTCATCGCCTTCAATGGTATTGATTTTATGCCGTTTGCCATCAATATGCAGAAAGAGATTGACCGCCGAAGCCTGTGCTTGTGCGTGATAACCGTGTTCGGTAAGTATAGCGGATGCTTTGGCAACAGCCGCAGCCGTCGCGCCGGGTCGTTCCATTTCCTTCGTGGCGATCTGAGCAAACAGACCGCGTTTACGGAGTTCTGCTGCCGACACAAAGAGCATACCGCTTGCGCCCAGCGTATGCTGCAAAAGCGCTGTGAATGCTTTTACCACTGGTGTTCCAGACTTGTATGCTGTGCGAAGAAGTTCCGCAATTTGGTAACTATACTCGGAATTTGGCAATGCCTCAATAATTTCTTCAATGACGGGCTGAAGCGTGTTGTCATATTCCACATCCGATGCCGCAACGCGCTCGGGTAGGGCGCTCCACGGCGAACGGACGGTGTATGCCTCTCCCTGCGAATTCAGCATCCCGGCGGAGGAAATCTCATCAATGTCATGGTCGTTGTCTTCTATCCAGAACACGGGCACAAACGACAAGCTACTATGCGATACGGTAAGATTGTGTGCGGTTTGTATCGCCGTCCACGCCTTAAGCATTGTGTAGAGCGCTCCGCCCAGAAAACCGACTTGCTGACCTGTAATCACGGTCAAAGATGTCGGTTCTGCGAGGAATTTTAGATTGCGCTCCTGCTCAGGTGTAAAGGACGTTTGCGCCATTGTGGAGCGAATCGCCTCAAGAAATACGGCTCGGTTTCGGTTCGATGTCGCAATAGTGTGAAGGTGTTCTGTATCATAGAAGAGGGAGGCATTCCCGGGGAAACGAAGTGCGGTTAATTCTTTGTCAGCGATAAAATCTACAAAGAGTTTGGAAAACCCTAATGATTCAAACGACGCTGTGTTCATGGAAGAAGGTAGTGTTTGTGGGAAGAAGGATTGATGCGAAAACTCCATGCGATAGTGGTGCGAGAGAACCTGTTGCTTGAGTCATAGGATGAAAGCACCGCAATTCTATCGGCAGGTGCTCCATCAATCTATCAGTAGAGTGCTACATCAATACGCCCGTAATTCGCAGCACTGCCGACGGTACAAGACCAAGCAAGATTACGCCCGCGACGGCAATCGCAATCGTTACACCCGACATACCGGGCTGGGCGGCGTGTATCTCTCCCGTTTCGTGAGAGCGGAAATACATTGCAACAATAAGACCGAGATAGAAATATGCCGAAATAAGACTTGCCAAAATTCCCACGAGTGCCAGCCAGGTGTAACCCGCTTCAATAGCCGCCGTGAAGAGATAATATTTGCCAAAGAAAATAGCAAAGGGCGGCAAACCAAGAAGTGAGAACATAAAGAGCGACATCACGCCCGCCAAAAGCGGATGACGTTTTGCCAAGCCCGCATAGTCGCTGAACTCTAATTGCTTGCCGTATTCATGCTCCAGCGCCGAGACGATGATAAAAGCACCAATTTGAGTAAACAAATACGCCGCGAGGTAGAACATAATTCCGCTTGTGCCGCGCCCTGTACCTGCCACAATGCCTATCATCATGTAACCAGCCTGCGCGATGGAAGAATACGCCAGAAGCCGCTTCACGTTTTGCTGGGCGCAAGCAGCGATA
Organism: Ignavibacteria bacterium; assembly: GCA_014654705.1. Classification (GTDB taxonomy): domain Bacteria; phylum Bacteroidota; class Ignavibacteria; order Kapaibacteriales; family UBA4661; genus PH2015. The sequence continues at coordinate 18,761 of JACVZY010000051.1, forward strand.
TTGCCGTAGAGCATCGAAGCCGCAGAAAGTATTGCGAGGAGGTAGGTTATTTTGGTGCTGTCCGGACCACCGTTGGGAATGAGTGCATTGGCTAATTGGATAAAAGCAGCAAAAGCAGCCACTTTCCCGCCTGTACTCATAAATGCCGTTACGATAGTCGGTGCACCTTGATACACATCCGGCGACCAAACGTGAAATGGAAATGCAGAGACTTTGAAACTCAGACCAATAATAATCAGCCCCGTGCCAGCAAGTAGCAACGAAGGCATTTGAGCACCATAGCTGACGGCTGCTCGAATCGCGCTGTACTCCATTTTCCCGCCTGTTGCGCCATAGACGAGTGCCATGCCGTAGAGCAAAAATCCTGTGGAAAACGCGCCCAAGAGAAAGTATTTCAAGCCTGATTCTACCGAAAGGATGTGATTTCGCATATACGCCGAAAGCACATAAAAGCTGATGGACATGACCTCAATGCCGATAAACGCAATCAGTAAGTGATTAGCATGTGCCATGAGAATCATACCGCTCACGGCAAAAAGAACGAGGATGTAGAATTCATCGAACTCCCAGTTCATGCGCTGCAAGTATGGTCGGGCGGCTATCATCACCAAAATACCCGATGCCGAGAAGAGCATATCGAAAAACGAGGGGTACATTCCCGTCGTTATCATGCTATTGAAGGCGGTTCCATTTCTGCCCCAGAGCAGTGCCGCAAAGGTAAAGACTATCGCAAGCCCGATAGTGGCGAACGGCATGACGATATTGCTACGGTTCTTCGGCAAAAAAGCGCCCAAGAGCATCGCGGTTAGGCAGAAAAAGGAGCTGAGAGCTATTGGCAATGAGTAGAAAATATCGTAGAGCATGACGGGGGCAAAAAGGATGAAGTGTAAAGATTGAAGTATGAATGCAACGAATGGGCGTGCGTGTTTTGTTTGAGAAGCAGATGCCTATTTGTTTAATGTTCTTTGTGCGCTTCGTGTGCCTCACTTTGGGCGGCAGGCGCTTTGTGGAGCTTTTTCAGCGCTTCGGTGTAATTGGTTTTTCCGAATTTTGCAATTTCAAGTTTGCCCACAAGTGCTTTGGTGGATTCTTCCGAAAAGCGCATAAAGGTCGAAGGGTAAATGCCAATCCAAATCATCAGAATTGTTGCCGGAAGGAGCATGGCAAGTTCTTTTGTTGTCAGGTCGCTCATGCTGGCGCTTTCATCGTTTTTGAAGCCGCCGAAGCAAATATCATTGTACAGCTTCAGCATATAGATTGCTACAAATATGCCTGTGGTTGCGCCTAAAATTCCAAACGTCCAGTTATTCAAAAATGGCGAGCGGAATGTGCCGAGAAGCAGCAAGTATTCGCCCACAAAGCCGTTTAATCCGGGCAAACCCACGAGCGAAAAGAGCGAAATAGCGAAGAGCACGGCAAATACGGGCATCACCTTTGCAATTCCGCCGTAGTCCGCCAGAAGAGTTGTGCCGCGCCGTTCGGTCAACATTCCAAGACAAAGAAACAAGCCCGTTACCGAAAGCCCGTGATTGAACGTCTGAATAATTGCGCCTTGTACGCCTTCGGGAGTCATGGAGAAAACACCCATGACCATCGTGCCCAAGCTGCTCACAAGTGCAAATGACGCAAGACGGCGAATATCGGTCTGCACAATTGCCAGCATTGCACCATAAATCACGGCAGCAGCGCCAAGAGCGCACATCACCTTTGCATATTCAAAAGATGACTGCGGAAACATCTCCAAACCAAAGCGAATAAGACCATAAATGCCGATTTTGAACAAGACCGCTCCTACGACGACCGTCCCGACAAGCGGGGACTCAGATTGCACGTCCGGCAGCCACGTATGCACAGGGAAAAGCGGAACTTTGATGCAAAAAGCAAGCATGAAAGCGAAAAACATCCATTTTTGGGTATCAAGCGGAATCGTCGGGGCAATTTCGCGGAGCAAAAGAAGATTGGTCGTAAAGTGTCCGGTGGTCTGCTCCACGTAGTAGCCAAGCCAAATCAAACCGATGAGCATGACCAGCGAACCAAACATCGTGTAAATAAAGAACTTTATTGCTGCAAATGTTTTGCGCTCACCACCCCAAACACCGATAAGAAAATACATCGGTATTAAAATCAATTCAAAAAAGACGTAAAAAAGGAAAGTATCTAATGCAGCAAAAATTCCGATAACGCCAAATTCCAAAAGCAGTATTAAAACGTAAAACTCTTTCTCTTGGCTTTTGATGCTATCGAAGCCCGCCAGAATCACGACCGGCATAGTGAGCGCGGTCAGAAAAATGAACAGCACCGACATCCCGTCCACGCCAATACGGAAACCTGCATCCAGCGAAGGTATCCAGCCTTGCATGGTCAGCATTTGCATATTGGGATTGGCATGGTCAAAACTGAGGAGTGTCGCCAGCCCGAAGAGAAAGGCAACGACCGATACGGTGAGAGATGTGTATTTGAGCGCTTTCTTAGCATCACGGCTGACAAGCAAAAGCGCGAGTGCGCCGACAAGAGGTGCGAAGAGCGTTGCAAGAAGCATAGTAGCAATCGGAATGTGGTTGTACGGATGATTCAACGTTTGGAACGGTGTGTGAAACGGGCTTTACTACACGGCTGAAGTCAACTGTGCGCCTGCCTACGGTTCACGAAGGCACAATTTAGCAAAATCGCCGCGCATGGCAAATTATTTGTCGTGAAAAGTTAGCGAAAAGACGGTGAAAGAGTGTTGCTTGGGGGGAACGTCTTGATGCTTTAATGTCCGCTTCCGCCTTGTTTCGCTTCCGTCTTGTTCCCGCTCTGCACCTCTTTCACCAGCAGCCACAGCCCTGCCGAAATTGCCAGCGAAACGCCGGAAATGACGAAAATAAGCGACTTGTCGGGCGCAGCCTGTATGAATTTCCCAACAAAAAGGCTGGAAGCGAGTTGCGGCAAGACCACCGATAAATTGAAAATGCCCATAAACAACCCCATGCGGCTTTTGTCCACTTTTTCGGTCATAATCGCAAAAGGCAAACTTACCACTGCCGCCCAGCCGATGCCGACAATAATCATGAGTCCATAAAGCGAAACAGCACTTTTGCCAAAGAACACGATTCCGAAATATCCGACTGCCATTACCGCCAACGCCAGAAGATGCGTTCTGACGCGCCCTAAGCGCTCGGCAAGTGGCTCCAATGCAGCAACCGGTAGAATAAAGCCAACGGTGTTCAGCACGGCAAAAGAAATAGCAATCACCTGTCCGATACTTTGGTCGTCGGTATTGGCAGGCAGAACCTGCTTGGCGTAGGCGAACATATAGACGAACATTGTCTGCACACCCAGCCACGAGAAGGCGTGCGCAATACAGATGCGAACAAACTGCCCCGTATCGGTCGTGCCCGTAGGTATCGTATCCTTAGCGCCTGTGTCGGTATTTGTTGCCGTTTGGTTCAGCGTTCGAGATTCGGTAATGAACAATGTAGGCACAATCGAAAACACCAACACAAGAAACACACCCGAATAAATGAGCGTGTAGTTCCCAAGCCACGCGCCGATGAGATACGCAATCACGCCAAACATTCCCGAAATAGTCTGCATCCACGTATAGCCTTTGGTGCGCGTGTCGCCTTCGGGAGTTACGTCGGCAATAATAGAGCGCGTTGGATTAAAGCTAACATTGATGGACAAATCCAGCAGCAGCGCAACGGCAATACCGATAAACAGAAGGTTGCTTGTCCCCAGCGCCGCGCCGATAGCATCCACATTCGGCAGCGCAAAAAGCATGAGCGCAGCCAGAATGCCGCCGATAAGGATAAATGGTCGCCGCCGTCCGCCCCAGAACCACGCATTATCGCTCACTAAGCCGATAATCACTTGCCCCAAAATACCGGCAATCGGTCCCGAAGCCCAGACAAAGCCGACTTCTTCGATATTAAGATGATATTTCGTACTCATAATCCAACTGAGCGCGGAAATCTGCACACAAAGCGCAAAGCCCATAGCTGTCGCCGGAAGGCTCAGAACGGCATAAAACGTGTTGGTCATTTTGCGTTGCATATCAAGCATAGATGCGCCTTTCAAGAGAGAAATAAGGAAGTGAATGACGGAAGAAATGGTGAACATTTGGGGGCGTACAGGTATAAATCACACGCGGGGAAAATACACACTTTCACGGCTCTCTACAAAAAAATCTCGTTGCTTGGTGAGGGATTTTGTAAATTTTCTTGTAACCATGCTTAAACGTGGGGCTTTCTTAGAGTGTCGAACTCGTACTCACGAACAAATACTTAGAATTTTCACAATCTCTTTTTCTCATTTTTCTCGTATCACCATGTTTCTCTCTCGCATATATCCCTCGCGCTTGCTTGCGTTTGTGCTAGTCGCGCTTGCTTCTCTCGTTACGCTGACCGCACAAGACGGTAGCTGGACGTTTGGTAATCGTCTTATCGTACAGGGCGGCATCTCTACGCCTGTGGCAAATTTTGGTGCCCTTCCCGCCACGCTTCAAGACCTTATTCCTGCCGACGGAAAAACCCCACAGGGTGCAGCAGTGATGGGTTTCACACTTGGTTTGAATGATGTGTTTCGCTTCACGCCGAATCTTGCTCTTAGCGTTTCGCTGGATGCAAATTACAACGCTTTCAATAACGACGAAGCTGCCCGCCAATTGAGGAACAGCGTTTTGGGCACGAGTCTGAACGGCATAAGCCTCGGTGCATTTTCCTCTCTGCTCGGCATTACCAGCTCATACAACGCGCAAGCGTACATCAACGGAACGCTTACGGGCGGTATTCGCTACGATTTGCCCGTGCTGACGGGCTTGGTGAATGTCTATGGCAATGCACAAGCAGGCTTGTTCTACGGCATTGCGCCGCAGAGCGAGGCAAAACTTGGGCTTAATGTTCTGGGTGTGAAAGCCGATGCAACTATTTCTCGTCCGCAAGCCAGTGCAACGGCTTTTGCGTACAAAATTGGTGCAGGGGTGCTGCTTTTTGACCGCCTCAATGTTGGTGTGAATTATGTGGCAGCAGTGCCGCAGTACATTGCCAATACGACCGTCAACACCGTGGTAACGGGGCTTCAGGGCAATACAACAATTCCCGGACTTGGCACCGTCAACACGCAAACAATTGTCAATGCTGTTGCCGGCGCTGTTCCTGCTGCTGCTTCGCGCTATGATTTCCCGACAAACGTGCTGCAAGTTACGGTTGGCTGGGCGTTCTAAGGCGTTGTACGAAAAAAGTGGCAGCGAATCTTGGTGAGCTCATTTACGGTGAGCACGTTTACGGTGAGTATGCTTAAAAAGTGCAGGTGTGGACTCTTTTATCGTCCGTGCCTGCACTTTTCTCGTTGAGGAAAAAGCTGGCTAGTTCGTTTTGCATCTCTTCCTTATTTTTGCTGTGTATCTTCGCCGTGCCTTTCGTAGATTGCGGTTCATTTCATTTCTACTCTTCACTGATTTGTCTTGCTATGACGATAATGCAACGCTCCTTCACGTGCCTGTGCGCCGCACTGCTCCTGTGTTTCGGTGTTCTTCCTGCGCAACAGCCCACACAGCAGCGTTTTTTGCGCTTTCTGGGGCAACGCTCGGTGACGACGGGAACGCTACTGCAGACTGTGGAGCCGTTTCGTGCAGGCGTAACGACGACGGCGAGTTTGGTGTTTGCTGTTACTGATAGCGAAGGGAAGATTTTGAAGGACGATGGCACTAACGCAGTTCTTGCCGTCACAGGTGCAACGCTCCTTTCAGATGCTTTTCTGTGCATCTCGTCGGGGTTCAAGATGACGCAACGCTCTACAGCAGGCATTATTGAATTTAACAATCTTACTGTTTGTGGCTACACTGTACCAACACTACTAAAGTTACAATGCTCTTCAACAACAGCAAATGCAACCACTATTACCATTTCGTTCTTGGGTGGTTATCCGAGTTTTGGAAGTTTTGTGCAGCTCAACAATGGTAAATATGCTGTTCCCGGATTAATAACGGATAATCCTGCATATCAGGGAGCTATTCCATCAATTGAGTTAGGTAAACCCGTGCGTTTCAATAATCTTGATAAAAGCGACTATAATTATATTGCCATTCGTGTTCTTGATAGGTTCAGCAATACCCCATCTTTCTCAACTACTGTCACACTGATAATTACGAACAATGGGTATCCTTACATAGATACGACTCGCCGATTGACAGGAAACATTGCCTGGACAAATAACCTCGGTATTGCTGAGTTCCCTGATTTTACTGTTTGGGGGACAGTCGCAAATATTTTGTTGTCTGCTAGTGCTAGCCTGAATCCAGATGACATGAAATTTTTCAATCTTGGCTTGTATGAGGGTGGCTCAACATGGGCAACAACGAGTCTTATCGCACCACAGCAAGTCCATACTGGTTTATTCCGCCAAAATCCCGATATATCTGTATTTGAGACTGTTTACGTCTCACCTAATCCCGCTTCCGACGCCCTCCACATCGCTCTTGGCTTGCCAGAGAGCGCTCCGGTGCTCATTCGCATAGAAGATATGCTAGGACGTACTGTGCTTCGGCACGAGGAGCAATTAGCCCTGCAAGGCGCATTCGCTACAATGCTGGATGTAAGCCGTCTCGCACAAGGCGCATATACGCTACACGTGCAGTCTGGGCGTGAGCGGTGGACGCAGCGCGTGGTTATTCTGCGCTAACCAATCCTTCAACAATCATCATAACTCTTGATTCATTATTTGATTCAATATTTTTACAATTCATGCAACATATTTCTTCCGCAAGCGCCATGCAGCGCCTCGCTTTGGATGCCCGTAGAGGCGGCAAACGCATTGGTGTTGTCCCCACGATGGGTTTTTTGCACGACGGTCATGCGTCGCTTATTCGTGAAGCCCGCTCGCAAAGCGACCTTGTAATTACCACTATTTTTGTCAATCCACTTCAGTTTGCGCCGAATGAAGATTTTTCGCGGTATCCGCGGGATTTAGAACGCGACACACGCATTGCCGACGAAGCAGGCTGCGACGTGCTGTTCACGCCTACGCCGGAGGAAATGTATCCGCCCGGATTCGATGCCACTATCTCTATCGGTGGTGTAACCGCTCCCTTTGAAGGCGTTTTTCGCCCGACGCACTACGACGGTGTGGCAACGGTGGTAGCAAAACTTCTCACGCTCACCCAAGCAGACAAAGCATTCTTTGGGCAAAAAGATTATCAGCAGTGTATGGTTGTTAAAAAACTTGTGCGCGACCTTTCGATGCCGCACGACATCATCGTTTGCCCCACTCAGCGCGAAGCAGACGGCTTGGCAATGAGTTCGCGGAATGTGTATCTCTCGCCGGAGAACCGCACCAAAGCTACCGTTCTCCACAAAGCACTTCAAGCTGCGCAAACGCTTATTCGTGCCGGAGAACGCCGCCGCGCGCGAATAGAAGCGCTTTTGAGCGAGACCATTCTGGCAGAAAGCGGTTTCACGATTGATTATGCTGCCGCAGCCGACAGCATGACGCTAGAACAACCTTCGGAGGCTTTCGCTCAGGAACAAGGAATTGTGCTGCTTCTGGCGGTGCGTTTGGGTGGGACACGGCTTATTGATAACCTTGTTGTCTGAAAAATACTAAAACATCCTGAAGGGGGTGCTCCCCGCACTTTCCTTCACACCTCAAGGGACAGCTCAATGGAGTGCGGAATTTTGATTCCGCCGTTTTGTCAGATAAGACACGGCAGAATTAAAATTCCGCACTCCTCAAAGGGTAAAAATCTCTTAAAACAAAGCACTGGTAATCCATCAAATGAATGCGTAGTCTATGGAGTGTGCACAGGAGTTCATTCTTGTTTGGGAACGAACTCTGTCCGTACTCCACAGAGTTTATGCACAGAGTCGAGAACTTCGGGAATTGTGGAAAGAATCAAGCTGTCTATTAGCGGCTAACAGTGAGCAGAACACTTTGCCGATAGCCGCCATTGGCTTGAAGTCTGCAAAGGTAGCAGCCCGGCGGCAGCGATTCGGTATTGATGATGAGGGATTGAGCACCCGCACTCTGGGTCTCACGCAGAGACAGAACGGTTTGACCGAGAAGATTGACAACGTCGCAGGAAACATCGTTGCTGGCGGGAAGCGTGTAGTGAAGCGTTGCTTGGCTTGCACTGGGATTCGGTGAAATTTGCACACCGCCCTCAAACTGTCTTTCTGAGCGGTCGCTCACAGAAGTAAGAAGTCGCGAAAAGGGTACTAATGCCGGGTCGCCCAAGAGCGCAATACGGCGGATAAGGTCGTCTTGTGGCGTGATGCTGCTGGTGTAAAGCGCATTTTTTGCATTTAGAATAGCCGTGCCAACATCAATGCTTGCTGTGGTGGCCAATTCCTTGAAAAAGAGGCGAATAAAGGTATTATTCTCCGGATAGCTGGAGTACCCTGATGAAGCCACCGTCATCACGGCACCACCATTCTCCAGAAGCATCATTGCCTCCACGATGGATGGTGTTTTGGGAGCATCATAGTTTTGGCTGCATCCGGCAGTAATCATCATGTATGGCTTGCCATTCCGCGCCAGATTATTCCCTACATCATCGGTGGTGAGTATCTTATATTTTGACCATAAGTCCGGCGAACCGTGCCCGTAATACATCACAATCGGTTGCCCGGCGCTCATTGCCGATGTTACCTGCCGTCGTGCATCAGGCTGTGGAGCGATTGTTTGGAAGTTCACAATGTTCATCGTCAGGGGTTTCCCGACATTATACCGCAAGTAGTTGTCTAGGAGAAAGACTTGATTGTCAAAAGCATCGTTATCTTCAGCGTCCAAAATGACGGTTGCGCGGGTGGAAAGATTGAAGCCGAGAGCATTACCACTTTCTTCAAAGAGCCGGATTTTTCCCAGTACCCGCCTGATTTCTGCCGATGTGCGCCCAGGTATGCGCCCGATTGCCGCTTGTGGTCGGGTATTGAAGTCCTCGCGGTATTTGTTGACAATATACCATTCGTCCATCGGGATAGAATCTTCGTAGTAGCTGTACGGAGGGCGCGTGAAGAGGTCAATCGTTACCTTCGCACGATATGCCGGCAAAAGGTTCGTGCTACCGACAAGCATAATGCGCGAGGGGCGGGGTTCAGCCCAAAATTGCAGTGTATAACTCAGGAAAGCGCGGATAGCTTCTGCTTGGGACTGCGGTCGGTTTTTAACTTCTTCACCAAATTCTTTGTTAATTTCTTCGAGAGTTACAATACGAGTGCGGAGCGCCCGATGTGTCCATGAAGCGCTTGAGCGCCATGCGGCGTGTGCTTGAAGATCGCCCACAAACTGAGACGGCGTAACGATGAGATAATCAAAGCGGTTGCTGTTGCTGCGGAGTGGCTCGACGGTGGATTGAGCTTCAAGAGAGTAGTTTTGCAGAGCCAAAAATAAGAATAACGACGACAAAAGTGCCCGCGAGGAGCGGCAAAGAAGAAGCAGGTATTGCATACAAAAACAATTCGATAATTGAAAAAGCGCATCAAACAACATCAACAGATAAGCCATAAATTTACGGAAAAAAGTGCAGACTGAAGCAAAGAATTATCACAGCCGTTGATGTTTGGGTTGAAATTTGTATTTTGGCTCGTATTTTGCGAGGAGAAATCACGGCTATTGCTTTGTATTGATTTATTTCGTTGTTTACCAAACTCTTGACTTTTGCGTTTTTTTTATCTCTATGGAACAGATTCAAACACTTTCAACGCTGCGCGGTCGCGTCGTTTTGCGCGATATTGTTCGCGAATTGCGCTACGAAAAACAAGTAAGCAGTCTTACAACGTTGCTCACGTGCTGGCGGCTCTGTGCCTTCGAGCGCGATGTTTATCGGTATAGCAAACGCCAAGTAACTGTTATTCACACGTTGGGACTCTTTCGTGGTACATCCTTGTGGTTGCAAGAGGTTGTCAATCGCTTCTATTTTTCGACTATCAATTCATTGGTATATCTCGGAGCCGCTATTTTGCTGGTACTCGTCAGTGGCTATCGCTTCACCGACCGGGTAGATACACGCTTGGTACTGAGTGGAGTGGGGCTGGAAGCACTGATGCTTCTTATTCTTTTTGTGGTTATGTTCTTTTCGCCGTCGGACGATATTGAAATGGAAGAGCAGAGCGGTGAGAACGAAGAATCAAGCGAAATTCGTGAGCTTATTAGCGAAATCGGCGATATTTCGACCGACTACGCCGGCGCCGGGGCAAGGCTAGAAAACGTGGTCACTGCATTATCGGATATAACGGCGCGGCAGGACGAACTTCTCGGTGCAGTCAACGACGTTGCCCGTGCTGTTTCCTTCGCAGCGCACCCGCAGCCGGAATTTATTGAGACAATGCGGCAGACAAATCTTACCTTGCAAGCCTTTCACCTGAACGTGCAAGCACTTGTGGAAGCTACACACACCCTACGCCGTGAAGAAATTCAACGAGCGGTGCGGGCGGAAGTAGAACGTATTCTGGAGCAGCGCGTTCGCTTGTAGCACATTCGGTTGTAGTACCAAAGCTCCTAGCAATTGAGGTTCATTTTTGAAAATGGAAATATGCTTTTCAAGCCCACGTCGAAGACATCCGAACGAAAACGCCGCACACGGCGGCAAGTAGAGATTTATTTTGTTCTCTATCTTGCGGCGCTACTCTTGCTTTTACCTAATAAACGAGAACGTGCGCCGGAGTCCGACCCGTCGCTGGTGTATGAATTGCTGAAATCCCGCTTCATTATTGCAGCTGAACGCCCGACGATGAATTGTCAGCTACTCGTCATTGGCGATAGTGTGCGCGTCGTAACGTTGGATTCGGTTAACACCGTTTCCTCAAGCGGTGATGTGGGCGATGTGCATTACGAGTTCCGCGTGGAGGACGAAACGCAAGGGCAGGTGCTGACGATTTCTTCACAAACCCCGCAAGTTGGTATTTTTATGATGAAAGAAGACGCGCAGCGTAAACTTGCCGAATTTTTTTGGCAGCCAGCTCGCAATGAGAGACGCAGTCGAACACTCAAGGTGTCCGTGATTGGCACGGCAAAACCCGTCATCCCTTCGACCATCACCCGTCCCGATGTTCGGGAGCGGCTTGTGCGGCTTTTGAACGAAGAAGACCGTTTCGATACAGCACGGACGGAATTTACGATTAACATTTCGTTTGTGGATGTCGGGCGCTCTATCGCGCTTAATAGCGTCAACATTGACAGCCTTGTGAATGCAGTACGCAGCTCCAGCGCTTCTCTCGCCTCCGGCTTCTCGCAGCCAATTTTTGTTACTAACCGCCAATTTGTACCGCCACCGCCAGGTGAGTTTTCACTGTATGCCGTAAGCGATCGCGTAGAATGTTTACCCTTTCAGCAGTGGGAGAATCAAATCCGGGTCTATGGCATGAACCTTCGCACCGAAGGACGCGGTGACCCAAAAGCAGAAATTCTGCGCACCGACCGCAATGATGGAACAGGCACGGCGAGTATAGCCGACGTGCGTGGCGACCTTATCCGGGTAACGGGTACAGCGCCTACATCGGGGCTGATGACTATTCGCGTTATCGTTACACGAGCGGGTGATGGCAAACAAAATACGATTGATTTCCCCGTTCGCGCCACGCCAATTGCTGCACCCGACATTCCTCGCAGGATGTATGCCGGAGTGGGATACGAGTTCGACCCCAAACTACCATTTGTAACAAAGCAAGAACTCCGCGCCACGCTCTCGCTGGGCGGCAAAGAGCGCTCTGTAAGCCAGCAAGGTGAGAAATTTACCTTTTCCCCTGATGAAAGTGATATTGGCAAAACATTTGCCTTTGAACGCTTCGTGGGCGGGAAGCGTGTTGGCGAGGTGTATTACGTGAAAGTGGAAGAATTTTCTGCACCTGAAATTGTTGAGGTCTTTTCGCAAGGAGCAGATGAATTTGTGCGAACACGTTGCTATGGACAAGTGAACGGCACGGACAACCGCGTGATACTGGAAGTAAAAGGAAATAATCTTAAAGCAACCGAGCGATATGGCGACCGCCGCAGTGAGCCGCCTGCAATCTTGCAGCTTTTCAAACTCAGCAGAGTGGAAAGCGGAAAGCCATACAACGCTACAATTCGCGCCATTGATAGCAAAGGAAGGGCTTCCATTGCTCGTTTCCTTGATGGCAAGGATTAGCAGCCTACGTTCAGTAAGCCACTTCTGATTCGGTCTATGGAAATATTCTTGTCCCGTTTGTTTGAAGTTGATAGCGAAACGCATAATAGCGCGTTTGAGCTGTGATGCTGGGCGTAGCCATGTCTTTGTAGTAGCTTTGTATTTCTAACTTTGCATATTTTGTGCCATCGGCAGTTCGCACAACAAGCACAACATCCTTAATGGGAGTAATCGTAGTGCCACCATACGAATACCATCCTTCGCCGCTTTTAGCTGTCAGTGCAAGGTTATCTTCCGCATCATCAGTGCGGTAGCCGCTTGCAGGCGCTTCTGTGAGTGCATCATATTTTTGGTTCGTGAGGCGCACCATTCCGCCCTGTCCCGTGCGAATTTTCCCACCGTTGACAATAATTGTTGTCTTACGGAATCCAATATCCCATTTGGTCGTCGCTGAATCGCTATTGGGGATGATAGTTTGGGTCTGCAAGTTCAGAAGCGTAAAACGGTCTTCCGAGTCAGCGTTAAGGTTTTTGACCGATACTACCGCGCCACTTGTCGAAAATTCTGCTGTTGGCAAAGAGCCGTCATTTGGTTGCCGGCAAGCAGTAAAAAAGCTGGAAACGCAAATGAGCACACTTACTGCGTAACTCTTTATTTTGGGATTCGCTGTCATGGTTGTAGAGAAAATATGGGTGAAATTCGACTTTAGTATTTGCTTTTGCTAGAATGATAATTCGGGCAAAATTAGAAAAAGTTTTTTAATTGTAAAAACACTATATGCAAAAACACAAAATAGTTACACCGACAGAGTGAATTTTGATTGCCTGCCTACGCAGTTGTGGCTAAATTGCGTGGGTAGCATCAGCAATTTTTCTTTTCTCAACCATTCCTTTTTCCAAATGTACTGGCGTATCTGGCTTTCCTTTTTCACCAACTGCCTTTCCCGCGAAATGGAATATCGTGGGCATCTTTTTATGCAGTTTATGGTGGATATGGTCTGGTATGGTGTTCAGATCGGGCTTTTCGAGGTGATTTATCTGCACACGCCCTCCGTCGCAGGTTTCTCGCGGGCGGAGATGCTGGTCTTTTTGGGAACAGTCTTCGTTACTGATGCCGTTAATATGATGTTGTTTTCTCATAATTTTTGGCACTTCCCTGAATATGTTCGCACTGGCGAACTTGACTTTTTTCTCACAAAGCCAGCATCGACCTTCTTTTTGACGTGTTTTCGTTATATTAATATTGCCGCAATAGCGAATTTTGGTTTCGGCTTGGGCTTTTTGCTTTATGCGCTGCATCTTACTGCTTTTACGCCGCCATTGCTGAATGTGGTATTGTTTGTTATTCTCTGTTTCACGGGACTGTGCATCAATGTTGCCGTGCAGACTTTTTTTGCCGCACTATCTATTTGGACGGTCTCAGGTGAGGGCATTCAGTATCTTTACCACAATCTGTTTAGCTTTGCCTCACGTCCTGATGCGGTGTACAAGGGCTATATGCGCAGGGCGCTTCTCTATGTTTTTCCGCTTGCGCTTGTCGCTTCTATTCCGGCACGAGCGCTTATGGGCACACTGGATATATCGCTTATGCTCTGGAGCGTTTGCGCAGGCGGGCTGTTCTTGTGGTCTGCGCTTGTTTTTTTTAGTTGGGCGCTTTCCCATTATTCCGGCGCAAGCAGCTAAAAGCAAAAACAGCTAAGAGCAAAAACAGCTAATTTTCAAGCAACCATAGACATAATTTCGACTTCAAGACCAGATGAAAAACCTCGTTCTTATCGGCTTTCGCGGCACGGGCAAATCAACCTTGTCGCAAGAACTCTCACAGAGGCTCAGGCGCAAGCGTATCTCTACGGATGAAGTAGCAACAGAACGCGCTGGAATGAGCATCAGCGATTTTGTATCACAGCACGGCTGGGCGGAATTTCGGCGCATAGAAGCTGAATGTATTGCAGCTTTGCGCGGCAGCGAGAACCTTATCATCGACTCCGGCGGTGGCGTGGTGGAGAATCCTGAAAACATGAGCTTTTTAGGTGAGAACAGCGTTATTGTCTGGGTTCATGCTTCGCTGGAGGATGTTCTCAAGCGACTTATGGGTAATGTCCACGATGCGCAGCGCCCTTTACTCTCGCAAGGTGATTTTAGAACAGACATTACGGAAAATTATATCCGCCGCGAGCCGATGTACAAGCGCTACGCAGCCTTTACTGTCAACACCTCCACACACACGATTGAGGAATGTTGTGCGGCGATAGAAAAAATACTTTGAATGGATGCCTTGAACGTTCTCATTGATGCAGTAAGCGTCTTAATGAACTACACCAAAAGTCCAAGAATGCTGCTCTGCACGGATGCCCCCAATGCCATAATCATTCCCCAGAGCACAATACCGGTGCTGAGTGGAATCGAAAAATTGTCGTCCATGTGCAATCGGATAGATGCTGCCTCCACAATACCGCCGATGAAGGTCGCCACCATTGCCGTAGCCGCATATTGCCATGGTGCTTGTGTGAGCGCCCACACTACACCCACGACGAGCCACGATGAAATCCAGAACGCAGTTGTTCCTTCCAAACTTTTATCAAGAAATTTTCTCTTACCAAACTTTCGCCCGATAAGTGCTGATGAGATGTCGGAGACGATGAGCACCGCAAAGGCAGTAATAGCAACAATTTTGGGAAAAATAAGGACGCATAGCAACGCCGACAGCAACACATAGGTGGCGCCATTGAGCAAAATGCGTTGCTCGTCGAGTTCATGCTTGCGCATCATATTGCCAAAGATACGCCGCACAAGCCGCTCTAGAGGCGGTATCCAGTGCCGTGCTAGATCTATCGCTAAAACGGGCAGGAAAAGACAGGCTAAAATGACGATTGCCGTTTGTCGTGTGATAAACGCATAGATGATGGGAATGGAGAGGGAACAGAGGTGGATAAGTTTGCGAAAAATTTCTTGGCGATACGAGATGTCGGCGCTTGGCATTTGCTGCTGTATTTGTGTCGGCGGTATTTGAGGATTTTTTTGCATCTTTGTACATCTGTTGGTAAGCGTTGCTTTGGTAGCGTTGAACCATTCATTTGCCTCTTGTTGCGTCAAAAGGCTTTGTGCAAAATACAACCGAAAATTTGTAATTCGTCATTCTTAATTCATAATACATCATGAATGCAGTCGGAACAGTTGCTCACGCGAAAATCAACCTTGGACTGGAAGTCCTGTACAAACGCCCCGACAATTATCACGAAATCAATACCGTGTTTGTCCGTGTTTCGCTTGCCGATACCGTTGTTATTGGCTCCAACGGCACAATGAATTCAATTTTTCTGGATTGCAAACCAGATTTAGGCATTCCCGATGAACAGAATCTCGCCTACAAAGCCATCAAAAAAGCGCACGAGATAGCACATGAAGGCGGCAAAATAGCCCTCCCCTCGCTGGCTATCACACTGCGCAAGCAAATTCCTTATGGTGGCGGTCTGGGTGGCGGAAGTTCCAATGCGGGAGCGGTCTTGCGGGCACTTCCATCGCTCTGGGGCAAAAAGGCACTTTCGGACGAGCACCTGCTCAATGTAGCGGTCAGCGTCGGCAGCGACGTACCTTTTTTTATGGAAAACATGGACTGTGCTTTGGGTTCAGGACGGGGTGAAACACTCAAGCCCGTGTCAGTGCGGATGCCGTATTATGTGGTGATTGTTTCGCCGAGCATTCGTATTCTTACGGCGTGGGCGTACAATGCTCTTCAGCGTGGCTCCAAGACGGAAGAGAAGCGCACGCCGACAAACTATGCGGAACTTTTGGAAGACGCTATTTCGTCGCCTAATATCCTCCGCCAACACTTCATAAACGATTTTGAAGAGCCTGTTTTTGCTGAATATCCCGTCATTGGCGGTATCAAGCAGCACCTTTACGAAGCGGGCGCAATGTTTGCCCTCATGAGCGGGAGCGGCTCGTCAGTCTTTGGGCTATTCAAAACGAACACGGAAGCCGAAGCGGTAGCAGCATCCATGCAAGAACGCTTCGAGGGGAGTACAACCTTTGTCTGCAAGCCGTTGTAAGTAAGTAATTCAAAAGAACCAAACAAACGACCATTTATTTTATCCCGCCTTGATTTGGATGTGAGAATATATGCCAGAACTCTACTCCTCTACACCGATTGTTGCACATTCCGATACAGGAGTGCATCATAAAAGCCTCGACCTCTCTCTCTACCATAATTTTGCCCATGATATTCCCGCCGGGCTTGTCGTGTTTCTGGTGGCACTGCCTTTATGCTTAGGAATTGCCCTTGCTTCCGGTGCACCGCTTCTGGGTGGAGTCATTGCAGGTATTATCGGGGGAATAGTTGTCAGCATTTTCTCACGCTCGGAGCTAAGTGTTAGCGGTCCTGCTGCTGGGCTAACGGTCATTGTCGCTACGGCGATTGTGCATTTGGGGTCGTACTCCAATTTTCTTGTAGCCGTGATACTTGCCGGCATCTTGCAACTAGGCTTCAGCTATATGCGAGCCGGAGTGTTGGGCGATTATGTGCCCTCAAGCGTCATTCGCGGTATGCTTGCCGCTATTGGGATTGTAATTATTCTCAAGCAAATTCCTCATGCCTTAGGACGAGATACGGATTTCGAGGGCAATTTTGGCTTTCTTGAGCCAAATGGTCAAGCAAATACATTTTCTGAAATTGCCCGTTCTTTTGTCAGTGCCAATCCGGAAGCAATCATCATTACTCTTGTGTCGATTGCCATTCTGCTACTTTGGGAGCATCCACAGGTAAAACGCCAACGCTTTTTCAAAATGATGCCCGCGTCTCTCGTGGTGGTCATTTTCGGCATTGTGATAAATGAGGTGTTTCGCGCATTATTCACTGATTTTTATCTCCGCGCCGAGGACGGACACCTTGTGCAACTTCCCCTCATTACGAATGCAGCAGTCTTTATCAGCGGATTACAATTCCCAAATCCTGCTGCGTTGGCGAACCCGCAGGTCTATTCGACAGCACTCACACTTGCATTGGTCGCCAGTTTGGAAACACTACTTTCGCTAGAGGCAATTGACAAGCTCGACCCATACAAGCGTATTTCCGACACAAATAAAGAACTACAAGCGCAGGGCATAGGCAATATCATCTCAGGGCTTCTGGGTGGATTGCCTATGACCTCCGTTATTGTTCGCAGTTCGGCGAATGTCTATGCGGGCGGACGAACACGTATGGCGGCTATTATCCACGGTGTTTTTCTTCTCGTCGCGGTTGTTTTTCTTGCGCCTATCCTCAATCGTGTGCCCCTTGCCTCACTTGCTGCCATTCTTATCCTTGTCGGCTATAAACTCACACAAATTCGGCTGTTTCGGCAAATGCTTCGGGCAGGACGAGAGCAGTTTTTACCCTTTCTTGTTACCGTTTTGGCAGTCGTCTTTACCGACCTTCTCACGGGTATCGCCATTGGGCTATGCGTGGGAATGTTTTACGTGATTCGCACCAATCACCAGCTTGCCGTTACTCTTGTGAATATAGACAACTATTATCTGCTACGATTCACCAAAGACATGACATTTATCAATAAATCAGAGCTTAAAAAGAAGTTAAGTCGTATCCCGAACGATATATTTTTGCTTATAGACGGCTCCAAGGCTCGGTTTATTGATGCGGATATCTACGATACAATTGCAGAGTTTGCTCAGTCAGCGACTTTTCGGAACATCAACATCGAATACAAGAATTTCGAGGCGAAAGCGATACAAATACAGACTCCGCATTAACCCTAATACCAACCAAAAGTTAATTTCAAAAGCGTCTTTTGGAGACGGATTAGATACAATTTCGCTGATTACACGGATTTTTCTAAAAAACAAGCCCCTTGAATCTAAGACCATTATACTCGTGTGCAATGTTTTAATACCTGTGTAATTTGTGCAGTCCTCTTCAATTTGTGTCACAATTTCTTGTCTTTGATACGTTGCAGCACAGCTCTTTTTGCATTCCTGTTCCACCCTCAATCCCCCAAAAAGTTATGGAATCGTATAAGAAACTACTCCTTGCCAATCGTGCATGGGTTGAAGAAAAGCTGAGCGTGAAAGCTGATTATTTTGAGCGCACATACCCAGAGCAAAAGCCGGAATTTCTCTGGATTGGCTGCGCCGACAGCCGCGTTCCCGAGACCGATATTACAGGCACAGAGCAAGGTGACATTTTTGTCCATCGGAATATCGCAAACCTAGTTGTCCATACCGATTTTAATTTTTTGAGCGTTTTGCAGTATGCAGTAGAAACACTCCATGTGAAACATATCGTTATTTGTGGACATTATGGCTGCGGTGGCGTCCTCAATGCAATGTCGCATAAAGACTTAGGGCTGCTCAATAAGTGGTTGCGCTATATCAAAGACGTTTATCGTTACCACGAGGCTGAACTGGAAGCAATTGGGGATGAGAAAGCCAGATTCGATCGCCTTGTGGAGCTGAACGTTATCGAACAGTGCCGTAATGTGACAGAAACATCTATTGTGCAGAGGGCATGGGAAAAAGAGCATTTTCCCTATGTACACGGCTGGGTGTACGACATTAGGACAGGACTGATTAAAGACTTAGCTCTGCTTAAGCCGGGTGAAGACATTAATTCCATTTATCATTATGATTTTGGTACTCCGGACGATAAGCGCCATTGAGAGAGAGTTTTGCACTCTTGAATCCAAGACCATTATGAATCAGATTTCAAATGAAAACATTCACCACCAACATTCGCCTGCAAGCGCTTATTCTCGTAGCCTTTGCGCTTTTGCTCTATGGACAAACACTTCGCTTTGACTATGTGCTGGACGACGGCGAAATGGTCGTTCGTCAGCCAAGTGTCGTCAAAGGGTTAGCAGGTATTCCTGAGATTTTAACAACCGCGACGACGTTCACAGGCACGTTCAATGCCGTATCAAATAGCGTCTCCACGCCATTCGTTGAATCCCGTACAAGCAAGCAACGGAGCGCCTATCGTCCTTTATCGCTCATTACCTTCGCTTGTGAGTATCACGTGGCGGAGAATAATGCCGTTCTTCGTCATGCGACGAATACGCTTTTGTATGCGCTGGCAGTTGTTGTGGTCTTTGGTGTTTTGGTACAGCTTTGCGCTGGTATTCACGCGCTATTGCCGTTTCTAGCAGCACTGATATTTGCAGCGCATCCGCTTCATGCCGAAGTGGTGTGTAATATCAAAAGCCGCGATGAACTTTTGGCGCTCCTCTTTTCCGTCGGAGCACTGTGGTTGGTCGTTCGATACGCTCAAACACGAGATGTAAAAAGCCTTCTTGCTGCTTTCGGGGCATTTTTTCTGGCGCTCTTGTCCAAAGAAAACGCCGTTACGATGCTGCCCGTTTTTCCGTTGGCAATGTGGCTTGTCCTTGCTCCGAAGCCCGACATAAAGCGCATTAGTGCCGCTTTCGGAGGAATGGCGGCGGTGGCTCTTGTATGGCTGCTCGTCAGTTTGCGCATTGCTTCGTGGGGAGCAGACGATGTGAATTTTACCTCACTGCTCAATAATCCTTACGCAAGAGCCGCTCAGGAACAACTTTTGCCGACCAAACTAGCTGTGCTCGGCGACTACATTCTCAAGCTCGCCTTTCCCGCTACGCTTTCCTTTGACTATGGCTATCGTGTTATAGAACCTATTAGTTGGGGGATGCAGCCACTTCTAGCGCTTGCGCTCATACTGGCGCTTGCCGCGCATGGCGCGTGGTACATTCGTGCACGCGATGCCGCCGGAAACCGCTCCGCTCTGGGTTTGCTCTGGATGATGGCGGCAATGTCTATCGCTTCCAATCTTGTAGTGTACTCCGGCTCGGCAATGGCAGACCGCTTCATGTTTTTGCCATCAGTGGCATGGTCGCTGGCATTGGGGGCAGGAACGGTGTGGTTTTTGCAGCGCTTCAAGATTCCGCGTTGGGAGCAAGCCCTTATCGTACTTCTTTGTGGAATAGCCCTTGCATACAGCGCTCGAACCCTTCTGCGCGTGCCGGATTGGAAAACATCATACAATCTTGCCTCCTCTGCCGTGCGCGAAACACCGCGCAGTATCAAGGCTCATGCGGCGCTGGTGCTGGAATCTCTTTTGAAATTCAAAGATGAATCCGATTCAGCGCGGCGAAGCGCATATTTGCAGGATGTTTATGCCAGCGCATCCATGCTCACAAGCCTTGCGCCCGCTTACGGGCGTGGTTACTACACGCTTGCGCTCTATTTCGAGCGCTACGCACCCCAAAAAGACACACGAGCGGGAGATTCTGCACAACGATACTACACCGAAGCGCTTGAGCACGAGCCAGAAAACCGCGAATACAAGCACGATTGGGCAATGTTTCGCGGACACAGGGCAATGCGGAATGCTTCCGAATCTGCCCCGGCGCTGTTTGATTCCGCAATCGCTTGCTACCGCGAGGCTCTCGCCTATAACATTACGCCATATCTGGCATACGCCAATATCGGCTCGGTCTATGCGCGTCGGCAGCGCTTTCAAGAGGCGCTCCCCTATTTGCAAAAGGCTGTTGCTCTCAATCCCTACGACAATACCGTGAACCAACGTCTCTCGCTGTGTTCTGCTCAAGAAGCAATTGAGCGCGGTAATGTAGAACTACGCGCAAACCGCTTAGAAACGGCACTTGCCGCATATCAAGAAGCCGTCAAATTTGGCGTTCTCACCGATGTTGCATGGCTCAATGTTGCCCTCGTCAAATCTCGCCAAAGCAAGCGTGAAGGGGCGATACAAGCCGTTCGAGAAGCACTACGCATCAACCCTGCGAATAGCACTGCCCAAACGATGCTCTCACAGTTACAAGCCCGCTAGCGTGCATGGCATCTGCTGCCGTAATTTTCGTGCTTGAAAATATGCGCGAAAATGCCTACCTTTCGGAAAACATTGGATTCACGCTCACGAGAATTCAAGCACCTTCATTCTTCATCTTTTTCTATGAATAGCCCTAACTCGTTTGGCAACGCATATAGTTTTATGACCTTTGGAGAGAGCCATGGCGCCTATATCGGCGTGGTCTTGGACGGCATCAAGCCGGGATTGCCGATTGATACCGATGCCATACAGCACGACCTTAATCGTCGTAAGCCCGGACAAAGCAGTGTTACTACCCCACGCAACGAACCCGACCAAGCGCAGATTGTAAGCGGTATCTACAACGGCAAAACAACCGGAACACCGATTTGCATTCTTATCAAAAATCAAGACCAGCGCTCGCACGACTATGGCGACATTGCAGAAATCTTGCGCCCCGGACACGCCAGCCACACATATTTGCAGAAATACGGTGTTTTTGATTATCGTGGCGGCGGGCGGGCAAGCGGACGTGAAACGGCGCTGCGAGTGGCGGCTGGTGCAATAGCAAAGCAACTATTGGCACAGCGTGGTGTAAGCGTCATCGGTTTTACGCGGCAAGTGGGCAATGTTCAATCTGATGTTTCGACTGACAATGTGAACGTAAGCGCGATTGAAGGCAATATCGTCCGCGCTCCCGATGCGGCTTCTGCAGAAAAAATGATTGCGGTGATTCATGCCGCACAAGCAGACGGCGACTCGGTCGGCGGTGTGGTGGAAGTGGTTGTGAAAGGCTGTCCGGCAGGCTTGGGTGAGCCGATTTATCACAAGTTGGACGCTGACCTCGCACACGCACTGATGACGCTTGGCGCAATTAAAGGCTTCGAGATTGGCAACGGCTTCGATTCAGTGCTGCTGCGGGGTAGCGAGAACAACGACCCGTATTACAAAGATGAGCACGGCAATTTTCGCACGACCACCAATAAAGCCGGCGGCGTGGTGGGCGGCATTTCTAACGGTGAGGATATTGTGGTACGAATAGCAGTGAAACCCGCTTCCTCCATTACAAAGGCTGTCCAGACGGCAAACCGAAGCGGCGAAATGGTGGATTTCAAGGTAGAAGGTCGGCACGATCCGTGCATTTGCCCGCGTGTAGTGCCTGTCGCGGAGGCTATGGTGGCTCTGGTACTGCTCGACCATGTTTTGCTTCAAGAGCGCATTGCCGCTACGTCTGCAGCCGAACAGGTTCAACAAAAACTTGCGACTATTGACGCAGAAATGCAGCTTTTGGCAATGCAGAAAAAGCTCTATGAAGATGAACTTTCGGCGCTTCAACAATAGTCTCAGATATTGACTCACCCAATCCGCTCACCAAACATCCAATGCAATGAAAAAATTTCTTCGCTCACTCGTATATGCTGCTCTCTGTCTTATGTTTGCGGCAACGTCTGTTGGCATTGCACAAGAATCGGCAAAAGAGAAAGATTCGACCAGAGCCGCCTCAGGAGGCGAGCCGCAGCTATCGGTAACGCAGCATCAAATAACGATTGGCGGCAAAGCCCTCCGCTATAAAGTGACAGCGGGCTATATGCTCATGCGCGACGAGTCAGGCAAAGCCAAAGCGAATATCTTTTTCACTGCCTACACACGCGAAGATGCGGGCGATGTCAGCAAACGCCCCGTGCTGTTTTCGTTCAATGGTGGTCCCGGCTCTGCGTCGCTGTGGCTGCACTTGGGAGTCATTGGACCACGGCGAGTCCTGATGGGCGATATGGGCGAGTCGCTTGCACCGCCCTATACGCTCGTTGACAATGAATATACATGGCTGCCAGAAACTGATCTTGTGTTTATTGACCCTGTGATGACGGGCTACAGCCGTCCGGCGCAAGGCGAAGACCAGAAGCAGTTTTTAGGTTATGTGGAAGACATTGCCTCAGTGGGTGATTTCATACGGCTCTATACCACGCGCTACGGACGGTGGTCGTCGCCAAAGTTTTTGGCGGGTGAGAGCTATGGAACAACGCGTGCTGCGGGGCTTTCGGGCTACTTGCAAAATCGATATAATCTGTATATCAATGGAATCGCGCTCATCTCTACCATTCTTAATTTTCAGACGGCACGCTTTCAGCCCGGTAACGATTTGCCATATATGCTGTTTTTGCCAACGTACACTTCAACTGCTTGGTATCACAAGCGTCTAGCGCCTGAATTACAGCAGAAAAGCCTGAAAACAGTTCTTGCCGAAGCGGAGCAATTTGCACTGGGTGATTATGCGCTGGCGCTCTTGCAAGGGAGTAAATTGCCGGAAGCTACACGCAAGTCAGTTGCAGAGCGCCTTGCAAAGCTAACGGGACTTACGCCGCAATATGTGGAAGGCGCCAATCTGCGAGTTGAAATTTCCCGCTTCACCAAAGAGCTTTTGCGAAGCGACCGCCGCACCGTGGGGCGCTTGGACAGTCGCTTCAAAGGCATAGACCTTGACGCTGTGGGTGAGCGATTTGAATTTGACCCCAGTCTTGATGCGACTATTTCGGGACCCTTCACAGCAACCGTCAATGACTACCTTCGCCGCGAACTTGGTGTAAAGAATGACCTGCCGTTTGAATCGCTCACAGGGCGCGTCCAGCCTTGGAATTACAACAATGTGCAAAATCAATATCTGAACGTCGGGGAAACGCTCCGCCAGGCAATGACAAAAAATCCGTTTATGAAGGTCTGGTTTGCAAGCGGATACTACGACTTTGCAACACCATATTTTGCATCTGATTACACGGTTAACCAATTGCAACTTGACCCTTCGCTCCAGCCCAATATCACACAGACCTACTACGAAGCCGGGCATATGATGTATATTCACAAGCCTTCGCTCGTGCAGTTGCAGAGCGACTTTACGAAATTTATTCGTGCAGCGCTTCCTTCTCCATCAACAAAGTAATTTGCAGCCTTGCTTTTACCAGTTTTCGCAGCAAAACACCATGACTCAGAATCAGCAAACGCTCACGGCATCGGCGGGAATTCCTGAAAAATTTTGGCTTAACCACGACTTGCGGCTTTCCTTTGAGAATGCTCGTAAAATCACGGCACACTTTGCAAAAAGTTTCTACTTCTCAGCAAGCATCCTTCCCACTGACCGCCGTTGGGCAACCTACGCGGTCTATGGGTTTTGTCGCTATGCCGATAATTTAATAGACTGCCCCCGTGAGCGCACGGCACCCGAACTTTACGCCGAAATTGAGGCGCTGCGTCAAGAATTACACATTTGCTACCGCACGGGCGAGTCCGAACACCCCGTCATGCGGGCATTTGCGCCCGTCGTGCAGTTATACGGCATTCCGATTGAATATCCGCTAGATTTGCTCAAGGGTGTAACGATGGACATGGAACAGGCGCGGTACGCCACATTTGATGAACTCTACGTGTTTTGCTATCGAGTGGCTTCGGTGGTGGGCTTGATGATGACGTGCGTTCTGGGATACAAAGACCCAAGCGCCTTCGAGTATGCCGAAAAAATGGGCGTGGCAATGCAGCTCACCAATATTCTGCGCGACGTGCAAGAGGATAAGGGAATGGGGCGCATTTACTTGCCTCTGGAAGATCTGAACCGCTTTGGCATTGACGAAACCGACATTGTGCAGGAACGTTTTTCGCCGGAGTTGCAAACAATGATGAAGTTTCAGGTCGAAAGGGCGCACTACTACTACGATGAAGGCGATAAAGGTATTGCACTTTTGCCCAAAGAGTCGCAGTACGCCATTTCATCGGCAAGCAAGATTTATCGCGGTATTTTGCGGAAAATTGAGGAGTGTGGTTACAACCCGTTTTTGGGTCGGGTTTTTGTACCACAACAGCAAAAAATGCGGATTTTACTCGGTGAGATTCTGCGAACAAAATTTTTCTCGTAAAAGGACACGTACATGGCACGAATACTACAAAATCATTATGTACTGGCGGTGCATGATTTGAAGGCATCGTCAGAATTTTTTGTGCTGCTCGGGTTCAATATCACCTCAGAGCCACCGGGCTGGATTTTTCTGGAAAAAGATAATTGTATGGTTATGCTGGGAGACTGCAGAGGCTCTATACCGGCAAGCAAACTCGGAGACCATAGTTATTTCGGTTATTTGCGTGTGGACGATGCCACCGCGTACTATGACGAGGTACGGGCACGAGGAATTACAATTTCTTCGCCTCTTGCCGACAAACCTTGGGGAATGCGTGAGTTCGGAGTAGTGTCGCCCGAAGGTCATCGAATTATGGTTGGTCAGTTGATTCAATAACGTCCAGCGCTCACGATTACAGCATTTTCACAATGTCTTCTCGCGCATCGCAGGTACGACGCGAGGCAAGTTCAATAATACGTTTGTGAATTTCCGCTTTGTCGTCCGCACTTGCTGAGTAGCGCTCCAATTCTTCCGCCGTAAAGTGCCCGACGACAACGCCTATCACCAGCATCCGCAGGCTCATATCTTTTTTGAGTGCCGTTGTGAGAAAGTCGCACTGTTGCTGTGCCGAAAGTTGCAAAAATGAGGAACGATGCGTAGAGGTATGCAGCGCAACCAAGCGTAATAGCGTATTATGTTGCAATTTCAGAATTGAGCGCAGGGTGGCATGAAGAAAAAATTCGAGCGTGGTGGGCGCATCTGTACTGCTTTCGGTGGTAACAAGAGCATTGACTGCTTGCTCAATACCAGTCGTGGTGGGACGTAGTGCGAGAAGAGCCGCATCGCGTTCGGTATTTACGGTTGTTATAGGCTGAGAACTTGAATTCACGAATCAAGGGTAACAGTGAAAAAGAAAAAAGTGGTGAGGAAAAATCAAGCAATTCGCAATGTCAAACGAGACTTTCATCAAAAAAAATAGTTCGGCGAAGATTGCTATATGCGCTTCGCCGAACTTTTTTATTTGTACTGATACAACCTCACTCCACTCGCTCCGGCTCAAGCTGCCACTGTTCTGGCGAGCGCCAAAGGCTTGACTGCATGAGTTCGCGCATCCAGATAAATTCTTTCGGAAGGCGGTCGTAGAGTTTTGCAAAGAGTTCTTCGTGGGAAAGCACCTCTTGTTTCCACGCTTCGCGGTCAACAGTCATCAGGTCATTGAACTGTTCGTGTGAGAAATTGTCCATGCCCTGCCACCAGAGGTCTTCATAGCGCGGCATCCACCCCAGCGGGCTTTCGCTTGCCGAGGAGCGACCATTTACGCGGTCAACCACCCACTTCAGTACGCGCATATTTTCACCGAAACCGGGCCAGAGAAACTTGCCGTCTTTGCCTTTGCGGAACCAGTTCACGCCAAAAATACGCGGCGGATTCGGTAACTCACGTCCGATTTGGAGCCAATGGTTGAAATAATCGCCCATATGGTAACCGCAGAAAGGCAGCATTGCAAATGGGTCGCGGCGAACCTGCCCGATAGTTCCGGCGGCGGCGGCAGTCATTTCTGAGCCGATTGTAGCGGCGAGATACACGCCAAAATTCCAGTTCACTGCCTGATACACAAGCGGCACCGTCGAAGCGCGACGACCACCAAAGATAAACGCTGCAATCGGCACACCATCAGGGTTTTCCCAGTTTTTATCAATCACGGGGCATTGGCTTGCCGGCGCGGTAAAGCGAGCGTTCGGGTGTGCAGCTTTGCGTCCGGTTTCTTTTGCAATCTCCGGCGTCCAATGCTGCCCTTGCCAATCGATAAGTTCCGGCGGCGGGGTGTCGGTCATATCTTCCCACCATACGTCGCCGTCCGGTGTAAGAGCGCAGTTGGTGAAAATTGTATTTGCCTTGCACGACTCCATGGCATTCGGATTCGATTTATAGGACGTGCCGGGCGCAACACCAAAGAAGCCCGCTTCGGGATTGATGGCATGGAGCTTACCGTCATCACCAATTTTTATCCATGCAATATCATCGCCCACGGTCGTAACTTTGTATCCATCAAAGCCTTTCGGCGGAATAATCATAGCAAGATTTGTCTTTCCGCACGCGCTTGGGAAAGCGGCTGCAAGGTACGTTTTTGCACCTTGCGGGTCTTCCACACCCACAATGAGCATATGCTCTGCCAGCCAGCCCTCATCCCGTGCCATCGTGGAGGCGATACGCAGCGCAAAGCACTTTTTGCCCAGAAGCGCATTTCCACCGTAGCCGGAGCCGTACGACCAGATTTCGCGGTCTTCAGGAAAGTGAACGATATATTTTTGATCTTTGTTGCAGGGCCAGGAAACATCTTTGTCGCCGGGTGCGAGTGGAGCACCGACAGAGTGCATACACGGCACAAAATCATTGTTTCCCAGAACATCCCAGACTTTTTTGCCCATACGGGTCATAATTTTCATATTCACTGCCACATAGGGCGAATCGCTCAATTGAACACCGATTTGCGCAATGTGCGAACCGAGCGGTCCCATACTGAATGGCACAACGTACATTGTGCGCCCGCGCATCGAGCCGTCGAAGAGCTTCCCAAGCGTAGTTTTCATTTCTTTCGGATTCACCCAATTATTCGTCGGACCTGCGTCTTCCTTGCGGCGGCTGCAGATGTATGTGCGGTCTTCCACGCGAGCAACATCGCTGGGGTCGGAAATAGCCAGAAAACTGTTCGGACGCTTTTCGGGATTGAGGCGTTTGAACGTACCACTTTGTACCATCTGTTCGCAAAGCGCTTGATATTCTTCCTCCGAGCCGTCGCACCAATGCACAGCGTCAGGCTTGCAGAGTTCGACCATTTCTTGAAACCACGCCTTGAACCTATCGTTTTTAACGTAATCGGGTATGCTAGTGCGGGAGTTATTCACTACTGCGCTCATAGAATTGCTCCGTTTTGAAAAGAGAATAAATAGTGTGAATTGATTGCAAAAACACGCTCTAAGCCAGATGTGGTGCGAGATAGCCGTACATTTCACTGGCAGCGAAATTCTGAACACGGCGCAAATTACAAAAGTTCATGTAATAGCACTAGAAAAATTGTCGTCATGCGGGCTGTGCCTTGCTTGACTACGTGAAAGGATTGCGCTTTAGCGCTCTACTAAGTCCATCCGCAGCCGCGTTTCCTCAAGGTCAAGCTCTCGCTCAATTTTACGCACAACATCATCACTTGATTTTCCTTGCTTCCTGAGCTGCTTCACAATATCGCGTTCCACATCCAAAAGCTCAATTTGCAAGGAAATGAATTGGTTGAAAATTTCCGTTGGCGTAGAAGAGACACCATTTTCAGCATTGGCGGGCGTTAGGGGCAAGTCAGTCTTCTGCAAACGATTATATTTGATTTCATATTTGTCTTTGATACGTGCTAAAATACTCTCGTTGACCAGCGCAAAATTATCTTCAATGTGCGCAATCGAGCCGCTAACCACCTGCATCCGTGTATCGTATTCCTCCGCAAGTGGCGAGTAAGGAGGCAATCGAAGGTGGCGAATAAGCCATGGCAACGTCAAGCCCAATAACACTAGGGTAAAAATGACAACACAGAATGTCAAGAAGATAATAAGATTTCGATTCGGAAACGGCGTCGTCCCGCCAATGGTAAGCGGAACTGCCAATGCTGCAGCCATTGAGACTACACCCCGCATACCCGACCAACCAAAGATAACCATATTGCGACTGTCAAAGGCTTCTCGTTCACGAATTTTTTTGCTCAGGAGCCTTGGTAATAACGCTGCCGGTACAACCCAGATAAATCTTACTACCACGACCACAATGCTCACGGCAAGCCCATACCAAAGCAATTCCCAGAACGGCACACCACCCAAACCGTCCAGAACACGCGGCAACTGAAGACCAATTAAAATAAATACCAAACCATTGAGGATAAAAATCAGCATTTCCCACACCGAATAGGTCTGGATACGGGAATTATGCGAAAAAAAATCTGCCGAGCGAAACGATAGATACAGTCCCGTTGCCACGACTGCCAGTACCCCCGAAACATGAACATACTCAGCAAGCAAATATGATGCGTAGGGCGTAAGCACGGTAAGTGTTGTTTCGACGGTCGCATCGCAAATAAATTTCTCATGAATGACAAACATAATGTACCCCACCACAAGCCCAATAGCCACACCGCCCACGACCACCATTGCAAACTGACCGCTTGCTTGCCACAGTGAAAACGTGCCGGTCATCACCGCAGCAATAGCATATTTGTAAGCAATGAGTCCGCTCGCGTCGTTCAGAAGGCTTTCGCCCTCCAAGATAGCAATCATGCGGGGATGCAGCCCCAAACCTTTGGTAACGGCACTGGCAGCAACGGCATCCGGCGGTGAGACAATCGCACCCAGCAAAAATGCTTCCGCCCAACCTAAACCCGGAATAAGGAAATGTGCCGCCACACCCACCAAACCGGTAGTAAAAAAGACCAATCCAAAAGCAGCAAGCGAAATAGGGCGCAGATTTGCCTTGAACTCGTGCCAGCTAGTGTACCACGCAGCAGCGTAGAGCAAGGGCGGCAAAAACACCAAAAAGACGATGTTCGGATCGAGGACAATCGGCGGAAGATTGGGAATGAGGCTAATTGCCAAACCAATCAGCACAAGTGCAATGGGAAAAGGAAAACGAATTTTTTCACTCAGAACAGCAAGAAATGTTACGCCAAAAAGGAGCATAACAACAATGGCGATGTTTTCCATACAATTTCCTGAAAAATGTGGCGACGGGTGTGGTGTTTCGTATCCTACAAACCTACTGCATTGGAAGTTCCTCTACAAAACTTTTTGAGCAAGCGCATAAAATCTTGCTTCTAAAAAAATCTCGCCTCAGTTCGCCACAAAAAATGCTATATTTGCTGCCTGTATGCCAAGCAAAGGCAGGCGTACAGTCCACCCTTTTTTTCGCAAACTACGCAGAGCATCCGATGAAAGACGCACTCATTAAGCGAATTGGCGAACGTGATTACACTATTGGTATTGTTGGTTTGGGCTATGTCGGTCTGCCGCTGTTGGCAGCATTCCACAAGCAGGGCTTTAGGGTTGTGGGAATTGACATTGACCCCGCAAAGATAGAAGCATTCCGCACGGGAACAAGCTACATCAAACACTTTCCGGCTTCGGAAATGCAGGAACTAAGCGCATCCGAGCGCGTCCGAGCCACAAACGACTTTGCTATCGTCAGCGATGTGGACGCTGTTATTCTCTGCGTTCCCACGCCGCTCACCAAGCACCGCGAGCCGGATATGAGCTATATCATTGGCACATCCAATGCAATCGCGCCGCATCTGAAGCGTGGACAAATTATCATTCTGGAGTCCACCACCTACCCCGGAACAACCGACGAACTTATTCGCCCTATCTGCGAAAAGACTTCAGGACTTGTTTCCGGCAAAGATGTCTATTTTGCTTTTAGCCCTGAGCGCGAAGATCCGGGCAATCCAAATTACGGCACAGCCACGATTCCGAAAGTCATCGGCGGCGATGGCGAGGATGCGCTGGATATAGCAGAAGCGCTCTATTCTGCGGCTATCGTCAAGACCGTGCGCGTTTCCAATCCTAAAACTGCTGAAGCGGTTAAACTTCTCGAAAATATTTTCCGCTCCGTCAATATTGCCCTTGTGAATGAACTGAAACTGGTTTTTCATGCGATGGGAATAGATGTTCACGAAGTAATTGAAGCCGCTAAAACAAAGCCATTCGGCTTTATGGCGTTTTATCCCGGTCCCGGCTTAGGCGGACACTGCATCCCGATTGACCCGTTTTATCTAACGTGGAAAGCGCGGGAGTTTGGCTTACATACACGCTTCATTGAGCTTGCGGGCGAGGTAAATACTGCCATGCCGCAGTTTGTCCTCCGCCGCACGATTGAAGCCCTTAACCACAAGAAAAAATGTATGAACGGCAGTCGTATCCTCTGCTTGGGGCTGGCATACAAGCCGAATGTGGACGATATGCGCGAGTCGCCGACCTTTGCGATTATGGATTTGCTTCAGCACGAGAAAGCCATTGTTGATTTTTATGACCCTTACATTCCCATTATTCCGCCTACCCGCGAGCATGGTGCTTGGACGGGCAAGGAATCCGTGGAATGGCGTAAGGACGTGATTTCCGGCTACGATGCGGTGGTGATTGTTACCAATCACAAATCCGTCAACTACGCCGAGCTGTTGGAATGGTGCGATACCGTTATTGATACGCGCAATGCCCTGAACGGTATGAACGCAGACGCAGAGCAAGTGTGGAAAGCGTAAGAGCACGGTGTTCAATTATGCTCATTATTCACGTTCTATCGCCTTGGCTTCTCAGGAGCGCCTTTATCTGCTTTCTGTTGCAAGCCCTGACCGGTGCGCTTCTCACGCTGCACTACGAACCGTCCCTGCGGCCTGCTATGACCGAAAACGGTAAGCCGATTGTCATGCTGGAGATGATACAGCCCTTACGCCACAAGCCCACACAAACCCGCTACAACGCTCACGACATACTTTTTGCCGAATACGACACTGCTGCAAAAGCACCATTCTATGCACCCGACACGTTGCGCGTTCTGACCCGCATTCTCGCTCATTCACATTCCGCAATTCTTCCCAGTGCTGCCTATTACAGCGTCGAGCACGGTATTATGCGCTCGGCAGACTTTGGCGTCGTGGTGCGCGGCATTCATGCTTCGGCGGCAAATCTGACTATTCTTGTTTTTGTACTCTGGCTTGGTGCGGGCATCGTGTCGGGGATTTATGCTCAAATGCGCATCCGATCTTGGCTAACGGGTATTGTTCTTTTTGCGCTCACTTTCGGAACAAGCATTGTGGGCTATATTCTCCCGATGAACGTGCGTAGCCTGACCGCGCTCACAATATTGCTCTCCACACTTGAATCTACGACCCTTCTGGGCAAATGGCTTGCGGGAATAGTGCGTGGTGCTTCGACGATTTCTTCACCAACGCTGGTGCGCATTTACGCTCTGCATATTCTTCTGGTGCCCACAGTGCTGGCAGCGTGTTGGTATGCGCTTCGCAGGCAGGTAGTCAAGCGTGAGGAGTGGGCGCAGTTTCTCATTGTTGGCGTTGGAATCCTATGGCTGTGCGTGGTCATGGCGTGCGTCCTCACTCCCGCTTCGCAAATGGTACTCCGCGTTCCGGCAGATTTTACCGCAGTTTTTTCAGCGCCGCAGAACGCACAGCCCGAATGGTACGCGCTTGGTGTTGCCGCGCTGATGAAAATTCTTCCCGCATGGAGTGTGGTTGCAGGATTGCTTGTGTGGCTATTGGCGACAGCAGCATTACCATTCGTGGAAAAGAGGTCGGCACGGATCGCAGCTATTCTTCGGGTTACAGTCGGCATTTTCTTTATGGGAATTTGCACCTTGACGCTTTGGCAAGTGCAGTGGTACGAATTGCCCGCACTTGCACTTTCAGAGGAGAATCTTGAGATTATCGTCGTCGTCAGCATTTTGAGCGGTATTCTTGCAGGGGCATTGGTAGCTTGGTTAGGGCAAAAAGCAGAGCAAAAGGCATAGTGTTTATGCCGAATTTTTTGATTGTCTGAGGCGAATACCATAGATTTGCTTGTAAGGAATGATGCTATCCAACGGATTTTTTTGAGACCATACTTTTTACTTTGCCACAATTTTGCTTTGCCACAATGACCATCACCGAGACTCAAGACGCGATTGTCCAAGACTTTGCCGATTTCACCGAATGGGAAGATAAGTATGCGCATATTATTGCGCTGGGACGAAAACTCGCGCCATTTCCCGAAGAACATCGCACGGATGACAACAAAATTCGCGGCTGTCAATCGCAGGTCTGGCTTCATGCCGCGCTCAAGGACGGGCACGTCGTATTTGAGGGCGATTCCGATGCCGCTATCGTCAAAGGGCTGGTATCACTAGCATTAGAAGTATATTCGGGGCGCACACCGCAGGAAATTTTGCAGACGGAACCGGATTTTATGAAAAAAATTGGCTTGGACACCCATCTTTCACCCACGAGAACGAACGGTTTTGCGTCTATGATACAAAAAATCAAAATGTATGCACTGGGCTTTTCCATGATTATGAAGCAACAGGCATAAACACCACAGCACACAACTACTATGGAATTTGTCAATCACGGCACGATACCGGATATGGAAAACCGCATCGTGAGCGCTCTCAAGACTTGCTACGACCCCGAAATTCCGGTGGATATTTACGAACTTGGACTTATTTACACGGTCAAGGTCAATCCAGACAACACCGTAAATGTCGAAATGACGCTCACCTCGCCGAGCTGCCCTGCCGCCGGAACGCTTCCGGGCGATGTGGAAGAGCGCGTGAAATCTATCGAAGGCGTACAGGATGCGCTTGTGGATGTCGTCTTTGAGCCGACGTGGGAAAAATCTATGATGTCTGAAATTGCGAATCTTGAACTAGGATTCATGTAGAATCTTTGATCTGTTTCCGCATCGTCAAAGAACCACGCTGAACTCAATGTACTCAAACAAGCGAATTCAAGTATGATGAATCGCCACGATTTTTGTAGTTTTGTACTCCAAACAACAGCGTTCTGCAATATAACTCAGAACCACTAACCCCAGAACTTCTAACCGAAACTCCATGTCCCGTTCCGTCACCGTCATTCTTTACGGCAAAAAAAGTGTTATTTCCGTTGAAGAAAGTGAATCAATTCTCGAAGCAGCTATTCGCCAGAACCTCGACCCGCCGTATGCTTGTCAAATCGGCTCGTGCTGCACCTGCCGCGCAAAAAAACTCTCCGGCGATGTCGTCATGGACGACCGCGAAGCGCTGACCGATGAAGAAATCGCCGACGGCTACGTACTCACTTGCCAGTCTCATCCAACAACCGACGATGTTTCCGTAGATTATGATGGATAAATTTTTCTTTCGCGGTGTAAGTATTGCCATTCTCATTTTTGGCGCAAGTGCTTGTGCGCCGTCCTACCGGATTGTGCAGGACGACATTGCGCGTGCAGTGGTGGGGCGCTTGACATGGCGCGAATGGCAACGCAAAGCCGAGTGGAAGCATTATGCAGATTCCACCTACAAGCCCGATGCCGCTACGGTAAAAAAACTTTCGGGCTTGATAACCCCGAATGTATCTTTCCGTCTTATTGCCGGGACGTGGTGCGACGACAGCCGTGAGGAGATGCCGCGACTCTTTCCTTTGCTTACAGCTATCGGCGTGCATACGGATGCTATTGAAATGTGGGGCGTGAACCGTTCTAAACGCGAACCTGCGGAAACTGTGCTGGCAAACGCCATAGAATATGTCCCGACGCTTATTGTATTGCGCAACGGCAAAGAAATCGGTCGCATTGTGGAGCACCCCAAAGCAAGCTGGGAGGCAGACTTGGCGGCAATTCTTCAGCAATAATAGAAAT
Source organism: Ignavibacteria bacterium (assembly GCA_014654705.1). Lineage (GTDB taxonomy): Bacteria > Bacteroidota > Ignavibacteria > Kapaibacteriales > UBA4661 > PH2015. The sequence goes on from JACVZY010000051.1 coordinate 52,924, forward strand.
CTCTCTCGCAATAAACTTTTCTCATATTTTTTTACTCGTTTAGGAGTTTACCAATGGCTTACGAATGGAAATTCAACCCACGTCCGTATTCGGATGAAGAAGCAAAAACATTGCTGAAAGACCTACTTTCATCCGAGACGACAGACTGGCACTACAACACGCACCACAAGGGCTATGTTACCTTTTTGAACAAAATCGAGGCAGGTCTGCCGAATGCAGACAAAGCCGGTGCAAATGGTAACTGGTCGGACTTTGGCGAACTGAAGCGCCGCCAGACGTGGAACCACGCCGGTACGGTCTTGCATGATGTGTATTGGGAAGTTCTGGGCGGCGATGGCGACCCGTCGAAGGGCAAAGAGGTCGTTGCGGCGATTGAAAAAGAATTTGGCTCGCTGGACGCATGGAAAGCGGACTTCAAAGCAACAGCAATTGCGACGAAGCTATCGGGCTGGAGCGTTTTGACGCTTGACCAACTCTACAGCGGTCGTCTGCTGAATGTGCTTGTGGACGAACACCACTACGGTGCGATTTGGGGCGGTATTCCGCTTATTTCGTGCGATATGTTTGAGCACGCCTACTACCACAAAGACGGTCCGGCACGCGCAAAATATCTTGATAATTTCTTTGCAAACCTCCACTGGGAGCGCATTAACGCTCGCTACACGAAATTTGCAAAATAATTGTGGCAATAAAGCGTTTCTACTACAAGGGAGCAGCAAGCAATGGTGCGCTGCTCCCTTGTTTGTTCTACGAAAAATGCGTAGTTTCCTTCGCACGCAATTTTCACGACTTTTTACAGACAGAGCAGAGAGGCATTATGGACACCGTAGATATAGTATCGCCCTCGCAGAATGTGATAGACCTTGTAGAAAAATATCTTGCAAACGGCGTACAGTCGGCTTGGATCGTGCAACCCTCTCTCCGCCTGATAAGTGTTTTGACCAACGGCGGACAACCGACGACATATACCTCCGGCACACTGACCGACACCAATATCGGTCTCACACTTCAAATGGAAGAGATTTTTCGCTAACCCTTACTTTTTATGGAAAAAATCGGTTTATTCCCGCTTAATATCGTAGTCTTTCCTGAGTCCTCCGTTCCCTTGCATATTTTCGAGCCGCGCTACAAAGAGCTTGTCAATACAGCACTGGACGGACATAAAGATTTCGGTATCAATCTCGTTGACTCGGCACGCCTCTACCAGACAGGCTGCACGGTGGAAGTAAGCGAGATTTCGCGCCGTTACCCCGACGGTCGCTTGGACGTGATTGTAACGGGCAAGCAACGCTACACACTGCGTTCACTGCGCGAGGGTGAGGAATTGTACTATGTCGGTATCGTAGATTATTTTGGTGATGACGACGATGAACCTGTTGATACGATTCTCCGTGCGGAGTGCATTACGCTTTACAACGAACTTATCGAAATTGTCTATCCCGGTGCGGCTGCCGAGTATGTGCTGGATGTTATCAGCGATGCGGTTGCATCATTTGTGATTGCTCAAAAAGCAGGCTTGGATATTCTTCGCAAGCAAGAGCTTCTCGAAATTCGCTCCGAAAACAGGCGGTTGGAAATTCTTCAAGAGTATATGGAACGTCTTCTACCCGACCTCCGCGAGAAACGCCGATTGCAAGATGTTGTGATGAGCGACGGCTACATTCCGAACCATAACAAAAAATAAAACCGACAACACAATTGCACCAATAAGAGAACATAAGAGAACAGCTATGCGTGAACTTTTCGGTATTACCCCACTGAGAGCTTTCGCAAACAAACTGGAGTGCGAGCGGGATTTCGCATAAACACTGCCTTTGCTTTGTCAACCGAACATCCGTTCGGACTCCAATGATTACCCTCCTGAATTCACGGTTGAACAATTCCAACGAGAAAATGGACAATTTCTAACCACCATTGTCGCAATGCAGCCTATACTCGCCTACATACTCCGTCTGCGTCTGAACGCCTTTGCGCGAAGCCTGCGTTCACTCGCGGGTCGAGACCCGATCGGGTTGGTACTGGCTTTGGGAGCTGGCGTTGCTGCTACCGTGTTCTTCATTCGGAATATCCATCGTCTGGAAATGCTCATAATGATTCCGATGCTGCATCTGGCATTGGTGAATTTTATTCACGGTATGCGCAAGGACGCGCAATTTCTTGCTAGTTTGGGTGTTAGCTGCCGCGCAATTTTTATGTGGGAATACAGTATTCTTGCCCTTCCTGCCGTGTTGCTGCTTGCGTTTTCGGCATATCCGCAAGCAATGCTGCTACCCATCGCTCTTTCGGCAATTATTGCCTCTACGCCACCTTTTGCATGGTCTCATCGGCGATTAATGCCATCTCGCCAACACACGTTTTTTTATTCACAAAAAGCTATCCGTCATGTCCTTCACAGGCTCTTTACATGGCTTGTGCCGCCACTCGCTTTTGAGTGGTGGGGTGGGCTGCGTCAGCGCAGATTGGCGCTCATTATACTTTGGACAGGCGCACTTTTACTGGCATGGCAGCCATTTTTGTTGAGCGTCGTACTTTTTTTCTTGGTGATTACGCCGATAGAGTTTTACGGCATGGGCGAGCATCGCTCAATGGTGCAGTCGCTTTACCGCTCGCCGTCACAGTTTTTACGTCTCAAAATCAGGCAAGGTTTTCGAGGTTATGCCATGCTGCTGACTCCACCCGTGATGCTGGGGATGGCGTACTACATCCTGCAAAATCTCCCTTCTGCGAGCGCAAATCTGCTTATTGCACAAGTGCCGTTATTCCTTGCGGTGCTGGTGGCTTCGCTGGCGGTATCGTTTATTCTGGCTTCGCTGTGTGTTGTGGCGAAATATGCGTTCTACGTGGAGGGTATGCCATTTATGTTTGCAGTATCATCAATGGTAACGCTCACCTTGGCAACGCTCTGGCATCCATATATTTCAATTATTGGTTTATCGGTGAGTTTTTCCATTCTGATACCAAAAGCAACGAAGCGGCTTCGCATCCTGTTTTCTTGAAATTTTTCTTGCTACTTTGAACTGCTTAGATTACAGCGTACATTGAACGCGGACAGCGCGGGTTGGGCGGATACGCGCAGATTTTTGAGGAGAACGATAATGACGGATGCTATACCTGTCTGCTCTCCCATCAGAAACAAATCCGTTGCTAGCGGCTCATACACTATCTTTTCGTATATGCTCGAACTTCAGAATTTGCACATATCCTACGGTACACACATCGTCTTTGCTTCTGTGAACGCTACTTTTCGAGAAGGGGCGGTGCATGGAATTGTGGGGAGTAATGGCAAAGGCAAAACAACATTTTTGAAAGCAATGGCGGGTATGATTACCGCGCAAAGCGGCATCATGCTCATCGGTGGCGAACCTCTGAACACAAGAGATTGTGCGCTCTTGGAGATAGAACCGTTTTTTTATCCGCGTATCACGGGGGCGGAGTATTTGCGGTTGTTTCAGTTCAACAACCCCGATTTTACAGGTGTGGAGTGGAATCACCTCTTCGCCCTGCCGCTTGATGACGAAATAGCAACGTATTCCGCAGGCATGAAAAAGAAACTGGCGCTTTTGGGGATTATCGGTTTGAAGCCACGTGTGATGCTGCTGGACGAACCATTGAACAGTCTGGATTTTGACACGAGTTACCTGCTGATGGACACACTCAGGCTCTTAGCCGCCCACGGAATGACAATTTTACTGAGTTCGCATATTGTTGAACCGCTCACAAGTGTCTGCGACACTATCACATGGATTGCCGGAGAGCAAGATGTACAATGCTTTGAGCGTTCGGAGTTCCCAACATTAGCACAAAAACTTCGCCCCGGCGGACACGAAGAGCAAATCGCGCTTGTGAAGCGGCTTCTGGGGTCTCATCGTAGCAATGGAGGCGCAGAAGAGTGAAAAGAATAAAAAAAACGAAAAGCAGGATAGCCCAATGGCTAATGAACCCGCGTGTTGCGGGCGGTATCGTGCTTGCGGTGGTGCTTGTGGCAACTCTACAAAAGCATGCTCTTGGCGCAGAGCAGATGAACAACCTTCTGATTTTTAGAGCTTCCGTCTGGCATCTTCTTTCCAGTGTCAATCTCTATGCGCTTTCCACCGACCATGCGGACTTGTTCAAATATAGCCCAACATTTGCACTTTGTATGTTGCCCCTTGCGGCGTTGCCACTGCTCTGGAGTGCTTTGGTGTGGAATATGCTGAATAGCATCGTTTTTATCGTAGGTATTTATTCTGTTTCGCATCTTTTGTATCGCTCCGATAATGATAGTAGTGATGATGACAATCGCAATCGCACAATAGCTGTCTTGCTGTGGATCTGCGCTGTTGAGCTTTTGACCTCTGTACAAAATTTCCAAAGTAATGCGCTTATGGCAGGGCTGGCGCTGTGTACGCTGTCGGCAATGGAGCGCGGTAAAACGGTGCCGGTGGCGCTCTATCTGGCGCTGTCGTTTCATATCAAGATTTATGGCGCTGCACCGCTTGTACTCATGCTCTTTTATCCGCAGAAAATACGCTTTACGCTTGCTTTTCTGGGCTTTGCTGCGGTTCTTACTGCTGCACCATTGTGTGCTGTTTCATCGGATAATCTGCTGTGGCAATACCAAAACTGGAAAGTGCTGCTCGAAAGCGACCACGCCGCGTCCTACGGGCTTTCGGCGATGAGCCTTCTCTCACCACTTCTGCCGAATGTACAGGCAGTGTCTTTCGTGCAGGCTTTTTCGTTGCTTGTGCTCTGTGCGCCTGTGGCTGTGATTGCTATTCGCCCTCGCCTTTCCACGTTGCCCTTGCGCTTGCTATGCGGCGCATCGGTACTGATATGGATGGTGATTTTCAATCACAAAGCCGAGTCGCCAACGTTTATCATTGCTCTGGCAGGGGTGTCGGTGTGGTACGCGCTCTTACGCCAACGGGAAGTGGAAAATAGTCATGCAGAAAAGATTGTTCTTCTTATGCCAAGACGAGGCTACAAATGGCTTTGGAACGGACTTCTTTGGTTTGTGATTGTTGGCACGTCGCTTTCTGTTACCGATTTCTTTCCTGAAAGCCTCCGTAGTGGTATATTTGCAAGCCTTCACCTCAAAGTGTTGCCTTGTATTGCCATCTGGTTGTATATTCAGATGCAGCTTTGGCACCAGATTATCACGTCTAATTTTGCAACTGGCACACAATTTGAACGTTAAAGCTGTGCAGCGTCATTTTGTCTTGTTGGCAGTTTTACTGTCTATTCCTTCTGATGTATGAAGCGTTTACACCATTTCGGCTCCATCGCTCTTTTGAGTGCTTTTTTGTTTGCCTGCGTAGCAATCGAGACCGCGCTGGCGCAGCGTGTTCCGGGAATGCGTAATAGCCAATATCGCTTAAAAAATGATATTCCCACGCCGCAGACACTAAACGTGACGAAAGTACCGCTTTCCCACGAGGATAGTACTAACGCGCTTTTGCGCTTGCAAAGCAGTATCAACGAACTTCTCGCCGAACACAGCAAGACATTCCAAAAAAGCAAAACGCAGTTTGGCATGGCGATATATTCACTGGAGCAAAATAAAGAATATTTTGCCATCAATCCCTCAATACCACTCACTCCTGCATCAACAACGAAACTTTTTTCTACGTTTGCTGCATTAGATAAATTTGGGACTTCGTACAAAATAGAAACTCTCGTTCTGACCGATGCCTTAGAAGTTCGTGATGGGGTGCTGGATGGCAATATCTACCTCGTTGGGCATGGCGACCCGCTTTTGGACATTTCGGACTTGGAACAGCTCGCCTATCAACTCTACCACGCCGGAGTGCGCCGTATCACGGGCAATGTGTATGGCGACGACACTTTTTTCGACCGAGTAACGAATCGTCAGGATTATAGCGGTGATGACGACATGGTACAGCCCACAGCGGCAATTAGCGCCCTGAGCGTCCAGCGCAATCTCATCACTGTTATCGTGAGCGCGGGTGGCGTTGTCGGCAAGCCCGTTCATGTGCAGACGTTCCCATCATGTGATGCGTTTGATTTTGATGTCCGTGCGACAGTTGGCGCGGTGGCAAAGGTTGCGAAAAAGCAGAAACGCCGACGTGCGCCTGCAAAAGCAGCGTTTAGCATTAGTGAAGTATATGGGCAAAAAGGCGGGAAGCAGCGATTTGCAGTAACGGGCACCCTCCCGCCAAATTCATCGGTCTCACGGCTCTTTTTCATTGAGCAGCCGGCTTCTGTTGCTGCCGATATGTTCAAGCAGCGCATTGCGGCGAGTGGTATTGTTATTGAAGGAGCTTCGGGGCTGAAACAAGCACCATCAACGGTCTCGGAACTGGCAGCAATACATCGTCCGCTCATGGATGTTGTCAATGTCGTCAACAAAAAAAGCGATAATTTCTGTGCTGAACACGTCTTCAAGATGATTGGTGGCGGTAAACTTGATGCATCCTCGCCGGAGCTGGTTGCAAAAGATAATCACACTGTTCACTCCTCTATTGAGCAGTTGCAAGGTGCGCTGCGTCATTACGGTATTGTAAGCACTTCTACTCCGACGGTACAAGTTTTTGATGGTTCGGGCTTGTCGCGCCGCAACAAAATTGCGCCCATTACGATGCTACACTTGCTGGAGAATGTACAAAATGCCCCCTTTGGTAATGAGTTCCTGAATGCTCTTTCTATCGCCGGACTGGACGGCACCCTGCAGCGCCGAATGCGCGGCACCACTGCCGAATACAACGTCCGAGCAAAAACCGGTACACACAAAAACGTAAGCGCCCTGGCGGGCTATATCCGTACATTAGACGGCGAACGCCTCATGTTCTCTTTCATTTTCAACGGTAATGCCGTGTGGCTCTATAAAGGACTTGAAAACAAGATTTGTCAGCTTTTGGCAAATTTTTCCTACTACACTCCCAAAGAAACACCGACGGGACTTGATTCGACGGATGTGGAAGAGGACAAAGAAATGAATTAAGCACTGCCTGATAAGAGATGTACGATTCACACCACTGGTTCAGCACGGCTGACACAATGCGAACATTGAGTAACAGATTTTGAATAATGACACCAACCGTACTCCAACATACAGATGCCAAATAACAACCTTTTTGGAAAGGAATAATTCGCATGACCATAATACTTCGCAGCCTTTGTATCGTGGTGGTATCTCTTCTCAGTACCGCATCAGTACTCGCGTTGCCGCAATTTTCTCTTTTGACGGGTAATCGCTGTCTCACCTGCCACGTGAACGCGCAAGGGGGAGGACTACGCGGTGAACTCGGCTGGTATGCCGCCAAGGACGCATCCATGCTGAATCCGAAGGATATTCCGCTTTTGCGCGATATTTATGCGTTGGATGGGGAGTCAAACAGCTATCTGGATGGACAGTTGACAATTGGTATGGACTTGCGTGGGCAACTCACACGTTCGCCAAGTTTTGCCCAAGCACCACGACGGTTTTTTCCGATGCAGCTTGCTCTCTACGGCGCACTAAAGCTGAATGGCGCAGAATGGCTCACAGTGGAGGGTGGTTTTGATGCGGCATCACTGTGGTCATCAGCGCGGGGTATGTATCCCGGACAATCCGCTTGGACGGCATCAGCACTTATTCAGCCCGGATTGACGCTCCCGCTTTTGCGCGTCGGAAAATTTCAGCCTACCATCGGTGTTCGCTACGACGATCACACGATGCTCGTTCGCCAAGTAGCCGGAGCATTTAGTCGTCCGCTCATTGCGCCGTTGTATGCGGACTGGGGCGCGGAATTGCAATACGACGGTTTGCAATGGCTTTCGCTTTCGGCGGGTGCTTTTCTACCGCAAAATCTCTCTGCCGTCAATACGGCGTACAGCAACGGTGATTTCGGTTCCATTATCAAAGGTGTATCGCCGGATTCGTCGCTCAGTACTATGCTCCGTTCACCCACGCTGACCGGGCGTGTCAAACTCTGGCTCCGCACCGAAGATCATGCGCTCAACTCCTACCTCGGTTCATCAATCTTGGCGAACGGCAATTTCAGTATGGTGAGTTTTTTTGCTGGTGTCGGCTTGACAGATAAACTCTCTCTTATGGGCGAATATCTGATATCGAATGTACGCGATGGATTTGCGGGACAAAATTGGTCGGCAGAACTTACCTATCGTCCCTTTGCATGGCTTTATCCCTACGTGCGCTACGAACAAGGACGCACCCAGGTTTTTGACGATACCAATGGGAGAAACAACACTTCTGCTAATAATATCGTCATCGGTGCGCAATGGTTTCCGCTTCCGTATATCGAACTCCGCCCCGAATGGCGCTTCTACGATAATGACCGTTTTACGGCGACACGCTGGAATGTACAAGTTCACTTTTTCTATTGAGACCCCGTTCTGAATCTTTATGACGATACCCCGCACTACATCTCTTACACAAGCATTTTTTCTCTTCTGCGTCGCACTGTTTTTCCTCGCCCCGAGTCTCCACAGCCAAGAAGCGCAAGACCGCCCAACGTGGATACCGCAAGGGTTGCTTTTTCAGCCGCTCAGGGCGAATGTGCTGGAGCCGCGTGTGGGAGGTATGGTAAGCGTTGCGCCGTCCAGCGAGCGCCCCGCCTTGCGTTTAGACATTGGTAATTCGATTGATGTTGTGTCCTTTCGCTCCAGTACCGCTTCATCACTGCTGTCGCCTGAAGTCCGATTGGGGGCAGAGTTTTTTACTTTTACGCGCCTTCGGTCGGAAGTGAATTTTCGTTTTCCCGTCGAAACTACTGATTTTTACTTTGGCGTAAATGCTAGTGCAAAAGCTCCCATCAACGATAAAACCTCGCTTGCCGCACGGCTGCGCGTGGCGCATATTTCGGCGCATCTGGTGGACGGCTTTCCACAGTTCCAGCAGTCCTTCGTGTACAGCCGTGAGTTTGTGGATGCCGTGCTAGCGGTGTCGTGGGCATTGCCATTTGGAGCGGTGCGGGTATATGGCGGGGCAACCGTACTCTTTCACTCCATTCCAGATAATTTCGGGGCGGCTGTCCCGCAACTGGGCGCCGACGCTACAATTCCCATTCCGGGTATAGATTTCGTCAGTATTTGTGCGGGATATGACCTTAAAGCAAGCACAATTTTGGGCGCAACGGGTATCGTGCAAAGTGCCCAAGCTGGCGTAAAGTTTGGAGAGAAATTCGGACACGGAGTGCTGCTGTCTGCCTATTGGTACGACGGGAAAAGCCTGCACGGTATGTTCTACAACCAGCGTGACAGCTACATCGGGATAGGTTTCCAGGTCGAGTAGTTCGGTGCAGTTTATGCAAGTGGCATTTCCACATTTGACAGCGCCAGCTGCCCACACGCCGCATGGATGTCTTTCCCACTGGAAGAGCGAATCATTACCGTAACATCAAGGTCGCGTAAACGCTGGATAAATGCCTGAAATTTTTCGGGGGTAGTGGCGCGGAGACTGGCAGAAACGCCGTCGGGATTGGTGAAATCAATCGGGTGGAAGGGAATGACGTTGATTTTGGAGGGAACACGCCGCGTGATGCGCTGCAAACGCCGTGCGTCTTCCTCGCTGTCGTTCAAGCCTTCGAAAAGAATGTATTCGTAGGTAACGGGACTGCCGGTTTTGCGGTAGTAGTATTCAAGCGTGTCGCCGAGTTCGCGGAGATTGTGTTTTTTGTTGATGGGCATAAGTTTTGTGCGCAAACCGTCAGTCGTTGCATGGAGCGAAAGCGCGAGTTTGATAGGACGCTTCTCATCCGCCATGCGTCTCATTCCCTCGACCATTCCTGCTGTTGAAACGGTGATGCGGCGTGCACCTAAAAGCTGTACGTCGTCATGGGTGAGGATTTCGACGGCTTTCATCACATTGTCATAATTCAGCATTGGTTCGCCCATGCCCATAAACACAAGGTTTGTGATCGGCTTATCGGTGTGCTGCTGTGCTTGAAGGAATTGCTCTACAATTTCTCCTGTGGTCAAATTACGCTTCATTTTGAGCGATGCAGTGGCGCAAAATTTGCAATTCAGCGCACAGCCAACTTGCGTAGAAACGCAGAGTGTGAGACGCTTAGGAACACCATCTTCTTCAACTGATTCGCTGGGAATAAGCACTGTTTCGATTTCGCGTCCGTCGGAGAGCCGAAAAAGAAATTTTTTCGTGCCATCGGCAGACTCTTGTAGGCGTGAGGGGGCAAGGGGATGTATGTCAGCAACCCCGCTCAGATGCTTACGGAGCGATGCCGGAAGTTCAGTCATGTCGTCAAAGGAATGCGTTTGCTGGGCGTAAAGTCGCTTGAAAACTTGCTGGGCGCGATATTTGGGTTCACCGATGGAAACAAAAAATTCCGCTAATTCATTTGGAAGCAAACCTTTGAGTGATTGCTTCGGTTCTGTTGGCGGGGTACTTAGTGGAGAGTTTGATGTGTTAATGGTCATGGGCTGCTGGGGCAAAATCGGTCAGGGTATTCGGCGAGGACTATCACGAAATACCGTATTTTTGGAGTTTCCTGTAAAGCGTCGCAGAGCTGATTCCAAGGAGCTTTGCAGCCTTTTCGCGGTGCCCGCCGGAGGCTTGGAGCGCGGCAACAATTTCTTGGCGGGCGCGTTCGTCCTCTGCACGGCGCAGGGAAAACTGGGTATCTTCTTCCGAAAGTGCTGCTTCTCCGTTTTGTGCTTGCGGAATATCCAGACCACCCGATGGTGGCAGTGGGAAAGGCGCGTAGCCGCTTTGATTGTACCCGTTTTGGTTATACCCATTCTGGTTGTACCCATTTGGGTTGTACCCATTTGGGTTGTATCCGTTAGGATTATACCCATTCGGCACATAGCCCTGTGGAAGATACATCGGCTGGGCATTGTAGGCGTAAGGCTGTCCATTTGGCAGAAAGCCGGGTTGATAACTCGTTGGGAAGCCACCTGCGGTCGTCGTCGGGTAGTTTGCCGGATAGGGCTGCATTCCGTAGTGTTGCTGCTGAGGATGGCTCTGGAACTGGATGTCGTCGAGTTCCGGTGTGAGCAAATTCGGCGTGAGCATAGTGGATGAACAAAGCACCACTGCCCGCTCTATAGAATTGCGCAGTTCGCGAACGTTCCCTTTCCAGCGCCGTGCAGACAGAGCGCGAAGGAAATCAGGGTTTAAGCCGAGAACATTTTTTTGATATTTTGCAGCGAACATCGTGAGAAAGTATTGCGCCAAAATTTCAATATCTTCGGGGCGTTCACGGAGAGAGGGCAGAATAATCGTGAAGCCCTCCAAGCGATAGTATAAGTCTGCGCGGAAGCGCCCCGCGTTTATTTCTTCTTGGGGATTCACATTGGTAGCAGCAATGACGCGAAAGTCCACATCAATAAGGTCGGTCGAGCCGACGCGCCCGAATTTGCGGGTCTCCAAGACGCGGAGCATTTTGGCTTGGAGCGCCATCGGCATCTCGCCGATTTCGTCCAGAAAGAGTGTTCCTTCGTGTGCTTCTTCGATGAGTCCTCGCTTGTCGCGGACAGCACCGGAGAACGCGCCTTTTGTATAGCCAAAGAGTTCCGATTCCAACAAGTCTGCAGGAATAGCGCTGCAGTTGAGCGCCACAAACGCTTTTTTCGCACGGGTGCTGGAATTGTGAATAGCACGAGCAAAAACTTCCTTTCCCGTACCGGTCTCACCCAGAAGCAGCGTTGGAATATCGGTGTGGGCAGCGTGCCGTGCCATCTGAATAGCGTCCTGCAGCGCAGGAGCTACACCGATAATTGCGCCAAAGGCATCTTGCGAGACAAGCTGCTTTTGCAATTCTTTCACTGCTAATTGAAGTTGTGATTTTTCGGCGGCACGAGCAATAGTGAGCAAAAGCTGTTCTTGGTCGCCGGTTTTGAGAGCGTAGTCGAATGCACCATTTTTCATTGCCTCCACGCCGTCTTTGACTTCCGCATGAGCCGTCAGAACGACAACTTCGGTCGCCGGCGAAATTTCCCTGAGATGCCGCACAAGCTCAATTCCGTTTGTGTCCGGCAGATGCACATCAGCAATAGCAACAGCGAATAAAGACTTTTGGAGTTTTTCTAAGCCTTCTTCGCCGGTTTGCGCAATCGTTACGTCGTAGCCTTCCAACTCAAACAAGTCGGCAAGTAAACGTGATAAACGCTCATCGTCATCAATCAAAAGAATTGTTTTATTCATGGTCTCCTCAGACTTGCCAGCGCGGGGGTAAGATATTCACTTGGGTTATCACTCAGTCCAGATACACATTGGCTCCATAGGCGTTTCTAGGCGTTTCTAGGCGTGTTAATGAATAAGACGTTGGGAACGGAACTAATATCATTGACACAGAACGTAGCCCACAAAGTTATGAAAAAAAATGGTAATTCGTCAGGGTATTCTTGCGAGGGCAGTAATTTTTCACAATGCTTTGTTTTCCTCGTAATCACACGAAGGAGCTATTGGTAATTTTCCTGAATTGGTAATAATGGAAACTTTGTCCTTGCTATAAATTGCTTCTTTGTCAGTCATACAAAATTCAATATCTTGCGTACCATTGTTTATACACTGCTGTTTCTGCACTGCGTTTTTAGGTTGAACCATGGGTAATTTCTCCTTTTATCTATGAAACTGCTGTGAAGTAGTTCTCGTTATACTCATCGTAACAGAGACGCATAAACAGAACTTTCAGTACCACTTTATCAACTGAGTGAGTTTAGGTATGGAAAAGAAAACAGGACGGATAATTATACGCAAGACGCTCTTTGCTATGCTTTGGAGCATTGTATTCTTCGTTATTACTTCGACATGCTGCCTTATCTACTTTTCTTCAACGGCATACGATTTTGCTGAAGTTGATATTATGGGTGCTGGGCTGGACGACAGTGGTCACCCTACGAAAGTAATACAGATGGACGACCGCAGTACAATGGCAAAAGTGTACTATGGCTACATGACTATGCAGGATTCGGATATTTTCTTAGGACTGTTTCTTTTCAGTATTGTCGTTTCTGCCTTTGGTGCATATGTGGGGATTCTGCCCGGCACCGATAATGAAAGTCTTGCTGAGATGCACAAGAAATCTGAGCAAGAAAATATCTCTATATTTTTGCTCTCCCCGAAGTGTCCTAATTGTGGCGAAGAGGTATTCGGAAACTTCTGTGGTAACTGCGGGCAAGACAGGAAAGCCGCGCAAGAGCTAACGCTCTCAAATTTTATCCGCCATTTTGTTCCTGAGATTTTGAACATTGATGCAAAATTCTTTCGGACATTGCGCATTCTTCTCACAAAACCCGGTTTCTTGACGCTTGAATACTTGCAAGCTCGCCGAGAACGCTACACCCTGCCAACGCAGATGTATTTCGTAGTGGCGGCTGCATTCTTTCTCGTGAGTACGAACCTTGACCTGAGTACTGAAGCGCTCTTGAGCCAACCCGCAATCGCTAGTCGCGTGGCGGAAAAAGCAAAAATCAATAACAAACCCATTGAACTTATCAAGCAGCAAGTGGACGATACGCTTGAAAATTATATCCCATTTTATACGTTCTTTATTGTTATTGCTTTCGCTTTTTCCTTGAAAGTCATTTATCCGAACTGGTATTACGTTGAACATTTGATATTTTCGCTGCATTTTATTACATACTTTTTGCTTCTTTGGATGGGACTTGTACTCATAGCAAGCAAAATACCTGCGCTCGAAGCGCTCGGTCCCGTGTTGCCGCTCCCCTATCTTTACTTTGCCCTCAGAAACACACAGGCAAAGCGAGTGGGTTGGCGATTTATTCCTATAACGTTCTTCTTCCTTTTTCTCTTTTTCTTTTACGTCGCCTTGACCATGTCGCTTCTGTTTTTCTTTTTGTAAGAAAACAGCGAGGACGGCACGCATTTACCAACAATTCGCAGAATCTCTCGGAACTTTATCATTTCAACATATAGCGCTATGAAAAATCGCATTCTCATTTTTTTGTTTTTTGTCTTTGCTGTTGTTGCCGTTGCTATCATCGGCTCGTTGCTTAAAGCACGCTCCGACCAGGCGAAAAAACTGGAAGTCCAAAGCCGCGACTTGATACAGTTCACAGAAGAGAAAGATAGTATTGCTCAAGTGTTGGGCGATGCTTCGCGTTCAATTGCGAACGTCTATAACCAAGTGTCCAACGTCGCCGGTGCGGTCGCAGTAACCAAAACACTGGAAAACATTGACAATCTGAACTATAAAAATCAGGTCGCCGGAAAACTTGCCGCAATCAGCGAAGTCGTCACAGGCTACAAACAACAAATGAAAACGGCAGAAGACCGCATCGCTACGCTCAAGCAGCGCAATGCCGGATTTGGGCAAAAGCTCACCGTACTGGAAACAACGGTAAAGCAACTGAAAGCTACGATTGAGCAACAAGAAGCACAAATTGCACAGCTGAACTCTGAGTTAGATATTACTCGCGCCGAACGCGACAAATACAAGGCAGAGGCGCTTGCTAAAGCGAAGAAACTCATGGAACGTGAAAAAGAACTGACTCTCACACAAGATGAACTTAACACGGCATTTTATATTATCGGTACGACCGATGAACTCAGCAAACGGGGATTGATTGAAAAAAAAGGTTCGGTCTTAATCTTCGGTGGTGCGTGGAAACCCAGCGATTCGCTCAAAGTAGATGAGAGCTTTACGAAAATTGACATCCGCCAAACATTAGAATTACCGATGAAAACGAAATTTTATCGTATTGTCTCGGCACACGACCAAAAACTTCTTCGTCCGCAACCGAATGAAGCACAAACAACTCCCTACACTATCAAAATCAATCGTCCTGAGCGCTTTTGGTCGCAATCGAAAGTGCTGATAATTACAGAAGATTAAGCAATGACAATGTTTTCAAGGAGTGTAAGCCAAAAGTTTACACTCCTTTTTTATTTCCTATCGAGATAGTGTGTACGTCTAGCGCTTCATTACTGACAGCTTGAGCCGCTTTGGAGATTTCTCCATCTTTTCTGTCTTTTCTATTTCTCCGCTTTTCTTCTTGCTTTTCAAAGCGCTTTCCGTATTTTCGGGAACAAATATTTATCAGCAACTACCAAATACCCTCGCCATTTTTTGGGAGACTACCATGGCAAAACGAGCAGCTCAAGCCAACGAAGAAGAACGTATTCCAAGCCCCAATTCCCTCTTTTTTACCGATAGCGAAGACCCCGATTCCTATTCGCTGGAGAACCAGTTTGCGGAGAATCTCGAATTTCGTTTGGTCAAAGACCGCGAGACGGTCACGCCACAGGATGCGTATAAGGCACTTGCGCTCTCCATCCGTGACCGTATGATTCGCTCGTGGATACGCACGCAGCGCGAGTACGACAAGCGCGACGTGAAGAAAGTCTATTACCTATCGCTGGAATTCCTCATGGGACGTTTGCTGGGGAATGCGCTCACCAATATGAATTACCGCGACGAGTGTAAAGACATTATGAAGGCGCTCGGCTACGACCTTGAAGAAATCCGCGACCTTGAGCACGACATGGGCTTGGGTAACGGTGGTCTTGGGCGTTTGGCGGCGTGTTTTCTGGATTCTATGGCAACACTTGAACTTCCGGCATTTGGCTATGGTATTCGTTATGAGTATGGTATTTTTAAGCAAGAAATCGAAAATGGTTATCAAGTAGAATATCCGGATAACTGGCTTCGCTACGGCTCTCCGTGGGAGGTAATGCGCGAAGACTTCACCTACCGCGTCAAGTTCGGCGGACGCGTAACGAGTTACACCGACGAGCGTGGAAATATGCGCTTTTCGTGGGTGGACACTGAAGACGTACTCGCTGTGGCGTATGATGTACCCGTGCCGGGCTATGGCAATAATACGGTTAATAGTCTCCGCCTGTGGCAAGCCACTGCCACACAGGATTTTGATTTTAAGGCATTCGATAGCGGCGATTATATGGGGGCAGTGGAAGGCAAAAGTGCTACCGAAACGATTTCCAAAGTCCTGTATCCAAATGATAGCACCGTTGCGGGTAAGATACTGCGGTTGAAGCAGCAGTATTTCTTCGTGGCTGCGAGCCTGCATGATATTGTGGCGAACTACAAAAAAGTTCACAAAAATTTTGGCGCGTTCCCGAATAAAATCGCTATTCAGCTGAACGATACGCATCCTTCTATTGCCATTCCTGAACTCATGCGGATTTTGCTGGACGAAGAGGGCTTAGGATGGGACGAGGCATGGCATATAACGACAAACACTTTTGCCTATACAAATCACACCGTACTCTCAGAGGCTCTTGAACGCTGGTCTGTGAGCTTTTTTGAGCAGCTTCTGCCACGCCATTTGCAAATTATTTACGAAATCAACCACCGCTTTTTGAAAATGGTGCATACCTTTTACAGCGAGAACGATCCAATTATCTCTCGTGTTTCGATTATACAAGAAGGCGACCATAAAGCGGTGCGTATGGCGAATTTGGCAATTATCGGTTCGCACTCTGTGAATGGTGTTGCGGAGCTGCATACGAAGATTTTATGTAACGAACTCTTTAACGATTTCTATCGCTTGCATCCGCAGAAGTTCAACAACAAAACTAACGGCATCACGCAACGGCGCTGGCTCAAAAAAGCTAATCCGCCGCTCGCAGACCTTATCACAAGCCGCATTGGGGACAAGTGGATAACAAATCTTGACGAATTGCGGAAGTTGGAAGATTTTGTGCAGGATGACGCATTTTGCGATGAATGGCGCATTGCCAAAAATCTCGCCAAGCAGCGTCTTATTGAGTACATCTACATCCAAAATGACTACGAAACCCGCATCAATCCTGATTCAATTTTTGATAGCCAAGTCAAGCGTCTGCACGAATATAAACGGCAGCTTTTGAATGCGCTCCATACTATTTCGCTGTACAATCGAATCAAGGACAATCCTAAGGGCGATTTTGTGCCCCGTACGGTCTTCTTTGCAGCCAAGTCCGCACCCGGTTATGCAATGGCGAAGAATATCATCAAGCTCATCAATTCTATTGCTACCGTCGTCAACAACGATCCCGATGTCGGCGACCGCCTGAAGGTCTTTTTCCTGAAAAACTATTCGGTGTCGCTTGCAGAGCGCATTATTCCTGCTTCCGACCTTTCTGAGCAGATTTCTACTGCCGGACTGGAAGCAAGCGGTACGGGAAATATGAAATTTCAATTGAACGGCGCATTAACAATCGGTACGATGGACGGCGCAAATGTAGAAATACGCGAAGAAGTCGGCGATGAAAATATCGTTATCTTTGGCTTGCTGTCCGACGAAGTTGCCGCCCTGCGCTCCAGTTACAATGCGTGGGATTACTACAACGGGAATCACGATTTGAAGCGAGTTCTGGATATGATACGTGATAATTACTTCTCGCGCCACGAACCGGGTATTTTTCAGCCAATTGTGGATTCGCTTTTGCGCGATGGCGATAAGTACTTGGTTTGCGCCGATTACGCCGCGTACATTGAGGCACAGAACCGCGTGAACGAAATGTGGCGTAACCCTGCTGAGTGGACGAAAAAATCTATTCTGAACACTGCCCGCAGTGGAAAGTTCTCCAGCGACCGCACCATCCGCCAGTATGCCGATGAAATTTGGCGTATTAAGCCGGTGAAGATTGATGTGGATTAGTCGGGGTAGACTTCACATTTTGAAAGTATTTGGCAGAAGCGGCGAAAAATCGTAAGTTTATGGTTCAAATTTTTCTTCAAACGCCGCTATGAATGTTTCTTTTTATACCCTCGGTTGCAAATTGAATTACGCTGAAACCTCGCAATTACAAAGTATTTTTGAGCGCGATGGTCATTCTGTCGTGCCTTTTGGGCAGCCGACCGATGCCGTGATAATTAACACTTGTACCGTTACCGAAAATGCAGACAAAGAGTGTCGGCAGATAATTCGGCGTGCGCTGCGCGTTTCGCCTGAAGCATTTGTGGGCGTAACAGGCTGCTATGCGCAACTGCAACCGGAGGAAATTGCTTCGATTGAAGGCGTAGATGCGGTCTTTGGGGCAAAAGAAAAATTTAAGATTACCAGTCTTATACACAATTTTCGCAAACTCGATACCCCACATTGTTTCGTGGATGAATTAGACGGAGCGCTCGACTTCGTGGAGGCGCAGTCCACGGAGTCCGACAGCCGCACACGAGCGTTTTTGAAACTTCAGGACGGGTGCGATTACAAATGTAGTTTTTGCACGATTCCGCTTGCACGAGGCAAAAGCCGCGCAATGGATTTTGCTCTTATTCCTGAGAAAATACGTGCATTAGAAGCAAGTGGGTATCACGAGGTCGTGCTTTCGGGCATCAACTTAGGCGATTACCAAGCCCCCACGGGCGAAACTTTTACCGATGTGGTGCGTCAAATTGACGAGATGCAAACACGATTGCGTGTGCGGATTTCGTCCATTGAGCCGAATTTATTGACACGAGAAATTATCGAAATTATCGCGCAATCAAACGTGTTTTGCCCATCCTTCCACATTCCGCTCCAAAGCGGTTCGCCGGATGTTTTGCGCCAAATGCGCCGCCGTTACAAAGCGGAGT
Source organism: Ignavibacteria bacterium (assembly GCA_014654705.1). Classification (GTDB taxonomy): domain Bacteria; phylum Bacteroidota; class Ignavibacteria; order Kapaibacteriales; family UBA4661; genus PH2015. Next base: position 71,364 of record JACVZY010000051.1, read on the forward strand.
ATTACCGTGATCTTATCGAAACAATCAAAGATTATATGCCGTCGGCAGGCATCGGAGCAGATGTGATTGTGGGCTTTCCAACAGAAACGGATGCGCATTTTGAGAAAACGTTCGCAATGCTGCACGAACTTCCTGTTTCGTATTTGCACGTTTTTAGCTATTCGGAGCGAGAAAATACGCCGGCTGCTGAACTTTCCGCGCTGACTGGCGGCGTACCGATGCACGTACGAGCAGAACGCTCAAAGCGCTTACGTGCACTGTCGGCAAAGAAAAAGTTTGAATTTTATCAGTCCCAGTGCGGCACAGAACACACAGTCATTCCTGAACAACGGAATCCGGAAACGGGTCTATGGACGGGCTGGACAGAAAATTATGTTCGCGCCGAATTTGCGGGCGCTGCAAGTCTTGTGCAAGCACCCATGCGTGTTCACCTGCGTGAACTTAGTGGTGCTGAGACGGTGCTCGGCGATATACTGGAAGACTCGTCTCTTTTTTCGCGTTTTCGGGCAAGCGACGTTTCGTATATCCCAATTATGATGTAATGAGATGATGATATTAAGTTTTATTCACAACCAAGATTCTCATGAGTAATCAAACAAATGGCTACGTTGTGGCTGTGGCGGGCGCAACAGGACTGGTGGGACGCACAATGCTCAAAGTCCTTGAAGAGCGTAATTTCCCTGTCAAATCCCTCAAACTTCTTGCTTCCAAGCGCTCTGCGGGTTCAAAACTCGTATTCAAAGGTCAAGAATACATCGTTGAAGAATTGACACATGATTCATTTCACGGTGTTGACATAGCGCTTTTTTCTGCCGGTGGAGCGGCAAGCAAAGAATTTGCGCCGTCGGCGGCAAAAGCAGGTTGCGTGGCGATTGACAACAGCAGCGCATGGCGAATGCACAAGCACGTACCGCTCGTGGTGCCGGAGGTGAATACTCATGCGCTTCAGGGGCATCACGGCATCATTGCCAATCCAAATTGCTCGACTATTCAGCTTGTGGTAGCACTAGAGCCTCTCCACAATGAATTTGGGCTGAAGCGTGTCGTCGTTTCTACATATCAATCGCCAAGTGGTGCTGGGAATCAAGGTGTGGAAACGCTTCATGGTGAGTTGCAGGGTAAGCCCGTGCAGTCACCATTTTCTGCGCCGATTGCGTTTAATACCGTCTTTCATACCGTCAAAGAACAGTTTGGTTTTTCCGAGGAAGAAATCAAAATGCTGAATGAAATTCGTAAAATTATGGAACTGCCGTCATTACGTCTTGCTGTAACGTGTGTGCGCGTTCCGACGCTCGGTGGGCACGGAGAATCGGTGAATATAGAAACCGAAAAAGCAATTTCGCCCGAAGCAATGACAAATGCGCTGAAAGCCTCGCCGGGTATAGTGATTGCAGATGAACCGCACAAAGCAGTCTATCCTACGCCGCAGATGAGCGACGGACGGGATGAAGTCTTTGTGGGTCGCATTCGCAAGGACGACTCGGTCGAACACGGTGCGTATATGTGGGTGGTCTCGGACAACATCCGCAAGGGCGCAGCGACGAATGCGGTGCAGATTGCCGAAGCGCTTGCCGCAAAAGGCTGGGTGAGTGTTACTCCGCTCGCTCAGGGAGAAACATTTTAAGTTTACGTTTACGTGAAAAAAGTTTGTTATTAGTGTTGCTTTGTGTATTTTCATGGGCTGAAAAGGTACAGTAACATTGAATAATTGTCATTTATACAGTCTCAATTTTTTCATCAGGAGAACAGTTAATGTCGCAGAAAGTGCTTTCATTCCGTCCGGGCGAGGTTATTATTCGTGAGGGTGAACGTGGAAAAGGATATTACATCCTCGAATCCGGTACTATTAGTCTAAGCAAGCAAGGCGTAAAAATCTCCGAACTTGCCGGGGTAGGAACAATTTTCGGCGAGATGAGCGATATTCTCGACGAACCGCGCACCTGCACGGCAACAGCAGAGACTGCTACGCAAGTTGCATATTATCCCTTTAGCCTTGACGATATTATTCGTCAGCATCCCGAAGTGGCGAAACAGCTTGTGATTGCACTTGCTGAACGTATTTCCACAACCACCGATGCGCTGACACAAGGCAAACTGGCATTCCTCGAACTCACACGCAAGTAATAGCGCTTAGAGTCCGAGCCATCGAATAACCTATCGTATTCATCGGTACTTTGTAGTTTTCCTCACACTTTTTTATGCTCGAAGGAGCGCTCAGATGAGTAAATCTCTATCTTTCAAGCCGGGCGACATCATTATGCGCGAAGGCGACCGCGGCGGTGACGGTTTTTACATTCTTGAAAGCGGTAGCTTTGAGGTTATCAAGCAAGGTGTCAAAATCCGCGAAGTGATTATTGCCGGTACTATTTTTGGCGAAATGTCCGATATTTTGGGACAAGCCCGCTCCTGCACGATTGTTGCGAAAACGCCTTGTACCGTTACGCACATCACGCAAGGACTGGACGAAGTGATTCGTGCTTATCCGGACACGGCAAAAGAACTTATTACCTCACTTGCCCGCCGTCTTTCCAGCACGACGAATCAGTTTACCCAAACGCAGTTCCTTATATGGAAGCACAGCCAAGATTAAGTTTTTTGCTTTTTCAGAAGCCTACAAAAATGCCCGCATAAATTTTTATGCAGGGCATTTTTTTTTACTCGCAAGGATGCCACTCTTGAATCACGACAAAAAAAGTCGTATATTGCAAGTCAAAGTACCACAGCCGTTCATTGTGTATAAACCTTATACACTGAGTACGGATTTCCTTCGTCTTATACGCCATGCTACGACTCTCAAAAAAATCGGAATATGCGCTCATTGCATTGCAGTACATCGCTTCGCATAAGGGGCGCATTGTCTCGGCGAAGGAAATTGCGGAACATTATGGCATTTCGTTTGAATTTGTCGCCAAAACGCTACAAGCGCTCATGCGGCAGAAATTTATTATTTCGCAGCAGGGTGCATCAGGCGGATACGAGTTATTACGTCACCCCTCTGAAATTTCTGTAGCGCAGGTCATAGAAGCCGTCGAAGGCAAGACACAGATTGTAGAATGCTGCGGTGACCATGGCTCGAAGGATTGTTCTATGCAAAGCCGCTGCACTATCAAAACGCCAATGAGCATCCTGCAACGCCGCATAGACGAAGTGCTTTCTTCCATGACGATTCAGCAAATGGCATTTCCCGAAACAGAGTGCTACTTTACCATTCAAAGCGTATATGCGACCAATGGTATTATCAATTAACAGCCTTTTACAGACTTTTGTTTAACTTTTCAGCATTTTTGCTATGGTTGAAACTATTGCTACCGGAATTGTCGGCACTACTGCTGACGATGACATTAAAATCACTGCTCGCGCTATCAGCGAAATTAACAAAATTAAAGAGCAAAATAGTATTCCTGCTACTTACGGATTGCGCGTAGGCGTTAAGGGCGGCGGTTGCTCAGGCTTGTCTTACACGCTGGGCTTTGATGCCGAGTCACGCGAAAGCGATAAAATTCTGCCTATGGGCGATGTCAATATCTTTGTTGACAAAAAAAGCCTCTTCTACCTCATGGGCGTTGAACTGGATTTCACCGATGGCTTGAATGGGCGCGGATTCACGTTCAATAATCCCAATGCAACCAAAACCTGTGGCTGCGGTTCGTCCTTTGGCGTGTAAATATGGGCAGCACCCGCTACGAATATACCTTTGTTCGCTTCGGCGAAGTCTGGATGGAAGGCGGCAACGTCGCGCAAGAAGACTATCGCCATATCATACAGGAACACGCTGCCGAGGGCTGGCGCTTGGTGCAGATATTCGCTCCCGAACCGGGTAAAAGCGATGAGCATTACTACGAACTGATTTTTGAGCGTCCGCTTGTGTAATTACTTTGAAAGCTAGAATAATGGATGAGCAAGAGTTTGAACGGCAGCAAGAATTTGAATACAAGTTTGTGCGTCTTAAAGGCTCCTTCTTTGGTTCAGTGAAGGGACCCCGAACAAGAGTACCAAGATGTTATCCATGAACACGCAAAAAAAGGCTGGCGCTTGGTGCAGATTTTTTCTCCCGGCACAGGCGCTTATGGTACTGCTACATACTACGAAATCGTCCTTGAGCGCTCAATACACAAGAAAACACTATGACATCGCAGCGTGACTGGCATGAACTCGTCTTTTCTTCGCATTACCTGACTGCATCAGCTATTCATTCGGAATTGCAAGATGGTAATGTGGAAGCGGCTATGCTCGGTACGGCTGAACTCATGGAATCTATGACCAAAATTGACCGCCGGGCAGTGAAAAGCCATTTGGTGATACTGATGATGCACATTATCAAATGGAAAACTCAAGAACACCAACGCTCGCGCTCTTGGACGCGCACTATTCGTAATGCCCGCCGCGAAATCAGTGAAATTCAAGAATCCACGCCAAGCATTACCAATGAAATTATTCGCGGCTATTGGGACAAAGCTTTCGCCGAAGCCCGCGCCGATGCAGAGGACGAAATGGAACAAAGAACCAATGTCGAACATCTTACATGGCAAGAAGTTTTCGACGAAGAGTATGTGCTGCCTTTCCCCACACCATAAACCAAACAACGACAATCTTTCATCGTTATCTTTCATTCTCATTTTTCATTCTCAACACCAATGGCTAAAGTAGAACAACAGGACATTTTGGACGAGGTAGTTTCCAGTGAGTACAAATACGGCTTCGTGACCGACATTGAGCAAGAAATTGCTCCTATCGGCTTGAATGAAGACGTCGTGCGTATGATTTCAGCAAAGAAAAACGAGCCGGAATGGATGCTGGAATGGCGCTTGAAAGCGTATCGCCATTGGCTCACGATGAAAGAACCACAATGGCAAAACGTGACCTTCCCGCAGATTGATTACCAATCAGTCAGCTATTATGCGGCTCCCAAGCAATCTGCAAAACCCAAAAGTCTCGACGAAATTGACCCCGAACTCCGTCGCACACTGGACAAACTCGGCATCTCGCTCCAAGAGCAAGAACGTATCACGGGCGTACACGACGGCTTGACGGGCGGTATCGCGGTTGATTTTGTGATGGATAGCGTATCGGTGGCTACATCCTTCAAAGAAAAACTTGCCTCGCTTGGCATTATCTTTTGTTCTATCAGCGAAGCAATTCAAGAGCATCCTGACTTGGTGAAGCAATACATCGGCTCGGTTGTGCCGCCCAATGACAATTATTTTGCTGCACTCAATTCTGCAGTCTTTTCCGACGGTTCATTTTGCTACATCCCCAAGGGTACGCGCTGCCCGATGGAGCTTTCTACCTACTTCCGTATCAATGCCGAAAATACGGGGCAGTTCGAGCGGACGTTGCTTATTGCGGATGAAGGTGCGTATGTCAGTTACCTCGAAGGCTGCACAGCGCCTATGCGTGATGAGAATCAGCTTCATGCAGCGGTGGTGGAACTTATCGCAATGGACAACGCAGAAATCAAGTATTCGACTGTTCAAAACTGGTATCCGGGCGATAAAGACGGCAAAGGTGGTATCTACAACTTCGTTACCAAGCGTGGCACTGCATACAAACACGCGAAAATTTCGTGGACGCAGGTAGAGACTGGTTCGTCTATTACGTGGAAATATCCGAGCGTGATTCTCAAAGGCGATTATTCGGTTGGTGAATTCTACTCCGTTGCCGTTACGAACAATATGCAGCAGGCAGACACCGGCACGAAGATGCTCCACATCGGCAAAAATACGAAAAGCCGCATCGTCTCGAAGGGCATTTCGGCAGGCAAAAGCCAGAACAGCTATCGCGGACAGGTGCGTGTGGGAAAAACTGCTGACAATGCACGTAATTTCTCGCAATGCGACTCGCTACTTATTGGTGATAAATGCGGTGCGCACACGTTCCCCTACATCGAAGTCGGCAATCCTTCCGGCACAGTGGAGCACGAAGCCACAACCTCGAAAATCGGCGAAGACACGCTTTTTTACTTCAATCAACGCGGCATTGACACCGAACAAGCGGTGGCAATGATTGTGAACGGTTATGCGAAAGAAGTAATGAACCAACTTCCGATGGAATTTGCCGTGGAGGCACAGAAGCTGCTTGCTATATCGCTTGAAGGCAGCGTTGGATAAAAAGGTCGCTGTGAAATTGAGATAGATGTTCAATCAGTTTCAAAAAATACCGCAACTAAATTTTCAAGACTATGCAGGAAATCGTTCTTGGTAATCGAAAAATGAATCGCGGCGAACAACTTGCTGTGGCTATCGGCGGTGCGGCACTTGTCCTCTACGTTACGCGGTTCGATATTACGACGCTCTGGCTCATCGGCGTTGGTCTGTATGCAACTGTTGTGTTGCTTCTGCTCTTGCGCTCCCAACGTTTTGTTATCCTCAATGAAGAGGGTATTGATTTCAAGCCAAGTGTTTTCGGGCAAGCAAAATGGTATGCGTGGGCGAATGTTATCAAGGTAGTTGCCAACTCTGCCGGCGTCACGCTCTATCTCAAAGATGGCTCCAGTACTGCCTTTGCAGTCGAAAGCTCAAAATGGTTTAACTTCCGTAAGTTCCGCTCTAATGTTGAACGTCTGGCACGGTATCACGGCATTGATGTTTTTATTCAAGTCGTAGAAATGGCAGGCGAGCCGCCAGATTTGAAGCGGTTGCAGGAATAACACACGAAAAAAAATTTTTTACCCATATTCATTAGGATTGACTGTTCATGCTCACCATCACCAATCTGCAAGCCTCCGTAGAAGGCAAAGAGATTTTGAAGGGAATTAACCTCACCATTGGCAAAGGCGAAATTCACGCCATCATGGGACCCAACGGCTCGGGCAAAAGCACACTTGCCTCGGTGCTTGCCGGACGGGAAGATTACGAAATTACAGGCGGCACGGTTGTATTTCAAGGTGAAGATTTGCTCGAAATGTCGCCCGAAGCCCGCGCCCGCGAAGGTGTATTTTTAGCGTTTCAGTATCCGGTCGAAATTCCCGGCGTGAGCAATACCAATTTTCTCAAAGCCGCCGTCAACGAAGTCCGCAAACATCGCGGTTTAGCTCCAATGGAGCCGAAAGCATTTCTGAACATGATGCGCGAGAAAATGGCATTAGTGGAAATGGATCAAGCAATGGTTAGCCGCTCGGTAAACGAAGGTTTTTCCGGGGGCGAGAAAAAACGCAACGAAATCTTCCAAATGGCAATGCTGGAGCCAAAACTCTCCATTTTGGACGAGACTGATTCAGGTCTGGATATTGACGCGCTCAAAATCGTTGCCAACGGCGTCAACAAGCTGCGCTCCAAAGAAACTTCTACCATAGTCATCACGCACTATCAGCGTTTGCTGGATTACATCGTACCTGACTTTGTTCATGTACTCTACAAAGGGCGTATTGTCAAGTCTGGCGGTAAAGACTTGGCGTTGGAACTGGAAGCAAAAGGTTATGATTGGATTAAAGAATTGGCTCAAGAAGAGGTGACTGCATGAGTGAGGTTTTGAACTTGCAAGAAAAACTGGTCAAAGAATTTGTACGGATGGAAGCTATGCTCAACGGGCAAGCACAAACACCCGTTCACACCATTCGCAAGCAAGCAATGGTGCGTTTTACAGAACTTGGCTTCCCGACTATTCGCCATGAGGAGTGGAAGTACACGAACATCATGCCTGTTGTCAAAAACGACTATGCGTTCAACAACCACACTACCTCAAGCGTTACGAAGTCAGATATTGCGTCTTTTTTACTGCCTGATGTGGAAGCAAACGTATTGGTCTTTGTGAATGGCTCTTTTGCGGCTGACCTTTCTACGATTATTTCCCAGAAAGGCGTAGAAGTGATGCCGCTTGCGGAGGCTTTTAAGAAAAAAACAACCGTCGTTGAAAAGCACTTTGCCAAATATGCCCTGTGGCAGAATGACGCGATGCTTGCGCTGAATACTGCATTTGCTCTGAACGGCGCATATATTGAGATTGCAAGCGGCGCAGTCATAGAAGAGCCTTTTCATCTTCTATTCGTCAACGATTCCCGTTCGCAAAGCACATTTGCTCCGGCACGAAATCTTGTGGTGGTGGGTACAAATGCCGAAGTAACTATCGTGGAAAGCAATCACACACTGGTTTCCGGCGAAAATTACGGCTTTACCAATGTCGTCAGTGAGGTTGTCCTTGCCGATAATGCACGTCTCCATCATTACAAAGTTCAGCAAGATGTAGAGCAGTCATATTTTGTCGGTGCTCTTCACGCAGAGCAGGAAGCGACCAGCGTTTTGAATACGGTCGTCATTACGCTTTCCGGCGGTATCGTTCGCAATAATCTTAGTGCCGTGCTTGCCGGAAAGGGTGCAGATACGCACTTTTATGGTTTATATTTGGTTAATGGCAAAACGCTTGTCGATAATCACACGCTTGCCGACCACGCCGTAGCTCATTGCACCAGCAACGAACTCTACAAAGGCATTATGGACGACCGCTCGACGGGTGTTTTTAATGGTAAAATTATGGTTCGCCCCGATGCACAAAAAACATTGGCGTACCAATCAAATCGTAATATTCTCATGTCGCCGAATGCAACGGTGAACACAAAGCCGCAGTTGGAAATTTTTGCCGACGACGTGAAATGCAGTCATGGCTGTACATCGGGGCAACTTGACGACGAGTCGGTCTTTTACCTTCGCGCACGAGGACTGGACAAAGAGCAAGCGCGGGCGCTTCTTCTGTACGCTTTTGCAGGTGAGATTACCGAAAAAATCCAGTTGGGGACACTCCGTGAGCGCTTGGAGTCTATTATTGCAGAGCGTCTGCATCAAGAATTGGTATCATAAGATTTTCTGACTATTCTTCCTTCAGAACGCTCTGCGGCTTTTTATGAAAGTCTTGGAGCGTTTATGTTTAGGAGAGTGTGCTCTGCGCTTGCAGGGCACTCATAAAAATGTTCCGATCATAGAAACTAAAAGATAGAGAATATCGTAGAATCAACAAAAAATGCTGCTCAATGTTTACCAATCTTTCCATCTTGAGTTTGTGTATCTTGAATAGCTCTTTCATCATGCAGACAGTGCGTTTGCTTTTTATTGATAAGGTGTTGTGATGAAACAACTTTATACAATCCGCTTGTTGTTGGCTTTTGTAGTTGTTACGATGTGTGCTGTCCAGATACTGCCCGCACAAGGAAACATTAGTTTGGGTGGTTATGTGGCTGGGCGTGGTGGCTGGAATGCCTCTCTGACCGCAGCCACACGTGGTGAATTTGCATTTGCAAATCTGCCGGATGTAGGCATAGAGGCGTTATATTCCATCACACGCAAGAAAGATGCTGTGGTGGTTGTTAATCTGGGATTGCTTAATTTTGCTGCACGAAGTGTCTCGTACGATATTTTCAATGGAAAGCCCAACAACGAATTTATTATGAATGCAAACGCGCTTTATGCAAGTGCATCATTGGGATTGCGATTCTATAAGTTTTTTATTTTGCCAGAATTTTCTTTGCTTCTCCGCACCGGACTTCCAATTCGTGCTACCTACGAGTCAACAGTGGATGTGTTCGAGGTGCAAGGAACTGCGCAGCTTCCAACCGGGCAACTCACGTCGTACACAGTTCCGAATAACCGAATGCAATACTTCACCGAGCTTGCTGCCGATATTGGCGTGGTGTCGCTTCCAATGGGCAACAGTTATCTTACGCTGTATGTTCAAGGCTCAATGGCAATGACACAACTTGTGCGCAATGCACCGCTTCGTCAAATTCCGGACAACTTTAACATTGTTGGCAAAGACCCGCTTGCCGGGCTGCGTACAATGAATGTACAGCCAGTTTCAATTAGTATTGGGTTGCGGTATGGAATCGAAGTTGCCAATATACCCATGGCATCGTATTGAGTTCTTCCTCAAACACAATTTTCGGATATTTTTTTTTCACTGCAGGACAATGATTTTGCCATTATGAATACCGCACCATCACTGGATTTTGACGTACAAACGCTCCGTGCTGATTTCCCGATTCTCTCCGAACGGGTTCACGGCAAGCCGCTTGTGTATTTGGATAATGGCAACACCTCGCAAAAGCCGCGTCAGGTCATCGAAACGATAGACCACTATTACCGCGCCATGAATAGCAATGTGCATCGTGGAAATCATTTCCTGAGCCAACAAGCAACAACCGCTCTGGAGGCAGCACGACGAACAACACAAGCGTTTATCAATGCTGCGGAAGACCGTGAAATTATTTTTGTGCGCGGAACGACCGAGGCTATCAATCTTGTTGCAACATCCTTCGGTGATGGCATCCAAAAAGGTGATGAAATCCTCATTTCCGGCATGGAGCATCATTCAAATATCGTTCCATGGCAAATGCTGTGCGCCCGCAAAGGTGCAGAGTTGCGTGTTGTGCCGATAGATGACAACGGTGAACTCATCATGGAAGAATATGAAAATTTACTTTCCGACCGCACGAAAATCGTTGCCATAACGCATATTTCCAACACATTGGGTACCGTCAATCCGGTGAAGCGTATTATTGAGCTTGCACATGAGCACGGCGCCGTGGTGATCGTGGACGGGGCGCAATCCGTGCCACACACAAGTGTGGACGTGCAGGCACTGGACGCAGATTTCTACGTTTTTTCGGGTCATAAAATCTTTGCTCCCACAGGAATCGGCGTTCTCTACGGCAAAGCGGCACTTCTTGAAACCATGCCGCCTTATCATGGTGGCGGCGCGATGATTAGCTCTGTTACCTTTGAAAAAACAACCTATAACGATATTCCGTTTAAGTTTGAAGCCGGAACGCCGCACGTGGAAGGTATTATCGGTCTTGGTGCGGCATTGGAATATGTGCGCGGGGTTGGCTTAGATGCTATTGCCGAGTATGAACAGGAGCTTTTGAATTATGGAACAGAGGCGCTTCTGGGTATTGATGGGCTTCGCATCATCGGTACTGCCCGCGAAAAGGCTAGCGTCATTTCCTTCATGTTGCGGAATCCCGATGGCGATATTCATCCGCACGACGTGGGTACGATACTCGACAACGACGGCATAGCAATTCGCACCGGGCATCATTGCACGCAACCACTCATGAAGCGCTTTGGCGTTCCGGCGACGTGTCGGGCGTCGTTTGCTTTTTACAATACCAAAGACGAAATTGATGTCTTGGTACACTCGCTCAGAAAAGTACAGAAGATGTTTGCTTAATGCACTCTGAGCGTAAACTGTTCTACGATTGTGCTGATTTTTTGCGTAACTTCGCCTTGCCAATTCAATCATCACGTCATTTTTTTACCGAGTTATGAAGTTTTTACGAACCGCCGTTGTGTTTATTGCGCTTACAGTGCAGGTATTTGCTCAACCCCCAGCGCCTAAGGGACACTTAGTTATCATCGGCGGTGGCGCACGCCCCGAAGCAATTATGAAGAAAATTGTTGAGCTCGCCGGTGGTGCAAAGGCACGAATCCTCATTGTGCCAATGGCAAGTAGTGAGATGCTTGAGACTGCGAAGGCACAACGTGAGCAGTTTATCAAACTCGGTGTACCGAATGTTGATTTCGTTATCTGTGATTCCGTGAGCGCAAATGCCGATTCCAATCTTTCCAAAATCAATGCAGCGACGGGCGTTTTTTTTTCCGGCGGTGACCAAAACAGGTTGATGAAAGCTCTGCGCGGCACAAAATTTCTTGAGGGTATTTGGAATTGTTATCGCAAAGGTGGCGTTCTCTCCGGCACAAGCGCCGGAGCGGCTGTACAAAGCCACATTATGCTGACGGGCGACGAAGCCATTAGCAAAGATACCGTCAATGCATACAGCATGGTGCGTAAGGGCAACATTGTCACCACAGACGGATTCGGTTTTGTGCGCTCGGTGATTATTGATCAGCATTTCGTAAAGCGCAAACGCCAGAATCGTTTGTTGACGCTTGTCTTGGAGCATCCCGAACTGGTCGGTGTTGGTATTGACGAGGCAACATCTATCGTTGTCAAGCCCAACAACACCTTTGAAGTATTGGGCGACGCAACTGTTCAAATTTTCGATGCCCGCAAAGCAAAAAACATTCGGACAGACAAGAATGGGAACCTTGCAGCGGATGATATTCGCCTGAGTATTTTGCCTTCCGGCGCGACGTATGCGCTCCCACCGCTCAAGAAAGGACGCTAGGAATGGCGCGGTTCAAGATGACGCTGGAATACGAGGGAACACGCTATAGCGGCTGGCAGGTGCAGAACAATGCCCGTACGGTGCAGGGCGATATTATGAAAGCAGTGGAAGCAGTAACAAACTCACGTGAGTTTGAGGTCTATGGTGCAGGACGCACTGATGCTGGTGTGCACGCGCTTGGGCAAGTGGCGCATTTGGAAGTGCGGACGCAGCTCGCTCCACAAATTCTGCGGATGAAAATTAACGATGAGCTTCCTGCCGATATTAACATTCTCCGCATAGACAAAGCACACCAGAACTTCCACGCCAGATATGATGCACTCTCGCGCCAGTATGTCTATCAGATTTCGCGCCGCAGGAGTGCTTTTGCCAAGCGCTTTGTCTGGTGGGTAAAAGACCCATTGGAAATAGAGAAAATGCGCTCGGCGGCGGCTATTTTCACGGGGAAGCGGGATTTTCGCTCCTTCACGGCAGACGACCCCGATGAAAAATCAACGATGACGAACATTGAGCAATTTAGTCTCGAAGAGTCCGGCAGCCTTATTCTGGTGCGGATTCGCGGTTCGCACTTCCTCTGGAAAATGGTGCGGCAGATGGTTGGCGTTATCACTGAAGTCGGGCGTGGAAAAATGACTTTGGGCAATGTCCATGAATTTTTTGAAAGTGCCTCCGGCATTCCGGCAAAACTCACAGCGCCACCGAGCGGTTTGTTTTTGGAGCGGGTCTATTACAAAGGCGATGCGGTTGCGGATGATACGGAGCCGATGATACGGGTAAAGTAATGCATAGCCATTTCTCTCACCCTTGAAAACCAATCTTCGTATGAGTTCCGTCGCAATATGGTTTATTTCCTGACCCGCCGCAGCGGCAGAAGGCGGTTACTTTATTCTTCTGCACGGTGTTGCCCGCAGAATCCTTCACATTCAGGTTGCCATAGACGAGAAGTGGACCATTGGGCATAACTTCCACGATTGATTCTGCCTGCACGGTTTTGTTATCACCCGGTACGTCGGCATTGCGGTAGTACGACAGCGCTCCCGACGGGCATTTGTCTATTTGCTCCGTGATGTGCTGCGTTTCGGCTCCGTTCATGTTTATCCACGGGCGAACTTTGGGGTCGAATACATCACTCAAGCCTTTGAAGCAGACCGTTGAATGAATACATACGTTTGGCTTCCAAACGACGGTAATTTCTCCGTTGGTGTAGGTTTTGGTTATATCGCGGTTCATAGTGTGTTAGGTGAAAAAGGTGAACAATCAAAAGAGGAAAGCAATACCACAACTCACATTTGCAAGAGTAAGCGTACCGTCAACAATAAAAATAAAACGCATTGGTCCGTGAAGCACATTCCAAAGCGGCTTGCGGGCATTTCTTTCGGCTAATGCAAGAGGAACATTAAAAACAAACTGCGTACAATGTGCGAGCGCAAACACAAGCGCAAAGACCATGTTCTGTCTCGCGTCAGGAAATATGGCTCGTGACAAAAGAAGAATAAGCGCAAAGACTGAAAATGCGAGATTCATTCCACCAAGAAATTTCACACTCCACGCAATCGTTGGAAACAGGATGTTGTCTCGCTCGGTACGTGGGGCAAGGATTTTTGCGGCACTTGCGGACTTCATGCTAAAATACCAAAAAGCCGCGCCAAACCAGAGAGTATTCAGCACGAGCACAATGGTAAAGATATTCATTACATTCAGCATTAGTGAGGCTTTCAAATGTTTTAAGGCGTTGTCGCATCAAAAAACTGCACCACTGTAGCGATTTCATCCTGCACAATCGTATGAGGCATATTGGGATACAACCGTGAGGTAACGCTTGCCCCGAGCCGTTCATAGAGTTCGGCAGTTTCCAGAAAACGTGCTTTCGGAATGTGAGGGTCAATGTCGCTACATCCCATAAACACAGGCGTTCCGGCAAAATTCCCTGTGTAATCGCGTGCCGTACTGTCAGGACCAATCACGCCGCCGCTAAAGGCATAAATACCACCATAGCGCTGTGCAGTACGAGCGGCAAATTCCAGCATCAAGCAGGCTCCTTGCGAAAAGCCTAGAAAATAACGCTGCTCCGGCGGAATACCTGCCCGCCCCGCAGCATCGGAAAGCGCTTGAATAACTGCCAGCCCTGATGACAAGCCGGGTTCATTTGCCTCAATGGGTGAAAGAAAGGAGTACGGATACCACGTAAAGTTGGTTGCCTGCGGAGCAAGAAAGGCGGTATGGTAAGTTCCAATGTCGCTTTTTTGAAAGAATGTAGCCAACGAAAGAATATCTTCCGCCGTACCACCGCGCCCGTGCAGCATAATCATTGCGCGTTTTGCTTTCGTCATCGGTACGCCGTCGCTTCGCACAATGTCGGCAGTGTGAAGATGCTCGGAATTGGTCATAACATTGGTTCTGTGGAAAAAGCAGAGCGCGGGCAACACAGTATTCATGAGCCATCCGCGTTCAAAAAAGCTCTTATCGGATTTTCGTTGTAAAGTCCTGCAGCTTTGCAATGTAATTGTTCAAAATCATCGTTTCAGGAATGCTGCTGTGTCCGGCACCCGGAATTTTGAAAAATTCTTTTGCCGGAGTGAGGTTGTTCGGCGCTGCAGCAAACAGTTTTTCGCCATGACGGGTGATGTCAATGAAGCGGTCAGCCGTGCCGTGCATGAGCAGAAGCGGGCAGCGAATTTGTGCAATCCGCACCAGATTCGCAAACTCGTCGCGCATCACAAAGCCGCCAGGAATATCCAGCAGCGTGCCGCTTTGCACAAGGTCAGAAGTGGAAGCAAAAATTGCTTCGGTGATAAGACCTTTGGGCTGGAAGGTCGCATTGGGAGCCGCATATTTGCTTGCGAGATAGACCGAGGGCACGCCACCAAGCGAATAACCGTAGAGAATGATGTTGTTTTTGTCCACATCGCGGCGCGAAAGCAGATACGCAAGAGCCGCTTCTGCGTCAGACTCCAAACCTTCTTGCGAGGATTGTCCTTCGCTTCTGCCATACCCGCGATAGTCGTATATCAGCACATTATAGCCAGCTTTGTAAAAGTATTCCATTCTGTCCCAATATGCCTCTATATTTTGTGCGTTGCCATGATGATAGAAAATCGTTGGTGTGGAAGTGGTTGCAGACGGCGATTTCACGAAATACGCATAAATCGTATAGCTACCGGACTTGAAGGTGATTTCTTCTCGCGCCGATGCAGGAATAATCTTTTCCGATAGAACGTAAGCGGTCAATTTTTTGGTATTAAAAAGAAAGCCGTCCATTGTGGCGCAGCCTTGAAGGGCAAAAAGCACAAATGCGGCACTGGCAGCAATAATGCGAAAACGTTTCATGGTCGTGGAAGTAAAAAGCGTGAAAGAATCTGATTTGCTAGGGTAGAAGGGTCTATTTTATTTTGCGTCAGTGGCAGTAGTTTTTTGCGCAATCGTCCAATTGAAGCCAAGAAATACGCCCCAATTACCGGTCGTGCCGATGGTGGACTGTCCGAGAAAAATGCCGTTCATGGTGTTGACATTGGCTGCCATCCATTTCCATTCACCTTGCAGACTGAACGTCGGCGAAAGTGCGTACTGCAAGCCAACGGTGGGCGTGAGGAAGTAACGTTCCGAGCCGGTAAATTGAAACACATTTTCCAGCGCGAGGTAGCCTAGAAGCCCTTGTGTGAGTTCGTAACTTGCATTGACGGACAAATATGGCAAAATACGCACTGTGCCTGCCGCTGTCGCTCCATCGGGCGAAACAGGGCGAGTAGAAGTGCTGCCGGGCGTGAAGTCGTAAAAACCGTAGAACTGCGCCTTTGCCGTTACTTCCGGCACTGCGCCTTGCTGCTTAATAAGACGCATTGCTGCGCCCAAGTCCAAACCGAGTACGCCAAAAGGTAGCATAGTGCCGTGCAGACTTCCTGTTAGGGTTACATTCTCCGACACTCCGTGCATTGCGCCAACATTCAGATATGGGGCGATAATCGCAGGACTTGACTGCGGAAGCCACGGACCTCCGAGCGAACCTGTAATTTGCGTCGTGCCTTCGGGCAGGACCCGAACAGGCTGCACGACGCTACACGCCAAGCACCCCAGAAGCAAACACAACGCACCCAATGCCCGCAGGCGATGAGCAAGAGAAGAATTTTGAAAGAAGTATAATTTTGTCATACCACACATAAAGTAAGAAGTGAAAGGTTGGCTCAGATGCGTCGAGCATTTATGTGCCGAAATATGCGGAATTTCCGTGAGAAAAGCCAGAAAACTCTACAATAGCTGTGCAAAAAAAATTGAGTGCCGCAAGTAGCCACAAGCACGAATAAAACGGGATTGTGTAAGCCTCGCAGCACTCAAAACATAAAATTTCAACGCTCACAATTCAGAACTCACCACTGATTTAGTGCGCACCGCCAACGGCTGCGTCGTGGTCAATTCCTTGTGCTTTCAGAACGCGCTGCGTTTGAAGTGTGTAGAACGCCAAGTATGCAAAACAAATAACCGTTATCCAATACGACGAATGGATGTTCACATTATCGGCAATCAAGCCTTGAAGTGGCGGAATAATCGCACCGCCCAAAATCATCATAATCAGGAATAATGAGCCTTGTGAGGTATATTTACCCAAGCCTGCCACCGACAGCGCAAAAATGCAGGGCCACATAATGGAACAGCACAGACCGCCGCTAATAAAGGCAAACGTAGCCACCGTGCCTGTGGTGAACAAACCTACAAGCATTGCCATAATTGCCAGCGAGGTAAAAATGAGCATCGTGCGGGCGGGTTTATCTTTGCTGAGGAAAAAGCCGATAATCTGGATGACGATGCAGACCGCATAAATGTACAAATTGCTTACATCGTTGCCATTGAGCGCATTTGCACCCAGAATCACCGCAAAGCCGACAAACGGAACAACAACAGTCATAATCTGCTTCATCGTTTTAGACATATCAAAAACCGCAATCGCGCCCGTCCAACGCCCAATCATTAGGCTTCCCCAGTACAACGAGATAAATTGCGCTATCTGCGATTCTTTGTATGCGCCAAACTCCGGCAATGCTAGAAGCGCTCCCATATTACTTTGAATGGTAACCTCCACACCGACATAGACAAAAATTGCCGTCATGCCAAGCACCAACTGCGGATATTTCAGGGCACTGCCTCCTTTTTCGATGTGCTCGTCATTGGTGATGGTCGGTAAATTGGAGAATTGAAAGAATGTCGCCACAGCCGTAAACAGCACTGCCAAGCCAATGTACATTTTTACCACCGAACCCAATTCCACGACGACGTTCTGAGCGCCAAGCGAACCAAAGAGAATCACACTCACGACAATAGGTCCGACGGTTGTGCCGAAGGAATTGACTCCACCGCCAAAATTCAAACGATGCGAACCCGTTTCCGGCGCACCAAGCGCAATGGCAAAGGGCTGGGCGCACGTTTGCTGAATAGAAAAGCCCAGCGCAATGGCAAAAAACGAGGCAAGAATAAACGGATACGAACCCACATTGATTGCCGCAATCATGAGCAGTGCCCCAGCGGCAGAAAAAAGCAAACCATAGATGATGCCACGCTTATAGCCGATTTTGTTCAATATGTCAATGCCGGAAATTTTTTCGGCAAGGTAAATAATCAGCGACCCCATGAAATATGCAAAGTAGAACGCAAGGTCAATAAGCTGCGATTGGAACTGCGAAAGCTGGAAATGCGACTTGCAAAACGGGATAAACACGCCATTAGACGCGGCAAGAAATCCCCAAAAGAAAAATACGGTAACGAGTGTCAAAAACTTCGGCATATCGGTCGAAGGCTGAGATGACGATGCTCTCTGGGCTGTATCGGTGGACATAGTTTCTCCTGAACAGATGATAAAACAATGTAATTCTTTCAATAAGCACAATATCCAAAAAAATCCGTGAAAATCCGCTCTTTCCGTGCAGTCCGTGTTCAAAATCTCCGCCACATCACTTCCGAAACTGCGCGGCTTTCCACTCTGCAAATACGTGTTTTACGCTATTACGCTGATATTTTCCTGTTGATGTAACGGGCAGTGCGTCTGTAAAGACCACCACTTTTGGCGCTTTGCTAAAAGGCATCGCGGCAAGACAATACTCCAGAATAGCTTCCTTGCTTGCTTGAGGCGAATCAGGAATCACGAGCGCTCCGACTTCCTCGCCGTAAAAATCATTCTCAAATCCCACACAAATACCCGCCTTCACGCCCGGAGCCTGCGCCAATATCTCGTCAATTTCGAGTGGCGCAAGGTTCACGCCGCCGCGAATGATCAATTCTTTCAGTCTTCCGGTGATAAAAAAGTATTCGCGTCCCGCAGCATCTCGTTTGAAAAAGCCTTCGTCGCCACTGCGAAACCAGCCGTGCGCAAAGGTTTTTTCGTTTGCGTCGGGGTTTTGATAGTATTCCTTCATTACGTTTGCGCCGCGAATGACGATTTCGCCACGCTCCATTTCCGCAAGAGCATTGCCGTTGTCGTCGTGAATTGCCATTTCGTTGGCAACTATCGGAACGCCAATACTGGGGAAACCATAGTCTTGCATCCAATGACGATGCTCCTCAGCGCTCAAGTCAGTTGGCAAATAGCAAGAGTAACACGTCGTCTCGGAAAGCCCATAACCGTGCAGGATACGCACATCAAATGCTGCTTCAAAATTCCCCGCAAGCGAACATGTGAGCGGTCCTGCGCCGCAGATAAGGTAGCACAAGGACTTCGGTACAGTGAGAGCGGCGACTTTATTTGCTTCCAGCAAGAAAGCCAGTAGCGTCGGCACCACCGACACAATCTGCACATTTTCTGCTGCTATGCGCTTGAAAAAATATTCCGTTTGGAATTTCCGATTCAGCACCGTCGAAGCACCTGCCAGCATTGGTGTTGTGTGGGTGACAATCGTGCCGTTGACGTGATGCACCGGCAGGACGCACATGAGCCTCGTATCAGCACCAATGCTATGCCAAGCGGCAATAGCATCCGAATCTGCGATGATATTGCGCTGCGTGAGTACCACACCTTTTGGGTGTCCCGTTGTGCCGCTTGTGTAAACGATAAAACATTCGTCGTCAAGATACGACACATTTTCTGATTCTGTGGTAGTGTATGGGGTGAGGTTTTGGCATAAATGGTGCAAACCGCCTTGGGTTGCAGTATCATCAAAAACACTCACCAATGCTACATTTGCGGAAATAAGCCCCGAAACCCGCTCCGCATAGTCTTCGCGGCAAAAAAGTGTTTTTGCGCTGGAGTTAGCGAGAATATAGCGTAAGCGCTCATCGTCTTCACTCATGTTGAGCGGCACAACGCACAAGCCTAATAACCATGCGGCAAAGTATTGTGCAATCGTGTCCGGGTGATTGTGCGCCGCAGTGGCAATGCGGTCTCCACGCTCTAAGCCCAAAGAGCGCATAAACGCAGAGACTCTGCGCACGATACCGATAAAATCTTGATAACTGTATTCCGTGCGATTGTTCTCTTCGTCGTAATACACAAGGAATATCTTTTCGGCTTGCGTGCGCTCCTGGTGCGCTAAGAGTTCAGCAATAGAACGGTATGGAAGTGGGTACGATTCTGGTGGAACACCATGCACCGTTTGTGCGGCATGAATTTTTTCGGCAAGCGTCATAGCAATTACAGCAAGATTCGGTTAAAAACAAAAGATGTAGCCTATTTTTGCAATGGACTACATCTGGGAGAACAATCAAGAACGACGTTACGAACTTGGCAGAGGCGGAAGCGACTTGAGTTTTTGTCGGAGTGCCAAGAGAACTTTATTAGAGCGTTCTATTTGATGCGGTGTACGAAGCTGTCTATTGGTGATGCGCTCGAAGGCAAGTTGCGAGCAAATGAGCGCAATCAAGTATTCTTCGGCGGTTTCGTGGTTACGGAAAGGGAGGTCAATATATGAATCCGGTATATTCCCTGCTTTTGCTTCTGCCGCAAGTTCTTCACGGATAGAAATGTGTTCATACTTCATGGAGCGCGAAAAGGCATAGCACATAGCGCTAAAAGCAATCAAAACGAGGACAAATCCCATGTAGTTCACACCCGAAGAAGTGGACGTCATGAAATAGTTCCAGCCCATATGGAGCAAGATTGCCGGAACAATCCCGTAAAATACCATACGGGTGGGAATGTCGCCATAACGCCAGCGCCCGAAGCCCAAGAATGCTGCAAACACCGACGATGAGATAGCGTGCATGATAGCGGTAAAGAACGTGCGATAAATAACAAGTTGCACCCAGCCTTCATCCGCCGCTGCATTCTGAATAAAATAGACGAGATTTTCTGCAGTAGCAAAACCGAAACCAACAGCTGAACCATACACAATACCGTCAGTAACGTTGTTAAATTCGCGTATGCCGACACTAATGCCGAAAACAGACGCTTTCAAAAGCTCCTCAATGATAGGACCAAGGAAAGCCATAGAAATAACCAGTAGAACTCGTTTGTCTGCTGCAAGTGCCGTATTGGAGAGCGACATTCCCGAAACGCCAAACCAGTTTTGTATTTGCCCGTTCAGAAGCGCCGCACCGCTCACGGCGATAATTGCTCCCCAGAGGAAGTGGAATGTCATCAGCCATAGGGGTTCAGGGTCGTACTTGTCCAGACGGCGCACGACATAAAGAAAGAGCAGCATCGGGATAACTGCACACGGAAAGGCAAGAAGAACTTTAAGTCCCATAACACACCGCCCACGCCTAGTGAAGAGTTGAAATAATCAGGAATTGTCCTAAAATATACAACAATGTGAACACTCAGAAAATACAAATTTTGGCAAGAGGGAAAGTTTTTAGCAACAGCGCACAATGGTATTGTGTATCAGGTCTCTACTAACTTTGTCGAAACTCCGGCAAAGTAGCCATCGGCTGTTTTACCAATAACATACACATCAATATTGACCGTGCCAACGCGATACACAGAAATATCAGTCAAAAGGTCGTCCAATGTATCGTGCAACACCTCGAAACGATGGGCTGTTTCGCGTTCGGTGTCATCAAACCATTCTTCCACGTGCTCCACAGGTGCAAAGAAGTCGTCCGGCTCCATGCCGTCCACAGGTGTATCACGGCTATGCCGCGTGGCAAGGAGCAATTTATCAATCGAAAAATCGCGCATTGTTTCCCATGCAAAGGGGATGAGCGGGGCATCGGTCTCGCTCGGATAGAGAAGACCGTTTGCCACCGCGCCAAGCTGATTCAAAAGCACTTCAGGCGAAACTTTCATAAATATTATTTCAATGATGCCTTAAGAAATCTGCGAACATCTGCTCCCTCGCGGCAGCGTCCACATACAACAACTATCCTCGTAACTTAGTCAGAAATTTTCAAAAGTTCTACATCAAAAATCAATGTTGCGTTCGGAGGAATTGCTCCGGCGATACCGCGCGGTCCGTAGGCAAGATTGCTCGGAATAATCAAACGGCGCTTGCTGCCTTGTTTCATAGATGCTACGCCTTCATCCCAACCTTCGATGACCTGCCCAACGCCGAGTTTGAAGGTAAACGGTTCGTCGCGGTCAACGGAGGAGTCGATCTTGACGCCGTTTTCCAACACACCTGTGTAGTGAACGGTTACGCGTTGTCCGGCTTTTGGTGTTGCGCCCGTACCTTCGTGAATTTCTGCGTATTGCAGTCCCGATGCGGTTTTAATGGTATCCATAATTTGTACTTTTTCCAGCTTGGCGATATCGCGCACGGGTTTCCGGCAGGAAACAAGCACACAAACCGCAGCAATGCTGACGATGAGAGAAAGAATGATTTTGTTCATTGTAGATGTTGTCATAGTTATTTGACTCAACACTATTCGGTATTTATGCCGACTTGCCCTGATGAGTGACTGCCGCGCCGATAAAACTAACAAAAAGCGGATGTCCACCCACAGCAACCGACTTAAATTCGGGATGGAATTGGCAGCCCACGAACCACGGATGATTGGGCAGTTCTATCATTTCCACCAACCGTGCATCCGGCGAAACACCGCTAATAATCAAGCCGCCTTTTTCCAGTTCCTCACGGAAATCGTTGTTGAACTCGTAGCGGTGACGGTGTCGCTCGCGGATGATTTGCGATTTGTAGGACTCAAATGCCTTCGTGCCTTCCTTCAGAACGCATGGATACGAGCCGAGCCGCATGGTTCCGCCCTTGTTCGTGATTCCGCGCTGGTCGGGCATGAGGTCAATGACGTTGTTTTTCACTTTCTTAAATTCACCGGAATTAGCATTGGTCAAATCGCACACATTCCTTGCATACTCAATGACGGCGCACTGCATACCAAGGCAAATTCCGAAAAATGGGATGCCGTTTTCGCGCACGTGCTGAATCGCCAAGATTTTGCCTTCGATGCCTCGTGAGCCGAAGCCGGGCGCAACGATGATTCCATGCGTCTCCGAGAGCACTTCCGCAGCAATTTCCGGCGAGGTGATTTTCTCGGAATCAATGTATTTTACCTCCACACGAGCATTGTTCATTGCTCCGGCGTGGGTGAGCGCTTCCAGAATACTTTTGTATGCGTCCTGATGCTGCACGTATTTGCCCACAAAGCCGATGGTAACTTTGGTTTTGGGCTTTTTGACGCGCTGCACAAACTTTGCCCATTCTGTAAGTGTGGGCTTGGATGTGCGCTGGATATGCAACTTGCGCACGACGGCATCGTCCAGTTTCGCCTTTGCGTAGTGCATCGGTACTTCGTAGATAGTTTCCGCATCCAACGCTAGAATAACGGCGTCTTCTTCCACATTACAGAAAAGCGCAATTTTGCTTTTCACATCTTTTTCCAATTCTTCTTCGCATCGGCAGACGAGAATATCAGGCTGTATGCCGTATTCCATGAGCATACGCACGGAATGTTGCGTTGGCTTAGTTTTGACTTCGCCGGCGGATTTTATGAACGGAACGTACGTCAGGTGGATAAACAGTGCATTGGTGCGTCCTTGCTCCAAGCCAAGTTGCCGTGCGGCTTCCAGAAATGGCATGGATTCAATATCGCCCACGGTGCCGCCAAGTTCAATAATGACCACATCGAATTTTTTATCGAAGGTCGTCATGCGACGCTTGATTTCATCAGTGATGTGCGGCACGACCTGAACGGTCTTCCCCAAATACTTTCCTTGGCGCTCGCGCTGAATGACTTCAAAATAGATTTGTCCTGTGCTGACGCTGTTTTGGCGGGTAACGGGTGCCTGCACAAAGCGCTCGTAATGCCCCAAATCAAGGTCAGTTTCTGCACCATCGTCGGTAACATAGACCTCGCCGTGCTGGTAAGGATTCATCGTCCCCGGGTCAACGTTGATGTAGGGGTCGAATTTCATAATCGTCACCGAAAGCCCGCGCTCTTTGAGCAAAAGCCCCAGCGACGCAGAGGTGATGCCTTTGCCGAGCGAGGAAAGAACACCGCCGGTGATGAAAATGTACTTCGTCTTTTTTACTTTAGCCGCCATGATGATATCCCTTTGTGGTGTTCTGGTGCAACAAGTTTAGAAACACAAAGGCACAAACTTAGTAAAATTTTCCCAAAAAATCGTATTTTTCCTCCGTGATAACCTTCACGTGCAGTCCGCTTCTGAATTCAACGCCCTTTACTGTTGGTCTTCAGTCCTGCTTGCACCCTTTCCTTCCACACACACTATCCCCCAACTCCGCATGAAAGCTGTACAATTCGACACCGTTGGCGAACCCGCAGAAGTGCTCTCTCTGCGCGAGATTCCGCAGCCCACACCCCAAGAAGGCGAAATTCTCGTGCGCGTAAAGGCACGTTCCATCAATCCTTCCGACCTAGCGTTTATTCGCGGCAACTATGGTATTCGCCCGAAGCCGCCGTGCGGTGCGGGTTTTGAAGCAATGGGCGTTGTGGAAGCACATGGCGCGGGCGTGGATGCGGCAAAACTTCCTGCCGGAACGCGCGTTTCCTTCACCGCACTGAATGGTGCTTGGCAAGAGTACGTCTGTGTTGCGGCAGCAACTGCTATTCCTCTTCCGCCAACGGTCAGCGATGAAGTCGGGGCGCAAATGTTCGTGAACCCTCTCACCGCGTGGGCTATGCTGCACGAATGTAAATTGCAAGCGGGCGACTGGCTGCTGCTCACCGCCGGCGCATCCACCTTCAGCCAACTGGTCTTGCAGCTCGCTGTAGAACAAGGAATCAAGGTAATATGCACCGTACGCCGCGACGACTTCACGGAACACCTTACCAAACTTGGCGCATCAGCTGTCGTCAATACGGCGAAAGAAAATCTGCAAGCACGTGTCAAGGAATTGACGAAGTACGGCGCTCATGCCGCTCTGGAGGCAATAGGCGGTAAAGCGGGTGCGGAAGCTATCGAAAGCCTACGGCGAGGCGGAACGATGCTCATTTATGGAATGTTAAGCATGGAGCCGATTCCGCTCAATAGCGCCATTCTTATTTTCAAAGAGTTGACCGTTCGTGGCTTTTGGCTGACGGAATGGATGAAAACCGCCGACCCCGTAACGCAACTGAAAGCTGCTTTCCACACGCTTATCACACTTTTTGCAAGCGGAAAACTGAACGTAACAATAGATGCAATCTACTCGCTGGACGATTTCAAAAAAGCGGTCGTTCATGCGGAGCAGCCCGGACGCGGTGGCAAGGTGATGATTGTGGGGTAGGATATTGTCTTTGTTTGTCATTGATGCGAGTTAAAAGATGAGAAATTTTGACACAACATGCTTAAGAAAAGCGAGATTATTGCCAGCAGTCTTATAATCTCTCGGTGTGTCGTGAATTGATATTACCCATGCAAGCGGGTGTAAGCAACGAGGAAATACAACATCTCTGACGCTTGTAAGCGGCAGATTATTCATCATATCCTTTTGTACTATATGAATCTCCACAACCAAATCGTTTTCATCACAGGCGCATCCGCCGGAATTGGGCGCGAATGTGCAGAACTCTTTGCTGAAGCGGGTGCACGGCTTATTCTCGCTGCACGCCGTACCGAGCGCTTGACAGAACTTGCAGCGAGCCTTAAAGAGCGCTTCGGTACTGCGACGCATTGCATCTCGCTAGATGTGCGCGACCGAGCCGCCGTGAAAACCGCCATCGAAGCGCTTCCGGCGGCATGGCAGGAAATTGACATTCTTATCAACAACGCCGGGCTATCGCGTGGAATGGACACCTTCCAAGAGGCGAATCTGGACGATTGGGAAGAAATGATTGACACCAACGTCAAAGGGCTGCTCTACGTTAGCCGTTCTGTGCTGCCGGGCATGGTGGCACGGAAACGTGGGACGGTTATCAATTTGGGGTCGGTCGCCGGGCGCGAAGTCTATCCTAAAGGCAATGTTTACTGCGCCACCAAGCACGCCGTTCGTGCGCTATCGCAAGCAATGTACCGCGACACAAACGGCTCGAACATCCGCGTTTGCAATATCGAACCCGGAATGGTAGAAACGGAATTTTCCGAAGTGCGCTTCCACGGCGACAAAGAACGTGCGCAATCGGTGTACAAAGGCATTACGCCGCTTTCGGGACGTGACATTGCCGAGGTGATTTTTTTCTGCGCCACCCGTCCGCCGCACGTAACCTTGCATGATATTCAAATCATGCCTACGGCTCAGGCATCAACAACGCTCATGCACCGCCAATGATATAGTCTTAGCAGGATGCGCTTACTCATTTCCATTCTGAATAATTATTTTCTTCGCAGAGGTTTCAATGGACAATATTGTTTTTAATGCTGCCAATCACGTGGTGGCATACTCGTGGCAGGTTTTCTTTTTTGCTCTTGATAGTGCAGAAGCGTCGTGGTTGCTTGCCGCAGTAGCATTCGTGGCAATGTGGTTTGCGGGAATATCCGACACACAGAATGCGTATATTCAAAACCTTGGCAAGGAGAAAAAAGACCAAACATCGGTACGTAGCCATGTTATTCTGTTCTTTTTTGCTATGCCCGTGGCGTTTGTCTCAGCGCGGGCGCTACAACACTTTTTCCCTCGCCAACGACCTATGGCAATTGCTCCAATGGAAATACCGATAGACCCTGCAATTTGGGATACGATAAAAGCCTCAATCTCGACCCAAGGCTCGTTTCCTAGCGACCATGCGGTGATGTGGTTTGTCATGGCGACAAGTATTCTCTGGCTTAGTCGTCCTGCAGGTATTATGGCGATTGTACTCGCAGTAATCGTCTCTGTGCTTCGCGTTGGTACGGGGTTCCACTGGCCCAGTGATATAGCGGGTGGAGCAGTGCTTGGAGTTTCTATCACCATTGCAGCATTGTGGGCATTCCGAAAGATTCAACCTCTGAAAAACCTTGTGTACTACATTGTTGGCTTATTCGACCGCTATCCCGTTGTTATGTACGCAGTAGGTTTTTTGATTCTGCTGGACTTTTCTCGTAAGTTTGCAGGCTTGTTTGGTTTTCTGGCAATAGTGCTTGGAAAATCTGTTTCGCACTAACAAGGAACATACACTATGAAAATCGGTATTATCGGTGGCAGCTATAACCCACCGCACATTGCGCATCTCATCATTGCAGACCGCTTCACCGAGCAGATGGGACTGGACTTCACCTTTTTTGTTCCGGCGTATCGGTCACCGTTCAAACTTGCAGACGATTCGCCTGAGTCAACAACCTCGGTGCAGCGTTTGGATATGCTGCATCTGGCAATAGAATCGAATGAAAAATTTGAAGTTGACACTTTCGAGATTGACCGCGAGAGCGTCTCCTACACGATTGACACTCTGAATTATTTCCGTGAGAAATTTGGCGCAGAAGCTGAATTTTTCTTGCTTGTCGGCGGCGACCAAGCAGCAGCGTTTACGAAGTGGAAGGATTGGGAAGAAATTATTACGCGTGTGCAACTCTGCATTGCTCGCCGTCCCTACACTATCTCGCCGGATGTGGAGCGGGCAATCGCATTCCACCTTTCAACAGATGAACGCTCGCCTGTCTGGATAGATGCGCCTATTTTGGCGGTTTCCTCCACCGAGGTACGCTCCCGCGTCAGTAAGGGGCAGTCTATTCACTACCTTGTGCCGGAGCCGGTCAGGCAGTATATTTACCACAACAATTTATACGACAGCCCCGATGCCGGAGACCCGCATTATGACTGATTCTATTGCTTGCATTTGGGATTGGTAATTGCAACCAAGATGAAAAAAACAATTTATCCGTCTATGGTAACAATCAAACGCTTCATCGCTATTTTTACTCTGAACTATGACCGAGACCACTCTTTCCGCACCCGACGTGTATCTTTTTTCTGAAGAAACGCTCCGCAAACAGCTTGAAACGGCCGAAACCAAACTCGGCTATAAACTCGTCCATTTTTACGTGGATGAGCACGGCATCATGAGCAAAACAGCAACCGCGCAGGTTGAACAGTTCTACCTTTCGCCCTCTGGCGGTACACTCCGCGACAAGAATTTCAACCTCGTTACGTATAGCGCTCGCTATGATATGTACAAGGGTTTGGGGAAGTTGTAAATTGTTGATATATCAACAGATGAGTGTCTGATTTCGCTGGCAGCAAAATTTTTCTGCCAAAACGCCGAATGTTATTTGATTTTTACGAGGAAATCCGCTAAGTTTAAGGCAATATCTCTGTTCCACTTCTTTCGACAATGGTTATGGATCCTATTCTGCGTTTAGCAATTGTATCAGTATTGAGCTTCTTCGCCGGTTCATTGCCAACAGCGGTGATTATCAGTCGTCGCTTTTTTGGCTTTGATATTCGTGAAAAAGGAAGCGGTAATATGGGCAGCACCAATGCCTTCCGCGTTTTAGGCGTAAAATGGGGCTTGACGGTGCAGATTGTTGATATTCTGAAAGGTGTTTTGGCGGTAACGGTGATTGCATATTTTTTTCAAGGTGTGCAAATTCCTTTCCCGAACTATACGCCCTTCCAAGACATGACTCTCGTACGTGTGATTTGTGGCATTGCTGCGGTGATGGGACATATTTGGTCGCCGTGGGTAGGCTTCAAAGGCGGTAAAGGCATCAATACGGCGGCAGGAATGTTGCTGGGCGTTGCGCCGGTGGAAGTCGCCGTCATCTTTAGCATTTTTCTTATCACCGTCGGTATTTCGGGTTATATTTCGCTTGGTTCAATTTTGGCTGCGGTGGCGCTTCCCACCACGATGGCTGTGCGGTACAACATTTTCAAAGTTGATATAGAAGGCTATCATACGATTGTCTTTTTCCTCATCGCACTCAGCCTGATTGTGATTTATGCACATCGTCAAAATATACAACGCCTTGTGGACGGGAATGAAAACAAATTTGAAAATCTGAGAGTGGCAAATATCTTGAAGAAAAAGTAAAGAGATAGAGAGATAATGCGCCCGATGAACTTCTACGAAGCACGTACCAATTTCCATTCAGCATATTTGATTTTATGAAAATTTCCGTTCTTGGAGCCGGCGGCTGGGGTACAGCGCTGGCTCTTGTTTTATCAGGCAACGACCACGCCGTAACGCTTTGGGCACGCAACGAAGACTCCATCGCCCAAATGCGCCGAACTCGCATCAATAGCGCCTATTTGCCCGGTGTGGTCATTCCTGAGACTATCAATCTGACGCACGACGCAAGCGAAGCAAACGCCGCAGATATGCTTGTAATTGCCATTCCAACGCAGTTTATTCGCCCTGCTTTTGTGGATTATGGATTCGATGCAGAAGGAAAAATCGTGGTCAGCACTTCCAAAGGCATAGAGCGGGGGACGCTTATGCGGGTCTCGGAAGTACTGAAGGACACCGCCGGAATTGAAATGAAAAATTTTGCCGCCCTCACCGGACCCAGTCATGCCGAAGAAGTCGCTCGGACACTACCCACTACGGTCGTGGCGGCATCGGAAAACGAAGATATTGCTAAACTTGTCCAACGCTGCTTTACGCGCTCTACGTTTCGCGTGTACCACTCGACGGATGTGATTGGCGCAGAACTTGGCGGCGCAGTCAAAAATGTCATTGCCATCTCAGCCGGTATTGTCGATGGCTTGGGTATGGGAGACAACACTAAAGCAGCACTCATAACGCGCGGTTTGGCAGAAATTACACGATTGGGAATTGCACTTGGCGCACAGCCAATGACCTTTTCGGGGTTGTCGGGATTGGGAGATTTGATTGTTACTTGCGCAAGCCGCCACTCGCGCAACCGCTCTGTGGGCGAACAGCTTGCCAAAGGCAAAACGCTCGACCAAATCCATCGCGAAATGCAACAAGTCGCCGAGGGCGTGTTTTCATCGGAATCGGTCTATGCTCTCTCAAAAAAAATTGGTGTAGAGATGCCTATTGCGCACAAAGTCTATGAAGTTCTTTTTGAGGACAAGCCTGCACCACAGGCAATGTACGAACTAATGACCCGTGAAATGAAGCCGGAGCAATGGTAACGCGATACTTACAAATTAATAATGACGACTACACCAAAGCCAACGAAATATGACAAGTGGTACACTCATTGATTCCCGCCCTGTTCCCGTTCCTGAGACCACAATCAACATGGCGCGTCGGAGTATGGCGGCAGATGACTTTGCGCGATATGCCGCCGTGCAATTACACGAACTGACGTATTGGAGCGAGGGGCTGCGGATAAAGGCTTATTTGGGTTTGCCGCCTGCTGACAGCGTTCCAATGCCCGCACTGGTCTTCAATCCCGGCGGCACGGGCGAACGCGGCGCACTAAGCGCTATTACTGCAGCTGCTACGGTGGGACTCTATGCGAGTTGGGGCTATGTGGTGATTGCCAGCCAATATCGTGGAAGGGGCGGCTCGGAAGGTGCCGAGGAATGGGGCGCAGGCGATGTGGATGACGCAATGAACGCACTGGCGCTTCTCCAAACATTGGAGTACGTGGACAAAGACCGCATCGGTATTATCGGCGGAAGTAGGGGGGGGATGATGGCACTGCAAATGCTGGCTCGGACGAATGTTTTCAAAGCAGCTATTACCTTCGGAGCGCCCACAGAGTTCACCGAGTTGGCGGAAGATTCCTATATTTTGCAAACCGCACGGCGCTTCCTTCCTGAGATTGCCAATATCCGCGAGGAACTTGCAAAGCGCTCCGTCACGCATTATGCCGATACTCTCTGCAAAACCACGCCACTGCTCGTATTGCACGGAAGCGGCGACCGCCGCGTGGAGCCGGAACACGCCTACAAGCTGGGTCGGGCACTCCAGAAAACACTCCACCCATACAAACTGATCATATACGATAATGCCGACCACGTCCTTGCCGGGCGGCGCGACGAGAGTAATGCCGATATGAGGGCGTGGGTGGATATGTATGTAAAGTCCCGCGCACCTTTGCCGCGTGTCGGTCCGCATGGGGCTTAGATTACGGATATGGACGTAAGATTTTTTAAGCAAAAAGGTGCCTGAAAATTGAATTTTCAGACACCTTTGGAGAGATAAACAAATAAACGGTCAACTGCTAGAATGCTCCTTGACCGATCGGTAAACCGGGCAAGTCAACAAGCGGCACAAGCGGTATATTTGCACCGTAGGTTTTATTGATAAGCTTGAGCATTTCGTTTGCCACAGCGCCATAGCCACGCGAGGACGGGTGAACGCCGTCAAGACTGAAGAACCCACCCGAAACAAAATCAAAGCGCAGTCTGTTGCCGACCACATTGGTTGTGCCGGGCACAGTCGTTTGTCCTTGGAACGGATAGCCGTTCGACCGTATATCATTCACGAGGCTGTTTGCATCAAAAAGAACAGCTTGGTTATTGGCGCTGTATTTTGCGACAGCAGCAGCAATAGCCTGATTGAACTCCGTGACAGAGCGGCGTGCGACGGCTTGCTCTGCTTCATCCAGCACAAGTCCGTTCGGCATGGGGTTGGCGGCAAGCACTTGCTGAAAAAGCGCCGGAGCCATAGCAGGATTGGCAGCAATTTGTGGAGCAACAGCGCCAACAGCACCGATGAGCTGCTGTGCATATGCGGTAACACCGGCTGGCGAGGTTAGCGGGAAAAGGTCGGCACTGCTCAGCTGCTTGAGTCCACCGGGAGCGGCAGAACTACGCACAAGAATACCATTCGGGAAGTTTGGCAGTGCCTGTCTGATGAGACCGGCAAGTGCAGCCGGAACAATAGCCGTATTATTCAATGTGGCAATGAGTCCTGCACGAAGTTGCGGTCCGACGGTCGTGAAATACGGCGCGGCAAGCACGTCAGGAAGATTACCGACAAGGAATTTCGCATTTGGCATACGGCGAACGCAATCGTCCATCAGCGCTGTGAATTGCGCTGTGAAGACTGCTGTTTCGGTGGGAGCAGGTGTAGCACCCGGCATCAATGCTTGTGTAGCAAAGTTTGTACCGGCTGTGCCGCCGGAGCTGGCATAGCCAAGTACATCATTGTTGCCGATAAAAATAGATACAAAATTTGGGTTCAACGCCACTGCTTGGTCAACGCACGTACGCCCAAGCGCAGCAGGATTGCGCAAGACAGCACCGAAGAACGGGTTGTAGAGCGGGTTGCCGGTAGCGGGCGCAAAACGCAAGTTATACAACGGGTCATTGGCGGGCGGGTTCATATCGCGCAGCAAGGCGCCCGGAATACCGAGATTGTTGTATGGGCGGGCAAGCGTCACATTAGCAGGCGCGGTGGAAAGCGATATTGCTGCGAATTGCGGCGTTCCGGTCGCATCA
Organism: Ignavibacteria bacterium; assembly: GCA_014654705.1. Lineage (GTDB taxonomy): Bacteria > Bacteroidota > Ignavibacteria > Kapaibacteriales > UBA4661 > PH2015. Next base: position 103,065 of record JACVZY010000051.1, read on the forward strand.
AACGAAGTGATACGATTCCGTCCGCCTATGCCGCCGTTATCGGGGAATTTTAGGTATTGGTATTGGTCTGCACCGTCACCAAACGTCAAGCCCATCTGACGTGCCATCAGTGTTGGGTAGGCATATTGTGTTTCGCTGGCAACAACAGCGCCGGATTGATAACCGGCAGTGAGGCTATTGCCTAAAGCGACGTAACGGAGCGTTGTGCCGGCAGGAACGAGTGTGCCCAGTGAGCCAGTGCCCGTCGGTGTCAGGACAGGGCTACAAGCCTGAACTAAGACGGCAGCAGAAGCTACAACGCCTGCGAATACACGTTTCCATGAGGATTGTACAGTATGAAATTGCATTGAAATATCTCCTTAAATAAATGTCATTAAAAACGATAGCTAAACGAAACCGAAAGCGCATTTGCCCATGAATTATAGATACCATCGAAGCCAAAAGTGCTACCTGTTACTTCGCGCTGCAAACCATACACGAACATATAGCTTGCATCCATAATCAAGTTGTCGGTCAAGTTAAAACCGACACCGGCGGTAATACCTATGCGATTTGCGTCCGGCAAGATCGGCTGTGTGTAGCGGGCTTCTACCGGTACGACATCATAGAAGGCACCGCCGCGCACTTTAAGAGTTTCGCTGGCGATGTATTCCGTGCCAAGACGAAAGGTTGGGGTATTGTAGTAATTACGTGGGTTAATGACCTCACCTGAGCGCGAAGGAGCGCCCGGCAATTTATCGAAGCGAATGCGCAAGGTGTCGTAGGACGACCAACCAACATAGTCGAAGCCAAGTTCCATCATAAACTTTTCGCTAAAGCGGTAGGAAATGCCCGTGCGAAGATCAAAGGGTAAATTAAGCGCCGTGCCACCGGGACCATCGGCAAAAAGGTTATTCAGACCCGCAGGAAGAGCTTGCGTACCTGCGGCATCAGTTGTGAAGGTAGCTTTACCATCATATTTCATATTGATATTATGACGATAAGCAGCACCAATTTTTAAGCCTTTTACTGGCTCCAGAACCAATCCTGCGTTCCATGAAATCACATTGCCTTCGCCCTTGAGGTTCAAAAATGGTTCCGTTCCAAAATTCGGAACACGCTGGCGTAATTCTGCCGAGCCGTGTGAATATGTTCCGCCGACGGCAATCGAAATTTTGTTGTCCAAAAACGCATATGCAATGGTCGGATTCACCGTAATTGTCTGCAAATATGTTCTGAGAGCAAGATTGCGTCCTGTCCAATTCTCATTCCAACTTGTTCCTGCTCCGAAAGGCACAAATACTCCCAGCCCGAAAGCGAGACCAGAATTCGGCACTTTATAGGCAGCGTAGAGGTGTGGCAGAGGGAATGCCCACAAATCCATACTTGTTGTGGAAGAACGGTTCAGATTCGTCGGACCGGTAAAGGTTGCTTGCGGGAGAAGCGGTGTAATACCAATCATCAACGAAAAACCATCACGTAAGAATGGTAAACCTGCGGGGTTGTAGAAAATTGTGCTAACATCGCACCCATCTGTACTGGCGACCGCAAAGCCCATAGCCATAGCGCGAGCGCCATGTTCATTGAGTTGGAAACCACCTGCCTGGATACTTCGCGGGGTGGACAGCACGACCAAAAAAGCGACAAGAAGCGGCACAACAGGTGTCGCCCGAAGAAGCAGAAGAATATGCTTCATAAAACCTCCGGTGATGAAAAATTAAAAAAAACGGGAATACTGTTATCCCATAGAGCACACACAAGAACGGCGAAGGTAGTCGAACACACGTTTTTGAGAGCGTTAAGGCTACGAATTTGTAAAGAAAAAGTGTTGCATACAAGAGGAAAATTGTATTGGAGAAAATAGTCAAGGAGGCTTGCCGGAATACTGTCTCTACGCCCGTGTACTTCTCTATTGGTAATGATAAAATCACGATGCCAAAAGCTTATCATACTGTTGAGTACTTGCTCTATGTCTAATTGTAGCTGAAAAGATATTTTTTGAGTTCTCATTTGGATGTAGTTAAAAACAGTCGCTCCACTGCTTACCTGCAATCAACAGAATACGAAATAATTTTTGTGCTCCCCCAACGTTTGTTTCTGCATTTTTCTACCAAAAAATGGTATCAATGTTCATAAAAAAGGGGCTTAAGCCCCTTGCTATAAACGCGAATCAACACACGTTAGTATTACTTATAATCGTTTCTTTGCCTGATGAGCTTTGGGAGCGCATATACGCTTCGTTTCACAGGATTTGTGATAGGGAAATATGCTGAACGCACAAGAAAGCGCACGATGGCAAAGAACAGTCTGGGTACGCATACAATCATAAAAGTGCAGTATACAATACACAATTGTACAATGCTTGAGTTGCATTACGCCTGAACTACTGCCGGAGGTGCAATGAAGCCTTCCGGTACATTCCCCTTGCCCACAATATCAATGAAAATGCTCAAAAGTGATGGCTGAACACGCTCAATCTTGGTGAGCGAGAGTTTTGCGATAAGCTGCGGCGCAATATCGTTGAGCGTTACCGACGGCTTCAAATCTATTTCGGCGTAGTTGGAAAAAATCTCTGCTTTCTGCACGCCTTCCAGACCAGCGATAAACTGCCCGTCGCCCTCGAACTCCACCCGAAGCGTATTCGAGCCAAAGCGCTGTTTGACGCTTTCTACGGTGCCTTGCACGACGGCTTGACCTTTGTTGTAGAGGATAATTTCATCGCAGATTTTTTCGGCAGATTCAAGTTGGTGCGTACAAAAAATGATAGCTTTCCCACGATTGCGCAAATCCATCACGACGTCTTTGAATTTGAGTTGATTTACGGGGTCTAAGCCGGAAAACGGTTCGTCCAAGATGAGCAAATCAGGGTCGTGCAGCGCTGCGGCGATAAACTGGACTTTTTGTTGATTCCCCTTCGAGAGTTCTTCAATTTTTCGTTTTTCCATTCCTTGTAGTTCAAATCGCGCAAGCCAATCGTCCACAAGCGTCTTTGCTGTGCCGGAAGAACCCTTCAGCGACGCAAAATATGCCAGCGTATCGCCAATGGTGCTTTTTTTGTACAAGCCGCGCTCTTCTGGCAAATAACCGATAGCATTTTTGGTGTGTTCGCCCACGTGGTCGCCGCGAAAGGTGATGCTTCCTGAGTCCGGCTTGAGAATGTTCAATATCATGCGAATAGTCGTGGTCTTGCCTGCGCCGTTGGGTCCTAAAATACCTAAGACTGTTCCGGGTTTGACCTCGAAAGAAATTCCGTCAACAGCTTTTAAGCCGCCTTTGTAAGTTTTGTGGATATTTTCAACAATCAGCATACGGTAGAAAGGAAAAAAGATGAGAAAGTGGGTGAACTATGCGAAAATAATTGTTGGAATTGTGTAATTTAGGCATCATTTGTTGGAATCATTTACAAACAAGACAACTTGTTCTCTCAAACCCGATACAATCTTGCTTTTGCGTAGCACAAAGGGGCTTGTTTTTGCTGACAGATTATGCGCTAACGCAAGATAACCACCTTTACGCTAATTTTTGCACATAATCCTCAACAATTTTCGGAATATGAACACCATCTATCTTGTCCGCCACGGTATTGCTGAAGATGCTCAACTTCTCCGTCCTGATTCTGAGCGAGCTTTGACTGAAGTAGGGCGCGAAAAAATGCACGGTATTGGTGCACGTCTTCAGCAAATGGGTATCAAACCGCATCTTGTTATTTCCAGTCCCTACAAACGAGCCGTCGAAACGGCAGATATTCTTGTGGAAGAACTTGGCTACAAAGGCGAGCGATTCCAAGACAATCGCATCACGCCGAGTGGTCGCTATGAGGCGTTCTCTGCGCTTTTCCAAGAACATAAAAGTTTCCGGGAAATTATGTTTGTTACGCACGATCCGTGCGTAAGTTTCCTTGTCGGGGCACTTTGCAATGGAAATAATTTTAACATTGATTTCAAAAAAGGTGCTGTTGCCTGCATCGGTATTGGTCGCCAAAGTCCACCTGCCGGAACGCTGCTCTGGTACGCCACGCCTCGTTTGCTTTTGGGCGAATAAACCGATTCGCCGTCGGGGGGATATTCGTTTCTGGTATTCAAAACTGACTACTGCTAAGCACTCAAAACTCATTGCTCAAACCTCAACATTTCTTCAAACATCATGTTTCAATTAGACGAATCTCTGCAAACACTTGATAAAACCACGTTCTACAAAGAACTTTTGCAGCAGACCAACGGCTTGCTTCATGGCGAGCGCGATGCGACTGCAAATATGGCAAATGTGGCTTCATTGCTCTTCCATTCAATGCGTGATATAAATTGGTCAGGTTTTTATCTCTGGAAAAATGGCGAACTGGTCTTAGGACCGTTCCACGGTAAGCCTGCTTGCGTGCGTATCGCTATGGGCAGAGGTGTGTGTGGCACGGCTGCGGAGACACGCCAAACGCAAGTTGTCGCCGATGTACACGCTTTCCCCGGGCATATTGCGTGCGATGCTGCTTCGCGTTCGGAAATCGTCATTCCGCTCGTGAAAAATGGACACCTCGTAGGAGTGCTGGACATTGACAGCCCTATTGAGAGCCGTTTTGATAATGACGACAAGCAAGAACTGGAAAGGCTTGCAGCACTTTTGCTGGATGCTTCGGATGTCGTTTGACAATGTATTCCAATTCGGTAATAAAAAGCCCGCTTGCAGATATGTCTGCAAGTGGGCTTTTCTGTTTCTGAAGAAGTCAAGAACCTTCTTCGCGAACTCGCGTTTGCTTACCTCTGAGGCATTGCAAAGAATTCTTCACGCGAAATCATCGGTACAACGGGCAGGCTTTTGGTCTTGAGGGACTCGTTCAGGCTCACAAGGTCTTTGCCCGTCAGTTTTTCCCACGTAGCGACCGCTACTTTCAAGTCTGCGTCCAGCATGGCAATGTTGTCCAAGTGAACCTTGCTCGGTGCTCCGGCGTGGAAACTAACTACACCGTAGATTTCAAGCAGTTTCTCGCGTAACTTATTTTCTTTCACACCCACATAATAGCCTTCACCAGCCACCAGCGTTTTGTAGAATTCAGCAAATTGCTTGTGTGTGGCTTCGATACCAGACTTGACAGCGGGGTCGGAAGCAGCATCCATCCGTGTTTTGAGCGTGTCGCGGGTGCGAACGGTCGTTTCGATAATGTACGCAAGGCGTTCTTGCATCTCGTAAAGTTGCTTTGCAGTTTTGTATTGTGTGAGGCGCTCAGAAGCAGGATATGGCGACCGTGCATCGCTGACAAGCGTAAGCGGTCCGGTAAACGTTTTATCGCCTTTGGTAATACGAACTGTGTATTTACCTTCCGGCGCGGTCAATCCCTGACCAAGACCATTCAAGCCGTTTTCGGTCTCAAAGCTCTCTGCTTTTGCGGCTTTCGGCGGTCGGGTGGACATTCCCCACTGCACACGGTTTAAGCCCTTGCGCTTGCCACCTTGCAGTGTGGTCAAAACCTCATTTTTATCATTCAAAATATCAACCGTCAGGCTGCCCGAACTCAAGCGTTCTTTCAGAAAGTACGTGATAACCGCGTTACCGCTTAGATTATCGCCAATAAATTCGTCGCTGCCCGGAAAATCTTGGAAGCCGATGCCGAAGGATTGCACGGTCGGACGAGCAGGCAGAATTGCCAGTTCGCTATTCAGTATCTCCGATGTGATTGCACGAATCGGTGTAATATCGTCAATGATGATAACGCCGCGTCCGTGCGTCGCCAAGATTACGTCATGTTCGCGCGGATGAATTGCAATGTCACGAATCCCCACATTCGGGATATTTGCTGTCATTTGCGCCCAGTTCTGCCCGCCATCAAGCGAAATCAGCAAGCCCATTTCTGTGCCCAAGAAGAGGAGGTTTTTATTGACCAAGTCCTCGCGGATACAGAGCGCATAGCTTTTGAATTCGCTTGAAGCAAAGGCAGTCCATGTCTTGCCGAAATCGGTCGTCTTGTACGCGTAGGTTTTCATGTCGCCCATCGTGTGACCGTCGAAGGTAACATAAGCAGTTCCTTTGTCGAAATGACTTGCTTCGACGGTTGAAACCCACGTATTTTTCGGCACACCCGGCACATTTGCGATGACGTTTGTCCACGTCTTACCGCCATTTTGCGTTACTTGCAAGTTACCATCGTCCGTGCCTACCCAAATCACTTTTTCATCCAACGGCGATTCGGCAACGGCATAAATGGTCGTGTGGTTCTCGGCAGAAGATTTGTCCATTGTTACACCGCCGGATTCTTCTTGCTTTTGCTTCATCGGGTCGTTGGTGGTCAAGTCAGGTGAGATTTTTTCCCACGATTCGCCCTTGTCGTACGAGCGGAAGAGGAATTGCGATGCAGCATAGAGCGTTTTCGGATTTTTCGGACTTTGCACAATTGGTGTGTTCCAGTTCCAGCGATATTTTGGCTCGCCTGCTTTTTCCAACGGCTTTATCACTTTGATTTCGCCTGTTGGAAGGTGATGACGAATCATATTGCCGCCTTGCGACTCAAAATAAATATAATTTTTGTCCAATCGGTCGCGTACCACATAGAAGCCATCGCCAAAGCCGACGCTGCGCCATACCGAATTGGTCAGCGCTCCGGCAGCACGCGAAGGAGCCATCCACGAGCCGTTGTCCTGCAAGCCGCCCATAACATTGTACGGCGTTTCCATGTCGTAGCTGACGTGGTAAAACTGCGATACGGGCAAATTGCGGAAGAATTGCCATTTTCTGCCTCGGTCAAGCGAACGATACACACCGCCGTCAGTGCCGAGAAGCAGGTGCATGGGGTTTTTGGGGTCTATCCACAGTGCGTGGTGGTCGGCGTGTGTATCGTTACCAATCGTTTCAAAGGTTTTACCGCCGTCGTTGCTGACGTTCAGTTGATAGTTTGGCTTATACACGCGGTTTTCGTCCGTCGGGTCAACAGTCAAGACCGCAAAGTAGAAGGGGCGCAGTGTGAGCGATACTTTGTCTGCCATGAGCTTCCATGTTTCGCCTTTGTTATCGGAGCGGTAAATACCGGTCTTTTTCGATTCGACCATTGCATAGACGACGTTGTTATTGGAAGGTGCAACAGCAATACACGTCCGACCAATCATGCCCCCCGGAAGCCCGTTTTCAGTGCCAAGTTTTTTCCACGTCTTGCCGCCATCCACCGATTTGAAGAAGCCGCTCCCGTCGCCGCCCGACGAGAATTCCCAGCCCTTGCGGCGGAATGTCCACATGGACGCATACACGATGTTCGGGTTCATGGGGTCGAGTACAACGTCGGCGCAACCTGTTTTTGCGTCGCCCGCCAAGATTTTTTCCCATGTTTTGCCGCCGTCAATGGTTTTGTACAAGCCTCTATCATCGCTGTCCGACCAGAGAGCGCCCATACCAGCCACATACACAATGTTCGCATTGGTGCTGTGAATCGCAATTTTGGCAATGCGCTCCACCTTCTCTAAGCCCATGCGTTGCCAGTTGTCGCCACCGTCGGTCGTTTTGTAAACGCCGTCGCCGATAGATACGCTATTACGAACATTGGTCTCGCCGGTGCCAATCCAGACCGTTTCGCCTTTCGATGCTTGGTCAATCGCCAATGCACCGACGGACTGAGTGTATTTATCAAAAACGGGTTTGAAGGTCGTACCGTTGTCGAGTGACTTCCACGCGCCACCTGTGGCAGTGCCCACCCAGATAATACGCTGGTCGGGGGATTTGGGGTTTTTCTCGTCAAGTTTTTTGTCAATCACATCTATTGCCGTGATGCGTCCGCTCATAGCGGCGGGACCGATTTGGCGAGCTTTAATGTCGCCGAACATGGCACTTGTGATTTTGATGGGTGTTGGGGCTGTGCTTGCTTGCTGCGCTTGCGCTGCCATGCCTGAGAACGCAGCGCTACACACAGCATATACACAAAGCGCCCGTACGAAAGAGCGAAAAAATTGCATAATTGCTGGAAAATAATGTTGAAAAATAATGTTGGGGAAGTGTCAAGGTCGGGCACGCAAATTACAAGAAGGTGCCGGGCTATGAAAAAGAAAAAGCATCACCACGCGGGGAGGCGACAGTGATGCTTTGTTCGGAATTGGGCATGATAGGCAATTATTTCTTGATTTCTGCTTTTTCATCAGCTTTTTTTGCGGGGGGCACGAATAAACTTACGTCGTAGGTCTTATCAAACACGATTGATTTTACCGTCATCGTACTCATCGTTTGCCCCTTCATTTTTGTTTCCATGGAGTGTGGAATTACTACCCCATTAGGCATTTTTTTGTAGTCGCTCATATACGTTTCTGTCTCAAATTCACCGCCTTCTTTGTTCTTCTTTTTTGAGACAACCTTAATCGGTAAGTAGTTGTCAGCACCAACAAAATAATACTTCACGTCATTGTGTCTATTTGTTACCTTGATTTTGTATGCCTGTTCTCCGTCAAGGTCTTCTTTACCGGATAGTTCAATTTTATAGCCTTTTGCTTTTGTATCAATAAAAGGACCATCCATGTCTGCATCGTCCTCTAATTCTTTGAGTTCTTCATCATTTTTAGGTGCAGGGTTCATTTGTCCTTGCATTGGATTGATAGTCCAACCATTTTTGCCATCGTACCAATCTTTGAAAGTAGCACCTTGAAATACAGCTTCCGAGTACGTATATGCAGGACGTTGTTTAATGGATTTTACTGGTAATGTTACGGCGCCTCCATTAAATTTTAGTTCAAGCTGCATCTCCATTGATTTAATGGCACGTTGTGCTTTCTCACCGCCTCCGGCTTCATTGATTTTAGCAACAACATCGTCAACGCTTTGTGCAGAAAGGCTGCCTATGGTGAAGGCGAAAATAGATGCGCCCGCAAGAGCGGTGCGTTTGAGTGTGGTAAACGTCATTGGAAATAAACTCCAAAAGTTTGAAGAAAAGTTGGTTTGTCTGTGGTAGTTGTTTTGGGAATTGGAACGCAAAAGTACGCAAAAGGTTTCACGCTCCCAAACAGGTAGAAACAAAATTTTGCAAAAGAAAGCCGTTTATTCGGTCTTGACCACAATCGGTACCACGCCAAGTTTGAGGCTTTGTGCGACCTTCGTGAAGGTCTCCATTGCTTGTTTTGCTTCGGTAATAGTAGAAAAGCAGCCTGCACGAACGCGCTGATACTGTATATTCCGTACTTTCTCGAAGAATGGCTCCACGCGCGCATCGGCGAGGCGTTTATCCTTGGGAGCGGCACGGCGCAAGGCATCGCGTATCTGGAGTGCATCCTTTTCAAGCGAGAGCGCACAAAATTGGATGATGTAAGGGCAAGCATTTTGCGCGTCTGCTTTGTAGGAAATCGTTGCGGCATCAGGCTTCAAGAGCGGTTTAGGCGAAGGGGCTTCTGCAACTATATTCTCAGGGATGGACGCAGAGGTATCGGCAGGAGTAGAGGCACGAATGACAAATTCGCGCTGATAAATGAGGTCATCTTTTTGCGGCTCGCCCGTGCGTACTACTTGTACGGGAGAACCTTCTATCAAAAATGATTTGTCCTCGCCCGACACCACGCTCACAAAATATGTGCGTTGCTTACCGATTTCGACCATTTCGCCCGAAAGCGCGTAGAGATAGGCGTTGGTGGCGCTATCCACAATCACGACCGGTATAAATTCATTGAATGCTGAGGATTTATTGCCCAGAGAGGGTTTCTTTTCTAAGACCTCCACTGTCAGCCACACACGCGGTTGTGTGGGCGCATGAATCGGCACGGCTACGGTGTCGCGCATTTGGGCAGCCGAGACCGAAAGGGTAAGAACAACGGTAAAAAGACAGGTTAAAGCAAATCGCATGAAAAATGGTTAAAATTGAAGAGAAACAAATTGCACCGCCGATAAGGCAAAACCCGCAAGGCAGAGTGGATAAGGCTTTCATCGCTTCCTTACTGCGCACCCTCGCGTATCCACGTGCGCACACCGTCAATGTGGTTTTGGGTAATGCGGGTTTGAAAAGTCTGCGGGTGCGAAAGTCGCGTTGCGGAATTGAAATCAATAACGCGCATAAGAACACTGCGTTCAGGGTTTTTTGCTACCACAAGCCCCGGCACATTAAAGACCACCTCGAAGTATGACGTAAGTGCCACGCCTCCCGCCCGCGATTCTGAACTATGACAGCCAGCACCATTGCAGGTGAGATTAAAAACCGGCAGCAAATGACGCTCAAAGCTGACATTCGACGAAGGAATGACAATTTCCGCCGGATCGGTAATAGTTCGCCCGCACGCCCACACGCCCAGCAATGAAGCTATAAACGAAGCGGCGAGAAGAATTGGGATACAGTAATGAAGACAGGTTTTCATCCTGCAAATCTATGAATTTTTACGCACTTATTTGCAAAAGTTCGCTCAATGCGAAAATTGTCCTGTCGGCGCGATTCTCTGTGCGAGGTGTACGGGCGGGATTAAACCAGATGGCACGCCATCCTGCGCCTAAAGCACCTACCACGTCAGTTTCGTAGTGGTCGCCAATATATACCGCTTCATGGGCACTGACGCCAAGTTCCGCAAGTGCATGATCGAAAATAGCTTTGTGCGGTTTCATGACGCCCAATTCACCCGAAAGTATTGCCGCGTCGAACCGTGATTCCCAGCCAAAACGGGCAAGTTTACCGCGCTGCTGCTCGCTAAAACCATTGGTTATCAAGCCCAACGAGAAACGCTCCCCAAGTGCTCGTACAGTTTCGGCGGCATCAGGAAGAAGCCGCCAGCCATCAGCATAAAGTTCTAGGTAGGTTCTCCCCATGTCTCTTCCAAGCCGCTCTGCATCGTGCTCCGTAAATTCCGGCACAAGGTCGCGCAGCGTCAGAGCAAAGCGCTGCCACTTGAGTTCATCCGCAGTGATGCGCTCCATAGCAAGGTCGAGCCAGAGGCGCTCGTTCCAATGGCGGTAGGCAGCAAGAAAGCGCTCCGGCGCTTCTTTGAATATAGTACCAATACTGGGTTCGTCGTAATAGGCGGGAAGAAATTTGCTGATAGCCTCGCGCTCGGCAGCTGAGTGGTCGAGCAGGGTATTGTCAAGGTCGAAGACGATAGCTTTGAGGTTTGGAAAGTGCATGGCAGCTTGATTGGTGAAAAAATGTATGCCGCAAATATCGCACAATCAAGAGTTCACGGCAAATGAAAATTGACCACAAAAAAACTCGTAGCTATGAATCCGTTCAGTAACGGGAGGTCATGCCACGAGCTGTCTATTGTTCTTTATAGCTGCCTTTGTTAGGCTATGCGCTTCTTATGAGTGCAATTCTCTCACCACTCCACCCAGGAAAGAGCTTTGTGCTATCCATAATGCCAAGGTGTTTGGCGGAAATTTCGGAGAAAATTGCCCGAAAGTCAGTCGTAACAGGCACATCGCGTCCGTCGGCAAGGTTCTCCCGCACAAGTACGGGTACGCTTCCATGCACTTTCCCGCCATCGGTTTGATTTCCCAGCACAAACAAGCATGATGCCCGCCCGTGGTCAGTGCCACCGGAACCATTTTCGCGGACAGTGCGCCCGAATTCTGTCATTGTCATCAGCACCACATCGTCCTGCTGCGGCTCAATATCGCGCCAAAAGGCTTCGATAGAATCCGCCAAGTCCTGCGCACGGCGCGAAAATGTACCATTGACAGTGCCTTGCTGCACGTGCGTATCCCAGCCGCCGGATTCAGCGAACGCAATTTCTAAACCGACATTTGCTTTGATAAGTTGTGCGATTTGCTTCATACTGTCGCCAAGTGGCGAAGTGGGATAGGTAACGCCTTTGGCGGGGGGGTAACTTTTCAAATTTGCTTCGGAAAGAATTTTCATTGCGTCGAAACTGTCCTGCCCCGTGCCACGCAAGATTTTTTGTGAAGTCTGTTCGTAGAGAGATTCAAAGCCTTTGCTGGAAGAGTTGGCAAGCGCCATTGCGGCGGCATTATTTCCGCCACCCACGCGCACCCCGAAGTCATCCAGCCGCGCAATGGCAAGCGCCGGAGCGTCGCCATAGAGCGAGCGTGGCATTGCACTGGTCATCGCAACGGAACTAAAAGGCGTGGCTTCGGTCTTGGGCGCAGTGTTGTGTAGCATTGTGCTTGCGCGGTTCAGCCAGCCGGAAGGCGTACCTTTGCGGTCAGGGGTGCCGGTTTCCATGTAGTCCTGTGCGTCGAAGTGCGAGCGAGTTGTATTCGGCGACCCCATGCCATGCACGATAGCAAGGCGCTTCTCGCGGTAAAGGCTCTCTAGTGCCGCGAGCGAAGGATGCAGGGCAAATTTTCCGTCCAAATCTATCAACTGTCCTTTACTTTTGCCGACTTGCATGCCCAGACGTGGACGCGCTTGCGCGAGATTCGGATCTGCAAAAGGCGTTACTGCCATAAGCCCGTCCATAGCGCCGCGTTGGAATATTGTTACCAGAATTTTCTTCCGCTTGGAAGGCGTGTGAAGGGCGGCGGCGGCACGGGTAAGAAAAAACGGCGTTCCACTTGCGCCCAAAGCGACAACCGCCAAGCCACTTGATTTCAGAAATGTTCGTCGATTCATTGCCATACCTCGAAAAGTGGAGGGAGATTTTTCTGTTTAGACCGCCGTAAGCGCCAAAAGATTCATCGGTAATGCTGTCATCATGCAAAGGTTACCGCCGATATCTATTCTGGGAGCTATTGTGCTGCTTCTTGCACCTCTATGCGTACACTACGATTGTAAAAGCGTCCTTCGGGTAGCGTCGCATCATTTTTGATAAGGCTCAAAATCCGCTCTTGCACTTCTTTCGAGACTTTGGAGCGGTCATTGAGAGCGCCGAGCTTTTGCTGAAAAGCCTGCAACCGCGCCGCACCGGAGTAGGAATCAAGTGCTACGGATGCTTGCGGCGTGAGCCGTGATTTTATACCTTGCAGAACCACATCGGCTTGCGCATCGGAGTCAAGTAGCCCAATGGTGTAAATGCTGATGCGCTTATCGGGGGCTTTTGTTCGTTTTTTATCAGCAAAACGAACAACCTCGACAGGTACCGAGATGATAGGCGCTTCTGCATCGCGGTTGTCCACATCGGTGATGCCAAGGTGAATATCCATGCTGCCGGGCGCGGTGGGGATATTGCGCTGGTCGGCATCAATACTCCATGAATATTGTTCGGGGTAGGTATTCGTACCTGCAAAGGCGTGGAGAGTACGCTCTTCACGTCCTTCAAAACTGGAAATTTCAAGTGACCATTGCTTTAAGCCAGTGCCGGCGACGATATTCAGCCCTAATCGTAGGGTTGGCGGATTCACCGTAAGCTGGGTGGACTCAAAACTGACAGGAGCGAGAATTTCAGGTGTTGTAGAACTGAGTTCCACACGGCGGTTTTCGGCGTGTGCTTCCTCGGGATTAGGCTGTTGCCCGGCGGCTGCAGGTTTTTCAGGCAAGTCGCGTTTTTGAACAATAATACGCTTTGCTTGAATTTTCCAGACATCTTGCAGATAATCGCTCACCGCTTGCGCTCGTTGCTCGGAAAGGCGCTGATTCCCTTGTTCTCCGGCAAAATTGCTATTGCAACCTGTCACAAAAAGTACCGCCGCCGGATTTGTCTCCATGCGTTTCCCAACGATATTGAGCAGTGTATAATAGACTTCGAGCGGTCTGGCTTTTTCCATTGCCTCCATGCGAAAATTAACACGCTCGTTTGCACTGAGGCGACGATAACGTCCGGGAATGACAGACGAATTTTCGTTAAAGAAAATATAGGGTAACAGTTGATGCTGCCTTGTTGCGCGAAATTCTTCCACACGCACGGTAGGGTTTGGAATTTCCGTTTTGCCGTCTGCCAAAATACCTTTTACTTCTGTAAGCCGCACTGATAAACCAGATGAGCGCAATTCTCGCAGGTCATTTTGAATTTTGCGGCGTTCCTGTGCGATTTCTTTCTCCAGATTTTGGAGGCGCTTCAGTTGGTATGCCTCGGCATTGAATCGGGCTGCACGGGCTGGATACCAGCGCATGGCAATGCTGGCATGCACGTTGTCAAGTTGCCAGAAAATATCACGCCCCGTCACGTCTTGAGCGGTGATGACGTTTGTCAGCCCGCGAGAATAGAAAAATTCCGGTGCTATTGTCAGTGATTGTGCGGCATTCATAGGCAATTCATATCCGATGCCGCCCATAAGCGCAATGCTGAGATTTGCCACCCCCAGCGCACGAACAATTGGTAGAACGCCTGATTGAAGGTTTCGTGTTCGGTAATTACCCGACGGCAGACCGTCGGCAAAGCGTCCATAACTTGGGTCTAAGAGCTTCTCAACTTGCTCGTAGCGCTTCAAAAAGAAAAGGTCGCCCCGTGCGCCAAGAAAGATATTCAAGTTCTGCACGGGACTAATACCAAGAAACATTTGTAAGCCAGCCGTAGCAAGTTGCGCATCCAGTGTGCGCTGAACGCGACCAATATCGGAGTTGCCGTCTAATGCGCCAACAGGCATGATTTCGGGCACAGCATTTAACGTAGCATTATGCTGCACCACACCAGCTCGCAGATCCAGATGCAGCCAAGGAAATATCGGCAATTCGCCCATAACACCTCCAAAGCCTCCAATTCCATTCCCCTCGAAAAAAGGTGTTTTATTCCCTCCCAAGCCCGGTATCTCGTAGAAATCAACACGTGGGCGGTTAAGATTGCCTCCGGCAAAAATGCCGATACGAGCATCCATGCGCTCATCAGGTGGTACTTGGGTGGCGGTGGAGTCCGAATATGACCAAAGTACACCATTGGTCAGCAGAATGGCGCACAAGCAGAGAAAAAGAAAGCGTTGGAAACGGTGCATGAACATATATGTTTACTCTGGAAAGGAAATTTTACCCATAGAAACGGTTGGAACGCCTTGTCTATCACCAAAGCCGGTGCGTCCACCGCAAAGCGTTTCATTTGCCAAAACTGCAAACAGAACGGCTTCTTTTGCATCGCCCGCAATACCGAGGTCGTCGGTCGTACCGAACCTGACTGCACCGGGCAGAAGTTCTTGGAGTGCCGCCACAAGTGCGGGATTATGGGCGCCGCCGCCGCTCAAATAGACGCTGAAAGACTCTTGAGAATCAAATGTTTGAGTGATGGCATCGGCAACAGTTTCCGCACTAAAGCGTACAAGTGTTGCCATTACGTCCTCGGCTGGCATGGCGCTCAGGAAAACGCGGTGGTCGGCGGCAACACCGTCTAAATATGCCATATTGAACAATTCAGGACCGGTCGTCTTTGGAAAAGGCGCGTCGAAAAAGGGATGATTCTTGAGTGCTTTCAAAAGCCGCTCGCTGAAGCGCCCCGCAAGCGCGATGGAACCGTTTGTGTCGAACGCCTTGCCGTACATACGCCGTGCGTAGGCATCTAGCATGGTATTTCCGGGTCCTGTGTCGGTCGTGAAAATTGCTCCTGCGTCCTGCGTTTTGGGCAGATAGGTGAAGTTTGCTATACCGCCTAAATTCAGCATGATGCGGTTTTCGGTGCTCGTGGAAAACATGAAATAATCTCCATACACAGCCAGTGGTGCGCCTTCGCCACCAAGAGCAATATGCTTTTGGCGAAAATCACTGAGCGTGATAATGCCCGATGCGACGGCAACATGGTCTCCATCACCAATTTGTAGTGTAGCGTTTGGGAAGCCTTCTTCGGGGAAATCATACTTTTTATGGAGTGATTTCGGGGCGTGCATGACCGTTTGTCCGTGCGAAGCTACTGCATCCACCTCGTCGGGGTCAATGCCCCAGGAGCGGAGAGCATCGGCGACCATTTGCCCATGCAAACGACCTATCCAAGCGTTCAGAAGCGTAAGGTGCTGAAAGTCCACCTGCTCTTTGGCAAAGACACTGCGAATCGCATTCTTCACCTCATCGGAATATGCAACCGTTGTGAAACGCTCCACAACGACCTTCGTATCGCTGCCGGAACCGGAAATGCGGCAAAGAGCGATGTCCAATCCGTCCAACGACGTACCGCTCATAAGACCAATAATACGGCGCTCCGACTTTTGAGCGCTTGCCAGCAACGATTCGAGATTCGTACTGAGAAGTGATTTCATATCGCCCCGTGCTTTGTGTCGAAAAATTTGTGTCAGAAAGAAGGTGATTTATTCGTATTTCCGCCATGCGCCGAGCATTGCGCCGCAAAGAACGGCATCAACAAAGACATTTCCTGCATTGATGAAACTCAACTCAATCGAACGCAATGAGAAGAGATCAATTTGCGCAATCGGGAAAAATGTAAAGCCCAGCCAGAGGAGAGCTGCAAAAGCAACACCATGCAATGCGTTGTCAATGTTCAATTTGGTAAAGAGCCAAGCCGTTGCGTAGCAGGAAATAACTGCTCCCACAAACGAGACGGCATAGGGAAACATGGGCTGATTATTAAAATCCGAAGCCTGTTTTGCAATGAGTTGCATCCAGCGATTACCGAAAATACCGTACCAGCCAGCACCAATTCCTTGTTGCAAAACGGCGACGAGCCATACGGCAATGTGGTTGATTTTGAGTGCTTTCATCTGTTTTTCCCTTTACGATTGTAGGTGTAAAAATGTATTTCACTTCACTGACGAACTACTACATTTGTCGAGAAAGAGTCCAGCCTACAAAGACAGCCGGAACAAAAACCACAATGCCTATGATAACAAACCACGTCGGATGCGGCAAGAGATAGAAATTGACGATGGCAGAAGCCGTAAGTAACGCACCAAGAATAGCAGGAAGGATAGTTCCCTCGTGTTTGGAAATTCTATGACAAATGAATCCTGCTTCCAGCGAACCAAGCAACCATCCAGCAATAACAATGATGTATGCACCGAGCGGACGGCTTTCCATGAACAGTTTCATAGCTGCTTTGTCCTCAAAATTCAATCCTGTGGGCGGAGGATAGACAACGCTTCCAAGCTGCTCTACAATCAGAAATGTTGCCATTGCGGCAATAAGCCCTGCAAAAACGGCAAGAATACGACGGACCATGCAATTTTTCTCCTAAAAAACGAGGTGGAACGGGTGATGAGTTCAACGACTATTGTTGCTCTTACGCTTCTTCGGGGATATACACCGCATAGCCACGCGGTGGTGCCCAGAACTCTCCGCGACCGCTGCCGTCAGTCACTTGCACTTTCGGTGCGCCGTCGATATTTTCTGTCCAAGCTATCGGCTTGAAGGTTGTATTGCGCCAGCGTGTCTGGACGCGAGCACCGTTCCAACCTTCTTCCGTGGGTTTACTATTCAGCACATAGAGCAGCCCTTTGCGTGTGTCCCAGCCGTTTCGCTGCATGATATAGAGCGTATTGTCGAGATAGATGACCGAACTCATGCCGCCTGCGTGGTCTTGATGTGCTTGGACGAGCGCTGCAATGCCGTTTGGTGTGCCTTCTTTTGCGAGATTCCACGTGAAATAATCCTGCCAAAACACACACGGATAGCCTTCGTGAGTAAGGATGAAGGAATACGCCATGAGTTTGTCGTTGACAATCGGGTGCTCACGGACAATGTCGTGATTTTCGACAAATGTTACGGCATCGTCTGCACGGCTTGTGAGGAGCGTTCCCGGATGGGGCAAATTGCGTAGCGACCAGCCGGGCGTGTCGCACATATCCTTCAAGCGCCCGCGCAAGGGGAAATCGAACGCTCGGACGGGATTGTCCGATGTAGCATTGACGCGGTTCAGCCAATCATCAATGACCGTTTTGCTGTCCCAGCACTCGCCTACACCAAAGGGCTTGTAGGGTTCTCCGTTTTTCATGTAGCGCATCCCTTGAATAGCATCAATAAGCCATACACCAAAACCTTTCACAAAATCATACCGAAAGCCGTCAAAACCGATATCCTCAATGAGGAAACGTGAAAATTTCAGAATTTCCCCATAGACGTAGGGGTTGTAATGGCACAAATCCGGCATTCCTCCAAAGGGGTCTTCATCGTGAGTACGGAACGTGGAAGGATGGAAAGCCTCCCAATCACGCGGGAACTTACCGCTTTGCGGAGTGAACTTTGTCCAGCTTTTTTGTCCTGTGATAGGATTTATTTCTTCAGCATCAGCACCATTGTTGTGATTAAGCACAAGGTCGGCATAAACCTGCATATCATTGTCGTGTGCTGTTTTAATGAGCGCTTCCAATTCTTTTCTTGTGCCGAACCATGTTGGAATCGTACCTTTTTGGTCGTAATCGCCCAAATCGTAGTAATCGTAGGGGTCGTAGCCCATAGAGTGCCCGCCTACATTACCTGCCTTACTGACCGGTGGCAGCCATAGTGCCGTGAATCCAAGTTTGCGAAGTGATGGAATCGTCTCGTTGACAAAATTCCACCATTGATGTTCTTTGTTCTCAAGTTTTGGGCAATCCCAGTAAAAGGCTTGCATCATTGCGCCCATAATTGTCTCTCCTCAGGAAATAATCATAAAAATAAGTATCGTTGTATTGACTGCCCCCTTCGGCTTGCCGCACCACTGGCTGCGAAACACACGGGACAGTATTGTGAGCCAGCGCACACAAAACACCACTGGCAAAAGTACGCAGGCTTTGGCAGAAAACCAACGTTCTTTGAAGGAGATTGTACATTTTCACAAAATGAGAAACTTCTTCACAAATCGTGTTTGCAGAATTACCTTAAATTCTCTATTTTCAACATTCTGTATGCTCTCTAATCTCTCATAATGAGCTACTCACAATTTGCGATTCATTAGAACACAATTGTCACAGTGCTAGTTTTTTCTGTGTTGCGGGTGTTTTATATCAATTTTGCTATGAACCTTCGAGTCCTCTCTCTTGGTAGAATGGTTACACAAACAATCCTTCTTGTTCTTTGCTGTTGCACTGTGATAAGTGCTCTGTCTTTATCCGCCCAAACGCAGACCTATCGGCTGATTGAAACAATAAAAATCGGACAAAAACTTGGACAGCGCTTTCAACCTACCCTTCAGCCTTGCGCGATTGGCATTGATGAACAGCAACACCGCGCATATTTGGCTTCTGCGATTTCCCCGAATTTCCCGATACTGGATATTGATAGTGCCAAACAAGTTGGTGTCCTTTCTGCTCCTTTTACGCCCAATGGCGAGCGTCTCAGCATTCTTGTTAATCCCACCAACAGTCTGCTTTATTTCTATTCTACCGAAACACCGCATGATTCCCTGAAAACTATTTACGCCGTCAATCCCGCACAAAACCTCGTGGTCGCAACGTGTTCTTATTCGGCTGTAATTCGCGATATTGCCTTGCATCACAGGCAGAATCGTTTGTACGTTGCCGATGGCTCGGTTCTTCGAGTGCTGGATGGAGCGACGCTTGAGCAGAAGGATACGCTCGTGATGCCCTTTGTAATTGGCTGCATAGCTCTCGATTCCCTGCATGACCGCCTCTATGCTGTTGCCAAAGAGCCTACTGCAGGGCAAGGACGCTTCACCATCCACACTCTCACAAGTCCGCATTCGCTTGTGAAAACGTTGACGTTTCCCAATACGGCTCCGGTCCTGCGCGCTTTTGTTGACACAAACTGGAATCGTTTTTTGCTGGCAACGCCCACACAAGTACGAATTTTCCAACTCGGAAGCAATATACCCGTGAAAACTGTTCCTCTCAATGGCACATACTCCCAATTTATCTATGCGCCGTCCAATGAACGCTTTTATGCCATGAATGATAATGGATATGCGGCAAATGGCGAGCGCGGGCAATTCGGGAAGCTGCTTTCTCTTGGGTTTATTGACGAGACGCGAGATTCGGTACGCCTTGGTCTCAAGCCTTCCGGGCTGGCATTGGATGAGACTCGCGCACGTTTGGCGGTTGTTGCTGAGCAGCAAGCAACGGTCTTTTGGTACGATATGAATACGCTCAAGTCGGATATGACAACTGAACTGGCGTTCCACTTCGACGACCTCGCGCTTGCGCCCGATGGGCTGACAATGTATCTGGCAAATCATCTCGGTAAAAGTCAACGTCTTTGGCTATACAGTTTTATTGGACAAGAGTTAAACGACGTGCCTACTGGAACATGGACGACGACCTTTGCCACCGACTCGGCACGCGGGCGCATTTTTGCTTTGGCACACCAAGAAAATGCCGTTTACATTCTTTCGACTTTTACCAATACTGCCGTCGGCAAAACGCCAATTTTTGGATTTAAGGAACAACGTAGTGAAGCGCTTTCGACGATGTGTTTCGACCGTGCGAAGCAAAAAATGTACGTTGCTATGCCGGAACATAAAAGTATTGCCGTTCTCGACCTCGCAACATCGGCTACGGAGAAGTCGCTGAAGATTTGGGGCTACAACTTTAGTGATACAGAACGTGGTTTAGGAAAAATTCAAATGGTGTTTGCTCCCAGCGTCAACAAACTCTATGTGCTACGCACAAACCAAAAGCGCCTCAATATCTACAATCTCAATACGTTTATTCTCACCGATTCCCTCAATCTTGCCAATCATTGGACTCCCACCATGAGTCTGTGGTCGGAAAATCTTCTCACATTTGATGCCGTTGAGAAACGGGTTTTCGTTGGAGGTGTGGGGATTGATTGCAACACGAATAAAGTGAGTGGTAAGGTATTGAGCGGCGCGGCGCGTTTTTTAGGATACAACAGTAAAGAAACCATCCTTTATTCGATTGCCCAATCCGGCACGGCACTTATTGTACAGGAACATGACCCGCAAACCCTTGCTGTGACTGCATCGCGACCGCTCTATAATACTTCGGAAGCCATCTCGCCGCTTGTTTATCTGGATTCACGGCGTAACCAATTGCATCTGCTTGACCGTTTGGAAGGCGTCTTGCATCGCTATGATGTGAAAAATCTTGTTGGTGCTGCTATTGCAAAAACGGACGGTGAAGGTGATGTAACGCTTTCGGTTTTCCCCAATCCTGTCAACAGCCAAGCAACAGTGCGCTTTGGCGTGAAGCGCAGAGAGAAAGTGCGTCTTGCGGTGTATGATAGCGTTGGGCGCGAGGTTAGCGTTTTGACCGAACAGGAGTACGAACCCGGTACACATACTATTACGCTCAAAATCGAAAGTACGTCTTTTACGACGCAAAATTATACTCTTCGATTGAAATCAGCTACGATGTCGTACACTAAAGTGTTTCAAGTACAAAAATAGTACGACGTGTTCATCTAGTCCAGTAATGGTGGTTCAATCGTTTCCCAATCGTCCTCGTCGTGAAGATTCACAAACGATACGCCACATTGCTTATTGAATAAGCGGTAAAGGTCGCTGACAAGCTCCTCAAATGTAGCATCTTCCGCACCACAAGTTTTTCGCCCAAAACCGATATACACTGTCAGGGAATTACCTTCTTCATTATTCCGCAAGATAATATCGTCGCCTTCACGTGCAACTTGTGCCATTCGTTCGACAATGACACGGCACTTCTGCTCAAGGGTGAGTGCTGGTTTGGAGCGTTGTTGAGTGCTCATAGTATTTCGTCAAAAATGAAGTCGGCGGTGGTGAAACGTGCAATAGCAAAGCTCAAACGTAGGAAGTACATAGTTTATCAAAGAGATACAGTCGTCAAAGGTGGAGTACATCATACGATAAAATCGCACGATAAATATACAATTTTTTGTGGTTTCACCGCAACTCGTTTTTCTAGCTGTTTTTGTCTATGCGCTCGCGGGCAAGTATCAAAATACGCTCGGTTTGCTCATCAATACTCAATTGCGAGGTGTCAATTTCTATTGCATCGAAGGCTTTGCGGAGCGGACTGACAAGGCGCTCAGTATCTTGCTTATCGCGTTCGCCGATTTGGTGACACATTTCTTCTAGCGTCATTCTTTCGTCATCCGGTTTACTGCTGTCTGTGCCCGCAAGTTCTGCCAAACGCCGTTTTGCCCGTTCCTCCAGTGAGGCAATTAAAAACACTTTTAATTCAGCTTCGGGAAAAACTACTGTGCCGATGTCGCGTCCATCCATGACGACACCACCATTTTGACCCATTTCGCGCTGACGCTTCGTCATTGCTTCGCGCACCGAAGGGAGTGCGCTGACGGCACTGACCATCTTCGTTACCTCCGGCGAGCGAATTTCGTTGGTTACGTCCTCGCGCCCCAGAATCGTGCGCTGTCCATCCGGCGAAACCGTTAATTCTAGGCGATATTCCTGTACAATCGGTGCCAAATCTGAGTTTGTCAGCGAACGCTCTTCTCTGAGCGCAGCGAGCGTAATAGCGCGATACATCGCTCCGGTGTCAATGTAGATATAACCAAGCGCTTCGGCTACGCGGCGTGCTGTGGTGCTTTTGCCCGACCCCGCCGGACCGTCGAGAGCAATGATAATACCTTTTGAGGGTGGAGTATGCAATGGTGCCGTCTTCATAAAATAGTACAAAACAAGTGATGGCGAAGAATGTATCTCAAAAATTCGTCGCAATATCCGTAATTGCCCGCACATCCGCAAAATTTTCCACGACGTATTCCGCCCCTGCCGAGCGTAGTGTTTCCATGCTGACCGTTCCCGTCGCAACGGCTAGAGTCTTGATTCCATTTGCTTTGGCGCAATGAATATCGTTCAGTGTGTCGCCGATAATGAGCGTGTTTTCGGGGGAAAACTTTTTTCCACTATTGGTAAAATGGTTGTAATGCTTGTTTGCTCTGTGAAGTGCAATCGGCGGCAACATTGCTCGGTCAATATGGTCTGAACCAAAAGCACCAATGGGAAAATGTCCATCCAGCCCGTGCGGACGCAGCTTGAGATATGCTGTTGTTTCTAGATTCCCTGTGAGCAGCGCCAGTGCAACGTCTTCCCGTGCCGCCAGCGTCTCGACGAGCACACGCACTCCTTCCAGGAGCCGCATAGTTTCTGGATTGGACAGTGGTTCGGTGTGTGCGGTCAGCGTCACTTGTATTTTTTCTCTCTGCTCTTCTACAATTGTTGTCGGCAAACTCAGTGCTTGTGCTACTTCTGTCATAATTTGATAGTCCGTCTTGCCGCCCAACTGGAACTCAAAATCCGGCGGCAGCACAATAGAAAATATCTCCTCAACGACGCGCCGAAGCATGGCGCGAGAAGCTGTACGTTCCACAGAAACAAGTGTACCGTCAATATCAAACAACAAAAGTCTCATTTGCAGTTGAGAAAAATGATAGAAAGTGGTGAAAAGTTTTTACGGTTCAGAAGGATGGGCAAGTTTTTTACTTGTATTGCGAAGCATAATCTCTACCATGCGGCAGTAGAAGCGCCCTTCGGGCAGGTCGTTGTCGTAGAGCAGTACCGCTTCGCCCACACCATTCATGGTCTTGCGCGTGGCGCTCATTCCGGGCAACATGTCGGCAACAGTCTTTGCGCGGTCGGTGGAAAGGCGTTTATTGTACGCGGCATCGCCCACACGGTCGGTGTAGCCCAGGATGATTGCTTCGGTCTCCGGTTTGATGCGGCTTTTGACCACGTTAATAATTTGAGTGTTTTGATTATTGAGCGTGGCTTTGTCAAAGTCAAAGAACGTGAGCGCAAAACGGCTTATTTGCTCGTCGTGTGCTGTGTCTTTTGCAAAGGCAGTACCCTTCGCCGAGGAATCCCGCACCGTGCGAACATCACGCAATGATTCCAGCGAAACAAGTGTTGGTAAGGTCTGGGCAGCAATAAATTGCCCCGCACGATTGATAGCACGCAGACGGAATTGCATCCGCGCTGTCTTGGCGACTGCTCCAATACCCTGCAAATCAGCACCGCTGAGGCGATAATCAAGCGTTGCAGGTGGCGTGCCTGCGCCCGAAAGCGTCGTAATAATGCGTTGTTTGCCTGATGATGATGGTGGCGTCGTAGGCGCTCCGGCTGGTGCTGCCAGAAGATCTAGTGACCATTCGGTAATATCTTCCTGCGATGTTGCCATACAGGAAAGCCTTACAATATCAGGCTCGGCAGTCCAAAGCACCTCGTCGCTGGCAACAGGCGACATTGCATCTTGCGGTTCAAGCAGAATTTCTACGCGCCTGTTCTCGGCAGCACCGTCACTGTCTGTGTTGTTCGATGCGCGTTCCGGCTTGTTTCGGGCTTGCGCTTTCAGTCGTTTTTCGTCAATACCCCACGTGGCTGTGAGGTATCGGCGCACTGCTTCGGCACGCTCTTGTGAAAGGCGCATATTACCTCGCTCTGCGGCAACATCGCTATTGCAGCCGATAATTCGTGCAGTGAGCCTAGCATCATCACGAAGGCGCTTCCCAAAAATGTTCAGCACGTGGTAATAGTTGTCAATGCCACGTACTTGCTTGGCTTTCAGGCTTGCTGCTGTTACAGTCTGCATCAGATTTGTTTCGGTAAATTCTCGTGTTTGCTCGCGGCTGAGTGGGCGGTAGCGAACAGGGATTTCAGAGGAGTTCTCCTCGAAAAACACGTAGTTCAGAAGTGGACGAATAAGTGTGGTACGCACTTCCCGTGCCTTGAGCGTGTCTCCCACGCCAAGGGCAAACGTCGCGCCGGTATTGTCTAAAAACGTTGCGCTTACTGAAGCACTAATCTCTGCTGCCACTCCTTCGCCGAGAATCGGCATGATGACAGGCTTTTGCACCCCCGCAATTTCTATACGGATTCCGCCATTTGCCACACCCACGTTCACGGGCGCAAAAGATATTTTTGCAACTAGACTATCGCCAGCACTAAGGCTCAAGGGCGCACGTCTGCTCAGGGAAAGCGAAAATTGCTCGGTGTCGGGTCCCGATTTCTGTAAGCGAGTAATAGTCATGGGAAGTGTTCCCGTATTGCGCAGTACCGTTATGGTTGTGTCAAATGTTCGGCGCAGAAGTCGTGCTCCAAAACTAAGTGCCGGAGCACTCTCGAAGCCTTTGGCGTTGCTCTCCCCGCGAATGATGGTGCGTAGTGTGTCTGTCCAGGTAATGACTTCGAGAGTTGCGCTTCGTTGCCCACGCTCTTTTGGTGCAAAACGAAACTCCAGTGCTTTGGCGCTGTCGCTTGGTACATCGAAGGGTGGCAAGCCTGAAACAAGCGAGAAATCATCCGCATGAGCACCAACAAGACGAATTTCTTGTACCCTGACAACGGATTTATCAGGATTTGTCAGTATCGTGCAAACAGAATCTCTCACCATACCCTGCATAATTGCTCCCATATTGACTTCGCGCAAGGTTGCGACAGGTGCGATAACATTAAAAACTTTCGATGTTGCTTCTTGTAAATATCCCCCGCCGATATCCCAAATCCTCCCGACCGCATCAACGCCCGCTCCTACAATGCGGGAACCGTCGGGACTAAATTCTGCATGATGAAAGCCACCGGCTTCTGCCGGAAGTGTCAGTTCCAATGCGCCTGTTTGGGCATCCCACACACGCACCGCGCCATCGGCAGATGCCGTAACAATGCGCCTGCCATCAGGGCTGTACCGTGCTGACCAGACGTTCCCTTTGTGCTTCAACTTCAAGAGCTGTTTTTCGGTTTTTATATCCCAGATGCGAGCGGTCTGATCATTGCTTGCGGTCGCAATGCGCTGTTCATCAGGGCTGAAGCTGGCAAAGGTTACTTGGTCTTCGTGTCCGGCAAAGTATTTGATATTTGTTGTAGCGCCGCTCCAAAGTCGTGCGGTGTAGTCCCCACCTGCCGTGAGAACGAATTTACCATCGCGGCTGTACTGCGCGGAGTAGAGCCAGCCGGCAGCAAACATTGTGATAAAGCCGTGTGGGCGTAGTATCGTTCCTCTCCAACGAATAGCCATACCATTATCGGTCGTAGTTATAACCTCCGTGCCATCGGGCGAGAACGTTCCAAAAAGAAAGCGTTGCTGGTCTTGATTGGTAAATGATAGTTTTTCTGAGCCAAACATCTTTGCCTGGCTAAAAAAGAACTGCCGTAAGCCCTGTCCGTAGGAAGTGTTCAGGAGAGAGCCTGTTTCGGCATCCCAGAGGCGAATGGTGTTATCGTAGCTGGTTGTGAGTACGCGCTTTTCATCGGGACTAAATTCGGCTGAAGAGACAAAATTTCCATGCCCCTCGAAGGACTGGAGTACTGTGCCTGTGTAGGCATCAAAAATCTTTGCTGTGCGGTCGGCACTTGATGTTAGCACCTTTGAGCCATCTTTGTTGAACATTGCGGTAAATAATGACCCCGCGTGTGCATCAAGGGTTACAGCAGCTTCTACCGAAACTTCTTTTGGTATCCAGACCTGCTGGGCGCGGACAATCATTGGTCGTGCATTGCCGGAAAGCAGGCGAGCGGAGGAAACAGGCGGCACACGCCATGGAGAGCGCAGTCCGTTGGTCTTGGGCGTAATGGGCAGCCACGAGACGCCCATATCAAGGCTGTAATCCAACGCAACATTCTCCGACGGCATAATCCCTGACCAAGCGATAACGGTATCTGCACCGGAGTACAGCGTTGAAGCGCCTTCCGGTAGCGTTACTTGCATTTGCTGCGTGGCGGCAGCTTGTTTGTTGCCATAGACAGCACGGGCAAAAATTGAGACCGGAGCGCACAAATCGGTACGAACATCGATGCGGGCTATATGCGGCACGGAATCTATGCCCGTGAAGCCGACGGTGAAGGTTGCTGTTTCGTCTGCTTCGATGCGAAGCGGGAATTTCAAACCGCCAACGTCGAAAAGGGCATTATTGGTTTCAATGCCAAGAATGGTAACAGGCTGATAGGTTGCTTTGAGAGTGATGCGCTGCCCTTGCGAATTCCCCACTCCCACATCGCGGAAGGTGAGCGAGCGTGGCGTGGGGGCGATGCGAATAAGTGAAGAAGCGGGCGCAACATAACGAACTGTTGCCGAAGTCGCACCCGTTGTAAATTTAGCACTGTTGCTGATACGCACAACGGCATCTCGGTCGAGTGTGCATCCTGCTTTGCTTGCCCATGTAATTGTTGCAGGCTGAATATTCTGCGTTTGAAAAAGAATACGGCGATAAATACTCGTAAGTGCCTCGCGCTCGGTGATATTCTCAAACCAAGCACCACCAGTGCTGTCGGCAATAGCTCGCAGCACGGGAGGCATTTTCATTCCAAGCGTTATACAATAGACCGTAATGCTATCTTTGCGAGCTGCATCAATAATTTTTCGCTCCGAACCGCCGCCCAGCCCGTCGGTAACAAACACGACGATACGGCGATTTTGCCCCCGTCGCGCCATACTAAGCGCTCCGGTCATCGGTTCGATAAAACCTTTGTCATAGTCCGTGCCGTTCAAAGGCTTCAGCGTTTGCAGGGCATTCAATAATTTGGTGCGTGAGTGCGTAAAATCTTGATTGAGATAGCTGTTGTCATCAAAGCTGGAAAAGGCGCACTCCGACACATCAAGTGCAATTGTCCGTACCCAGTCAGCACCTGCTTCTTGAGCGAGGAAAATACGACCATCCATCGTCATCGAGCCGGATACGTCCAGCGTCAGAACAGCAGAGACCGGTTTGAAATCAAGTTCGCTTGGAAGTTCGACCGATACAATCTCACGTTCTGCACCGCTTTCAGTCAAAGAAAAATCTTCTTCCTTCAAGCCTGTAACCGGGCGACCATCCTTGCTAAGTACATAAAACTTTGCTTTCACGAGCGGGAAGCCCGATGCATCCGAATTGAAAACCGTGAAGGACTGCGCGGACAAATGCTGGCAAGGTGCAGCAATGACCACGAAAAAGAAAGTCCACACAATAGCCAGGCACTGGGGACGGCAAGACGCGAAAAACGAAGGTACAAGGTACATCATACAAGTACAGACACTAAACCAAAAATTCGATATTGTTATGATTGTTGTGCGAAAGATACGAAAAATGAAGCGCATCCAAAAACTCTGCATAGGTGAAAAAGATGAAAAACCTGAATTTTGTGTGGCAGGTGCTTCTGCCGGTCATAACGCCTCGTCTTCCGTTCCCTGCGCTTCCCTTGTTTTTTTCGACGCTTCGCTGTTCTTTTGTTGTCTTGGAGTATCTTTCTGACGATGTTTGTATCAAGAACAAGCGACGACAACGACGGATTTGTAAGGCTGTTTATCAACCAATTTTTCGGACATTTTTTAGACTACATCCATGAAACCGCATTCACTCGCAATACTTTTGAAAAGCATGACATTATGTGCTTTTGCAGCAACCGCCATTTCATGTAAGAAAGCGGACGGTAGCACCAAACCTGAATATCGGGCGCTTACCGAAGCCGTTTACGCATCGGGCGTGATTGCTCCGCGTGGCGAATATAAAGTTTTTGCTATGGCAGATGGTGTCATTACTCGCCGTGTGGTGGACGAGGGAAGCATTGTAAAAGCTGGCGACGTGCTGTTTCGCATTGACAACGACGAGCAGGCAGCCCGCATGAACGCTGCCCGCGATGTGTATCGCACGGCGCAGTCGAATTACAATCTCTCCTCACCTGCTCTTGCGGAGGCTGAATCATCATTGCGTTCGTCGCAATCAAAATTCAGCACCGATTCGGTACAGTTCGCCCGCGTGAGCGACTTGTTTGCCTCTAAAGCTATGACGCAAAGCGATTATGACAAGGCAAAACTTGCTTTCCAAGTCTCTCAAAATGACTTTGCTGCCGCCAAACAGCGCTATGAGCGTACAAAACGCCAGTTGTATGTGGACTTGCAAAATGCTGAGAGCCAATTCAAAGTGAGCGCGAAGCAAGAATCGAATGCACTGGTGAAAAGCTTGACCGACGGCATGGTGTATGAAGCATACAAGCAGCAAGGCGAGGCTGTGCGCCGCAATGACGCACTGGCTCTTATTGGGAGCGATCGCGAGGTCTATATTCGGCTCAGCGTGGATGAATTGGACATTCAAAAAATTCGTGTTGGGCAGGAAGTGCTGGTTAAAATTGACGTTTACAAAGATCGCACATTCAAAGCTCGTGTTGAGAAAATTTATCCGATGCTCACCAAGCAAGACCAATCTTTCCGTGTGGATGCGGCATTTACCGACACACTTCCCGAAAAATTTGTGGGCGTAACCGCCGAAGCAAATATCGTCATTAGCCGCAAAGAACGTACACTTGTGATACCGAAATCCCTTGTTCTCGCCGGTGATAGCGTTCTTATCAAAAATGCAGATGGCAATACAACAAAAGTGAAAATACGCAAGGGTGCAGAAAACTACGACGTTGTGGAGGTCTTGGACGGACTGAGCGATAGTAGCCAACTTGTTGTGAAAAAATAACAGAATTAGGGCTTTCGCAAGTATGGTATGCAAGGGGCTAAAGACCCCCTGTTAAATAATAACTTAGCAACAAGGGATTCTAAGCACTTGCCCACAAAAGTAACAGAATCTTACTACCATTCTCTATATCATCGCTATGCAAGCATTTCTTCTTCGGTTTATCCCTGCCACGTTGCAGCACGACGTACAGACCTTGCGCCGCTCGTTGTTAGTGGTCGCCTCAGCAACGCTTCTTTCGGGATTCTTTTTTCTGCAAGCTCTTCGCAGCTCAGTGATGATGCTCACGGGAATGGATGCGGGTATGAGTGATTTTATCAAACTGCTCCCGCTTGCTGTCGTGGCTGGCGTTTTGGCGGGTATGGTGCCGTTTATTCTTCGCGCAACTTCTTCCGTCAGAACCTCGGCAACAGTATTGCTTATAGTTTTTACCGTAGCCGTGACGACTCTGGCGACCTTTACCGGCGGCACGACAAGTCCACTTCGTTACTTGCTTGGGATTGTACCGCTCTTGGCGACGAGCTTTTATGGTTCGCGGGGTGGTGGGCTGTGGTTCGGTATTTCTGCGACTATCGTCATCATTTTTTACAGCCTTCATAGCGCGGGCATTGTTCTACCGATGCTCGTTCCACCTTCTGCCGCAGAGCTTTTTACGATGAGTGTTGTGATTATGCTTCTTCTGCTCTTGCTTGTCATTGGGAATATTCTCGAAAAAACACAAGAGCAAACAACTACAATGCTGGAGGAAATACGCACCAAAGCGGATGCTCAGGCAGCAAAGGACTACGCGGAACTTGCCGCAATGAAAGCCGAAAATGAGCGCCGCGCTTCTCACGACCTTGCGGCAATGCAAGCACAAAAGGAGTATTTAGCTCAAAGCGTAGATTCAATGCTACGTGCGACCGAACGCCTTGCGAATGGCGATTTAACCATTCATCTTGATTCTACGCAGAATGATGACATTGCACGACTTTTCGACGGGCTGAACAAAAGCGTAGCAACAATGCGCGAAATGCTGGGGCAAATTCTGTTGTCGCTCGGCGATACCGTTCAGACGGCAAGCGAAGTCAGCAGTACAGTGCACCAAATGGCAGTCGGTACAATCGAAGGTGCAACGCAGGTGCAGCAGTCAACAGCAGCCGTGCAGCAGATGTCGGATGTTATCGCCGATAATACGCGCCAAACTTCGACCGCAGCCTTTGAAGCAGCAGAAGCACACGGCGAAGCAGAGCGCGGCGGAAGTGTGATGCAAAACATGGTCGAGAATGTGCGCAATATCGGTGCGGTCGTGATGGAATCTTCTTCAACGGTTAGTATTTTGGGCAAACGCAGTGAGGAAATTGGCGAAATCGTTTCTACCATTGATGAAATTGCCGACCAAACGAATCTTCTGGCACTGAATGCTGCCATTGAAGCCGCACGAGCGGGCGATGCGGGGCGCGGCTTTGCTGTGGTCGCCGATGAAGTCCGTAAGCTCGCCGAGCGTACACAAAAAGCGACGAAGGAAATTTCCGGTATGATAGCCGTGATTCAGCACGAAATGGGCGATGCTGTCCGGGCTATGGCACGCGGGAAGCAACTTGTGGACGAAAGCGGTTCGCTTATCAGCGCGACCACAAATACTTTTGACACAATCGTTCGCAAAACCGCACACGTCTCAGATATTATGTCCCAAGTGGCAAGCGCCAGTGAGGAGCAAGCCGCGACCAGTACGCAGATAGCGGGAAATATGCAAACCATTGCCGGGCTTATCAGTGAAGCCAGCGCAGGCACGAATCAAATTGCAGCGACGATAGAATCGCTTGCTTCGCAGACGATGGAAGTGCAGGCGCTTGTGGGGCGATTCCGCATTGACGCGCACGGTGCGGAATCGCATGGCGCACGGCATCTTGTCCCTGCGCAAAACCCTAAACGTCTGCGCTAACATTGCTTTTCACATCAAGCAGCTGATGTCCTATTTAGTAGTAACAACACTCAAAATTTACCATTCCTCTTCCGTCATGGCTTTTTCACTCATTTTCCAAATCGCCAAAACGCATCTTCTTTCCAAGAAGAAGCAAACCATTACCGCCATGCTCGGCGTTACCTTCGGTATCGGGATGTTTGTCCTGATGATTAGCGTTATGACGGGCGTGAACGATTACCTGACCGATTCGATGCTGGAATCTACGGCGCATATTCGGATGTATAACGACCTTGAATCATCTTCGCGGCTCTCTATCGTGGAAGAGATTTTTAATGGCGTGAAGAATATGGCGACCATCGCACATCAAAAGCCGAAAAACATGAAGCTCAACATACGCAATGGAATGCAGATTGTTGAGGCATTGCGCACAGACCCGAATGTGGCGGGGGTCTCGCCACAGCTCAATTCTCAAGTGTTTTACAATTATGGTGTTGTTCAGTTAAATGGCTCAATTGCGGGTGTGAATATTTTAGATGAAGATAAACTCTTCAATGTAACCGAAAAACTCAAATCCGGCACACTCGAAAGCCTTTTGGCAACGAGCAACGGAATGATAATGGGCGCAGGGCTGGCAAAGAAGCTGAATGCCAAAGTAGGCGACCGAGTGCAAGTAACAACCCCCTTCGGAACAACGATGACACTGAAAATCGTTGCTACTTTTGCCACTGGCAATGTGGCAGTGGACAACGTGAAAAGTTATGCCAGCATCACAACGGTACAGAAAATATTACAGCGCGACCCGGGCTATATTACTACCATCAGCATCAATCTTCATTCGATGACCTCCGCCAAGCAGCTTGCACCGGAGTTTCAGGCAAAGTACGGCGTGAAGTCCGAAGACTGGGAGACCGCCAATGCCGTGATTTTGCAAAGTTTTGTGATTCGCAATTTGATGACCTACGTGGTTGTTACGACGCTCTTAGTGGTAGCAGGCTTTGGTATTTACAACATTATGAGCATGACCATCAACGACAAAATGAAAGATATTGCGATTCTGAAAGCAACGGGCTTTTCGGCGAGTGATATTGTGGCGATTTTTCTTGTACAAGCTATTGTTGTTGGTGTTTTGGGTGCATCGCTGGGGCTGTGCATCGGCGGCACGCTTGCGTATTTTGTGTCGCAGATTCCGGTGGATTTCGGTGAATTTTCCTCTATGACGCGCTTTCCGGTGGCTTTCCACCTGATTCACTACGTTTCGGGCATCCTCTTCGGGGTTGGCGCGACGTGTCTTGCGGGCTTGCTGCCTTCGCGCAAGGCGGGTAAGATTGATCCGGTGCAGATTATTCGTGGGTAATATTAGCACTACTTGTCATGCCGGAACATAGCGCAGCACAACAACCATAATCAATCTACACTATTCGAGAACCATACCACCATGAATACACCTGTTCTTCAAGCCAATAATCTTGTGAAATACTTTCACGAACCCGAAACGTTTGCTGTGCTTAAGAAGGTTTCCTTCGATGTACAAAAAGGTGAATTTGTTTCTATCGTCGGCAAGTCCGGCTGCGGCAAGTCCACACTACTCTATGTTCTCTCTACGATGGACACTGATTTTGAAGGCGAACTCACGCTCAACGGCACAACCATTCACGGTAAATCACAGGATGAACTGGCGCGTTTTCGCGGTGAGCACATCGGCTTTGTGTTTCAGTTTCACTATCTGTTACCCGAATTTACGTGTCTTCAGAACGTGATGATACCGGCACTCAAGCTCGGCAAATACTCACGCGAGGAAATTCGTGAGCGGGCAATGGAAAAGCTGCGTCTGCTGGGCGTGGCGGAGCAGGCAGATAAACGTGCCAGCAAGCTCTCCGGCGGACAACAGCAGCGTGTGGCGATAGCACGGGCGCTCATCAATGACCCTACGATAATCATGGGCGACGAGCCAACGGGCAATTTGGACTCGAATAATTCCAAAATCGTATTCGATATTTTTAGAGACTTGGCTCACACCTACGGTCAAACCTTGATTTGCGTTACGCACGACCAAGAATTTGCCCGCGCCACCGACCGCACGATTGAAATGCAAGATGGCGAAATAATCTCGCATGGCAACTAACACCAGCGCCAAGGAGTTCGGTAATGATTATCAATCGTAAAAAAGCATACCCCGCTATATTTGTCTTCTCGACGATAGGGATTATTGTGCGGGGGCTTGTTTTCCCGGAACTTGGTCTGCTGTTCCATTTGAGTACGCTTGTGGTTTCGATATTTTTAATGCCTATGTTATTTGAAGGTACGGTGCTGATTCATAACTTCTTTAACCGCCAATTTCCTTATTCTATCAGGCTTTTTTCGGAGGATTATCGAGTATTGCAGCGTATCGTGCTTCAAATTCTGACGGGTGTGTTGTTATTTGCCTCGCTCGCCGCGCTTTCTTTATGGCTATATCAAGATGTTATACCGGCGAGTTTGCGGTTCCCTTTGCTGACAAAACCTTTTCTTGTTGTGGCTTTTGTTACGAATATTCTTGCGGTAACGGCTGTTAATCTGGGCTTATTCGGAAAAGAGTTTTTTGATAACTGGAAGTCCGAGATGTTGCGCAATGAACGGTTGCAGAAAGAGCGCGCTGAAGCGCAGTTTGAGAGCCTGAAGAACCAATTGAATCCGCACTTTCTTTTTAATGCACTTACCTCGCTCAATAGCCTCATCGTCGAAAATCCAATGCTTGCCGGTGAGTTTGTGCAGCAGCTTTCCAAAGTCTATCGGTATGTGCTGCAAAGCCGCGATAAAGAATTTGTATCGCTCGAAACCGAACTCAAATTTGTCGAGCATTATCTTCGGCTGCTCAAAACCCGCTTTAATACTGCCTTGCAAGTTGAGATTCATGTTGGTGCAGAAGCCCGCGAGCGCCTGATTGTGCCGGTGACGCTACAAACACTTGTAGAAAATGCGCTCAAACACAATATCGTTAATGCCCAAAAGCCGCTTCACATCATGATTTCTACCAAACAACACGAAAATGTGTGGTATCTTGTGGTCGAAAATACTCTGCAGCGGCGCACTCTTGTCGAAACATCCAACAAACAAGGTCTGACGAGGCTTGCGGCATTGTACAAACACCTCAGTCCTGAAGCGCTGAAGGTCTGCGAAACGGAACAAACCTTTGCGGTGGAACTGCCCTTATTGTAATTTTTACAAATAATTGCTATGACTCCTGAAACACTTCTGTACACCATGAAAGCCGTCATCATTGAGGACGAACCGCTTGTTGCTAAGGATTTGCGGCACTTGCTGAACCAAATAGATGCAGGGATTGAGATTCTGAGCGTACTGGATAGTCTCGAAAGCGCTGAGGCGTGGTTTCTGGCGAATCCTGAGCCGGACGTACTCTTCTGCGACATTCAGCTTTCCGACGGCGTGAGTTTTGACCTTTTTAAGCGTATCGAAGTTGCTTGTCCTGTTATTTTTACCACCGCCTACGATGAATACGCCCTTCGCGCTTTCAAACTCAACAGCCTTGATTACCTTCTGAAGCCGATTGACCGCGAAGAACTAGAAGCAGCATTGTCAAAATTTCAGCGTTGGAAGTCGCAGAATATCGCGTTGGATGTACCGTCCCAGCTTACGGGCTTGCTCCGTGACCTTCTGCCGCAAGCACAGAAGCGCTTCAAGGAACGTTTTTTAGTGCATGGAAAAGGAACCATGCTGCTCATTCCTGCGAAAGAAGCAGCAATTTTCCAAAAGGAGGAAGTTATCTTTCTAACAACACTTGATGGGAAGCGCTTTCTGACGGATTATACCACAATGGAAGAACTCGAAGAGCTTGTCAATCCGGCAGAATTTTTTCGTGCTAATCGGCAAACACTTCTCCACATTAGCGCCATAGCGGGTTTTCGCAGCGATTACACGGGTAAGCTCCATGTGAGCCTCAAGAACATACCAAACATCATTGTGGACATTAGCCGCGAGAAAGCAAGTGCTTTCAAGCGGTGGCTTGGGTAGAAACGCATAGAACAGATCGGAAGCGGAAAATTCATCGTGTGCAGTTTGCTCGAAGATTGTATTTTTGTAGGCATTGTTTTTTCGCCTCCAATTTTTCACACGATGAATAGCGCACCATCTCACGTCGTCAGTATTATCATGCCCGTCTTCAACGACTGGCAGTCCTTTACGCTACTTGTCGAAAAAATTGATGCTGCTATTTCCGCAGCGAATGAACCCTTGAGCGTAAGCATTCTTGCCGTCAATGACGGTTCAACCTCCGAACCCACCTTGCTGCAGAGCGTATTTCATGTGCTCCCGAACGTCTCGTCTATTCGCATTATTCATCTCACCCGCAATTTCGGTCACCAACGCGCCATTGCCATTGGGCTTTGTTATGCCGCCGAACATCTCCCGCATACATCAGCGATTGTCATGGATTCCGACGGTGAAGATAAGCCGGAAGATGTCTTGACGCTCGTTCGCGCTTCTCTTGCCAATCCCAGAAAAATCATCTTCGCCGAACGTTCCAAGCGTTCGGAAAGTCTTCAATTCCGCTTTTTTTACGCACTCTACAAACGTGTCTATCACGTGCTGACGGGCGCTCCGATTTCCTTCGGCAATTTTAGTATTATTCCTCCGGCTTTACTCAAGCGCGTTTCGTCGGTGTCGGAGGTGTGGATACACGTAGCGGCGGGAATTATGAAAGCACGATTGCCGCTTGCAGCCGTACCGACGGTGCGCGGAGTGCGTTTGGCGGGTGAATCGAAGATGAACTTTGTGTCGCTTCTGCTGCATGGCTTGAGCGGTATTGCTGTTCATTCCGAAGTAGCTGCGGCAAGGCTTTTGGTAGTGTCATTAGTCTTTATTTTGTTCTCAGTCGTCGGTATTGCCTCTGTGCTCGGCATACGTTTCTTTAGCGATGTAGCCATTCCGGGCTGGGCGACAAGTTCCATCGGTAGCCTCGTAGCAATTTTTATTGAAGCGCTTTTGATGTCAGTGCTGCTCGTCTTTCTGGTTCTCAATAATCGCTCACAGCAGCCCTTCGTGCCGCGCCTGCACTACAACGACTATGTGGCAGACGTGGAAAATGTACTCTAAGTTTTGCTGTTTTGACAACTTCTCACAATCTCATTTTTCTAAATCTCAATGAATGACGCAACATATATCGGCAACGAACTCGAATTATTTGAAAAAGCAGTCAACTGGAAGCGTTACTACGCCTCGTTTTTGAAACCGTACCTGAAAGGGCGCGTCGTGGAAGTCGGCGCGGGACTTGGTGGCACAACCTCTTCGCTTTGCGACGGTTCACAAGAAGAATGGCTTTGTTTGGAGCCGGACGGAGCGCTCGCAGCACACGTTAGTGAGAAAATCGCTGCCAAGACATTACCTACTTGCTGCCGCGTTCATGTGGGATTTTTGAGCGAGTTGCCCGAAGACCACAAGTACGATGTAGCGATTTACATTGACGTATTGGAACATATCGAACACGATAGCGCCCAACTTGAAGAAGTAACACGCTACCTTAAGCCCGGCGGACACGTGATTGTCCTCTCGCCCGCGTACCAATGGCTTTTCAGTCCGTTCGATGCAGCTATTGGGCATTATAGGCGTTACACGCGCCCGATGCTTTTGGCAGCCGCACCGCCTACGCTCAAGCGCGTCAAAGCATTTTACCTTGATTCTTTGGGCTTGTGTACATCAGCGGCAAATAAACTTTTTCTGAAACAATCGCAGCCCAAGCCGGAACAAATCAAGCTCTGGGATAGTGTGATTGTACCCATTTCCAAAGTGACCGACGCGCTTATCGGCTATAATGCAGGGCGCTCGGTGATTGCTGTTTGGCAATATAATGGCAAATAGTCTGTTTGCTCCGTGTCCCCAAAATCATATCCTGATCAGTTAAAATACTCTCATGTTTCTCAACAAACCTTATTTTCCTGCGCCCACAGAAAACCGCATGGGCGACGACGGCGATTTACTGACAGCGCGGCAAATCTTTTACGACGAAAAACCGCGTAATCTCTGGGCGCTCATGCGCAACCGCTTTTCGTGGATGAATCGGTATATTGACTCCGAAAAACACGTCGGCGTTGAGGTGGGGTGCGGTATCGGCGTTGTGAAAGAGTTTGTGCGAGCAAAGTCCATTTTGCTGACGGACTATGCCGAAAGCCCGTGGCTGGACGTGAAGATGGTAGATGCCATGAAAACGCCCTTTCAGGATGAAGAGTTTGATTTTGTCGTCTGCATGAATATGATTCACCACTTGCCCAATGCGATGCAGCTTTTCCGCGAGATGCGGCGTATTCTGAAGCCGGGCGGCGTGCTGCTCGTGCAAGAAGCAAATGCGTCATTTTTGCTGCGTCTGGCTCTGCGTCTGATGCGCAAGGAGGGATATTCATTTGAAGTGAATGTGTTCGACGACAATATCATCCTCAGCGACCCCGCCAATCCTTGGTCGGGCAACAACGCTGTCGGAGAATTACTCTTCAATGACCATGCAAAATTTCACGCTAACGTTCCATTTTTCCGCATTGAGCAGGACGAATACAGCGAGTGTTTTCTTTTTCTCAATTCCGGCGGGGTAACAGCGAAAACCGTCTCTGTGCCGCTTCCCAACTGGGGTATTCGCCTTGTAGAATTACTCGACAAAATGTGCGTAGCGATTGCTCCGAATTTTTTTGCTATGCAGCGTAGTATCGCTCTACGTAAAGTGTGATATTCTCTGTGAGTTTCTCCAAGTCACTATCTTTTCTGAAATTTCATTATTCTTCGCTATGTCTAATCGCCGCCTCGTCTTTGTTGCCGTTCTTGTACTCGGTTGCGTTGCCTATTTGCCGTACATTTTCGGCGGTGGCAGTTTTATGATTGACGATTTAATGATGATTGTGCAATCGCACTTTGACAAAAGCGTGTGGAAGACATTTGTCTTTTGGAATACGTTGGGCGGTGGCGGTATGCGCCCTCTGGGTTCGACGTTTTTTGCTCTCACACCTCCACTTTTTGGCACGAATCCCATTCCTTATATTCTCCTCAATACGGCGTGCTGGATTGCAGCCATCGCGCTCGTCAGTCGCGTTGTCAAAGACTATTGCGGTGAGTCGGCGGCACTATGGTTCACTGTTCTAGGGATTATTCCGACGATTGCGTCTTCGACTATTTTTGAACCGATTGTGATGATTATCGGTTCGTCCAGTACGCTTTTTTGGGCGCTTTCGCTATGGAATTTACAAGAGTATTTGAAGGGAAAGAAAACACTCAATCTCATACTAACATATTTGCTCGTCATTATCGGGCTTTTGATTTATGAAGTCAGCGCACCGCTGTTGCTTATCACTGCACTTCTACCTTTGCTGCCGACGTTGGCAAATCATCGGTGGTCGGAATCGCTCGTGCGACGTGAAGCTCTGCGATATGGCGCTCCTGTGGCACTAGTTATTATTGGCTTGGCGCTCTTCCAAAAACTGATTGTCCCGCTTTACGGAGTCTCACTTTCGCGTCTTTCTGCCCGTCCTCTTGGCGACATGGCACGTTCTTTCGGGCGCTGGCTTTTTAGCGTTGTTATTGATACGCCCGTTATGCTTGTTTCTTCGCTTACGCACTATGGCGCGGGTTTGTTTGTACGCTGGGATTGGTGGCTGCTTGTTCTGGCGGTGGTTGCTTTCGTGGTCATTCTTCGCAAAGCTGTACCGGAACTTGCCACAACGAATAAATCCCAACGTGAGCGTCAGCTTTTTCTTGCAATGATTGTGCTGACCTTGCTTGGCTGTTCCGCTTTGGCGGTGTTTTCAGGATTTAATATGCGCGTAGAGGGAATTGAAAATCGTTTCTTGGGTTCGACGTGGATTTTACTTTCTATTCTGCTTGCTGCCGCTTTTGCCCGCTTGCAACATGGCTTTGGTGTTATTGTTCCGGCATTAATTGTCGTAATGACCTATTTTTCGTTTATGATTCAAGCGCAGAACTACATTGCAAATCGCCGACTGCAAGAAGCGGTGATTAACGATAGTTTTACCAAGCTGCAAGCAGAACAAATACAGCCCGGAGCTTTTATTATCGGCAATGTACCGATCTATGCAAACAATAATTTCAACAACGAAGTCGTGTTTGCCTATCGTCATGATTTTGGCGGACAGCTCAAAATGCGATTCGACAGCAAAACGCTCATTGACGAGGGGCAAGTGGTCAACGTCAACCGCGAAGCACCGACAAACGACACCACACGTTTCTTCCTTAGCCGCGACCGTGACACCGTGATGACGGGCAATCTTACCGGACTGATGAAACGCCCACTGAATGGTAATGTGTGGTGGTACGAATACGACCAATACACGCAAGCCTCGCGCCTCGTGCGTCTGCGCGACTCGCTGCACTTTGATTCCATCTGGACGGCAAATCGTCAAGGAAGTGTCAATATCGCCGTATTGCCGGTGACCGAGCGCTTTCGGAACAATATCAAGACCATGTTCGGTAAAAAGAAATAACGGAAATTTTCACCACATTTTTCTTCACCTTTGTTCACGAGGGCGATTGTTATGAGGACACATTTTTTCTCTGTATGCCGCATTATAGCAGCGTGTATAGCTGTTTCATCTCTTGTCTCTTTGGGTGCAACTATGAGCGCACAACCGCTTTCCGAATCCCTCGGCGCAATGACTTCATGGAGCGCCGATGAACAAGGGCTTCTTGTCAAGACAGCGCAGGCGCACCTTCGTGTCGTTGTTTATTCGCCGACCATAGTGCGCATCCGCATTGCGAAGGCTTCGGGTGACGTGGCGGCATGGGATAATCATTCGTTTGCCGTCATAGCCGAACCGCAACGCGGAATGGTTACAGCAAGCGAGAATGCTGAAAGTATCACGCTCGTCACAGATGCCGTGCGACTGGTAATTCGTAAGAATCCCGTGCGTGTGCAGTTCTTGACAAAAAGTGGCGATCTTCTGAACGAAGACGAACCCGCCTTCGGTACGTCGTGGATAGGGAATGAAGCCACCACCTACAAGCGTTTGCTTCCCGATGAACGCTTCATCGGTTTGGGCGAAAAAACGGGGAATTTGGACAAGCGTGGCAGTGGCTACACCAACTGGAATACGGATGCCTACGGCTACGGTAACGGCACAGACCCGCTTTACGGCACAACGCCATTTTACATGGGTTTGCATAGCAGCTCATCAGGTAAAAATCTCGTCTATGGCGTGTTTTTGGATAATAGCTACAAATCAAATTTTAACTTTGGGGCATCGAATAAGCGCTTTGCATCATTTTCGGTGGAAGCAGGCGAAATGAATTATTATCTCATTCACCGCCCCAGTGTTTTCGAGGTGTTGCAGGATTACACTCGCCTGACGGGACGCATGGAACTCCCGCCGATGTGGTCGCTTGGCTATCACCAGTGCCGATACAGCTATTTCCCCGAAAAAGAAGTGCTGAACGTCGCTCGCACCATCCGCGAGAAACAAATTCCGGCAGATGTGCTTTGGTTCGACATTCACTACATGGATGCGTACAAAGTCTTTACATGGAGTCCGGAGCGTTTTCCTAATCCTAAAAAAATGCTTGCTGAGCTTGATAATATGGGCTTTCGGACGGTTGTTATCACCGACCCGGGAATAAAAGTGGAAAAAGGCTATGCCGCATACGAAGACGGCGTGAAAAACGATGTCTTTCTGAAATATCCCGATGGCACATATCACACAAGCGACGTGTGGCCCGGAGCTTGCCATTTTCCAGACTTTACCAAAGGCGCAACGCGCTCGTGGTGGGGTGAAAAATTAAAACCACTCGTTGAGGATGGCATAGACGGCTTTTGGACGGATATGAACGAACCTGCTACGTGGGGAAATCGTTTCCCAGACTTGGTGGCATTTGATTTCGACAGCGATGAGGCGACGAGCCACCGCGCAACGCACAAGAAAGGGCATAACGTCTATGGTTTGGAAATGGCAAAAGCAACCTTTGAAGGCTCGAAAAAGCATCTCGGCGGTAAGCGTCCGTTTAATCTGACGCGGGCGTTTTATTCCGGTGTGCAGCGCTATTCTGCCGTCTGGACGGGCGATAATACCGCTTCGGACGACCATTTGATGCTGGGCGCACGTCTGGTGTCAAATCTTGGTTTGGCGGGCGTTCCTTTTACGGGTGTAGATGTTGGTGGTTTTAATGGCAACGGCTCACGCGAACTTTTTGCACGGTGGATAACGGTGGGCGCATTTACGCCATTCTTCCGTGTTCATGCAGCCATCTACACAAAAGAGCAAGACCCGTGGTCATTCGGTGAGGACGTAGAGGAAATTAGCAAAAATTATATCGAATTGCGTTACAAGCTGCTTCCGTACTTGTATTCCGCGTTCTACGAGGCAAGTCAAACGGGTATGCCTGTTGCGCGGTCACTGGCGCTCTACCACGCTTTCGACCCCACTATTTACGACCCTACCTTTGGAGCGCAGTATATGTTCGGGCAAAGCCTGATGGTGGCTCCGGTGGTGAGCAATAAAGAGTTTGCAAAAGTGTACTTGCCCGAAGGCGAATGGTACGATTTTCACAACGATAGCAAATATGCGGGTAAACAAACGATTGTGGTCGAAACGTCGCTTGATCGCTTGCCGCTCTTTGTCAAAGGTGGACAAATGCTTGTGATGCAATCAGTGGTACAATCCACCAAAGAACAGCCGACGGACGTGCTGACAGTGCATCTCTACGCGGGTAAACAAGGCTCGGAGTTTGTGTATTATGAAGACGACGGCGAGACGTATGCTCACGAAAAAGGCGATTACCACAAGCGTACTATCACCTTTGATGCCGCCGCCAAAGCCTTTCGCTTTGCCAAAGCCGAGGGCAATCGCACCTCGAAATTCAAGCAAATACGCCTTATGATGCACGGTTTTGAAACATTACCCAAAGAACTCACCGTGCAGGGCAAAAAAATCGCATGGCAAGCAGATTCTACACCAATGCTGAAAAGTGGTTCGGGTTTTGACCCGCTTGGAGCGCAGTCGGTGGGTAGTGCTGGTAAAGGTGCGAAAGCGGTGATGTTCGGGAATAGCGCTGAGGCGTTTAGTGTGAGTTGGTGAAGACTGTTAAACATTTCCCTCATAATGATAACTTGTAAGCTATCGTTTTTGTAATATACTTTGCTATCGTGCTATGCGAAAATTTCTTGTTTTTTCTTGTTCAATTCTTATTATGAGCAGCTGCAATACTTCCGGACCAGATATT
The DNA here is from genome assembly GCA_014654705.1 of Ignavibacteria bacterium. Taxonomy (GTDB): domain Bacteria; phylum Bacteroidota; class Ignavibacteria; order Kapaibacteriales; family UBA4661; genus PH2015. Next base: position 145,157 of record JACVZY010000051.1, read on the forward strand.
GGGAAAGGTGAGTATTTACCACTAGCAGTTGGAAATAAGTGGGAATATAGCTATTTGGAAACGGTAATAGAACGAACAAATAATTCTGGTGTTTGGGATGAAAGAACAATAAAAAATGATGGAACAAGAACATTGGAGGTTGTTTCAACAAAAGAGTCTGGTTTTGATGCTATCTTTACTATACGAATCAACAAAACTTCTACAGTTGAAGTAAAAAGAACACTATTTGGATATGAAACCTCAGACGGTAGCCGTATTGATTTGCCTAGTTCGCGTAGTGGTGGTGGCGACACCATAAGGCAAGGTGAATTCTATTCAGGGACAACAGCTTTTGTTAAAGGAATAGGCTTAATTCAAAAAAACTGGGTTATTCATAGTGGCGTAAATGGTTCGAGAACAACTGGAAGTGGCAGCCTGACACTTCTTAAACATTTCGTAAAACAATAGAAAATTATCAAATTCATGCCAGAATGCCTCAGCAAATTCGGCATACTGAGGCATTTCCATTGTTAAAACGCTTGATGTAATTTGTCAACTACAAACCAATCACGATTCCTTAAAAAATCGAATGATTTTCCGCACGTAGCTTACTATCGCCGCATCCGCCATTGCTTGCGACATGGCGTTTTGTGCATCGCGGGAGATTTTTTCATGGTCTAGTTTGTTTGTTTCTGCAAGGTCGTTGGTGCGCTGCCGAAGTGCTTCGAGTTTTCGTTGTTGCTCGTCTAGCGCCGACTTGCGGGCGAGAAATCGTGGCATCAGTCTTGATACCCAACACATTACGTCCAAGTTTTACTTCGTTTTGTGGCGCAATACCGCACAACAAGGCAGCTTGGGCGCTGCCATAGACATTCACCAATTCCGCCAGCTCGGGCAAATTGGGGCGAATGCCGCCTGTTACATATTCGTCTCAGCGAAGAATAATAGCCGAGCCGCTTGCCAGTTGTTCGGCTGTTTGTTCTCGTATCATTTGCCACATATACTGCCCGGCGGGTAAGTTGGTAATAGGTATCGAAAGCGGCGACAGCTGTGCGCTGAGGGTGTGCCGTGATGTTTGCCGTTCTGCACCATAGATATCGAAAAAGCGAACTATTACTCGTTCTTCCGATGGTGCATCTGCGGTGAGCGGCGTTATATCAAGCGCCACGACATCTGAAGCGGGTTGTGGGGAAAGGCTTGCTCTCAATGCAATCACCGTGCGGCGAGGAGATAACCTGACGAGTGCATTGCAGCGGGACATGGCTTCTAGTGCTTCCTCTACGGTTGTGCCTACAATCGCAATGTTTTCACGCTCACAGAATTTTTCCAGCACAAGAGTATCCCTAAAACTTGCCACTACATTCGGAGCAAAGCAGACGTGAAGCGGTTTTGTTTCGCCTGCCGCCACGAAGAACGGTAGTTCAGACGGTGGAAGAGAAAAGATGATATTACCCTTCAGCCAGAGTGCATCAAGCTGTAACGAATAGGCACTCAGGTTTTCTATGCGTACTGTCGCACAAGTTAGCATTTGAGCCGTTGCTGCCGACACAATAATCGGATAAGCCGAACTGATGATTTCGCTTCCAAGCGTCAAGCGCACATAAAAGCCCGGAATAGTACGCTCTATCATTCGCACATTTCCTGCAGAATCACGAACGGCAACGCGGAATGCCGCATCACTACGCCTGTTGGGTAGGCTTACTCGTACTTGCATCACACCATCGGCGCGGCGTTCTGAGCGAATCGTACAATTTGATGCACTCAGGATTTCCACACGCTCCACGCCGGAATCAAAGCGCCGATTGTCGCTTGCAAGATATTCCATGCTCCGTTCGCACTCGCCAATGGTTTCAGTGACTGCTGGCTCTTGAGTGTCAGCAAAGGCTTCCACACTTACTGCCAGAATCGGACGGGTCGTGCAGCCGCTCTTGAGAACAAGTGTATCGGTGAATGTTCCACTCTCGAATGTTCTCACACAATAGTCCAGCACTCGCCGTTCGCCCGGCTGCACAATAAACGGCAGTGAGATATTGGCAGTCAAATGCCGCCCCACAAAGCCGATGGAATCTATGCGGTGAGGAAACGCCCCATAATTCACCAGCGACAAGCGAAAACACGTACTGCGTCCGGTGATAAGCGATGCCGTCGTCGTGAGTAATTGTACCCCTTGCAAGGTAGAATCTCTATGAATCGTAAACCCGGGAATGTCAATACGACTAGTGGTGACTTGCCCAAGCGAATCCATTGCTTGAATCGTTGCCGTGCCGTCTTGATACGGATTGAGCAGCCGCGCCGTAAATATCAGCGAATCCGGTAAAACGAGACGTTCCAATCCCGATAGTGCAATATTCCTTTGCAAAGAATCTACCGAAGCGACGCGGTAGAGTTTGGAATCCGTTTGTGCGCTGTCGAAGACCACGCCACGCACACCATCGCAGAGCGCTTGCGTAACGACACGCGGAGCAAGATTGTCCATTTCCAAACGCTGACCTGCTGTGTAGCCGTAGGACGTAGCATTACCATAACCAAGCGCAAGAACACCGATTGCAGTATCTGCACTCACGCTATGCAGCCCTTCGCTCACACGCACGTTAGCGAAAGCATAATCCGAAGAATCCGAAAAACGTTGAAACAGTGCAGCACCGATGAGCTGATTATCCACTTGTACGCTTGGCACAGCACTGAGAGGGGCAATAATGGTCAGGTAATGTTCGCGGAATGCTTCTTCGGTAATCGTGCGACTAATGCGCTGAATGCTCCGTACATTCACGGTGCGTATGGCGCGTACAAACTGCTCCGGCGGAGGAATTGCCATCATAAACGGGTCTCCAATGCCGGAGCCGCTTCCGTTGGAGCTTGCATAGACAGCAGCATATATCGGCTTGGAGCCTTCGATTATTAAGCCGCGTTCGCGTGTATTTACCGTAACAGCAGATGCAATCGTGGTTTCGTAGAACTGCCCTGTTTGCAACGTTGTTGCAATTTGTCCGTGAATGCGGATAATAGTTGAGTCCGCACTTGCTATGACCCGCACGGTATGGTTCGTTGCGTCGGACATAGAGGTTTGCGGTTGCGGGAGTGGCGGTATCAATAACTTCCTTCCCCAAAACTCCACGGGCAAAAGTTGCTCAAGCAAATAATCCCGCGAAATACTCCGCGTGCCCGCATCAGACAACGCTGAAAGCGGGACGGTGGCTCGTTCATGGCTACTAAAAACGGCAATAGGTTTGTCGGCGGTGAGCACTGTTCCCGTCAAGTCGGCTGCTGTCGAGACGGTCATATCTGCTTGAAGTAGATACGTTTCTCCGCGTTGCAATGTGATTTCATGCGGCGCACGACCATGAATTTTCGTCAGTGCAGAGGGGGTAATACGAATGCGGGTGGAATCCGACGTTGCGACAATACCAAGTTGCGAAGGTGTTGGCGGAACAATCCCTGCGCCGTCATCGCCGGGATAGGAAAGCGCGACAAAACGTGTTCCGGCTGCGTGTGCAGGAAACACCAACGTCCCATCTGCAGATTGATGTGCCGTGCTCAGCGCATAAACACTGACGGGGTTATTGCTGAGAATGCGTATAGACCGCTTGGAAACTTGTTCGTTTACTCGGAGTTCAATGTTTTTTGCCGGAATGACAAGCGTATAAGCCTGCGCGGGATTGGCTATGTTAAAACGCAGCAGAGAAGCGCTTCCCGCACTATCACCAAAGCGGATTTCCCCTTGCGTCGGGCGCTCGACGGTGATAAACAGAGAGATATTATCATCACCGTCGAGTTGGGCGGTATGGTAATTGGGCGGTATGGTGAGCCAGAAGTCGGTTCCGGCGCTTGTACGTGGTGCTTTGGGCGTAGAAACGCTTTGTGCCTCAAGTCTATGATTTACTAACAGAAGCAAGCACAGCATGGTGTAAAAAAAAATCCTCTCATGCTGCTTCATTAGAACGGCAGTGTACATTCTCGTTTTGTAAGGAGAGACTTTGCAAAAAAGGCTATTTCAACTCAACCTGCACAAAAGAGTGTGTAGTTGCCATGATAGTCGCCGTATTATTTCGGAATGCTTTGAGAGTATAGAGATTAACTGCAAAACCAGCATAATCCGCAGGAAGCCCTGCTAATTCCTCGCGTGAAAAACTAACGCTCGTCGCTCCGTTAGGAATGCGCTTGATTGCTGAAGGTACTGGTAACAAGAGGGAAGGGGCGTTTGTTGTACGCTCCTTATCCTTGACATTTGCGACAATAACCACCTCAGCAAACATTCCTTTTGTGGTATCATAATTGATTGGAGTGTCCCATTGTAAGGTGGCACCTTTTGACCGCTCAATGACTGCACCAACAGCAGGTGCAGTCATCTTTACTGCTGGTGGTAAATCAATACTATTTTCCTCAAGTTGAAGCGGTTCGATGTAGAAGTTTGTTCGGAGTTTACCGGTTGGAAATGACCTTCTCTCTACACCATTCCATGAGATAACATCAATGTTAGTAAACAAGCGGTGTCTAGATAACCCGCGCGGTGACAAATCTAGCAGTTCGATAGTACGTTCTGCAATATTGACAGAAGCTCGGCGGGGAGCAAAGGCAGTATCAATACGTGCCCCATACCAAACGGTTGTTTCCGATTGGTCTGTTCTAAATTCCGTCCGACGATAAACGTATAGATCAATTATTGGCCATTCGCCGTTGAACGTTATATTACTCGACATTCCGCTCTCTTGCGGCGGCTCAAGCTGGAAACCATTGACAATGCGGTCTCGTTGGGAAAGAAGAGCTGTACCGGAACCATTGCCGGTCGTAGTGATGACGTTCGGTCCGCCGATAGTATTCGGGTCGGTGCAGGAGACAGCGGCTGTGAGTATAGCTGCTATCAATGCAAAAGTAATAACCATGCCGCGCAAACGGCTTTGTGGAGAGAGATAAACGTTGTGCATAGCGAAAGCGAAGAACGTGAGAAAAAATGTTGGTCTGATGAAAAAAGGAGATTACAACTCAAACGAAATACCATAACTAATACCGACATTCGGCGAAAAATTCCAAACGTCCCGGTGAATGTAGAGCAGCGAACTTGCTTCCACGCCCAGAGTGCAGCGCGTTTTGGTGTCAATCGAATATTGCAGTCCAAGCATTGTACGCCCCATCGCACCGATACTTGTACCGCCCAGCGTAAAATTCATCACCGGAGAAAATAGGTCGTTCGGCAGGAATGTATGACGATAACTCACACCAGCCCACGCCAAGACGGGATTTTTCTCAATACCGACAATCTGCTCCTGTTCGGGCAATATCGTCCGATAGCGTAAGAAATATGCTTCCTGACCGACTTCTATTCCCAGTGCGCCTGTGGGCGACAGTGGTAGCATGAGGCTCAGGGCGGTATTATTGAAGAGAGGATATGAATTTGCTTCAACGGTTGCTTCGGGCAGAGAGCGCGACCGAACCCCGCGAATACCGGCAATAATGCCAAGTTTTGTGCGGCTAAAAATGGGCGCTTCGGTCGTGTTAGAGACGGGGCGTTCGTGTAGTGGTAATGATGAATTTACTTCTTGCGATAACGGATTGCTACTGGAAGCCGAAATGTGTGTGCTTCGACGATATGGATAGCTCGGTTGCGGCTCTTGGGCAATTGGTGTCGGCATCGGCAGTTCTTGTGCTTGCTGTGAGGCTTGCTCACTATCGTTAGTTGGCAGACTATTCGGGTGTGAAGCCTGAATTCCGTCTGCGTCGGAGTGGTTTGTAGTGTTTAGGCCGGCAGCATTTTGCACGATGGGAACATAGCGTACAATCGTCGTTGTTTCACGAATCGTATCGTGTGGCATAAAAGCCTGATTTGTGGGGTCGGAAGCAAGCAATGAAGAGTTTTGAAAGGGCGGTGGTGCGCCACCATCGGTGATTTTGCTGCCGCCTTGGAACCAACCCGTTTGCAGAAAGAAAAGCACTGCAAAGGCTGTGGCTACGGAAGAAAAAAGACTCAGAAAAACAGTAAAGAGCGTGGACTGCCCACCGAGCGTAGCGCCTGTACCAACCGCTGCTTGTGGGAGAGTAATAGCTGCGGCTGCGTTTGGGGTTGCACTTTGGACTGCGCTTTGCGGAAGAGACAAGCCTAGTTCTGCAAAGAGCGCATTTTTTGTGCCGGATGCAGGACGGAGGCTTGCTGCATGGCTCTTGACGGCGGCAAGCAATTTTAGATGCTCGGTCATCTCTGCACGCAAATCGCTGTTGGCGGAGAGTTCTGCAAAGAGCGCATTTTCGGCGTATTCCGGCAGAAGTCCTTCGCAATAGAGATGTACTTGTTCTCGAAATGATGCGTTCATGGTCGGTTAAGAATAAAGATTATAATTGATTCAGGTCGTTGATAAAAGGTGAGAGCACTTGTTTTAAGCGTTCTTTTGCCCGCCAAATACGCTTGGTAACGGTTGTTTCGGGAACGCCCGTCAGCATTGCAATTTCTTGATACGATAGATCTTGATAATGCCGCAGTACAAAGGCTTCACGAATATCGAAGTCCAAATACTCCAGCCCAATTTCTATCAAGCGCATGAGTTCTTGCTGCTCGTAGTTTCCCGATGAAGGTGGAATACTTTGCCGCTGAGGTGTATCGTCGTCCAGTACAACGGTATGCTTGCGTCTGCGCTTGAGATCAATGCAGACATTGCGGGCAATAGTCGTCAGCATAGCAGGAACGTTCTCCACCACGGTACGCCCTGCCGCGTGATAAAACTTCACGAATGTTTCTTGAAATGCATCATTGCCATCCTGCTTGCCCAAAAGTGCAATGCAATACTTGGCAACACGCCCGTGATAACGGTCATACAGTTCCGAAAATGCGGCATTAGCTGTCGGCTTCTGCAATCGGATAGAAAGCAATAATTGCTCATCCGAAGCATTGGTATAGGTTATGGCATCTGGTTGCATACAGTAGAGATTCGTCGTCAAGTATCAAGTATGTTAGTGCATCTATAATCAATGACGCAGCAGCAAAATATTCCTTCCCAACGGGCGGAAAAATTATTATTGCCACAAGACGAAAAAGATTGGGATGTACGGAAAGGAGGATATGTTGGTTACGAAGAGGCGTGCACGTACCTACTTTGGCGAAAATTTTTCTTTGTTTTATGCGCCAAAAATCGTAAACTGAGGGCTTGTTTTTTCGTTCTGCAATGTTCATCAACTACGAACTATAATGTTTAAGCCGTTTTCCGACGATTTTTCTTATCCCGCACTGGAACACGAAATCCTGAAATTTTGGGATGATAACAAAGTGTTTGAACGCTCACTCGAAGAGCGTAAGGATGCTGAAGTTTTTATGTTTTACGAAGGTCCGCCGACCGTCAATGGTCGTCCGGGAATTCACCATGTGATGGGACGGACGATTAAGGATATGATATGCCGCTACAAGACGCAGCGCGGTTATCGTGTTCCTCGTCAAGCAGGCTGGGATACGCATGGGCTTCCTGTGGAACTTGCCGTTGAAAAGCAGCTTGGGCTGGCGAACAAACAGGAAATTGACAAACTCGGCGTGGCAAAGTTCAACGAAGCCTGCCGCGCATTTGTCTATGCAAATATTGAGCAAAATCAAGGTTGGCGCGAACTCACGCGCCGCATGGGATACTGGCTTGATCTTGACAATCCCTACATCACCTGTACCAACGAATATGTCGAATCTGTGTGGTGGTCGTTGAAGCAATTTTTCGACAAAGGGCTTATTTACAAGTCGTTTCGCATCACGCCACAGTCGCCCACGCTAGAAACACCGCTTTCCTCGCACGAACTCTCGCTTGGCTACAAAGACGTGCGTGACCCGAATTGCTACATCAAGTTGCCCGTACAATCTTCGCCCTTAAAAGCTATTGAAGGCGCACAAATCCTCGTCTGGACGACTACACCGTGGACGCTCATTTCCAATACCGCTCTCGCCGTGAGCGCGGACTTGGACTACGTGCTTGTGCTGAACAAGCGCGAAATGAAGCAGTCATCTGCTTCCGGTGGTGAAGGTAAAATTACCACCGAAGATAAACTTGTTGTAGCAGAAGCACTTCTGGGTAAATTAGATGGTGAATATGAGATTTTGGCAAAGTTCAAAGGCGCAGATTTTCTCGGAACTGAGTACGAAGCACCGTTTCCGGGTATGATTCCGCACACGCGCCAGGAGTTTACCGACCTGCATACTGTTTTAGCGGGCGATTTCGTCTCCGCAAGCGACGGTTCGGGCGTAGTACACCTCGCTCCTGCCTTTGGTGCGGACGATTTCGAGATGAGCAAAAAATTCAATCTGCCTTTCTTCAATCCAGTCAGTCCGGGTGGGCGCTTCACGGATAAAGCAGGTGAATTTGCCGGGCGCACGGTTAAAACGTTTACCTATCCCGACCCCGCAACAGGCGGCACACGCACGGAAGAAGGCGCAGATAAAGACATTGTCATTGCGCTGAAGAAAGCCGATAAAATCTACCGTTCCACGAATGACTATCTTCACAGTTATCCGCATTGCTGGCGTACTGGCAATCCCGTTATCTACTACGCCCGCGAATCATGGTTTATTAAGTCCTCATCCTACAAAGAAGAGCTTGTTGCCAATAACAACATCATCAATTGGCAGCCGCCCGAAATTGGCGCGGGGCGCTTCGGGAACTGGCTGGAGGAAGTGAAAGACTGGGCAATTTCGCGTGACCGTTACTGGGGAACACCGCTTCCACTCTGGGTTGCGGAGGGCGAAGGCAATGAAAAAGATATTTTTGCTGTCGGTTCTATTGAGGAGCTGAAGCAGGGTTTATACGAACATCCCGACTTTCAAGGCGGAAAGCGCATTCCGGTTGCCGAAGCACTTGCAAGCGGCATCGAACTTGACTTGCACCGTCCCTTTGCCGATAATGTTGTCTTTGAACGGAACGGCAAAACCTATCGCCGCGTGAAAGAAGTGATTGACGTGTGGTACGATTCCGGTGCAATGCCCTTTGCGCAGTTGCATTACCCGTTTGAAAACAAAGAATTATTCGACAAAGCATTTCCGGCACAGTTCATCTGCGAAGCGGTTGACCAAACGCGTGGCTGGTTCTACACGCTGCACAATATCGCTACGGCGGTCTTCGGTACACCGTCCTTCCGCAATGTGATTGTAAACGAACTGATTCTGGACAAAGAAGGGCAAAAAATGTCGAAATCGAAGGGCAATGTTGTTGACCCCTTTGATGTCATGGAAAAATATGGCGCGGATGCGGTGCGGTGGTACTTTATCACGAATAATCCGCCGTGGAAGCCGACACTTTTCAATGGCGACGACATTGCAAAAACGGTCATTGCTGATTTCTTCCGCTCGCTTACCAATACCTACGCCTTTTTCGCGCTTTATGCGAACATTGACGGTTTCACGGGTGCAGAAGCAGAAATTCCTTTTCAGGAGCGTCCCGAAATTGACCGTTGGATTTTGTCCAAACTGAACTCCACACTGCGTGAATACTTGCGTCTAATGGACGAGTACGAAATCACGCGGGCAATGCGTCTGGTGCAAGAATTCAATATCAACGATGTTTCTAATTGGTATGTGCGTCGCAATCGCCGCCGCTTCTGGAAGGGCGAAAAAGATGCGGATAAAATCGCAGCATACCAAACGCTTCAAACTGTTCTCAAGACGCTTTCGAGCATGATTGCGCCACTTGCACCTTTCCTCGCCGAAACGCTCTACAAACGGCTTGAAAACTCAGCACTCAACACTCAAAACTCAACACTTTCTTCAAAACCTTCTTCTGTTCATCTCGCGCCAATGCCGATGCCTGTGGAAAACCAAATTGATACAGCATTAGAATTACGCATGGAAAAAGCGCAAAATATCGTATTTTTGGCGCGTTCTCTTCGTGAGAAGTCGAAAATTAAGACACGGCAACCGCTGAAACGTATTCTGGTTCCCGTTTCGTCGCCGGATGAACGCCGTCAAATTCAATCGGTGCAAGAGATTATCACCGAAGAAATTAACGTTAAGACAGTAGAATACGTTTCTGGTGAAACCGATATTGTACGGAAATCTGCCAAAGGTAATTTTAAGACGCTGGGCAAAAAGTTTGGCAAAGACACCCAATCGGTTGCCAATGCTATTAAAGACCTGACAGCTGCACAAATTAAAGAACTTGAGCGTACAAAATCGCTCACCTTTGGTTCAAATGGTACTTCCTTGACGATTGCACTCGACGACGTAGAAATTGTTAATGAAGATATCGAAGGTTGGCTCGTTGCCTCGGGCAATGGTGTGACGGTCGCACTTGACACCGAACTGGATGCGGCGCTCCGCAGCGAAGGGCTTGCTCGCGAGTTTGTGAGTCGTATTCAGAACTTACGCAAAGATTCGGGCTTTGAAGTAACAGACCGTATCACATTGGAAGTGAACGTAAGCAGTGACGTTCAGAGCGCCCTTGAGACCATGCGCTCTTATGTGCAAGACGAAACCTTGTGCCAGAGCCTTGTTTTTAGCGCTCAACCGCTTCCAACAGTTCTGGATTTTAATGAAGAGACAATTTCTGTCACAATTCAAAAAGTGTAATTGCGGTCTCTTATATCAAGTACAATCACAAAGCAGCATAACGAGTATCTTTCACATTCGGTCGCTCACGAAAAATAAGAGGCGTAGAGCGTTCGGAGTCTTTCAGGAGTAACAAAACTATGGCAAAATCAACCAAAGCACCTGCTAAAATCAAAGCAAAAGCAGCGAAAGAAGCACCCAAAAGCTCTTCCAAAGCCGCACCGGTGAAGGCAGCAACGAAAGCAAGTGCCAAAGCGCCCGCAAAGGCAGCAGCAAAAGCCGTTGTGGCTAAAGCCGCACCAAAGGCTGCATCTGCAAAGGTAGAGAAAGCCGTTGCGACAAAAACTACCGCTTCTAAATCTACTGCTTCTAAGACTTCTGCGAAGGCAGCGCCTGCAAAAGCAGTGCCCACGAAAGCCGCTCCGGCGAAAGCTGCCTCTGCAAAACCCGCTCCTGCAAAGACATCGCCCGTGAAAGTAGTGGTCAAGCCAGCGCCTGCAAAAGTTGTACCTGCTCCAGCAAAAGCTCTCGCTTCCAAGCCTGCGGTTGCGCCGCCGCCTGCGGCAACCAGACCTGTGCCTGTTGCTCCAAAAGCTCCCGAACCTATTAAAGCACCTCCTGCTGAAGAATTTGAAGATGCTTTCAGCGACGTACCGCAAGAGCCTGAGCAATTCTCACCTGTTCCAATGGCATCGCGTTTGCATCGCACGTCGGTACGCTATGCGGACAAAGACCTGAATGATTTTCGAGTGCATATTGAGGCAGAGCGTAAAAAGGCAATGGAAGAGTTTCAAATCTTGCGCGAAAACCTTGATGACCTCACAAACTCTGAGATGGCAGACGAAAACGCTTCCTACTCTATGCATATGGCGGAACAAGGTACGGATGCACAGGAAAAAGAAAAGCTCTATGCCCACGTGCAGCGTGTTTCGGACTATATTAAAAAGCTGGACGAGGCATTGCAGCGTATTCAAGACAAAGTTTACGGTATTTGTAAAATGTGCGGCATTTTGATTGCAAAAGAACGCCTGCTTGCTGTACCGATTACCACGCAATCTGCTTCCTACAAACTCCGCAAACGATGCCCCGAAGACGGCATTGACCGCATCGTGAAGCGATAACGTTAAACTGTAAATTTGATACTGTTCGTTAGGAGTCGGTCAAGTCACTCCTTCTTTGGAATAGCAATGACCTGACCGACTATTATTATCCAAACCTCAACCTTCCACGCACGACAGCATCCCACCCCGTACGCCTACAACCTCAAACCCAGCATCAGAATTGCCTCATATTGTTCATTGTCATCTGAGCCGATGTTTTTTGCAACCAATGAAATGGCTGAAGAAGTTGTAATGTGCGGAGTTTTCACGACCATTGAAACCAAGCAGTCACTTATCATTGCCCGAAATTTTTATGGAATCATCCAACAATAATTTCAACGAAGAAGAATTTGCCGTGAGCGATTCTGCGGGAGCAAACGCAGCGCCTGAGGCTGTACAATCACGCCCCGATTTCCTTTCCCTCACGCGCCGCGAACAAATGAGCGCCGTGGAGGTTCTTCTCTTTGCCTCCGAAGAGCCGTTATCAGCACAAGCATTGTATGACATCCTTGTCTCCAATATCGGCGACGAGAAGAAACCAAGCGTTAAAAGCACAAAAAATAGTTCATCTTCAAACGGTGTATCCACAAATGGAGCAATAGCAAACGGAATAGATGCTCATGCAGACGGTGCAAACGCCCAGCACGAAGAGTTTACCGATGAGGCAGTTCACGTAGCATATCTGCGAATAGAACCGCCTGACGGGGCTATGGAGGGCGAGATAGGGGGGATGAATTTCGACGACGAAACCGTTGTGAAGCCCCTCAATAAGGAATCGTTGATAAGCAGCCTTATTGACGACTTGAATGTGGAATTAGAAGCCACCGGGCGCGTTTTTCGGGTACGGGAAGTCGCCCGCGAAGGCAGTAAAGGCTTTCAGTTCGCTACCAACCCCGAACACGGCGAACTTTTGGCAAGTTTGGTGAAATCTAAGTCCAAGAAACGGCTTTCCAAAGCGGGTTTGGAGACTCTTGCTATCATTGCCTATCGGCAGCCTGTTTCCAAGCCGGAACTTGAGGTGATTCGTGGGGTGAGTTCGCATGAGATTATGAACCGCCTATTGGAAAAAAATCTTATTACCATTGTCGGGCGCAGCGAATCCGTCGGCAAGCCGCTTCTATACGGCACGACGGACGAATTTCTCCGACTTTTCGGACTGCAGAGTATTGCAGACCTGCCCAAGCCGCGCGAACTTGAAGAGCTGATGGCAGAACGCGCGGATATTCTAGAAGTCGCTCAAATACTAGCGCCTTCTGAAACAACCGATACCATGTCGAATACGGAACAAAGCGATGTGAGCGGGCTGCCCTAATGCTTGCAAACCATTTCTGACGGACACGACGAACAATTTTCCACACTTCAGAAGCGCCCCCTCAAAAGAACGCGCTTCTCATCGAAAGCAAGCATTATGCCACGACCTACACGCCCCAAATCTGCCCCTAGAAGCGGCTCATCATCCGGGGGAAGAACACGCTCGGCTTCCAGCCCGCGCTCCGGCTCGAGTTCGGGAAACTCACGCGCAGGCGCACGTTCTACCTCGTCATCATCATCGGGTGCTTCTCGCTCAGGGGGGCGTTCCGCATCCAGCCCGCGCTCCGGCTTCAGTCCGCGTCCCGGCTCAAGTTCCCGTCCTAGTTCAGGAACAGGAAATTCACGCGCAGGCGCACGTTCTCCTTCATCGTCATCACCATCAGGTGCTCCTCGCTCTGGACCACGTTCGGCTTCGGGCACACGTTCTGGTTCAAGCTCACGTTTCAGTTCGGGAGCGGGAAATTCACGCGCAGGCGCACGCTCTACCTCATCATCATCCGGCGCTCCACGCTCTGGACCACGCCCATCGTCATCTGGCACGTACTCAGCCTCAAGTTCTCGCTCCGGCTCAAGTTCCAGCACCGGAAGGCGCTTTTCGTCATCACCTCGCCCGGAAGGCGCATGGAAACGCTCCCAAAGCAGTGATTCTTCTGAAGGTGCTTCTGCACGAGCGCCAAAACGCCCATATTCTGCCGGAAAGACCTTTGGTGCATCGTCCTCAGGGAGACCATCAGGCGGAAGACCGTCCTCAGGGAGACCGTCTTCGGGCAGACCATCGTCAGGACGAGCCACAGGGAGACCTCCCGCAGGCAAGCGTCCGACAGGTTTCGCAAGACCAACTGGACGCAGAGATTTTGGACAAGATTCTTCTTCCGGCGAACGCAGCGAACGAAAATTCTCAAGTGAGCGCCCAGTACGCAGATTTTCCGATGACCGTAGTGATAGTAGAACAAGTGAGCGCCCAGTACGCAGATTTTCCGATGACCGCAGTGATAGCAGAACAAGCACTCGTCCGTACAGCAGAGGCGACGAGCGTTCTTCCTCGCGCCCTACGTCAGGCAGCCGTCCGCGGGCAGATGGTCGAACGCGACCGGGTGAAAAACCGACATTTTCAAAGGATTCTCCAAGAACCTCCTCTGTACGTCCTGTTTCAACAGATTCCGCACGTCCGGCATCAAAAACTGCGTATAGTAAAAATGCCCAACGTGCAAATGCTGATGCCGCCACAAGCCTTGCCGGAAGCACCTCGGCGGTGTTGCGCCTGAATAAATTTCTTGCCGATGCGGGTATCTGTTCGCGTCGTCAGGCAGATGAGCTTATTGAGCAAGGACACGTGAAGGTGAATGGTGTCGTCATTACCGAACACGGCACTCGTGTTCACCTTGCTGACCTCGTAACGGTCAAAGGTGAGCCGGTGAATGCCGAGAAACATTTGACGTATATTATTCTCAATAAGCCGAAGGATTACATTACGACCACCAGCGATGAAAAAGGGCGCAAAACCGTCATGGAGCTGATTCCTATTCACTCGCGGGTGTATCCCATTGGGCGACTTGACCGCCACACAACAGGCGTATTGCTCTTCACCAATGACGGCGATCTCGCGCATCGTCTTATGCACCCCAGCTATCAGGTTTCACGGATGTATGCCGCATACTTGAATAAGCGCTTAACGATAGCCGATGCACGGAAAATTGCGGGTGGCGTGAATATCACGGTGGACGATGGCGAAGACTACGTGAGCGGCGAATGTAACGTTTTGATTGACCCCGACGACCCGCACTCCGCAATCATTGAACTTGCCGAAGGTAAAAACCGTGAAGTGCGTCGTATTTTTGAGACTCTTGGCTATGAAGTGGAAAAACTCGACCGCCGCGAATATGCCGGTATTACCACTCGTGCTCTGGCGCGAGGCGAATACCGCCACCTGTCTATACTGGAAGTGCGGGCTTTAGAAAAGTTGGTCGGGCTGGAAAACCGCCACGAACTGGAAACGACTGCCCCCAAAGGACGCACGAAACTCCGCATTGGCGAGCGTCCGTCGGCAAAAAAACTCTCCGGTAAAACAGTTGGCAGAGGAGCGGGCAAGACGTTCAGCAGAACGCCTGAAAAAACCTACGGAAAGTCGCCTGCACCAAAGACCCCGACAAAATCTTCCGGCAAACGCTCGTAACGTTCCACACGAACAAAATATCTCCGTAAACAGTAAACGGCGCAATGAATTTGCTTCATTGCGCCGTTACTGTTTTTTAAGGCGAATTATTCGATCTGCTGTTATTTTTTATGCCCCATTAGCGGATAACGCTAAATTTTTGAGTTACCACGCCGCCATTCGTTACGACTTGGACAAAATATACGCCCGAAGCAAGATTTTGTGCCGTAATGCGGAACTCATAGACGCCTTGCTCTTGTGTTTCGTTCACCGCCACCGGAGCCACCAATGCGCCAAGCGCATCGGTAACGCGAACACTCACGAGCGACGGACGCTCAAGCGTGTAGCGCACCAGCACTTCATCCGTAGCCGGATTCGGCGATATGCCAACAGAGCCAATACTATTGCGTTCTTCGCGGACGCTCACCAGCGTACGACCTGCTGTCTGACCGGCACGATATTCAAAGCTGTTCGGGTCGTATTCAGCCCAGCCACCGTCCCAACGGCGCACTACACCCGCAGCACCAAACGCTCCGCGATAGCTAACACGCTGAAAGTATGAGTCTTCAATATTTACTGCATCATTGGTATTCGTAAATGCAGCACTTGCAAGGAATGGTGAATCTGCTGTCGGACGTGGGTCAAACGAATTGGTTTCAATGCGGAAGGGATCGCCAAGACGTGCGCTTGATGGAGAAGCTGCGTTGACAACATTACCAAACGCAGCACTAGCGAGCCAATCAGCTGGGATTGCAGGGGAAGTGCCGTCGCGGCGGAGTGCTTCGCCTTTTACGCCATACCAGCTATTATTGCGAATTTGAAGCGAGTCGCGCGAAGCAGCACCTTGTCCGGGCGTGCTGAGAATATCAATACCACGTGCCCAACCCAAGAAAATGGAGTTCAAGATGGAGGTACGAGCATTACGGCGAATTTGTGCAGCAGCACCGAAATTCGAGTTGTACTGATTTGGATTACGACCAGTTGTCCACGAAGTATCTTGCATAGGACCAATCGCTGTGATGTTTGAAAAAATAGGACGAGTAAGGGGTTGATTAAATGAACCGTTTGCATCATTATCCATTTCAAACGACTGGCTCACCGAAACGTCGGCACGTTGCGCAAAACGCTGGGTAACGCCAAACTGCACACGACCACTCCAGCCATTATCACCATCGAAGTCGTCATCAAGAGTGCCGTTGGCAATAAGATAGCGAGCATTCACCGTACCGCCGAACCACTCAAAAGCATCGTCATTGCCATAGCTGCACTGCACGTATTCAATCGTCGTACCGCGACCGACACCACCCATAGTGAGCGAGTTCAACTCTTGATTCGGCGCAGCCGCAATACCGGCAAATTCGATGCGCACATAACGCACAACACCGCTATTGTCGTCGTCGTTTGTGCCACCAAAGTATCCCGCACTGTCGGCAGCAAGATTTGCAATACCGCCCTCAAGCGTCGAAAAACCGCCCGGATGATTGGTGCGAGCACGACCGCAAATAAGCAGACCGCCCCAGTCGCCCGGCTGGCGCTGACCCGGAGGCGCGGAACTGGTCATTACCACAGGACGCGAAGCCGTACCTTCAGCAAAAATTTGACCGCCGCGATTAACGCAAATAGCGGAGTTCTGACCAACAGTATCACCGATAATGACTGTACCCGGCGGAATACGGAGCGTACCATTGACGTAGTAGTAGCCGTCTAGTGCATAAATAGAATCTGCCGAAAGTGTGCGGGTCGTGCCGCGAGCCACAGTTCCTCGAAGCACAACATCAAAACTGGTAGGAAGCGGGCGCACGACCGTTATCGGACCATTGACCGTTTGCACAGAACTCGGTGTGCCGTCTGCGTTCAGCAGAGTCATGCGCACAAAAAGCGTCGTTGTGGAAATCGAAGGAACGCGGAAACCGCCATTAAACCGACCACTATAACGTGACCCGCTTGCAATAGTGTTCAACGAATCCAAACGGCTTGCGGTAATTGAGGTAAAAGGACCTTCTTGTGCGGTGGCATATTCAAAGCGAAAACGGCTTTTGTATGTGCCCGTAGAATCCCAGACAAGATCAACTGAGGTACCGGCACGAAGTGTGGTTCCGGTAGCGGGTTCGGTGAGACGCAAGGAAGTGGGTTGCGCAAAAGTGGCGATAGTGCAGACCATAAAAAGTGCAAGAAAGGCACCGGTCAGCAAGGGGAAGCGGTTTTTCATAGTGAAGAGAATCGGATGATGAAAAAAACTGAAAAAGATGAAGTAGAATTGGTATCGGAGGAGTGGTTGTCTGTGTAGCCATAAGGAATGCCAGTAAAATAAGTGAAGAACGTTCCTTGGCTTCGGTAGCACAGACATTCCTGTCTGTGAGGTTTGAAGGGGCTTTCAGGAGCTACAGAGGCAAGATGAGCGCGGCGCTCAGCCTGTGCTACCAAGGAAAGTTTGACCACTTAATTTTTGACTCTTTCCTAACAATGTTCGGGTTATTGACTTGTATTTGAAGTAGTTGGAAGAACTACCAAAACCTTTTGCAACAAGTAACAGCGCAAATCTACACGCCGAACATTACCTGAGTGTTATCAAGAGTATTAAGGCTACATAACACAGAAGAAACAATACAAAATCGGAAAGGTCAGAAAACAAGAATGCCCTCAACAAAACTTGTTACCAAGCTATTGAGGGCATTCTTGTTTTTCGTATGGTGGTTGCGAGAGAGATGCAGACAGAAGTTTATCGAATGCGGTAGCTCAAGCTAAGGCTATAGGTAGCACCACGAATGTTCGATGCTGTGATAACGCCGCCTTGCTCCCAGAGAAGCGGTTGATTGAGAATATCGCGGGCAGAGAGTTTTACTTCGAGGCTACCGAAAAGCGGTTGAACAAGGGAAATATCAACGACATTCCGTGGAAGCTCGTAGATATGGGGGTCTGCGAAGCTAAATGCTCCCAGTTGACCAACCGAAACAATACGACGACCGGTAATATTGTAGGCAATGTTGAGCGATGTTTTTGTGGTCGGCTCAGAGAAGAACATCCCGATATTGATCGTGTATGGAGCTTGTCCCCACATTGGGCGGGTGTCATTTAGTCCGCCTTGTGCAACGGTCAACTGCGACTGCACGAGCGTCAAATTGGCATTCACCACGAAGTTTTGTCCATATTCCCCAAGAAAGCTAAGGCTTTTGCGTGCTTCCAGCTCAATACCATAGTTGAAAGCAGTACCTTGTGCGTTCGTGAAGGTTCGCGTAAGTTCACTTTGCTGCGGAAAGATTGTTTCTTCGATCGCATTGGTGAAAATTTTATAGAAAGGGTTAATCGAGATCACTTCGCCCGGCGCGGGAAACGTTTCGAGGCGTATGTCGTAATTCTGAATCAGTGCCCGAATCAGTGCCGGATTACCTTGGGTAAGCACTTGCTGTTGGAAATCAAAGAACGCAAAGGGCGCGAACTCACGAAGCGAAGGGCGCGTAAGCGTTTGTGAGGCAGAAGCACGAAGATTCGTGCTGTTATCTAATTTCCAGAGGATATTCAGCGATGGCAGCACATCAAGGAAAGGAAGGTTTACATTGACCGGCGAGTCATTGATAGCGAAGCCGGTAAGATTCTGCTCATTGTATTCCAACCGTGCTCCGGCGATAATACGAATCTGAGCGCCCGCTATCTCTAGCGGTACATCAGCCATTGCATAACCGGCGATAAGATTTTCTGAAGCATTGTAGGCATCGCTGAGGCGTGTGTCTTCAGAAATCCCAAGACCATCTAAGCGGAAATTAGCAGGGGAAAACAAGCGGTCAACGTTATCAATCGGTATAGCAAAGTCCACGTCAATACCGGCATTGCGAGGCTCGATGATAGTGATGGAGCGGGCAGTAAACGTGCGCTTGCGCTGCTCGAAGAGTCCGCCGGCTTTCACCTTGAATGTTTGGAGGGGAATCGTAACATTCACCGCCCCGCTCAAAGAATTTTCGGTTAAGTACGAGAAAAATCTTCCCGCTCGTGTGCCGTCTCCCTGCTGCGATTGAATAATTTGGGCTTCAAAGGGCGCATCCGGATTAGCAAGTTGGCGAGCATAGCGAATACGACGGAAGTCGGGTTCGTCGCGAACGGATGTGGAATAGCTCAAGCGCCAGTCTAGAAGAAGATTTCCGGCATCTTTGAACGTGTGTTCGCCATTAAGCTGCCCCGAATACAATTCTTTTTGTACGAACTGAAAACTACGAAGCTGCAAATCGAGAAATTGATAGCCCACGTCCTGACCGTCCAAAATAACCGCTTCATCATCGCTAGAGCGATTGTAAATGTTCTTAAAGCTGATGGAAGAATGATCACCGATTTTGTATGCCAAGTTAAACATTCCGCCCACATTCACTGAACGGCTTGCTTGCTGACCTTTGGTCTGAAAAAGATAAGAACGGTCGGCAAGAATACCATCGCGAATGATGGTGTTTAAGCCAAAACTATTGCCATAATTAAACGAGGCAATCACACCTAAATCGTTGTCGGCAACATTGTAAACATTGGTAAACGAAATCCCGACCCCGCCATTAGGAGCGGCTGTGGCGCGTTCTGTGCGCCAAGCATTGGAGTTCATGCGCTGCCCCAGTCCCGTCCAGCGCTGAATAGCCGAGGCATCACCACGATTAACACCTGCGAGTAGGTCGTTCATTTCTCGGCGATTAGCAGGAAAATCGCTTGGCAACGCACGCGAAGATGAGCCATTGGCAATCCAATCACCATTACTGGAGGGAGAGCCGAAATATTTCCCATTTGCAAGCGTTACATTGGTATTATAGGCGGTGGAAGCATTAAAACGAAGTGAGAAACCATCAGGGAAATCAATCGTGTTCAGTTGCACCAAACCGCCGGCAAAATTACCCGGAAGGTCAGGCGTGAAAGATTTAGCGACATTGGCATTTTGCAAAAACTCCGACGGGAACATATCAAAGGCAAATGCTTTTTTATCCGGTTCTGTGGAACTTAGCCCTGCACCGTTGAGCGTTGTGTTATTGTAGCGTTCATTGACACCACGCACATAGACAAATTTCCCTTCTGAGAGTGTCACACCCGTAACGCGCCGTAAGGCTTGACCGGCATCGCTGTCCGGTAGTTTTTTGATTTCTGCCTCGCTAATACCGTCGCTCATCTGAGCAGCATTTTTGCGCTGCGCAAGTATTGCGGCTGCATTATCATTGATGCGAGAAGCCTGAACGACAATTTCTTCCGTTTTTTTAATGGATGATTCCAGCACGGCGTTGAGTGGTGTCGTCTGCCCGTCGCTTACGACAACGCCTTCAAACGTTTTTGGTTTGTAGCCGATGTAGTTAAAACGCAGCGAATATGTACCTGCCGGAAGACCCTTGATGCTGAATGTGCCTTTCACGTCAGCGATTGCGCCCTTTTTCGTATTGAGCACTTGTACCGTTGCGCCGCGAAGCACCTCGCCGCTTTCACCGTCGCGGATAGCGCCCGTGATTGTGCCTCCTGCTGCGGGAGTTTGTGCAAAAATTACTGATGATACAGGAATAACACTCGCCAAACAAAGGGAAACAATGAGGAAACGCAGTAACAAGAGCATACAATAACAGGAAAAGTGGGAAAACTATTGATAAAAGCGTGCCTTGAAGGCATTTGCAGGACGTGCAAAATTACGCCCGCAGTATTACGTGTATATTACACGCAGTGTTAAGTTTTGGTAATATTGAGGTTCGCTGCCTAGTAAAAATTGCGGCAACGGTGGATGATACAACGATTTTCACCATTCACTTGCATTAGAGTTTGCGCATCTGCACGTTTTTTGGCAATTTTGGCGCTGCGTGCTACGCGCTACACCTCGTAAGTCCTTATTCATTTATCAGACATCTATCATGGTTGCATTTATTACCGGCGCGACGGGCTTCGTGGGAAGTTTTGTTGCCGAAGAACTTCTCCGGCGCGGCTACACCGTGCGGACTCTCACACGCGCCACCAGCAGCTTGCAGTGGTTGGAAGGCTTACCCGTTGAGCGGGCTGTAGGGTCGCTTACCGACCCTGCTTCTCTTGAAAAAGCGGTTTCGGGAGCAGATCTCATCATCCACATCGCAGGACTAACTGCTGCTCGTAATCGGGAAGAATTTTTTCAAGGAAATCACATTGGGACAAAAAATCTTCTTGAGGCGGCACTCAAAGCCGCACCAAATCTCAAACGGTTCTTGCATTTGAGTAGCTTGACCGTGTGCGGTCCGGCGCAGTCGCTGGAGCGCCCCACGTTGGAATCCGACCCCTGCCGACCGCTTACTGCCTACGGCGAAAGCAAAAAAGCTGCTGAAGACGAAGTAAACGCCGTCAAAGACAAGCTCCCCATCACCATTGTCCGCGCTCCCGCTATTTATGGGCAACGCGACACGGCGATTTTTGATTACTTCAAAGCAGTCAGTAGTGGCATTTCAGCGCTTATTGGTTTCGACGACAAGCGACTCAGCCTTGTTCACGTGGAAGACTTGGCGCGCGGTATTGTAGATGCAGCAGAATCCCCCGCCACCGTTGGTGAAACCTACTTTATTGCCGACGAGCCATTTTACTCGTGGGTGGAAATTACCGAAGTTACAAAGCAAGCACTCGGAAAAAAGGATGTTTTGACCATTCGCCTTCCGCACGCAGTGGTGATGGGCGTTGCGGGTGTTTCCGAATTTTTCGGCAAGTTTTCCGCAAAGCCACCGGTATTCAACTACGAAAAAGGCGTAGATTTCGTTCAGAAATACTGGATTGGCTCGACCGAAAAGGCGCGACGCGACTTTGGTTACGCCTCGCAACTGGGACTTGAGCATGGTATTCCCAAGACAATCAGTTGGTATAAGGAGAAGAAGTGGCTCTAAACCAAGATGATTTTCGCAAAGCATTTGGCGTAAGCACGAATCTGGCTGATGCGAGGCGCACGACCTTTGCTCGACGCGCCCCAAATCATTTCTGGGGGCTTGTGTTTGCCGGATTGTTCATTGGAGCGTGCTTGGCAGTGTTTGCTTTTCGCCTTGCAACGCGCTCTGCATTTGAGCGCGAGGGCGAGCAGGAGGTTCAAGAAATTTCGGACGTGGTCTCGGTACATCGCAACGATTACGGCATAGTACATATCACGGGGCGCACCGACAACGATGTCTATTTTGGCATTGGATACGCTCACGCGCAAGATCGTCTTTGGCAAATGGATTTTTTACGCCGCGTAGGGCGTGGTCGCTTGTCGGAAATGTTTGGCAGACGCACATTGGAGCAGGATATTTTCCTCCGCGCAATGCGCTTTGATTCTACCGCCAATGCTCTTGCTCGGCATATTTCACCGGAATCTCGTGCGGTGCTTCAGGCATATACCAATGGTGTCAATCAATACCTTGCCACGCACGAAGGGCGAATTGCCGCCGAGTTTGATGCACTCGAATATCAGCCCGAACCATGGCGTGTGGAAGATTGCTTGCTTGTGCTGCGGCTCTGGGCATGGGAACTCAATAGCGGATTTACCGCAGACCTTGTGCTAACGGCAATCGCTGACACTATCGGGCGAGACCGCGCATTGCAGCTTCTGCCACCGCCGGATAACGACCCGTACTTCGCGCCCACTATACTTGATTCGCTGATTCCCAATCGCCCCGCGGCAAGCATGGTGAAGACTTTACCAACACTTGATTCACTTCGAGCGGATTCTCTGCAAAAGCCCTCTACGAGTGCAACGCTTTCGCGTAATTCGGTTGTAGGGAGCGCTACTCAAAGGAGTCCTGCTCAAAGGAGTACTATTCAGAAACGCCCAACCAATCCCACCGCAACCAATCTGCTTTCTCTTGCCGAAAGCGTCCGCGAAGTAGCAAATATGCGTGGTTCGTCGCTTGGAAGTAATGCGTGGGCTGTGCGGTCATCATCATTTTATCATCCCGAACAAGATTCCTTGGGGCAACAATACTCTCAGAAACACCGTCACGGCGCAATACTCGCCGCCGACGCACATCTCGCACTGACGCTTCCGGCGCGGTGGTACGAAGCGCATTTGTCTTCGCCCACGCTGAATGTGCTTGGGCACACGCTTCCGGGGCTACCCTTTGTGGTAGTCGGGCGCAATGACCGTATGGCGTGGAGCCTCGTCAATGCAATGGTGGACGACACCGATTTTTTTGCCGAGAGAATAGATTCCACCGACATTCGGAGATATTTTGTCATAGACAGCACAGGGAGTCGTGTTTCTATGCCATTTCGTATCGTAACCGATACTATCAAAGTCAAGGATTCCAGCGATGCTGTCGTGGAAATGCGCTATACGCAGCGATCTTGTGTTCTGTCGGACTTGCCCTCTGGCATGAAAAATTTTCCGGGGTTGCAAAATGCAATTCCGTGGCGAAGCAGCCTGCAAACCCCGTCATTACTCACTCGCATAGCTGACAGCACAAATGCAAGCACGCAGCGTGCCTTTCAAACGCTCACACGGCGCGAATGTCTGACCTTCCAGTGGACGGGGCAGCAAATGTCTGATGAGGCACTTACTCTCATGCGGCTTGCCAAATCGCGGTCGTGGGATGATGTCGTGAGTGCAGGAAATACATTCGCAACGCCATCGGTGAGCTGCGTTGTGGCAGATAGCGACGGCGAAGTCGGCGTCGTACCGTTTGGGATTGTGCCCAAGCGCACACCCGGAGCGCATCCGAACTTCGTGCGCAAGGGATGGGAGCAGAGTGAAGCATGGCGTGGATTTGCACGGCTCACGGACGTTGGGCGATTGCTCAATCCGCCAAGCGGACGGGTGATTGCTGCCAATAACCCGATAACACGCAACGCTACCGTGAACGGTGAGCTGCTTCATCTCTCACTTCTTTGGGATACACCGTCGCGGGCGTCTCGTATCGGTGAGTTTTTGCAGGATTTTGAGAACTTCTCCGTAATGGGTATGAGTATCATGCAAACAGATGCGGTCTCACACTACGCACAAATGCTTGTTCCGCATATTGTGCAGGCATTTGCGACCGTAACGGCATCGACGGTGCAATCGTTCCCTCGTAATCAATCGCAGAATCCCACGTCGCCGCCACTTACTCTGACTGAGCGCCGTGCATTGCAACTCATCGCATCGTGGAATGGAGCGCTTGAAAGCACCTCAGCGGCGGCATCGGTCTATACGGCGTTCTTGGGGCGTTATGCGTACAATACGCTTGCTGACGACCTCGGTGAGGCATTGTACCGTCAATACGTTGCCACTACACGCCTGCCGCTTCGGGCAATGCTCTCGCTCACACAAGTCTATAAGCCTGATGATTCCTTGTCTGCCGCGTGGTTCGACAAACGCCAAACGCCCCAGCAAGAATCCCGTGATGATATTATTCGGCAGAGTTTCCTAGAGGCGGTCGCTCTCGTTCAAAAGCAGATGAATACAACCGCTGAGGTTGACTCCATTGCTACGTGGCGTTACGGGCGTTTGCACAAACTCTCTATGCGTCATATTCTAGCAAACGGCTCAGAATGGACATACCTTCCCATACGCGGCGTGGTGAATGGGCAAACCAGTGAGTATGCGGGCGACGCAACAACTATCTCTTCCGGCGAATGGTCGTTTAATCGTCCGTTCGAGGTTGCGGCGGGTGCTTCCATGCGGTTTGTGTGCGATGTGAGCGATACCGTTGCGTATATGATTCTGCCCAGTGGCAATACTGGAGAGATAATGACACGCAATTACAGCGACCAAACGCAACTTTGGCTTGGCGGCGGCTTATTGCCTGTCACGGTTTCGCGTGAACCAAGCGCTGCTTTCCACAAGGTATTGCGTCTTGTCCCCAAGCGTTTGTAATGCTTAATTGGCAGCACTGAAAGCACAACATTTTTGGTGCATTGGAATTGCGTGTAACTTCGCTTCAAGAAATCGTATATTTGTGAGAGGCGATGCGCCAGAAGCAAAGTCTCATTTTTTCTTATCCTCTTTAAGGTACTAAACGATTATGACCAAAGCGGCTCTTGCGCAAGAAATTATGCACACTGCGCATCTTACCGGCAGTTTTACCCTGCGTTCCGGTGCGATAAGCAATGAGTATTTCGACAAATATCTTTTTGAAAGCAAACCACAACTTTTGCAAGCGATTGCAGAACATCTCGCACCACTTGTCCCGAAGGAAATTGAGGTGTTAGCGGGTTTGGAGATGGGCGGCATACCGATTGTAACGGCGCTTTCGCTTGCAACAGGCTTACCGGCTACATTTGTGCGCAAGAAAGCAAAGGATTATGGTACGCGAAAATCTGCCGAAGGCGCACAGGTCTATGGCAAAACGGTACTCGTGATTGAAGACGTGATTACAAGCGGTGGTCAGGTGATTTTAAGTGCTACCGACCTGAAAAATACGGGTGCAAATATCCATTCTGTGTTGTGCGTGATTGACCGCGAACAAGGCGGAGCGGAAAAACTCGGGGCAGCAGGACTGACGATGAATGCCCTCTTTACGATGAGCGAACTCAAAGCAAGTGTTTCCCAAAGTGCGTAAGCACGACCTGCTTTTCCTACATATTTTCTCGTACCAATGCACGAATTCCACTTCAATCCCTTCTTCGGTGTGCGCACACGCCGCGTGGTACGGATTGTGCTTGGGATTTTGCTGGTTTTTCTTTTGATCTGCACAACGACTGTGCTGTTGATAGTGAATGTTCCTGCAACGCGCCAATGGGTCGTAAAATTTGCTACCGAGCGCATCAATTCTGCCTTGGAAGCGGAACTTACGTTCGATGATTTCAATGGCTCGCTGCTGTACGACCTTACGCTGACCAATGTACGCCTTGTGGCGGCGGGTGACACGCTGCTTGCCGCACGGGAATTGAAATTGAGTTACGATATTCAAATGGTCTTTGTCAGGCGTATTGCGCTGAACCACTTGCAGCTTGTGGAGCCGCGAGTGCGCTTACTTAGAGGCATGGATAGTTCGTGGAATTTTGCCCATATTCTGAAGCCGCCCGCGCCCGGTTCCACACCGAAGCCCTTTCAATGGACTGTTGCTCTACGCGACGTTTCGATAGTGAACGGCTCGATCATAACAATAGATTCGCTGCAGTCGCTCACCGATGTCTTTCGCAATGCTTCGCAAAGTCGCTTAAATGCTGCACGGGCAAATATTTCTCACCTCAATCTTGCCCTCTCTGCCCAATTATTCATCAAAAAAAATGAGTACGCAGTTTCTCTGCATAATTGCTCGTTTCGTGAGGAATCATCAGGATTGGAGCTAAGAAATTGTACGTTTTTTGCTTCTGCCGATACCTCACGCCTTGAGGTCAATAATTTTATTCTCCAGACGGCTTCCTCGCACACGAGGGTACGGCTCATTGCCGAAAAAGTCAATCTCTTCGCAAGCCGCCCTGCATCTGCTTTCCATCCCGATAGCCTCTCCTCCACGTTCCGCAATGCAGAGTTTCAACTCGCCATTCATGCAGATTCTGTCAGCGCCTATGAGGTGCAGCGTCTTTTGCCAGCCGCCGACGCTTTAAGTGACAGACTGGCGCTCAATCTCGATACCTACGGCACACCGGAGCAAATTTTCGTTAAGCGACTTGACATTAAGGGCGTAGAAGAGAACGATATTCCGCCCATAACGCTGCTTTCTCTGGACGGAAGTGTGCTGCAACCTTTGAAACCAAGCGCACTCAACTATTCCGTGCGGCTCAACCCCATGCGTCTTAGCGCAGCCGACGTGCGCCGCTATCTGCCGCGTGTGCCGATGCCCAATCTAAGCGGACTGGGGACGCTTGCGCTGGAACGCGGAACACTGCAAGGTACGCTGATGACTCTTACTGCGAATGTTCGCGCCGCCAGTGCTGCCGGCAATGTAGAGACCGATTGCAAATTGAGTTGGCATGATACGCTCCGTTACGAAGCCTCGCTCACAACAGAGCGCCTCAATCTTGCTGCCATCACGCAGAACAGCGAGTTACAGAGCAATTTGAACACGAAAATTAACCTCACGGGGCAAGGAGCCACGCTCGCCGCACTTATTGCAAAAGTACACGTAGAAGCCTCGCCGTCGGATATTGCCGGACGGAGTTTTGATGAGCTTGTCCTTGATGCCAACGCACACGATGGAGGAATTATCACTGTTTCGTCATTGAATGTGCATTGGAACAAAGCTGCGGACTTTTTAGCAGAAGACAATGCCGGAGAAACAGTTGCACGAGAAAGCGATGCCGATAACCTTCACAATCTTCACCAACTTCCCGCCGCCGAACTTTGGGCAAATGGTTGGATAAACTTACAAAACCCTGCATCGCCCGCCTACAAACTGGATGCACGGGCAATGCACCTCGACCTCAGCCGTGTGCTGCTTATGCCGGACGCGGCTACGGACGCTTCTTTCACGCTGAACGTGCTGGGAAGTGGTTTTGGGGCAGATAGCCTGCGTGGTTCGCTTAATCTTGTGACGCAAGAATTTATTACGCCCAAAAAAGCCTTCGACCCCTTTAGCATCAAAGCACGCTTGGAGCATCTGCCAACGCCTCAGAACCCGCTTTACCGCGAATTTCATTTGAACTCCGAGCTTGCGGAGGCACATTTGAAGGGTGTCTTTACGATGCCAGACTTTATTTCTTCTTTTGCGCACACGGTGGACAATTCAATTTTTCTGGTGCGCCGTAAATACCATGTGATTCGTGATTCCCTTCAAGCTACAACCTACAACGGTTTGTACCGCCCTCGCCCGGAGCGTCTGAAACCACTTGATGTGGAGTTTGTCCTGAAGCCGCACGACCTCACGATTTCTCGTCTTTTTAGCGGTTTTGCGAAAATTCAGTGCATCGGCGATATTCGGGGGACAATGCGTGGTAATACGCATGATTACACGTTCCGTCTGGATTCATCATCCAGAATTGATGAATTTTTCTACACCGACGGATTTACGCAGGTCAATTTTGCCGACACACGGCTACAAGCCTCCTTCCACAGCGTTGTTAATGGTGATTCACTCAATGTTGTAGCTGCTTCCGCTCGGATTCGGTCGGATTCGGTCTTTCGTTTTAATGATTTTGTGTTCCGCCACACCAAAGCCGAAGCCGATTATCGAAATAATGTATTCGCCTTTGATGTGAATTCAGTGTGGGACGATAGCCTTTTGGTGTTCTACACAAAAGCGCGACTGGACATGAACACTAAGGACGCAGCATTTGTTCTGGATAGCGCATGGATGCTCTATCGCAGCAATATGGAATGGTCGAGCGTTGGGAAAATTACGAGCGTTTTGAATAAAGAAGGCTTACTCGTGGAGAATATGACACTCCGCCGACCGAAGGCTGAAACCGTATATTTGAGCGGTTTAGTGTGGTTTGATCATTTTTCTAATGCGCTTCTAACCATAGAATCTATGCCGCTTCAAGACATTAACCGTCTTTTTCCGCCTGCCAATCGTATTCCTACGCTCGAGCCGCTTCGTGGCACATTGGAGCGCATGGAATGTCGTCTTTCGGGACTGCCTTCTAACCCGCAACTGAGCTTGCTTTTGAACTCCTCCAATGTGTTTTACAACGGTACGTATTTGGGTCGGTGTGGTATTTCGGCGACTCATCAGGATTCCACCGTACGTGGAACTGCGGAAATACAGAATCCACTTTTGATGAATGACACGCTGCATACGCTGAAAATCCGCGCCAAATCACTCCCGCTCAATCTCTGTTTTACCGATACCGCCGAGCGTCTTGTGAGCGGTAAGCCTATCGAAATTCTTTTTGATGCAGAGCAGATGCCGCTTGGCGCAGTGGACGTTTTTGTGCCGGGCATTACAAATTTACAAGGTTATGCCGACGCGCATTTCACCATCACCGGCACCACTCCGGAGAATATCATGTATCGCGGAAATGCCGTTATTCCACGCGCGTCATTTGTTTTTGAGGCTACTAATCTCAAGTATTATATCGAAGGCAAAGCAAGCCTGCTGAACCGCACCGTTACGGTCGAGAACGCAACTATTGCCAACGACCCGCTTGATTACGCACGCGGGAGGGCGTTTGCGAATGGGACTATCACCGTAAACGGTTTTGATATTACAGGATTCGATATTACCGCCCGCGTACCGCAGCAGGGATTGTTTGTGCTTGGCAATGCGTCGCGTATCCCCAATCCACAGCTTTTTGGTGATGTTATTATGTCCACAGGCGACAAACCTCTTCATTTCTATGGCTCACTGGAGCAGCCGTTTTTGCGTGGTGATGTGAACATTCTGGAAGCAAAAATCAACTTCCCTGAAATTAAAAGTGTGAAAACGGAAAACAAACTTTTTTGTTTTGAGACGGTGACCAGAGAACGTGGCGGACTGACTACCAGTGCCCGCGACTGCAACCAGCAGGAGTACGCCCTACTCATGCCACCTACGTCATCCGCCGACTCTACGAAGGGCGCGACACGTCTTAGCGCTGCTGAACTGGCGACATTAGCGACGGAAGAAATTATTAAGGCGCAAAATGAAAATGCGACCTCGCATCCGGCAGACTCGAATGTAAGCGCTCTCAAGGTGGTCTCGGCAGAAAAGCTGCGAGCGCAGAGCGAGCAAGAAAATAATATGCAGGCTAACGGTGGTATTGCTGAAGAGCGCTCGCGTCTTAGCTTCGCCGATAAGATTGATTATGCGCTGAATGTGAATTTGCGAGGAAATTTTTCAGTTACAATGGACTGGGGACCGTTTGAACAGCTTGTCGCCAATCTTGCACAAGAGAACACCGACCAGCCTCTCCGCTACGTCAAAACGCCTGATGCACCCGACGAGCACAAACTTTTTGGTGATTTGATTTTGCGCGATGGCTCCACGTACAAGTATTATCGCGTCTTCACAGCCTCCGGCAAACTCGCCTTCAATACGGGTGCAATGAGCAATCCACGGTTGAATCTGAACGCGCTTTTGCGTGGACAGCGCACAATTACTGACCGCAACGGCACGAGCGAATACATTGTCAATCTTGGCATCACTGGCACAAAGAAAGCACCGATGCTGAAAATGAATTATTTGGTTGATAATGTGCCTGGCGTGGGTGATTCAACGAAAATTCAGAACGATGCCATTATGCTCCTTCTCTTCGGACGGACGCAGGATGAATTTGCTCTTGGAAGTGGCTTGGGCGGGGTTACGCAGAACTATTCGTCGTCGCTTGCTTCGCGTCTTTTGACCGACCTTCTGCAAGGCACGGGTGTTGTCCGTAGTGCCGATATTTCCTTTGGGGGCGGGCGGACAGGCGGCTTACCGCTCGACCTTTCGCAAGCACGAGTGCAGTTCACAGGAGAAATCAGTAATTTAGGGGTTCTCTGGCAGGTAGCGAATGATTTTGGCACGAATACGCCGAATACGAGTTTTTCGATTGATATTCCCTTCCGCAGTTTTCTCGACCAAGAGCTTTTCCGCAACATAGTGCTGCAAATTACCCGTTCTTCTGCAATGTCCAATTCAAGTGTGTTCTTGCGGCAGCAGCGCGAATGGGAAGTGAAGATTGGTTCGCGAAATTCGTGGTAAGTGCTGAATTGGCTCTTACTTGATGGTTACATTTGGTAAAAGCTCTTTAATGCGCAGCAATTCTACATCCGAAAAAAGATTTCCACTGAGGCGTAGTTCGCGCAAATTGACAAGATTCTCAATGCCAAGCGGAAGCGTGGTGAGGTTATTACCCGTCAAATCAAGAATCATAAGGCTGGAAAGTTTACCGACTTCGGGCGGCAGGGTTTCGATTTGATTGTTGTCTAAGTATAATTCTCGCAAATGTCGCAGCCAGCCAATGCTGGGCGGAATATAGGTCAGATAATTCCGGCTTAAATATAAAATTTGAACGTTGGTCATGCTACCAATGAGCGAGGGAATATCTTCTAATTCGTTATCACTAACGTCGAAAAGACGTATATTGGTGAGTTTCCCAATATCGGCAGGGAGCTTGCTAATGCGATTACGTCGTGCGTAGAAGGTTTGTAGATTCGTCAAATTCCCGATGCTTGTTGGCAGCCCACGAAGATTATTACGGTTCAAATACAACTCTTGCAAATTATACAAGTCCGCAATTTTAGGCGTAAGGTCGTTCAATTTGTGAATGTCAAGGTCAAGACGAAAAACATGGTCTCTGTCCTCAAATGCCTTGTCGAGTGCCTTGTAGATAGGAAGCGCAGCCAGTTGCGCAGAGTCTAGTATTTTTGAAGACTTCGGCGATGAGCCTTGCGCCAACGCAGTATGCGGCAACGTCGTAACACTAGAAATAGCGGTCACTACAAGTGCAATGATCAACAATTGTTTATGTATCATGGGAATCCTCAGCAGCTTCAATAATTAGGGTTGTTCCGTGTTTGGGGTTTGTTCGTCAATGACGGGTTCTGTATCCATTTTTGCAATAGCGAACCAGTCTATTTTGCGCGTCACATACATCACGACCGCAAGTATCACAAATAGACCAATACTGCCCAAAAGTAAGGCGTAATCTTGCAACTGCAAAATAACAAACAAAAATCCATACAATACTGTTAATATCCCAAAAATAATCAACGTGGCGCGATTATTTGCCAGTACGCTGCGTGTGTACAGCGTGATGAGCGCTATTGTGGCTATGCTTGTCGTCCAATATGCTTTGTTGAAACTGAACTGTTCCGAGAGCGAAAGCAAGAGCGTGTAGAAAATCACCAGTGCAAGCCCGATAAGCACGTACTGAATTGGGTGAATCACGCGCCGCGTGAGCACTTCTACCATAAAAAACGCCAAAAAAGTCAGCGATAGGAACATAATAGCGTATTTCGCCGTGCGCATCGTTTTTTGGTATTCGTCAATTGCCGGAATGAGCTTCACACCGAAGGTGGATTCTTTGATGACGTAAGCGTTACCCGTCCAGACTTGGGGATAGTTGCGGTTCAGATGCAACACTTTCCATGCGGCGGTGAATTTCTGCGGCGTTACATCGCGGCTTTCGGGGAGGTAGGCACCGATAAAACTGGGATTGCCCCATGCCGCTTCTACGCTGACGTTTGTTTCTCGTCCAACGGGTGCGAAGGCAAGCGTGGTGCTGCCGTTTAGGTCAAGTTCAAGGGTAAAATCTGCTTTGTCTTTATCGCCGATTTTAGGGCGAAAAGTGATGCCCTGCTCCAATGCTTGGGTGGAGAGAAGTCCGGGATTGGCGGCATATTTTTTGCCGTTGTAGCTCACGTTTATACTTTCCTTAATGCCCTTCAGGTCGCTGATACCCAGTGATACGGCTGCTTCGTCCCATAAAATAGCGTCGGGGTCAACGCTTATATCCGTCATGCCACTCATCAAAAATGTACCTTTGATGACAATTTTGGAGCGGTACAAAATTACTTGATAAATGCCGCGATACCGCACCTCTGGCGTGAGGACAGTCGTAACAACGAGACTTTCGGGTAGAATATGAATATAATCCGTTACTTCTTCCATAAAGGACGATACGACACCTTTGTCATTCGTACGCTCTTGGCGGACAACGTTTCTATAAGGAATTTCGAGGATAGGTCCTGTAATTGTCTGGCTATCACCCCATTTTGCACTGACTTCGGTAATTGCCTCTGCACGCCTTGTTTCTCGTTCATTGATAAGGCTTTCGACAAAGGAGACGGGAATGAGCATGAGCAATGTCAGGACGGCAATAATAATCATCCGTAGCCCGACCGAATTTTTGAAGAAGCGTGTAAGCATAGTCTTGGCTGGATAAGGAGTGACTGGACAAAAATTGTGATTCTTTGGAGGTTAATCTCTGTTTTATTTCAAGCGCTCATGCGCTGCGGCTGACGCTGTGGGGGCAGATTGGAGGATAAAATAATTCCGGCGTGTATTTCGGGCAAAGCCGCGCCGACGGTTGGTACCAAAATATGCGCCACACGTGATGCGTACTCTTGGAGACGCGCGTCAAGCGTAGTGCTCATGCGCCGAAGCGGATTGAGGCGTTTTGTGGGCATTTGCAAAATGGTCGAAGCCTCGTCGAAGGCAGCTTTGGTGAGGTCTGCACCAAAAAAATATACATTGTCAATCGCCGACTGAACTGATTCTGAAGCCTCTGAAAGGACTTCATTGCAGATATGACCAAATGCGTTTTCTAGCAATACCTCATCTTCGGAAAGAACCTCGTTCGGGGCGGTGTTAGTACTGCGTTCAGGTTTTTCGGCAGCATTGCGCAACGCTTGACTGAGCGCTTCTTCAAGCGAAATTGTGGCTGTGTGCAAAAGAACACTGTTGCGAACGATGCTAACATCCATAAACCCATGCTGAACACTGCACAGCGCTGTCACGGAGCGCTCTTCGGGGTAACTATGAACAAAAGCAGTATGCGCCGACGTTTGCGCTGAGACGAACCGTTGCAAATCCGCACCCAGCAGTGTGGAGGCGTGTTCTGCGACTCCCGTGATAGTGCGTGATACTAAGACCGACATGGCAGTAAAAGGGTTTGATGCGAAGCCATACAACGGGTAAATTGTTGCTAAAAACTGCGATGGATCGTACGTGGGCAAGTGCTCGCTTGCTTCAAGCCGCACAATACGGCGGAGTTCATCGGTCGTAAGCGTGTTGGAATAGGGAATTTGATGCGACAAAACGCTTTCCATCGTCATAGCAATACCAAGCGAACGAACTTTTCCGGCTATGGGACGTAGAATTTCTTCCAGTTCGAGCATAGCGGGCGAGTCCAGCGCTTCGGTGAGCGGGCGCGTCCAGTCGAATGTTTGCGACGTAGCGTTCAGATAGGTGAGCGCCAGCCCGCTTTCGTGAGACTCAAACAGCGCACAGTATGTGCGGTAGCTGTCGAAGTAGAGTGTTGCAATGGTCGAGCCTATGAGCATATACCCTCAATTGTTCATACAAAAAAGTTCGCAAAACAGCGATTATGAGATGAATAACCGATAATGACAGAACTGCACGATGAACGCTCGTAAAATACCGTTTCTTCTACGAAAATCCATCGTGAAAATAGAAATGTGCAAAACTTCTTTGATGCCTTCACAATAGCATCCCCCAAAGAAAATACCTCATTCCTATCCAGTGCTAAAGTGCTTATTAAAAATGTATGCCAAACTTTTTTTTTCTCTAACTACGGCGGTTTGTGTAAATTCGGCGAATGAAAAATATACTTTCCTCATATCTCTCTCTCTTCCGCTCGGCGTTTCTCCCTGCGTTTGTGGTCGTTTTGGTGATGACGCTTGCGCCATGGCAGCTCTCCGCGCAATATTGGCACGCCGGTATTTATCAGGGGGTATCCATCGCACAACGCGGACTCGCGGGCAACACCAACCAATTGAACTGGATACCTTCACTTGCCATTCATTATTTCCCCAAAAATAATCCGATTATTTTGGGTGGTTCTTTGTCCATGCAGTTCTTCAACCCTTCCGAAGCTGCACGCAAACAGGGGGAAAATTTTGAACTACTTGTCTTTCCGCTTTCAATGTGTTTTCAGTTTCTCCTTCTGCCCGAACCGCCATTCCGTCCTTATTACGGTGTAGAAACAGGCGCGGCATGGTATCGGTATCGCTTTTTTAATAAAGAACGTGAAATAGGGAGTGATAACAATATTGCACTCCTCGTCACACCGAATGTGGGCGTAAAAGTAGAAATTTTTGAAGATTTAGATATTGATCTGAATGTGCGCTATCAGTTTCTTTTCCACGAGCGGCTTGAGTGGGGCAGCGCAGGACAGGCAACCCAAGGATATAATATCCTGAACGTTTCGCTGGGACTGAATTATCAGTTGTTTCGGTAAGAGAGAAAAGCTCGAAGAGCAAATGAAAAAGCCCGCTTGCAAAGTAGTCTTTGCAAGCGGGCTTTGGTCTATTTCAACGAAGCTCAATATCTATTTGCCGGGTGTAAATGATACCAATGTCCGTCGCTCACCGTTAAACACGGTGGAGCCAATAATAGGAACGTTGAGAGTAACCGTATTAAACTGACGGCGCAAAAGTGTGCGGGGGGTACCGCTTTCGGAAGGAACGCCGTAGTCGTACTCGCCTTGAATTGTGGGGATAGTCAAATTACCTAAAAGCGGAATAGTCAGCTTGAGACCGATAGTCTGCGATTGACGGTGAACACTGTACGTGGTGTTATTCAACGAAAGACTGGTCTTGCCCAAACCTTTACCGCCGATAGTCGCTGCAATAGCAATCGAACCAACAGGTTGAACATTTATTGTTGCACTGAACGATGTTGTGGAGAAATCTTGAGCGCTCGCTGCATCTTTCAGATCGCCCAGTTTTATCCATTGCGGCTGAAATCCGCTCAGGCTAACGCCTGCCAGATTAAAACTTCCCGAACCGCCCAAGAATTGGGCAATAGCACCTGTGTTGAAATACCAATATATTTCATCATTGCTAACTCGGAAGTAGCTGGAATCACGGCTTGTCAAGCGCGTGGTTGAGCCTGCGGCGAAGGTTGAGTCAATTACCAAAACTGCATCATTTTGTCCGCCAATAGACTGACCTGTGGCAATGACGGTACTGGTAACGCGGAAAACGCTATCGCGGATTGCATTATTTGCGCTGTCAAGGGTCACGGATTGATACACCGTATAATCACCTGTTTTGAAGCCAAATTTTTCGCCGCTCGGCTGTGTCGTACACGCCGCAAGTGCAATGATAAGCGCACCGCACGCGCAAAGGATTCTGGAGAATTTCATAGTGAGGAGGGGAAAAGTGAGAAAAGAAGCCTTGCAAGGCGCACAATGAGTACATTCTTGCAAGGCTTGGAGACTTCGATTACTTAGACATTCGTCAGTTTCGCCATGTTCGATTTCACATCGTCGGCAGATTTTTGCAATGCTGCTTGCTCATCGGCGGAGAGCTTGATTTCAAAAATGCGCTCCATACCGTTTTTGCCAATCACAATCGGTACACCACAGACGACATCCTTCAAGCCGTATTCACCTTCCAGCCAGACAGCGCTTGGCAAGATGCGGCGTTTGTCTTTGATGATACATTCTGCCATCTCGACGGCGGATGCCGATGGTGCGTAGTATGCGCTGCCTGTTTTGAGCAAGCCCACGATTTCAGCGCCGCCGTTGGCGGTGCGCTTCACGATTTCATCAATGCGGTTTTGCGGCATCAGTTCGGAAATCGGTACGCCCGCCACAGTGGTAAAGCGTGGAAGCGGAACCATTGTATCGCCGTGACCACCCAGAACGAAAGCGTTAATGTCTTCCACAGAAACGCCCAATTCCATCGCAATAAACGTGCGGTAGCGAGCCGAATCCAGTACGCCCGCCATACCAAGAACCTTGTGGCGTGGAAGTCCGGTTGCTTTCAGTGCGACGTATGTCATTACGTCAAGTGGATTGGAGACGATGATAAAAAACGCATTGGGCGATTTCGCATATGCTTGCTCAATGCAGGATTTCACGATTTCCGAATTTTTGAACAATAAATCGTCGCGGCTCATGCCGGGCTTGCGGGCAAGTCCTGCGGTCATAATCACGATGTTAGAGCCCTCGGTTGCATCGTAGGAATTTGTACCTGTCACACGAGTATCTGAGCCAATTACGGGCATAGCTTGAAACATATCCAAGCCTTTGCCCTGCGGCAAATCTTCCACCACATCCACGATAACAACTTCGTGGGCGAGTCCGTCGTATGCAATTTTTTGAGCGGCAGTCGCGCCGACGTTTCCTGCGCCGATAACGGTAATTTTCATGATAAACCTTGTAAATATGCGGGATTTGAAATAAAAGAGAGTGGATTATCGTTGACGTTTATGTTCGTTTGCTTTTCAAGTAGCATTGTTATTGGTCAGAATGCTTCATAGATTTGCAAGTTACGCGCTTTTTCAGAAATTTGCGCAAAGGTTTTGCGCTTTATAGCAAATTTTCCTTTTTCACCACTCAACTCGCTTCCAATGAATGTTTTCTCCATGATAGACGCAGCAACGCTTATAGTGTTGTGCGCCTGTGCCGTTTGGCTCATTTTTTTTGCCATTGTTGGCTTGAACGGGCTTGCGATGAAGCCGCTTGTGAGCGAAGTATTTCCCCCGATGACTTCATTTCCACGCCTTAGCGTTATCATCGCTGCGTGTAATGAAGCCGATACCATCGAAAAGGCTCTTCAATCCTTGCTCGGCACGACCTACCCCAATCTCGAAATCATTATCGTCAATGACCGCTCCACCGACGAAACCGGGGCAATCATTAACCGTCTTGCTGCTCAGGACAAACGCATCAAGCCATTGCACGTGACCACACTGCCGGCTGGTTGGCTGGGTAAAGTTCATGCGCTCCACGTGGCTTCCGAAGCCTCAACAGGAGATTTTCTGCTTTTTACCGATGCGGATATTCACTTTGCGCCGGAGGCACTCACCTACGCCATTGCTTTTGCCGAGCTGCATCATCTTGACCATCTGGCAATGGCTCCTGAAACTCGCAAGCCCTCGTCGGTAAGCGCCGTGCAGCAGTGGCTTATTTCGCTCGTCATTGCAGGCTTTGCTTCACTCTTCCTTTTTGCTATGCGTATTCGAAAGCTGGGCAAATCTGATGAGATGAAAGCATTTGTAGGTATTGGCGCATTTAATCTCGTGCGGAAAAGCGTTTTTCTGAAAACCGAGGGCTTTGCGTGGCTCAAAATGGAAGTTCTTGACGATGTTGGCTTGGGAATGATGATGAAGCGCTCGGGAGCACGGTGTGGGTGTGTAAACGGCGTGGGGCTGATTCATCTGGAATGGTATCCGACCTTGAGCGCTGTTGCTCAGGGCTTTGAGAAGAATTTCTTTGCGGGCTTTGGGCACTATCGCTGGCGACGAATTGTGTGGCGAGTGTCGCAACTAGCCGCAATGGTGCTTCTGCCGTGGGTGGTGGCACTTTGGGTGTGGTGGTCAAGCGCACAGGTTCTACTTGTGTTTCTGCTTGTGTGTGTGCATATTGCATTGCCTCTCAGTGTCGCAGCGTGGAAGCGTAAAGGTTTGCCCGTAGAAGTATCGGTCTTTGCGGGACTGCCACTTGCTTTTGCGTTCGTGATAGCTTTGATGCTGCGTTCGGCGTGGTACGTTTCGCGAAAGGGCGGTATTACATGGCGAGGGACGTTTTATTCGCTTGAAACTCTCCGCCGCGAACAGCGCGTTAGAATGTAACGTACAAAATTGAACACTCTCTTTCATTTAACTCTCTTTTACTATGCCTTCTTTGTCCAATAGTCGTACAGCGCCGAGAGCGCTTGCTGTTGCAATGCTATTTGCCAGCCTCTTTGCAGGTCTCTTTGCTGCTTGTCAGCAGGTGCGCCCGCCTGATGCGTTCACGTTCTATGGGGGCGCGAGTCGTGCCGGTAATTATGAAAATGGAGGTTCGTTCACGAACACCATGGTTATCAGCGATTTTCCGAAGAAAAACGACTCGCTGGCACTCAATTCGGCAAAGGGGCAAATTGGTGCAAATATGCCGCCCGTTCCAATTTCCTTTATCGCAAGCTATCTCACGCTTCTGGACGGTAACGCCGTGCGCTTCGCAAACGGAAGAATGGAGTGGAAAGCGCCATTTGACGCGACTGTGAGCGGTAAACGTGCGATTGCCGCTGCCCTGCCTTGCCGCGACAAAGAAGACAATTTCTACGTTCTGGCAAATGACGGCGCGTTGTATGCCATCGCAAAAGATGGTAAGCGACGCTGGAAACAAGCCTTCTTCACGCCCGTTCCCCTCACACTCTTTTGCGATTTACTACCGCTTGCCGATGGTATTCTTGTTGGCTTCAGCGCCGATGGTATTCGCGGAACACTCATCAAATGCACATTCGACGGCGCTATTGCGTGGAGGCAGGATTTTGCGACGGCTCCTGTGCGGGCGTTTGCTGCTGACGAAGCGGGCAATATCACGCTTGCGCTGACGGCGAACACACCCGGTGCAACGGACTCACTTGTGAGCCTCGCGCCCAATGGCGGGCGGCGATGGGCAAAAGGAATCTCCTCAACGCGGCTTTTGCGTATGCCAATTATGGAAGCGGGGCAAATTCTCATCTCCGGCATACGAGAAACAAAAACTGCACGGGAGGATGTTCTGTTGGCATTCGATGCAAGTGGTAATCAGCGTTGGGAAAAAGTGCTCACCTTTACACCGCAGGGAATCGCAATGGGAACACACGAGGGTTCGCCATTGCTTGTGGTAGCGGGCTATCGGATGGGTATGGGCGAGCCGCTTTCGCTTGTCCTGGGCTTGGATGCTAATGGTAAAGAGCGCTGGCGCTTGAGCTATGACCTCGCTGTGATGGGTGCTCCGATGATAAGCCAGCAAAACATCGTTTTTGTCGGCACAAAGGGTGAAGCCATTGGCGCTTACTTTATGAGTAAAAGTGGTGTTTTTCAGCAAGTTGTTTCCATGAGCGATGCGCCGCCGTTGTGTCTTATTCCGGCGGTGGATGCCGAAAATAACATTCTCTTTTCGGCTTCTGATGAGTTGGGAATTGTGAAAATCGGCAAGCTGCCCGTTCAACGGCTGTTACCGTATTGACAAGGTACATAATAAAAAAACGGCTTTGGGAAGTGCTTCCCAAAGCCGTTGTGCTATGATTTTGCTAACTCTTCTGTGATACTTTACGGTCGCACAGTCAGGCGTGTTTCGGCTGTGCCTATAAAAATTCCTATGCCGTCTCCTTTGACATTCCAGCGAGGATTGATGCCTTCCGAGCCGATTGGATTATTACCGGAGTTCGCACGGGCATTACTGACCACATAGTCGTAATATGCAGAATCTGCCGCCTGCACAACGAGCGAAATTGAAGCTGTGGGCGGATAAATACGTGCCGGAAGAATAAAGTTTGCGGGCGGGAAACGCCTGATGAGGGAAAGTGTCTGCCGAAGCGTTACCGTGCCACTGCTGGCACTCGCGCCACTTTGTGCATTTTGAACACCGAGAGACGTTTCTCCGCCTAAAGAATCGCGGGATTGAGAATCACGGACAATCAAGGAGGAAACGCGGTACATCTCCGTTACGCGAGAGCGCACGTTCAGCGTTACAACGGCTGTTGTCGCCGGAACGACAGCAATCATACCGTTTTGGGGCAGCAGTCTTGTTGTGTCGCCGGTGAGAAAGATATTCGCATTGGTTGTAAATTCACTTGTGCGGGAGAATGTCAAGCGAGGCTGTTCAATAGAGGGAGCAGCGGGTACGACTGTTTCAGCCGTTGCCACTTTGCCTTGCCATTCTATGCGTAGAGCATACGTTTTTCCTGATTGCACGATAAGCCCCGGCGCTTCGTAGAAACTCCTACGGGGTGCGGGCTTGCCATTGGGAAGCGTATCGCCGGGCGTTGGGGCTTGGAGATTCAGAGCAAATGTTTGCCCATCAACGATAATACTTGCTTTGGCATCGCCCACAAAAACTCTATCCACCGTGAAGGTATCCAATGGCGGAAGGGTGCGCGAAATCTGAATATTTCGCACGGGAGAACCGGAGACGAGCAAACCCGAAACAACGATACGCTCAGTGCTGGTAAGCTGAATATCGGTAACGGTGCTGGTGCAGGAATGAATAAGAAGTGCGATTGTAAGCGACGTTATGAGAAGAAAACTAATGCGTTTCATGAAGTAAAAGTAAGGTGTGACAAATGAACAATCAGTGAAATGCAGCTACAGCTAGAACCGAACGCCAATACTGATATTCGGCAAAATACCAAAGACCGTGATTTGCTGGACTCTGGGAATAGAAGGTCGCGTTGCGTCAGGAATAAGTCTCGTTTCGGCGGTAGAACCGTAATTGACAAACCATGTGAAGGGGTTCTGACGGTTATAGGCATTGTACACGCTGAGAGTGAGATTCCACGGCAGCCCGAAACCCGTCCATTTGTACGTGGCGCTCACGTCCAGTCGGTGATAATCCGGCAGACGAAAACCATTCCGCTCGGTGTAGAGTGTGCGTGGCGTACGAAAGCCGCTCGTGGGCGTACTGCCAACGCCGGAGAAATCAAATTGTGCGGCGGGCATTGTAAATGCTTGTCCCGTAGCAAATGTCCATGTTGCTCCAAAGTCCCACGAATCGTTTAACTGGTATTGCGCTACAATCGAAATATCGTGGCGGCGGT
Source organism: Ignavibacteria bacterium (assembly GCA_014654705.1). Lineage (GTDB taxonomy): Bacteria > Bacteroidota > Ignavibacteria > Kapaibacteriales > UBA4661 > PH2015. The sequence goes on from JACVZY010000051.1 coordinate 186,145, forward strand.
CGTAGCGCGGATAGAACATTTTTCCACCATTGAGATCGGCGAATGTGCGTTCTGTCCACGAGAGCGTGTAGCCAATCCAGCCCGTCAGAGCACCCATTCGTTTATTCAAGAACAATTCTACGCCGTAAGCCTGCCCGTTGCCGGAAGTAAGTTGGTCTTCTCTTGGTGCGCCGATGGCGGTAAGTTGTACGTCGTCACGAAATTCGAGGAGGTTTCGCAGTGACTTGTAATAGCCTTCGACGCTGAAAAGATATTCTTTGTCGAATAATTGCGTTTCCACGCCAAGAACGTACTGGACACCACTGGCGGGGTTAATCGTTTCTGTGGCAGGAAACCACGTGTCATTCGGGAGCGAAAACCCATTGAGCACAAGCAAATGTAAAAACTGGTTCGCCACTGCAAATGCACCTTTGACGGCAACGTCTTCCGCTACTTGAAGGCTTACCGAAGCACGTGGTTCAGGCAGCCATCGGTTACCGCGCGAGAAATAGGATAGTCTGAAGCCAAGATTTGTGGAGAGAATCGGTGAAATTTGCCATTCGTCCTGAATATATGCGCCGCCTTCGATAGATTCTTGTACGGCAGCATTTCCGCTATTGCGCAAAAATTGCTCAAAAGCAGATGTTCCCGATGTGCCGAGAGCCGTTTGAAAGCGGTGAAATGTGCCTTCAATGCCGGTTTTGATGGTATGCTCAGGAGCGGGAAACCACTGCGCTTCGCCTCGCACGGTGAAATCGCGCACGTTGGAAAAGGTGTTGAACGCGAAATCATTGCCAAAGTCAATATCTTGGCGGTAGGCGTAATCAGTAAAAATGGCGGAAAAATTAGTAAAGAGCGACGGCGAGACGATGTGCGTCCAGCGCAGATTTCCCGTCGCATTTCCCCAGTTAATGCCGAAGCTCGCGTCTGCACCGATGCCGAGCGTAAGGTCGTCGCGTCCGAAATATCCGCTTAAAAATAAGCGGTCGTTGTCTGAGATTTTATAGTTCAACTTTGCGTTCAAATCATAAAAATAATATCCAAAGCCGGGCGCACCGGCTCCAGGTGGGTTCACGAGATTCGCAACAGCAAGCGGAAGGTCGAAATATGTACGCCGCCCGGACACCATAAAGGTCACATCTTCCGTAATCGGACCCTCGACCGTTAGGCGTGCGGCAATCAGGCTGACATTTCCTGTTCCCGAAAATTTCTCCTTTGTTCCTTCGCGCATCGTCATATCCACAACGCTTGAAAGTCGGCTTCCGTACTCCGCCGGGAATGCGCCCTTAATCACCCGCACGTCTTGAATCGCGTCGGCATTGAAGGTGCTAAAAAAACCGAAGAGGTGGGAGGGGTTGTACACCGTAACGCCATCGAGCAAAATTAAATTCTGGTCGGGCGACCCTCCGCGAACATACAAACCGCTTGAAAGCTCGTTTCCTGCTTTAATGCCAGGCAAAAACTGGAGTGTTCGGAACACGTCTGCTTCACCCAAAATAGCGGGCATCTTTTTGATAAAATCGCTCGAGATCGCTACGGTGCTAATTGTTTTCGTAGAATTGATTTCCTGACGCTCTGCACTTACGGTTACTTCGCCCGATTTTGCGCTTTGCACAGTTAGCCCTATATTCAGCCGAATGCTTTCATCGGGCTTTGCAATCGTTACTTGCTTTTTGTAGGTTTTGTAGCCGATTCCGCGCACTTCGAGGAAGTATGTTCCGGGGGCAATGTTGGGCAGGGAATAGAACCCAAATTTATTCGTCCGTGCGCCGCGTACGGTCGAGGCGGCAGTTATCTTCTCCTCTTTGGAAAGAATAACATTTACTCCAATAACAACTTCGCCGGAGGCAGATTCGTTCACGGAGCCTGAAATAACGGCATTTTGAGCGAATAGTCGAATAGCACATAGCAAGAAAAGACTCGCAAAAGCAAGACTTCGTTTCAAATATGTCATGGAAAAATTTTGAGACATAGACTTGATAAAGTAGGTGGTGAAAATTTTCTTTTCTAAAGAAGCTGATACCATAGAACTTCGTTACAAAGCACTTGTGCTATAAACGTTTTTATTTGTGCGACATTGTACAAATAATATCGTTTTTTTGTTCAATGCCGAATTATAGGCGCAATGTGGGAAGTTCCTACAAACGCAAGTGATTATCATTTGATGAGGAAAAGTAATGCGGAGACTTTGCTTGACAGATTGATTGTAGGCTGTTCTTTTGGAGGTGAAGTTTCGCACTATTTGGCAGACCGTGCAAGTGGTGGTGCTTGGAGAATAAGCTGAATTACAGTTTGGATAGGCATTGAAGAGCTTTGCACCCATACAATATTCTGTTTTTCAAAAATCCATGTAAGCTGCTACATTTTGCCTACTCCGCGGCAAAAATCTATACCTAAAGCTAACTTTTCGTTGGCAAGATGGAATCTTCGTAATGATTGTCTTCGGTAAGCGTCTCACTCATATCGCTCAATAAATTCCTTTATCACTTTGTCATCGCTTACGCGAAGCTCATTGGGGGTGCCGAAAAAGCGAACAACACCTTGTTCCAAAAGCGCAACGTTTTTAGCAACTTTATAGACCGAGAACATATCGTGGGTGATAACAATAGAGGTAACCGAAAGTTTTTGTGAAAGCTCAAGGATGAGATTGTCTATCTGTTCGGATGTGATGGGGTCAAGCCCAGTTGTTGGCTCATCGTAGAGGATATATTGAGGGCTGCCCACAAGCGCCCGCGCCACGCCGACACGCTTGCGCATACCACCGGAAAGGTCGGATGGCTTCTTATCGCGCAATAGCGTGTACTCCTTCTCAAACTCAGCCGTTGTTACCGTTGCTATGTCCGGCAGTAATCCCACTGCCGCAAGAACACGCCGTGCTTCTGCGTCTAGAACGTCCACGCGGCGCTCTCCATGCTCATAAAGGCTCAGTACAACATTGTCCCATACGCTCATCGAATCAAAAAGTGCTGCGCCTTGGAATACATAGCCAATGCTGCGCCTAAGCTCAAATAAATCTTTACCGTGCAGGGTCTGTACTTCTTTCCCATCAACGAAGACTGTGCCGTCGTCCGGCTCTAATAGACCGACTATATGTTTCAGAAGAACGCTTTTCCCACAGCCGGAGCGCCCAATGACGCACATTGTTTCGCCGGGTTGGATAGTGAGGTCAATTCCGTTCAGAACCTGCTTTGCGCCAAATGCTTTGCGAAGACCGCGAATTTCAATCATGGTACCGTTAAAAAAATGGGGAAGGTTAGTCGAAAAAATACTACTGCAAGCGGCATAAAACGGTCTCTCCGCCCACGACGCGCTCACCTTCGCGCACCAGTATGTGTGTGCCTTCCGGTACAATTACGTCCATACGTGAGCCGAACTTCATCATACCGAACTCATCGCCTGCTTTGAAGCGGTCGCCCGGCTTTGCTTCGTTCACAATGCGCCGTGCCAGCGCTCCGGTCATTTGCTTGAAAATGAGCACGCCTTTATTGTTTTTGAGTCCGATAATTGTTTGTTCATTTTCCTCCGAGGCGCGATGATCCATTGCAACGAGAAATTTTCCACGTCTGTACTCAGAAAAAACAATTTCTCCATTTGCCGGAACCCGATTGACGTGGACATCCAGAGGAGACAGGAAGATGCTGATGCGCTCTGCCTTTCCTTTGATAAGGCGCGGTTCTTCCAGTGTGATAATCTGCACGACTTTCCCATCTGCGGGTGCTATTACCACTGCATCGTCGCTGAGTGCCTCCTGAGGCACGGTGCGTGTAGGATTACGAAAAAACCACAGCGCAAAGAAGCAAACAAGACCGCCAAAGGCAATAAGTAGCCATTTCAAAACGGGGATATCTGACCATAAACCAAAAGTCATCAGTGCAAAGCCACCTGCGATGAGAGCAAGGAAGTTATCGTAACCATAGCGAGTAATCATAGTGTATGTCTTGACTTTTTCGTAAATTGTAAGTTTAGTGTGTCCTCATTTCTGTTGCGTCTAAGGGACTAAACCATCCCAACAACAGTGTACACCATTTGCACAAAAGCACGTGCAAAAAAGCGTCAGAACTTACGCAAATATCACAATTCTTCCAACATTTCATTTTTTGCTTAGGAAAGCCCGTATGAAATTTACCGTCGCTCTGCCAGACCTCCAAAAAGTCCTGCAATCCGCTTTACAAGCCGTTCCGCCGAAATCCACACTGCCGGTGCTGGAGAATTTTTACTTTCGTTTGGATGGTTCGACTTTGCAGATTACCGCTACGGACCAAGAGCTAACGATTATCGCCACACTGACCGTTGACGGTACAAGCAACGGCGAGGTTCTTATTCCGGCGCGAAAGCTGTCGGATATTGTGAAAGCGCTTGGCAATGCTGGTCGTATCAGCGTGAGTGCAGAAGGCAAATCATTCAAAATTACGCTCAAAACAGACTTCGGCGAATACGTGCTGCACGGCTTGGATGCAAATGAATTTCCGTCAGTGCCTGATTTTTCGACGGGTACAACGATTCAAATTCCTGGCGCAGACGCAATGCGCATTGCGCGAGTGGCTTCCTTTGCCGCTTCCAGAGACGAGTATCGTCCTGCCATGACGGGTATGCTCTTTGAATGTGACACCACGCGTATCAACGTTGTAACGACCGACGGCTATCGTCTTGTGAAAGTAGTCTTGGCGTCCAGCAATGGTGCGCTCCTAGCAGATAAAAAGACGGATGTGATTATTCCTGTGCGTGCGATTGACCTCCTGAAGCGCATTGAGGGCGATCTTGTGATGCTTGTAAGCGATACACACGCAAAATTCACCACCGGCAATGCGACGATTATCACACGAATTATTGACGAGCGTTTTCCGCCATATGAAAGCGTCATTCCGCAAGGCAACGACAAATTTGCACGGGTCGGCACATCGGAACTGATTGCATCGGTCAAACGTGCCGCACTCTTTTCCAACACGAACACCAAGCAAGTACGCCTTGCGCTGAGTACAAATAAAATTACCGTCATTGCTGAAGACCAAGAAACCGGCAATAAAGCACAGGAAGAAATTACCTGCGACTATGCGGGCGAGGCATTTGAAATCGGCTTCAATCATCGCTATATCGAAGAGGCGCTTGCTCACCTTGCCGACGATGGTATCAGTGCAACGGTGCTGACGTTCTCTAACCCCAATCGTGCAGCGCTCATGAAGCCGCTCCGGGACGATGTAGAAGGCGACGATGTACTGATGCTGGTAATGCCGGTACGACTCTAAATTTTAATTACGAATTAGGAATTACGAATGACGGGCGTTGAGATAGAAAGCGCTTTTCGTTTCTATCATCCTCGTAATTTCTACTTCGCAATTCGTAACTCTCTTGCATATGCGTTTGGCTTCGCTGACGGTTGAAAATATTCGGAATCATCTGCACACGCACTGTGATTTTGTGCAGGGTGTGAATGTTCTTTGCGGTTTGAATGGGCATGGAAAAACGTCGCTTCTGGAGGCGGTTTCGCTTTGTGCGCTTTCGCAAAGTTTTGTCGCTTGCCCCGATAGTGCCTTGCTTCGGCGTGGTGCGGAATCGGCGGCAGTGTCAACAGCGTCCTACACCGATCTTGCCACGCCGTACAAAGTTGGTGTAAAAATCGGTTTGCATGAGCGGAAGCAGATTGCATCCTCGTTGGGAAAGCGACTCACGCCACAAGACATTATTGGTGAAATGCCAATTGTGGTGCTTTCGCCGGACTTCAAGGCGATAACGGCAGGCGCACCGGACGACAGACGCCGTTTTATGAATGGCATTCTTTCGCAAGCCAGCAAGCTCTATATGGCGAATATGCTCACGATGAAGCGTACGCTCAAGCAGCGCAATGCAATTCTTCACGGCGCAAAGTTGGGACAATCCATAGATACAGCACTTCTGGAGACATGGACGGAGCAATTCATCCAAACAAGTGCTGAAATCGTTGTCCGGCGCTGGGAGTTTTTGCAGGAATTTTCCGACTACACGCGGCGCGTTTACGCTGAGATTGCTCACAATGCCGAAGAAATTACGATGGAATATGAGCCGGACAGCCTTCCACGAGAACTGTTCGATTCAAAGCCAAGCGTAGAAGCGGTTCGCACAGCGTTTGCTCAAGTATTTGACAAGCAGAAATTCGACGAGCGGCGGCGCGGCACAACGCTTGCCGGACCGCAAAAAGACGAGATTGTATTTCGCGTCGGCGGCGGTGTGGCGAAGGAGTGTGCATCGCAAGGGCAGCATAAAACCTTGCTTATTGCACTCAAGACAGCTGAATTCGAGTATTTGCGCGACCTTCGGCAAGAAACACCGATTGTTCTTTTAGATGATATTTTTAGCGAACTGGATGCAAAGCGGGCTACAAACGTTTTTGCCTTGCTTGAGTCCGGTGCACAAACACTTCTGACCACGACCGATGAACGAATCTATCACGATTACGTCGCATCATTCGGAACAAACACTCATGCGCTCTTCAGCGTACACGCCGGAGAAGTAGCACGATTGTACTAAAGATGCACTCTTCAAATCCAAAGCAGCAAACCGACTAATTCTCGCACGCCATGGAAAATGATTCCGCAACCCCGCTTGCCGTCTTACTCCAAAAAATGGCAGCAAAGTCGGGCTTGGATAAAAAGCTCCTCGAAGTCTCGGTGATGGAGTATTGGCAAGACGTGGTTGGCGAAAAAGCAGCGAAATCATGCGTGATTATGCGTATTGAATACGGCAAACTCATGGTACACTGCTCCTCCCCCGTCTGGCGAACGGAATTGCAAATGCGCAAAGCAGAAGTGATTATGCGCCTCAATGAGCGGGTGGGCAGCGAGGTAGTGAAAGATATTGTTTTTAAGTAAAGAGTTTTTCTTTGTTCCAATTTGAGGTGAAGTATGGGTTTAGTATATGCTGATATTGAAATTATTAACAGCGACGATGAAGCATTGCATCGTCGCGGGTTTATGAAAGAAGACGACATCAAAAAGATTGCCGTTACAGCACTTGTGGATAGTGGTGCATATATGCTGGCTATCAACGAAACGATACGAACACAGCTTGATTTGATAACACTTGACACGCAAACGGCAGAACTTGCTGACAGTTCACAGTTGCAGTTGGATATTGTTGGTCCTGTCACGGTCAAATTCGCCAACCGCGCTACTACCTGCCGCGCAATGGTTCTTCCGGGTAATTCTGAAGTGCTTTTGGGCGCAATTCCATTGGGGAGGATATGGATGTGGTAATTAACCCAAAAGAGCAAAAACTTACCGTGAACCCAGCTCATCCTTACATTGCGCATAAACCTTTGAAATAATGAATTTTTTGAAACATCACGCTTTCGCGCTTCTTTGGTTTTGCGTTCTTAGCAGCTACACACTTCGGGCTCAGGATTTTCGTATTCTGTCCGACGGGGTTGAGTACGCTCAGTTGACGCGGCAAGTACGTTCTTACGATACTACTGCACCTTTGCCATGTGTGGTTAATTTGCTGCGGATAGATGGCACGAAAGCCGCATTGCAGCTTGTTCACAGTATGGACGCTGCTATCGGCGTAGAAACGACAAGTTCACTGGCAAAACGCTACAATGCTCTTGCTGCCACTAACGCAGGCTTTTTTCGTATCGGTAGTATCTTTGCGGGCGATGCGGCGGGCGTATTGCAAATTGACGGCAAACTACTCAGCGAACCACATAAAGAGCGTGTTGCCTGCGGTATTATCAACCGTGACGACAAAAGCGATCTTGTCTTTGGACACTTGAAATGGAAAGGCGAAGCTCAGATAGGAACACTCCGTTTTGGTAACAACCCTGCGTATCCACTTGCCGGAATAAATCGTCAGCGCGAAGTAAACGAAATGGTGCTGTTTACGCCCGAATTTCATCGTACAACGCTTACGACCACAGGCGGGATAGAGATTGTCGTTCAGAACGGCTTGGTGACAAGTCTGCACGATAGTATTGGTAGTACGTTCATCCCGCCCGACGGTCTTGTTTTGTCATGCTCCGGTGCGGCACGTGAATGGGCGCTCGCCAACGTGCGCGTCGGCATGAAAGCAGCCACGACGATGCAAATAGAACCGCTCAAAAGTGAAAGCGCCGGAGGCTTTCGGGCGGCGGAAGACATCGTTGGCGGTGTGTCGCAGCTTCTTGAGGGCGGAAAAATAGCGCTTACATGGCAGCGCGAAGGCGCAGCAGAAGATTTTGCCCTCGGACGACATCCCCGCACCGCAATCGCAAAACTCCGCGACGGGCGCATGCTGCTTGCTACGGTGGACGGTCGGCAAATCGGTGTAAGCGCAGGTATGACGCTCGAAGAACTTGCACAAATGCTTGTGGAGTACGGCGCAACCGATGCCGTAAATCTTGACGGCGGCGGTTCGACAACAATGGTCGTGGGCGGAAAAATCGTCAATAAGCCGTCTGATACTGCCGGAGAGCGTACCGTCAGCGACGCACTACTCGTTTTCCCACGCAAAAAACACTAAAGTCTTCAGCTAATTTTAAGAACCTCATTTTTTCTTTTTCATTTCAATACTATGGCTCAAGAAACAGAACTCCTCGAAATGCCTCTCGAAACAGCGGCACAGGCAAACGGCAACGGCGGCTATAACGAAGACACCATTAAAGTCCTCGAAGGCTTAGAGGCAGTCCGTAAGCGCCCTGCAATGTACATCGGCGACATCAGCGAGCGCGGTCTGCATCACCTTATTAACGAAGTGGTGGACAACTCCATTGACGAGGCGCTTGCTGGCTATGCGCGTAATATCACCATTTCTCTACACACCGATGGCTCTTGTTCGGTGCAGGACGATGGACGTGGTATCCCGGTTGGTCCGCACCCTGTCAAGAAAATCTCGACGCTTGAAGTCGTCATGTGTACGCTTCACGCTGGCGGAAAATTTGAGAAAAACGCCTACAAGGTTTCGGGCGGTCTGCACGGTGTGGGCGTGTCGTGTGTGAATGCGCTTTCCAGTGCGCTCTATGCTGAAATTCGCCGCGATGGGAAAGTCTTCCGCCAAGATTATTCGCAAGGCATTCCACAAGGTGATGTGCGCGAAATCGGCGAAGCAAAATCAACCGGCACGATGATTCGTTTTACCCCCGATGCGGAAATTTTCAAAACGGTTGAGTTCAAAAGCGACCGCGTTGCCGACCGCTTGCGCGAATTGGCGTTTTTGAATCCGCAAATCGTCATTCGTCTGCGCGATGAGCGCGATGGACGCGACGATGTTTATCACTATCCGGGCGGCTTGGTGGATTTTGTTACCTACGTGGACGAAGGCAAAATTGCGCTGATGAAACCCATTATGGTTTCGTCAGTTTTCAAAGCAGAAGATGGCTCGGAAACGCCGGTGGACGTATGCTTCCAGTACAACAATAGCTATAACGAAACCGTGCTGTCCTACGTGAACAACATCAACACTATCGAAGGCGGTACGCACGTTTCCGGCTTTCGTTCAGCGCTCACACGGACGTTGAATGCATATGCTACCAAAAATAATCTCGTTAAGGGGGATAAAATCCAGCTCACGGGCGAGGATTTTCGTGAGGGGTTGACCGCAGCCATTTCAGTTAAAGTCGGCGAGCCGCAATTCGAGGGACAAACCAAAACCAAGCTGGGCAACGGCGAGACCGAAAGCGCCGTTCGTTCTATCGTGAACGACCAGCTGAATGCATTTTTAGAGCAAAATCCGTCTGTCGGCAAGAAGATTATTGATAAAGCAATTCTGGCTGCCGAAGCGCGAATTGCTGCACGGAAGTCGCGTGAAATGGTGCGCCGCAAAAGCGCATTGGAGTCAAGCGCTCTGCCGGGCAAACTCGCGGATTGCTCCATTAGTACGCCGGAGGATTGTGAAATCTTCATTGTGGAAGGTGATTCGGCAGGTGGTTCGGCAAAGCAAGGACGCGACCGCCGCTTTCAGGCTATCTTGCCGCTTCGTGGTAAAGTGCTCAACGTCCAGAAAGCGCGTCTGCCGAAAGTGCTGGAAAATGAGGAGATTCGCTGTATCTTCACCGCGCTTGGCGTGGGCTTCGGCGAGGATTTTGATATTGCAAAATTGCGTTACGGCAAAGTGATTCTGATGGCGGATGCTGACGTGGACGGTTCGCACATTCGGACGCTGCTCCTGACGTTCTTTTTCAACTATATGCATCCGCTTATCGAAGCCGGTAAAATCTATATCGCACAGCCACCGCTTTACAAACTCAAGAAAGGCAAAAAAGAATTTTATGCCTACAACGATGCCGAGCGCGATGAGGTAATAAGCCGCATTAAGAAAGAGTCCGGTGCGAATGTGGAAATTATTTCGGGTGAAGAAGTCGCAGCTGCCAATGGTAACACCTCAGGAATTCTCATTTCGCGCTTCAAAGGCTTGGGCGAGATGAATCCTGAGCAGCTTTGGCAAACAACCATGAACACCGAAACCCGCACCATTCTTCAGGTTTCAATCGAGAGTGCTGCTGCTGCAAGCAAACTTTTTGAGACGCTCATGGGCGATCAAGTCGAGCCGCGCCGCGAATTTATTGAGCGTAATGCGCAGTATGTGAAGAACTTGGACATTTGACCACAGATAGAAAAAACAATCATACTCCACGGAAGTAGCAATCATGCGGCTTTCGTGGTTTTTTCTTTTTCGTGAAAAATTGCGTACTGCGAAGCGCCTGAAAAATCTCCACATCTTGCTGCAATGAAAGTGCGGCAACACATTTACTCGAAAGTGAGCATTTATGCGTTCGTGGAAACACGCTTGGAAGTACGCTATTACTTTTCTCATTTTATTTCTTGCCACAATGATTCCCTCGTTTGCTCAAGCGCATAGCGAAACTACGACCGACAGCGTAGCCGTACCCATGACAAAGCAAGTATCTGTGCGCTTCGTGGAGTCATCCTTGCAAACGCTTGCCCTGCGGCTGTCCCCGGGCATGGACATAAAGGAAGAATTGGAGCGAATCGTGAAAGAGCGACATATCAACGCGGCAGCGGTGCTAACGTGTGTGGGGAGTTTGCGAGAAGCCGTCGTGCGCTTTGCAAATAAGCCAAAGGATACAGTGCTTGGCGGTCCATTAGAAATTGTTTCGCTCACGGGAACATTTGGTCAGGACGGTTCACATTTGCATATTGCACTCTCAAACGGTGAAGGCACAACAATTGGCGGACACGTTCTTGCGGGCTGCCGTGTCTATACGACCGCAGAGATTGTTCTTGGTATATTGACCGATGCTGTTTTTACCCGCGAGCAAGATTCAGTCAGTACTTACAAAGAACTTGTTGTTAGACCCACCGCACATAAAAAATAAGCCGAGCAACTCGTTGGCAAAACCCCTCTCAAAGAAGTATTCTCTCATTCTCTCACTTTTATTATGCAAACTTTTGGCATTATTGGACTTGGTAAATTAGGACTATCTATTGCTGTCGGCTTATCTACTCAGGGGCGCTTGGCATGGACAATGAACCGCAGCCTTGAGCAGCGCAACGCAGCAAAATTTCAACTGCCCGTCTCACTGCCAATGTATCCCTCGGTTGGCTCCATTCAGCAGCCTGCTTCGTGTATTATTCTTGCCGTAGCCGATAATGCCATTGAAGAAGTCTCTGCCCAGCTTGCGGCGCATTTTGGCAGTCGCTTGAACGATTTGGTGGTGATGCACTGTTCGGGCGTAAAAAGGCGCGACGCATTGATAGCCTGCGAAGAACAAGGCGCAATCACCATGAGCCTTCATCCTTACCAAACCTTTGCCATCGCCACAGCAAAAAACTTCAAAGATATTCCCTGGGGGGTGGAGTACCCTTCCGTAGAGCCATTTCGGACTATTGCCGAACAATTTGCACTTGATTTGGTCTATACGCTGGGTGGTAAACTCGTACCCCTTTCCGAAGAAACGCTTGCCCATAAGCCTCTCTATCACGCCTCTGCGGTCTTCTCGGCAAATTATTTGAATGCTATTATCGGTTTTGCTGCTTTGAGCGCAGAGCAGGCGGGTATTGACCCACAAGAGTTTTTGCCCCAAATTCTCCGCCGTGCTCTCGATAATGCCATCACGGGGTTGAAGCAACTCGGTACGGGCAAATTTCCGCTCACAGGACCAATCTCGCGGGGTGATGTGGAAACGCTTCGTGAGCACATCAATAATTTTCGCTTGCTACCGAATCCGATGGAAATTCTTCGCCCCTATTGCTTGATTGGCATTGCAACGGCAGAATTTGCCTGTACTCAGGGTGTGATTGATAGCGTGAAGCGCCAAGCAATTGTTGACCTTTTCGAGCAAGCTCTTCATCCGTAGAAAGGGATACCTTGCGAGGTTTGAAGGGCTTCCCAAAGATTTTTGTAAGAATTATGTTCCCATCACTACTCTTCGATGTATTATGACGTTTTGTCTTGGCATGAAAGTAAAAGACGGCTTGATAGGAATAGCCGATACCCGCATCACTACTGGGGCAGAGTGCATCACGGTCAAAAAAGTAACCTTGCATCACTACGGGCGATTTCCGATGTTTTTGATGACCTCCGGCTTACGCTCGGTGCGCGACAAAGCGCTGACGTATTTCAGCGAGGTACTTGAGGACAGTGATAATCGTTTTGATAAACTCTACCAAGCGGTGAACGAATTCGGCAAGCAAATACGCCGCGTTGCTGCTGAAGATGGAGATGCGCTCAAAAAAAGTGGGCTGGATTTCAATATCCATGCGCTGATTGGCGGGCAGTTAGAACGCGACAATGAACACAAATTATTTTTGCTCTATCCCGAAGGAAATTGGGTGGAAATTGCGGAAGGCACGCCCTATCATATTATTGGTTCTGCGCGGTATGGGAAGCCTATTCTTGACCGCGCTTTGCACTACGGAGCGCCGATGGACTTTGCGCTCAAGGTTGGCTTTTTGGCATTTGATGCTACGTTCCAAAGCGCGACAGATGTTTCTTATCCGATAGATGTCGTCCTCTACCGCTTCAATACAAGCGACATGGTGGAACATCGTTTTGAAAAAGATGATTTCCGCGAAGCGGCCAGTGCTTGGCAGGAGCATATTGTTCAGTCTGTACATCATCTCCCGATGGGGCAGTTGGACTCCATTTTTGCAAAATCGTTGGAAGTACCGCTTCGTCCTGCGCACGGTGGACTCAATGGAGAGCCTCATCAGCACGAAAGCTGAGGTTTGAAAGCGCTCTTCAATTTTTTTATTGGCTCGAAATTTTTCTTCATATACCATCAAATTCAGATGAAAACCGCACAAATACTTCTTCTTCTAGCAGTGGCATACACAATTGTTCCTATAAGTCTTTCGGCGCAAGGTTCTCCCGAAAAAGCTGTCCGTGCCCTGCTGGATGCGCAGGTGCAGTCTTGGAATGCGGGCAACATCGAAGAATTTATGCAAGGCTATTGGCAGTCGGATTCCTTGCGCTTTGCCTCTGGTGGGAGCGTCAAATACGGTTGGAAAACAACGCTGGAACGGTACCGCAAAGGCTATCCCGATAAAGCAGCTATGGGCAAGCTCACATTCTCCAATCTTGAAACAACCGTACTTTCCGCCGACGCTGTTGTAGTCTTTGGAAAATGGGAACTCATGCGTGAACAAGACAAAACCGAAAAAGACCGCCCGCATGGGCTTTTTACCTTGACGTTCCGTAAAACGCCGCAGGGGTGGAAAATTATTCACGACCACACTTCTTCAGGGAATTGAGTCACAATCAGGCAGCATTGCCAGTATAACGGAACTTTTCTTGTATTATTTCCGCCTTTTCTGAAGTTTCTGTTGTACTTCAACGGAACTTTTCAGATTTTGCAACTCTGATATTCCTTACACTGCTTATTCTGGCTGATTATGAAACGACGCATTGGTATTCAACAAAAATTTGTAACGCTTGTACTCGTTCTTCTTGTAACGATTGGTACATTTATTGCGCTCTTTTTTCCGCAGCGCCAAAAATCACAGATGAATAAGTACTTGAATGAAAAAATTCAAGTAACAGCACAAATTCTTGCCTACAATGCTCAGTTTGCGATTGCTTTTGACGACAAAGACGGAATGAAAACGACCTTGGGCGTACTTCCATCGCTGCCGGGTGTGAAGCTAGCTCTTGTGATCGATACTCTGGGGAATGAATTTGGCGCTTACAAACCTGACAATACGTACCAGTCTTTAGCTCCTACTATTGCAACACTGATCAAATCAGAAACGCTTGCCTCGAACCTCAAAATTATTGATATTGATGATATTGCCCTGTACGCAGAACCTATCATTTGGACGGATAACAATGCGCAACCACCCAAGCAAAGCGTGGTCGGTAAAGTAATTGTCGGAATTAGCCGCAAAGAACTTAATAACGACGCCTTCCAAAGCCTTTTGATTGCTCTCGGAATTGGCGCCGGGGTTGTTATTCTTGGTGGTGTGATTATGCTTGTTCTGAGTAGTCGCCTTGTGAAGCCGCTCAAAGTTTTGGCGCGAGCAGCAGGAAAGGTTTCTGCGGGTGATTTGGAATCAACCGTGAGCATCCACACAAACGATGAAGTGGAGGTGCTGGCGAACTCGTTCAATCATATGGTCGGGAATATTCGTCGTGCGCTCGAAGAAGTCCAAAGTTCACTCAAAAAAGCTGAAGAAGCCAATTCACGCAAAACTGAACTGCTCAGCATTGTCTCGCATGACTTGAAAAGCCCGATTACCTCAGTCTTGGCAGCAATCAAACTCATTGAATTGGGTGATATTACCGAAGCCGAGTTTCCCGAAGTGGGCGGTATGATTCGGCAGTCCTGCGAACGTATGATTGACCTTATCGAAAGTCTTCTTGCAAGTTCGGCATTGGAAATGGGCAGGATTCAGGTGAATAAAACAACCTGTAATGGGAAGGAACTTATTGAGCGTGTCGCTGAAGCCAATAGTCTCAATCTCAGTAACAAAGCTCAAACGCTCACCATTGAAACCAAGGGTCAAGACTTTGAGTTCTATGCCGATAAAGGGCTTATTCATCAGGTCTTAGAAAACTTTACTTCCAACGCCATCAAGTATTCTCCATCGGAAACGACGATTACGGCGCGAGTGCTGGCGACTGCTGCCAGTATTCGTTTTGAAATTCAGGACGAGGGTCCGGGCTTGACTGATGAAGATAAGCAAAAACTGTTTGGTTTTTTTCAGCGCCTTTCTGCTCGTCCGACGGGCGGCGAATCCTCGCACGGAGTGGGCTTAGCAATCACGAAGCGCGTTGTGGATTTGCATAACGGTAAAATTTGGGCGGAAAGCGAGTTGGGCAAAGGGACAACGTTCATCGTAGAGCTGCCAAGAAACACGGATATGCCTCTTGCCGCATAAAATCTAATACCATACGAGTCTTGCAGCTGCAAAGTATTGCAGAGCATAAGGTATGCACCAATTCTCATTCTCCATTTGCCACAAACCCATTTCTATGTTTTCAGACCAAACTCTTGCCAAGCGCATCGAAACAGCTCAAGCGCAAAATCAGATGGATTATGCCGATTCATGCCATAAACTCAAGTGCAGTACGCCCGCCGTTGCAATAGTGGTGGGAAGCGGCGCAGCGCTCTATGCGGGTGCGGAATCACCGCTCACGCAATCGTTTGGCTTAGGATTTGAAGGCGGTGATACGATCGAAAGCGATGTGGAGAGCCAGATTGAAACGCTCGAAGAGTTTTTCTTTTCTCGTGGCTCGGCTGCCTATATTGAAGTGGCAAATCTTGCCGATATGAACCTGACCCTTCTGCTCGGCAAACGCGGCTATACTGTCTTGGAGTACTCCCATGTCTTAGGATTCAATCTGGCAAATCTGGAGCATATCCCATCCCCTCTTCAGTCATACCGTTTAGCGGCATCGGAAATAGAAGCGGCTGCCGATGCGGTAGCGGCGGGATTTCTGGAGCAAAATATCGGCGAAGGTGATATTCCGCCAGACTTCCGTGAGCTTTTTGTGGTGTCGCTTCATACTACAGGCAGCTCAGGATTTGCTGTAAAGTTAGAGGGCGAAATTGCCGGTGCGGGCGGTATTACAATTTTGAACAATGTTGCAATGCTTTCCGGCGCAAGCACACAACCAAAATTTCGCAATCGCGGCATTCAGAAAGCACTGATTATGGAACGTCTGCGCTTTGCACACGAGGCAGGATGCGATATTGCTGTTGTTACCACGCAGCCCGGCACTGTCTCTCAAAGTAATATGCAGGCTATGAATTTTGAAATTTTGTATGCCCGCACGAAGTTTACAAAGACAATGCCCTGAGCGATAATGCCCTGAGAACCCAAAACTCCATCAACGAGCCACTCGTACAAGTCCCGTCCAACGACCATTTCCCGCGGTATTCGAGACCGTATTCGACCGAACTTCGCAGTAATAGACTCCCGTTTCGAGGTTGTTTAGCTTGAGAGCAATATCCCACGCGCCGCGCTCCATTGTTTGCTCCGGAAGCGAGGCTACGGCTACTCCGAGCATCGAATATATCGTTACGGTCAGCGTTTGCGTTTCTTCAAGATTGACCTGCAAGGTTAATTCGTCATGTGCAGGGTCGGGAAAGTGCCGTACTTGAAGTATCTGTGAGGCTTGGAGAACATTATTCCCCAGACGAGCGCTGAGGCGTACGACTGCGTCGCATCGGGTTCCCGCAATGCGGTCTCCGGGCAATCCCTCGCCTTGGAGAGTAATCTGTTCGGTGATGCAAAATTTTGTAATCGTCATCGTGTCCCGATAGACCGCCACCAGAGCGGGATTGAAGCAGAGTGTAAAGGGGCGGGAACTTCCTGCGGGGATGACAAAAGGGAACTGCGAGGGCGGTAAAGAAAACTGCAAATTGCGGCTTAACAATGAACGTTCCAGCACAAATGGTACGATGCCAGTATTTTGTATCAGAATTGTTCCACACGTGAGCGATGTGGCATTGGCACCAGTAAAGCGATACTCACTTATTCCTGCAAAATTATCACGCGAAAGCGTGCGCAGTCTGCCGACGCTCGTATCGGGAGCCGCTATAAACCGTGCCGTAAAACCGGGAATAGTGTCTCGTAGAGTCGTTACGTTCCCAACCGAATCCGCAGCCGTTAGTGCATACACCGCATCCGCACGAGGGTCAGTTACCGTAAGCGTTATTCGTAAGGGGCGTTTCGTGCTGTCTGTTGTGCTTGCTGCGTCCGTGAACTGTGTCTGACGGGCGGTCATGTTTTGGAGTGAAAGCTGCACGGGAGCTAATCCGGCATCAAATGTGCGATTGTCCGCAAGGTCAATCGTAATCGTGCGATTGCACGAATCAGCGCTGCGCTGCACCACAGGTGGCAGCCTGTCTTGACCGGTTTCAATACGAATAGCCAGTACTTTGCGCGTCAGGCAGCCATTGCTAATCATAAGCGTATCCGAAAATATGCCGTCTTCATCTGAGCGAAAGCAGTATTCTACTATTCCCGTAGAGTTTGGCTCTATGCGCGTTACAGTACTGCGTGGCGTAAATTGAGGCGAAGATTGAGCGAATCCTACGCTCTGCACAGTTTGGTTCGTCGCACCATAATTGGCAAGTGGAATGCGGAAGCAGTAATCGCGCCCCGTTGTAAGCCGCATGATTGCTGTTGTCGAAGAAACGGCATCCGTGCGGATGGTAGGGTTGGCGTGTACTGTGAAGCCCGGCACAACCACGCGCTGCACCGTGCGTAAATCCAGTGAATCTACAACGACAAGCCCCAATGCGCCGTCTTCGTAGGGATTGATTAAATCTGCTTGAAAGCCGAGCGAATCTGCCGGACGCGATAGCGCGCCAAAGCGAAAGCGGATATTGCGTTGCCCAGAGCGGAGCGTATCGTAGAAAAAAATCTTTGAGTCGGTAAATGCGCTGTCGAACGCCTTACCACTAATGCCTGTGCAAGAGCGCTGCACGGCAATTTGCGGCGGGCGAATATCCGTTTCAAAGCGCTGACCGCCAATATAACCGTATGAATTTGCCCGCCCATACCCTGCGATGGTGATACCAAAAGCCGTATCAGCACTAATACTGTGCCTACCCTCACCAATACGCACGGAAGCGTATGAATACTCCGTGTCTCGAATGCGCCGAAATGATTGAATTGAGACGCTGCTGCCATCCAGCACAACCGTTGTGGCTTTTGTCGTTGGCACAATCATCGTTACATAATGCTCTTGAAAAGCAGGTTCAATACGGTTTCCGTTAAATTGCGTACCTTGCACGCACACAAAGCGGTAACGGGTGAGGAACTGCTCTACCGGCGGAATAATTGCCAAAAACGGGTCGCCGAGTGCATTCTGTCCGCCCCCGCGAGCACTGCATTTATAGCCCGCCACAATAGCCGGCTCCGATGTAACAACAGATGCGGCAGTGGTCATTGTCATTTCGTAAAATGCTCCAGCTCTCAGCGTTGCGACGGTTGTACCATTCACGGTTACCACGGTATTGTCATAGCCCGCAATGACACGAATGGGGTCGCAGCCATAGTCAGGAGCACCGGAGCTTGGGGTGGGGTAAGGTACAACGAGCGCCGTCTTGCCCCAAACTTCTACGGGAAGCATCTGCTCAATGAGACAGTCGCGCGAGCCTGCGCCAATCGGTACAGCAGCCCGCTCGTGTCCACCATAGACCACAAGCGGCTTCGACGATACAATGCGCGAGCCGGTGAAATCTTTCAACATATTGTCCTGTGTTTGGGTGAGCGATACTAAATATCCCTGCCCTTGGTTCAATACAATTGAATAGGTTGTTGAATCACCATTCCACGTTTTTGCCGTTGGCGTTATTGTAATGACGGTGCTGTCGTAGGCAGCCACCATAGAAAACTGCGACATTGTGGTCGTCGCTGTGTTAATGCGGTTGCTAGCATTGTTTTGAAAAAGAACATTGCTGGGATAGGATGCTATGACGTACTCGCGCCCTAGAACATCAGTTGGAAAGGCAAGAAAACCATCGCTTGTTGTGTTTGCAATGCTGAGACCATAGACCGTTACTTCTTCGTCGGCGGTGATATGAAATGTATTGCGGATAATTCCTTGTCCGGCAAGCTCCATATCGGAAAACGGCAGTTCAAAGGTGTAAATATCATTTGCAGCGATGGAAAATGGTTGTACACGCCTCTGTCCTCCGGTGATATATTCGATTTGCCCTTGCGTCGCTCGCTCTGTTACGATATTGATGTAAAGCCTATCGTATATGCTGTTCCCGTCGTGGTGATTGCGTGGGAAACCAAGCCAAAAATCTTTTCCCTTACTATCACGTATCGTTTTGGGTGAAATAGGGATGAATGGTAAGGTAACAGCCGGGTCAACAAGTTGAGCCGACAGCTCATTGCCAAACGGCTCGCAAAATATCGCCATGCAAGACACAGCGAGGAAGAGAATACGATACCGAAGGGTAGTCATAGCAAGGATTGACAGAGTAAAAAAAATCAAATAGTCATATCATCGTAGTAGTGTGGCTTGAATTCACAGAGCAAAAATTTAGCGCAGCGACAACTTAGCGTAGCGACAACTAGCGTAGCGATAATTGTGGGCGAGCGGCGTTATGAGAAACGCCTGCAGGTTCTGTTGTATTATCGTGGTGTGGTGCTGCCTCGAAGAGGCGAAAATGCTGAACGACATTTTGCAACTCTGTCATGGCATTTTGCAGATCTGCGGCGGTATGTGTTATCTGCTCTGCTTCACGTACTGTTTGCTGAGTGATAGTGCTGATGCGGTCTATGTTACGTGCTGTCTCGTCAATGGCAGTACTTTGCTGGGTAGCGGCGGTTGCCACTTGTGAAATAAGGTCGGAAACTCTGCCAGTGCGTCCGATAATGCCTTCCAGTGCTGACTGTGCTTGTGCCGCAGACTGTAAGCCTTTTTCGGCTTGGGTACGCCCTTCGTGCATGGCATTGACGGCTTTGTGGGTATCGGATTGGATGTGCTTTATCATGACGGTGATTTCTTTTGTAGCTTTTTGGGTGCGTTCTGCCAGTTTACGAACTTCATCGGCAACAACTGCAAATCCCCGCCCTTGCTCACCGGCGCGAGCGGCTTCAATGGCGGCATTGAGTGCCAAAAGGTTCGTCTGGTCGGCAATCTCTTCGATAACCTGCACGATTTCACCGATTTGTGCGCTGGATTCGCCGAGCGCCTCAATCGTCTGCGCCGAAGCAATAACGCGCTCTGCAACGGTATTCATATCGTGAATGGTGGTGGTAACAATCGCGCCGCCTCTTTTGGCTTCTTCATTTGCTTCTGCCGCCTCGAATGCTGCCTGCGAGGAGTTTTGCGTGGTGGACTCAACGGTTGCTGTCATTTCTTCGGCTGCTCCGGCAACGTGCTCGGTCTCAGCGGCTTGGCGACTCATTGCTTCAAAGACGAGGTGAATGCTATCGGTAATAGACTTGCCCATTTCTACGGTCTCATCTACGGAGGCATTGACGGCAATTAAAACGCTACGAATGTCTTGGATTGTGTCGTTTAGAGTTCTCCGTAAGCGCCCAAAATCATCATCACGTTTAGCGCGGAACTCAACCGTCAAATCTCCGGCAGCAAGACGGCGCATTTTGGGTAAAATATCTTCTACGCTTTTAGCAAGGTCTTTGCGCTGTGCCTCAGCAGCAATACGAGATTCTTCAAGAGATTGTTTTTCGGCTGCAAGCTCCAGCGATGCTGCTTCTAAGGACGATGCTGTTTTTTGGGCTGTCTGGAGTGCTTCTTCAGTAGAAGCAAGCGCTTGTTCTTTTGTCGTTTCAAAGATTTCGGTGAGCAGGAATACGACAAAAATTGCCGGCATTCCGGCAATGGCGTTCATAATCACATCGGTTCTTGTTTTTAGGAATGTCGTAAATTGATACCCCATTATTTCTGCTATGCCGTAGCACGTGAGTACGCCGATTGTCAGCAATGCCCATAGAAGTCCCGCTCGTTTGCCGGAGAGCATAACCGCCATAATCGGCACAATCATCGTCCAAATAACCGTGTCGCTGGTAACACCGCTATTGAAGAAGCACAATAGCAAAAGTACCCAAAAGTAACAAAACGCAAGATTGTGTCCGATGACTTCGATGCGCACTTTAGAGTGAAGCATATACAATGCAGCTGCGCCTTGCAAAGCAGCAAGGGCAATCGCTGCTGCTACAAACCACTGAGCACCAAAGACAAGCCAGAGCATCGGCGCATAGACAAAGCCCAAGATTATGGTTATCATGGCAAATACGGCGGACAACCTAGCTTTTCGGTATAATTCTTTATCGGCAAACCACTCGGCGGGAATAAAACGATTAACGAAAGAACTCATCGTGAAACTCTCCTTGAGAGAAAATAAATGGTGAGAGGTGAAATGGTGGTGTCAAATAAATTGCTATTCTCCGTCAATGCCAAAAACTTATACAATGCTGAAAATAGCAAAGTTACCCCAAAATACCAGAACCAAATGATATTTTTCTCTCAAGGTTCTGCAAATCTTGTTGTAATACTGCCATTTTGCCCGCATAGTTATGGGGTTATGGACGCACAGCTTCTATCATTGTTTTACGGCACGGGTATGACTTTTTCGGCTAACGTTTATCTTTGGGTGTGAATTGTGCTTTGATATTCTGAGCAGCTAATTGTGCAGTTTCGAGGACACGTTTCATGCGGGTTTCAGGGCGTTTAGCATTGTGAATCCACTCCAGAATACCCCGTTTGACCGAGCGCGAGAATGCCATAAAATTCTCTAATGCCGGCGGATACTGCTCCAGTGCGGTTTGCAGGTCGTCTGGGATAGTCAGTTTTTCTACTTCGTCCAGCGATTCCCATTTCCCGTTTGCTTTGGCAATCGCAATGCTTTGCAGTCCTGCCGTTTCAATCAGTCCGGCGGCTAACAGTCGCTCAACACGTTCCTTATTTACTCGTGACCAGCCGCTTGAAGCCTTGCGCGGCGAGAAAAGTTGCATATAGCATTCTTCGTCAATTTTATTGACAACAGAATCTATCCAACCAAAACAGAGCGCTTCTTCGACCGATTCTTCGTAGCTTACGCGAGGCTTACCACTCTGTTTTTTGTAATAAATGAGCCAAACACCTTTGGCAACATCATGGTTCGCCGCCAACCACGCCCGCCATTCAGCGCGATCTGCCGCATAGAAACGTTCATAGTCTTTTGCATATCCGGGCATATCGGGAAGAAATGATGATAACCAAAAGTTATTTAATCACAGTTTTAATCTCCACCTGCACGAAGCGATTGTACAAGCGACCTTCGGGCAATGTATTATTGTAAAACGAAGCCACGCCGCCACCGGCATTGATAATATCCGGCAAATTCAGCTGATTCGCTACATTCTGCGCCTGCTGTTCGGTGAGCGCTCGTGCATTGTCGGTGGAAAGCCGCGCATCCACATAGCCCGTAATGGCAACCTTCGAGCCGGGTTTGATGCCCTTGCGCATAATGGTCAGTAATTGCCGTTGAACGCTGGCATCGGCACTGGAGTATGCGCTCACGCCTTGCATTGAGGAGTACACATGATAAATTTCGGTACGTGTTCCTTTCGATTTAGCGGCTGAAACCATTTCCACCGGTAATGCCGTGAGAGGCGAACGAGCAGTGCGGCTATTGCGGTCGGTTGCTTCGATGCGGAGCGAGATTTCTTGCGCTGTTTGCGGCAAACTGTCAAGTGGCGCACTCGCAAGATTCCATTCAAACGTTTTTGGGTATGCTTCGCCACCACGCACGGTTTTAAGCGGATTATCGTCTTGTGCTATTTCTAGTTTCCATGCCTGTAAGCCAGCTTCGGCTTCGATATCAAACCGTGCTTTCACTACAGGCGGCGTAACGACTTTGCCACGGTACTCAAATCGCAGTTCTTCAAGAATTTCCGGCGTGTCGGAGGTGATTTCTACGCGCCGATTTTCCTCAGCTTCATGTGTATCGTCGCGGTTCACCTGAAATGTCGTGCGAGTAAGCGCTGAAATGCGGCTTGCAGTAATGCCCCATACACTGACGAGATATTTTTTCACCTCTTCGGCACGTGAGAGAGCAAGCGTTTTATTATTTTTCTCAATGATAGCATCCGACATTCCCGTAATGGTCAGTTTTGCTTTTGGCTTTGTCGCCATGCGCTGTCCGATGATATTGAGCAGGTGGTAATAAGTGTCGAGGTCGCTTTGCAGCGCAAGGCTTTCCACTTTGAACCGTGAACGGTCGGCAGCATTGATAAGTTGATAGCGGTCGGGAATCGTTGCAAAATTTTCGCCAAAGAAAATCGACCCTATGAGCGGACGCGACTTGGAGGCAAGCACTTCTTCAATGCGAATGATAGGATTCGGCGTTTCTGCGCCATCAGGCGTAACGCCAACAACGGAATAGAGTTTCACCACAGGCGGCTTGTTAGAGCTTGGTTTTGTGTTCGTTGCTATGACTTCCGGCTGCTTCGTTTGCTGCTGCTCTTGCTGTCGCTTCACTTCCGCTTCATCGAAAATAGTCGGATTGGGCGAGAAACGAAGCGAGATTCCGGCGCGAATCGAATTCACGCGCCATGTACGATTTGGGTCATTCAGCAAGCTAAACAGCGGCACGGTCGGTAATTGGAATGAATAAAAAACCTCCGGCGCAAGCAGTATCGTACCCTGCTGGTTAAGCGGAATTTCATAGCTAATGCCGCCCGTGAGCCAGAGCGGGACAGTGCGAAAATTGGGAATGTCTTGGTTGAACTCCGCACGAATAGTGTTTCCATCGCCCCATGTATAATTTGGGTCAAGAATTTGCTCGTATTGCCGAACCTTGCGCTGAATAGCGTATCCGGCTGTGCCGCCTACATACAACGACAAATAGCGGAGTGGTCGCAACCACAGAAGCAACTGCCCATCCAGTGTGCCAAGCTGCGTTTCCGCAAAATAACCTACGGGCAAGTCAAAGGGTTGGTTGTTAATGCTCGCGCGAACTGTTTCTTGTGAGCGGAATGTAGCACCAAAGCTGGAATATCCGGCGCGAAGTGCAATGCCGAATGGTCCGGCAATGGGAAGTTCAAAAAGCCCCCCCGCCGAGAAAAGCAATCCGTTGACGCCTGTAATGGATGTAACAGGCGAGTATTTGACTCCAAATGGCGTGGTCACAAGGTCTTGGAAGTTTGGCTGGTGCTGATTGTAACTGCCTTGAGCGTACACGCCATAGCGGATGTATGGGTTGGGAAGGTCAGGGCTTGCTGCGGGCTGCTGTACGCCTGCGGGCGTGGTACGCACACTGTCTTTGGTTGTTGTCGGCAAAGAATTTGGTCGGTCTTGTGCGAGTGCCGCATCAAACCTTGCTATTGTTAAATGTGCTACAACGAACAGTGCCGTTACGAGCCAAAATCGAAATTGAGTACTCATTACTGATGGATGAAATGAAGAATGTTTGATGATTGGCGATAAGAAAGAGTCAAGATTATTGCCCAAGAATAAGTAGTTGCCTGCTGACAATTTCGTCGCGTACCCGTACAACAAGCATATATGCGCCCGTGGGAAGGTTTTTGGTGTTAAGCGAAATGCCGTAGGTGCCTGCTTCGTGCAGTGCAGACTTTTGGGTCTGCATGGTCAGTCCCATACTGCTCACGATGCTGAGTTCAATATCGTCCACGGCGCTTTGCACCGTTACGATTGCTTCCACAACGTCCGTCGCCGGATTAGGGGTGATGCTGAGTGCTGACAGTACTGCCGTAGAGCGAGGGCGGATGATACGTCCATACGTCTCGATAGAAATAGCGGTATCAATCAGAATTCTGCGGATATTTGCGCCATTGGTGGCTGCACCTTGCCCGGCATCATTCCACGTAAATTCTGCCAGACGAATTGCTGTTGCGGTGGTATCAGTCAGAAGCGCCTGCGCCTTAAATTCTGCCAGAACGACATCGCTCGTGCGATTGCCTCGTGGAACAGGAATGTTGCGGAGGCGAATCCGATTGGGCGTAATTGTACGCTGTTGGTCGGTCAGATTCGTCGGCTGCGATACACTGCGTGGGAAGAGAACGTTCGCGTTCGCAATCCAAATATCGGCGTTGAAATTTTGCGCACGAGCAGCATAGAATGCCGATTCTAAGCCAGACGAGCGGCGCATAACAAGCTGCACCGTGACGGTATCGCCGATTTCGGGACGCGGGATGTTATTTTTGAAAGGAGCAAAGCGTAATCCAATCTCGGTGTCGGCGCACGGCGCTTGAACATTTGCCGGAACGCACAGCGTACCACGTCCCGAAAGCAATGCATAGAGCGTGTCGCCCGATGCTGACCGAAAACGTATCACACCTTGATGCAAGGCTGTGTCGCGCGGAGAAAAAGTTGCAATATAACTTGCCGGGGAAGTTGCTGTTACGGTGCTACGCGAGAACGGTAGCCCAAGTGCAAAAGCGCTGCGTGGAGCGCCTGATGCCGGAAAGACTTCCGAGCCTATAATTTCTTGGGATGTTGTTTGTTGGGCACTGAGACGTGTTTGCAATCCACGTCGCTCGCTGTCATTCAGAACCACATCGCCAAATTCTACCCGTGTCGGGTCAAGAACAAGGCGCTGTGCCGTTGCCGGTGGTGTAATGAAGTAGAACGGAATTGCCCAGGTACTGCTCGTTACGCTATTCGCAGCTCGCACTGCCCAAGCGTAGGCGGTGTTTGGCTGAAGCGTAAATGCAGGCTGAACCGTCGTTGCTTGGCTGATTGTTGTTGTGAAAAGCGGCGCTGCGAAGCCGTTTTGCTCGGTGAATGTATTATCAAAGCGTGCAATTTGAATGGTGTATTGACTCGGTACAGACAAAAAGGCACTCGGTAGCCACGAAAGCGGTGTCGCTGCGCCTGAGGGAACGCGCCCGTCCGGTTGCGTTGCCACGGGAAGCAGCACAGGTGCGAGGAGTACGGGAGTAACCCGTACACCGCTCACCACCACGCTGACAAAGCGGTCGCAGGGACCAAACGCAATCAGTAATGTATCGGTCGTCAAGCCATCACGCTTCGGTTCAAAAACCACCTGCAAGTCAAGCGCTTGACCCGCCTGTACACTTGCACCTATGCCGGAGATAAAGCGGAATGCGCCGGATGTGCTGCGTGGCGTACCAAGCGTCAGCGTTGTACCATCAGGGCTGGTGTTGGTGAAGCGAATTGTTTGTGTCGTAGTAAGTCTGAAAAAAGTATTAACTGTATCAAACACGACCGCAGCAGGAGCAGATGCTTGCGGCTGTAAAATTCCAATTTGAAGCGATTGCGTGAGTGGTACCCCCGCACCATCGCGGTCGGTAACGGTCAGAGTGTAGCGTGTGGGCTGTGTCGGCGAAATAAAGGCGCGAATAATGCCATTGGCATCAATGCTTGACGAATCCACACGCGGTGACCATTCAACCTTATAGGGTGGGACACCGCTTGAAATGTTTGCAGTGAGAGGGGTCGTTACTCCGGGACAAATTGTCGTCTGCGGTGTGGTAATGGGTGAAAGGCTGAAAGGGACTACGCTCAACGACGTTTCGGCAAACTGTCCATCGTCGTTTGTGAGGCGCAGAGTGAGTGTTGCCTGCGAAGTAACAAGTGTTGCCGGAACGCTTACGATAACCCGTGCAGACGTTGTATTTTCCACAACGCGAAGCACTACGCCCGCCAGACGCACCGTGAGCGGCGCGAGGTTCGGCGCTTCCACATTGGCGCTGGTAAAATAATTACGACCATTGATAGTCAGCAGGAAATCGCTATTGCCGACGCTCACGCGCGGTGGATCGAGGTCGGTAATTGCAGGCGGGAAGGCGCGAACACGAAAAGGATAATCGAAAAACTGTCCGTTAGGATTCGTTACCCGAATGAACTTACGACCTGCCACCGATACTGCAACTGCCGGGACACGTCCTAAAATAGCAACATCACCGATACGCTCTTGGATGTCAATTGGTACGCCCGCAAGTGTTGCTGTGGCGCTACTGCTTGGGCTTGCTGTATTATTAAAAAATGTTCGACCAATAATTTGCAAATTAAAGTCCGGGTCGCCGACTGTCACGGAATCCGGTGCAATACGACTGATAAATGGTGCAACAGCACCCGAAACCGTGAAAAGGGCAGTTGTACGCTGCCCGTCTTGATTCTGGAGCGTGAATGTTTTCACACCGTCGCTCGTGAGTACGGATACTGGCAGTGCCACCACAACGCTGTTGGGTGTCCAGCTAATGCGCCGTAAACCCAGCCCGGCAAATGAGACCAAGGGGTCGTTGAAATCTCTTCCGTTCAGCGTGACGATTGAATCAGCACCAAACTGGCGCGAAGGAGTAGAAGACGGTGCAATTTGAACAATAACGGGCGGTGGGCTTTGGAAAACCGCGCCACGTAAGATATTGGGTCCGGCAGCAGCAAAAAGTTGCCCCGCAAAAGGCAGCAGCGTTCCGGCGGCACGAATTGGAAAACCAGTATTAACGTTTGTCCAGAAACGCCCTAGGTTTGCCGTTGCATAGACACCGATGGACGTAGCCGCATAAATACGGTCGCCAAAAGTTGCCATCGCGGTAACGGTCGGATTATCCAATTGGGTGCTGAAAGGATTCCACGTAGGACCAATATCGGTGGATTGGAACACGCCTGCGCCGTTTGTTCCGGCAAATATACGGACGTTACTCACTGTCGTAAACGATGTAACCGATAATGGGCTTAGTCCCTGAAATGGCTGTATCCAAGAAGCATTCGTGCTGTCGGGCGAAATGTAATACACGCCTTCATTAGGTGTTCCGGCAAAAACTCGACGATTGAAAAAGAGAAGCGTTGTGATAAACTGTGTGGAGGACATTCCGCGATTGTAATACTCCCACGTTGCGCCATCGTCCACTGACCGAAATACGCCGTTGCTGGAGCCAACAAAAAGAACTTTTCGGTTGTCAAAACTGCCGACCGCTCCGGCGGTGATGAAGGTTGCTCCAAATGTGCCTATGCTCACCGGTACTCGTGTCCACGATTGTCCGCCGTCAATAGTACGAAAAAGCCCATTGGTTGTTCCGGCATACAGGCTAAAATCATCAACAAAAAGAGTATTGACGGTTAATGCTGTTAATCCACTATTCACTGCTGCCCACGTACGCCCTGAATCAATGGAACGATAAACACCCGCACCGCCCGTTCCCGCGAAGAGCGACGTGGTCGGCGCAAAGCGATTCGGCTGAGAAACAAGCGCCGTAATGTTGATGGAACGCGGAGGAGAGAGCGTCACGGGAAGCCCTTGACTACTGAACTCCCAGTTGAGCGTTGTGAGGTCTTGCGCGGTGGCAGGAAGCACCTCGGCGAGAAGCACGGCAAACGAGAGTATGATACAAGCAAAAAAATATCGTGATTTCATGCGGTCTTTGATGATAGTCTGTTTTGTTTCGGGAGAGTGTCGGCGTTTTTGTTTTGAGAACTGTACGAAAATGAGACGTTTTTATGTTCTCTTAGGGAAACTTTTCGTGCGCTTACATGATACAACGCCATTCTCCCAAGTGGTTCTGGGAAATCTACTGCACAGACTGTGCCATTTTCTGGTCAACCTCTGAAAAAGTCGGTATGCGTACAACGTCGCAGACGCCCAAGTTACGGAACTTTCTGTTTTTGACCACATAATTTTGTTCCCTAGTCTAGGATGAAATGCGTAACTTTGTGGCTTGGTAGAATTATTTTGTAACGAAAAAAAGCTACGAAACAATGACAGCTGAGTGTCGCTTAAACGTATGGATGCTTACCTTTACCCAGAGCCTCATTGAGGATTTGTCGGACGAACAGCTGTATATGCACGTTGGCACGACTAATCCGCCAGCGTGGATACTCGGGCATCTGGCGGCTGAAGCGGACAAAGCATTGACCACACTTGGCGAAAAGCAGATGCTGCCAGCCGACTGGCACGGCGCTTACTTGCAAGGCTCGTCGCCTGATACCGCAAAAGCGTGCTACTCAAAGCACGAACTCTGGCAAGCAAACGAAGCCGTCTATGCTGCACTGCGACAGACGGTGCTGAAATTGCCTTCGGAACGGCTTCAAGAGTCATCGCACAGCGATTTTCTCCGCGAACATTTGCCGACTCGGGGCGATTGGCTGGGGCATATTCTGACGACGCACGTGGCAATGCACGCCGGACAGGTTCAGTATTGGCGGCGTTTGCAAGGCTTAGGGCGTGGGTTTGAGAAGTAGTATTTTCAAGAGATTATGACCACTATCATCAACATAAAGACCAGTAAATACCAGTTCCCTCGGTCATTTCGTGGGGTGCTTGTATTGATGTGTTTGTTGGTTTTTGCAAGTGGTTGTCGCAGCGCTGTTACAACGCAGGCTTCTGTGGCACTGAATACCTATCAAACGGCACGAACCATGACTGCCGGAAACATTGGTGTGCGTATTATTGGCTGTTCTTTTGGAAGTTCATTAGGAGCAAAATTAGAAAAGCCCGATTTTCGCTTGGTTAATGAAAATGCAGTTATGCTAAATCAAGGTATAGACCTTGAGTTTGGTTTGGGTAAGGGGTGGGACATCGGTATTATGGCACGAGCTGATGCTAATCTCTTGGATGGTAGTCTTGTGCTCCGGTCATACGCTAAAAAACGTCTTACGGAGAATACTTCATCACCTTTATTCTCGCTTCTCTGGGGCGGTGAAATAATAAGCGGTAGTAATAGTCATTCATCACAAATTTACTATGCCTCACTCTTTAATTCTGGCTTGGAACCAATTTTAGAGCCAAATGCTATGACACCCGTTGTTTCAAGCTCTGAGTCTAGTTTATCTTCCAATGCCTGGCGAGTGTTTGTCTCGTTACCAGTAAATTTTGCTGTAACAAGTACTGATGATGTGATTATACAGCCTGGAATCCATTACTATCAGCAGTTCATCATCGGAAATACTACAACAATCATTAAGCGCCTTGAAAACAATGTATATTCTCAAACGATTGTCGGAACGCAACAAGAGCAGAGACATCCTCTCATTATTCCCTCGTTGTCCATTAGTATTCGCGGAAGAGAAAATGATTTCTTCATTCAACCCGAACTAACCCTTGCTTTGGCAGCAGGAAGTATCGTATGGAATCTCGGTATGAGTTTGCAACTTGGAAAATTTCACGAATAGCCATTGATACTAAACTATCATTAAAAGCAAAAAAGTAATTTTGCTTCCCTAAACACTACACAAAAAAACTCAACATTCAAAACTCATCATTCACCATTTCCCAAAACAATGACCTCACGCGACTTACGACAATCGTTTCTCGATTTTTTTGCTTCTAAGCAGCACCGCATTGTGCCTTCTGCACCTGTTGTGCCGCACGGCGACCCCACCTTGCTTTTTACCAATGCAGGCATGAACCAATTCAAAGATGTGTTTCTTGGGCAAGGCAAACGCGAGTATTCACGCGCTGCCGACACGCAGAAGTGCATCCGCGTTTCCGGCAAACACAACGACTTGGAAGAAGTCGGTTACGACACCTATCACCACACCTTTTTCGAGATGTTGGGAAATTGGAGTTTTGGCGATTACTACAAATCCGAAGCTATTGATTGGGCGTGGGAATTGCTCGTTGGCGTATGGAAGCTCGACCCCACGCGCCTTCACGCGACCGTGTACAAAACTGACGACGAAGCCGCAAAACTCTGGGAACGCTATCTGCCCAAAGACCGTATTCACTACTTTGGCGAAAAAGATAACTTCTGGGAAATGGGCGAAACCGGTCCCTGCGGACCGTGCAGCGAGGTGCATTACGACCGCACGTCTGACCGCTCCGGCGGACCTCTCGTCAATGCCGGAGTTCCTGAAGTGATTGAAATTTGGAACTTGGTCTTTATTCAGTACAACCGCAAAGCAGACGGTTCGCTGGAGGATCTGCCCGCAAAGCACGTGGATACCGGTATGGGATTTGAGCGGATATGTGCTGTGGTGAACGGCAAAGATTCTAACTACGACACCGACGTATTTACGCCGATTATTGACACCATCGCCGCTATGAGCAAGCGCACGTACGTGAATGCGCTGGACGACAAGGACTCCATCGCTATGCGCGTTATGGCTGACCACATTCGCACGGTGAGTTTTTCGATTGCCGACGGCGCACTGCCGGGCAACGAAGGTCGCGGTTACGTGCTTCGCCGCATTTTGCGTCGTGCGTCGCGGTATTCGCGTAATTTGGGCTTCCGTGAGCCTATTCTCTACAAACTCGTGCAAACGCTTGTTGATACTATGGGCGACGTATTCCCCGAAATCAAGGAGCAGCAAGGTATTGTAGAGCGAGTAATTAAAGCGGAAGAAGAATCATTTTTGCAAACACTTGATAGAGGTTTGGAAAAATTTGAGGATATTGTCAGCCGTTTGCGACCAAATGACCAAGAGCGGATTGCGGGTGCGGATGCGTTTTTGCTCTACGACACCTTTGGCTTCCCGCTTGATTTGACGCAGCTTATCGCCCGCGAGCGCAATTTGACGGTGGATGCGGCAGAATTTGTCGCCCTTATGGACGAACAGCGCTCACGCTCTCGCAAGGCGCGTAAAAGTACGTTGCAAGAAGTGGAAATGTCCGTTATCGCGGAGCGAAGTGGTTTCACAGGCTATTCCGAGCTTGCAACGGAATCCAAGGTTCTGCACGTGCAGGGCAATCAAATTGTTTTGGAGAAAACGCCGTTTTATGCCGAAATGGGCGGGCAGGTCGCCGACCAAGGAACCATCACGCTTGGCGGCACGGCGTATAATGTCGTGGATGTGCAGAAATCCGGCGACGCGATTGTGCACATCTGCGACCGCGAAGTAGAGCCGCTTGTGGGGCAAATCGCACTTGCAAGCGTGGACAAGCGCCGCCGCGCAGACATCATCGGCAATCACTCTGCGACGCACCTTTTGCACGAGGCATTGCGTCGTGTGTTGGGAACACACGTGCAGCAAGCCGGTTCGGTCGTAACGGCGGAAGGCTTGCGCTTTGATTTCCCCCATTTCCAGAAGGTTTCGGCAGAAGAAATGCAGCAGATTGAAGACATGGTAAACGAAAAAATCCGCGAAAACATTGAAGTTCGCACACTCGAATTGCCCATTGAAGAAGCACGAAAAGTGCCAAATGTGAAGAGTTTCTTCGGCGACAAGTACGGCGATATGGTGCGCGTGGTGATTATTGACGACAAGTTTTCGGCAGAATTTTGTGGCGGTACGCACGTCGGTAACACCAGCGAAATCGGCTTGTTCAAACTTACGGGCGAATCGTCGATTGCGGCGGGAACGCGCCGTTTGGAGGCTGTTACGGGCGCAGGTGTGCAGCAGTACATTGCGAATCTTCACGCACAAATGACCGAAAAGCAGCGTGAATTTGAGGACGTGCAGCACAAAATGAAACAACTCGAAAAAGAACTCTCGAAATTCCAAGTAAACGCACTCGCCGGACAAGTGCAAGGCTTCCTTGCAAATGCCAAAAGCGTTAATGGAAGAGGCTTGCGCGTCATAGCGGAGCAAATCGAAGTGGCGCATATTGATCAACTCAAAGCACTCGGCGACGAACTTCGCAATGCGCTCGGTAAGCAAGGCGTAGGGCTGCTTGCAAGCGTCATTGACGACAAAGCGCAACTGGTCTGCGTTTCGACAGACGACGTAAAAGACAAATATCCAGCAGGTAAACTTGTCGGCGCGGTGGCAAAAGAACTCGGCGGCGGCGGCGGCGGCAAGCCTCACCTTGCAACGGCAGGTGGCAAAGACGTAGAGAAACTGGCAAGTGTTCTTGCGGGTTTTGCGGGGCTGGTGGAAAAGTTCTGATTTTCCCAAGAAAGCCATTACGTTGAATAAATTATACTTAGGTTATTTGTAAGGTACTTGCTGGTAAAGTAGTGCTTACATAATCGCAACAACGATTTCAAAATCTCATGTACATTCTCGGTATCTCAGCCTTTTACCACGATTCCGCCGCCGCACTGCTCAAAGACGGCGAAATTATTGCTGCCGCGCACGAAGAGCGCTTTACACGCGTCAAGCACGACCCCGATTTTCCCAAAAAAGCGGTCGAATATTGCCTGAAAGAAGCGGGCATCAAGCTCGCCGACGTGGAAGCACTTGTTTTCTATGACAAACCGCTCTTGAAATTTGAGCGGCTTTTGGAAACGTACTACGCTTTTGCACCTCGCGGCGTGCGGTCGTTTCTGATGTCTATGCCTGTCTGGCTCAAGGAAAAAATGTTCTTGAAAAAGCTCATCCGCGACGAATTGAAGACGCTCGGTGAGTATGATAAAAACAAACTTAAGCTGCTTTTCCCCGACCACCACTTGTCTCACGCGGCGAGCGCCTACTACGCTTCGCCATATCAGGATGCCGCAATACTCACGATTGACGGCGTTGGCGAATGGGCGACGGCGTCGATTGCGCACGGACAGGGCAAAGATATTACGGTGCTGAAGGAATTGCATTTCCCTCATTCGGTGGGCTTGCTCTACTCGGCATTTACCTATTTTCTCGGCTTCAAGGTTAATTCCGGTGAATACAAACTCATGGGGCTTGCTCCCTATGGCGACCCGACCTCGCCTGACATTGATCGCTACGTGAATATCATCAAGACCAGTATTTGTCAGGTCTATGACGATGGTTCGCTTTGGCTCAATCAAGACGTTTTTGACTATGCAACGGGTTTGTACATGGTCAAAGATGATGCGTGGGAAAAACTCTTCGGATTCCCTGTGCGCAAGGCAGAAACCAGCTTGGAACAGCATCATTGTAATCTCGGCTTGGCTATTCAGCGCGTAACCGAGGAAATCGTTCTCAAGATGGCTCAAGAAGCCAAGCGTTTGACGGGCAGCCCGAATATCACGCTTGCGGGCGGTGTTGCGCTTAATTGCGTCGCCAACGGTAAATTGCTCAAGTCCGGCATTTTTGAGCATATGTTCATTCAGCCTGCTGCAGGCGATGCGGGTGGGGCGTTGGGGGCTGCGTATGCCGCTTATCACATTTACTTCGGCAAAGAGCGCATAAACCTTCAAGGGCGCATGGATGCTATGAAAGGTTCATATTTGGGACCAGAGGCATCAAATTTTGAAATAGAAGAAACAGCGAAACGATTTAATGCTGTTTATACCTACTATGACAATTTTGAGCGCCTTGCCGAAGATACTGCTAAAATCTTGGCAGACGGAAACGTCGTGGGGTGGCATCAAGGACGTATGGAATGGGGTCCGCGTGCGCTGGGCAACCGCAGTATCATTGCCGATGCACGAAACCCAGAAATGCAAAAACGCTTGAACCTGAAAATCAAGTACCGCGAGGGATTCCGTCCCTTTGCACCATCTGTGCTGGCAGAAGACGAAACGGAGTATTTCGACGTTGCCACGCCTTCGCCGTATATGCTGCTGATTGCGGATGTGGTCGAGAAGCGCCGCAATGCTCTTCCGCCGAATTACCATGCGCAGTCGTTCAAGGACAAACTCTATTTCTTGCGCTCGGATTTGCCCTCCATCACGCACTTGGACTACTCTGCCCGCTTGCAAACGGTTCACAAGGAAACCAATCCGCGTTACTACGGCTTAATCTCAGCATTTAAGAGCCTGACAGGATATGGCGTGATTGTGAACACCAGCTTCAATGTTCGCGGTGAGCCGGTTGTCTGTACGCCGGAAGATTCTTACCGATGCTTCATGCGGACGGAAATGGATGTGCTCGTTGTGGGAAATTTCCTCTTTGAAAAGGCGAAACAGCCGAAGTTTGAGGAAAGCGACGAGTGGAAAGAAATTTTGACAAGTGACTAATCTAAACCCAAAAACGTAAAATATCTATGAGTACAACATTTGAAAAAGTACGCCGCGCATACACAGGTTTGAGTTTACTTCTACTCAATACGCTGTTTTTGCTGATTATCATGTATGCCGTACTGGAAATTGCTGCCGGGTGGCTTTTGAAAAAATACAACTCGACGGTTGATACGGCAACAGTCGGTGTGATTGATGCCGGCTATAACGGTCGTGCGTGGAAAGACCAGTATTTCAAGGATGCAGCTGCGTACCAAGCATCTTCGCAAGGGCGTAAAGTATTTGAGCCATATTCTATGTGGAAAAACCCAGATTTTACCAGCCAGACGCTTAATGTTGTCAATGGTTACCGTAAAACGACGAATCCATCCTATTCGCAAGCGGATTCCGTTATTAAAGTCTTTGTGATGGGCGCAAGTACGCTCTTTTGCATAGAAGTTCCTGATGAATTTACGATTGCCTCACAAGTCTCAAAAGAGCTACATAAGGCTTTTCCCGGCAAGAAATTTGAGGTGTCAAGTTATGGTTCTTCGGGTTTTGTCAACGAGCAAGAAGCCTTTTTGCTTAGCAAATTACTCATTGCAGGGAAGCGCCCTGATATTGTGCTGTTTTACGATGGCGCTAACGATACCCGTATGCAAGTAGGAATGTCTCGCCCTATCCCTCATGCATTTTTTGAGTTGTACGACCAAATTTTCCGTTCTATTAAAGAGCGTCTTTGGGCAAATATGGTATGGAAATCTTCTCTACTGACACTCGTGATGAAATATCGCACGGATGACGATAAATTTGAACAAAACCCTGCAATCCTGAAACCACGTGCTGAAGAGATTTGTCGGCGGTACGCATCAACGATTGAGTACGGTAATAATCTTGCGAAGGCGTATGGATTCCGCGTAGCTTTTTTCTGGCAGCCGACATTACTCACCGTCAAGAAGCCAATGCTTGAGCCGGAAAAAGCATTGCTGGATCTAAGCACAAAGCAATTTGGTCCGTGCTATACGATTATGGAAGAAACGGTTAATAAAAATATCTTTCAAAATCCATCATTTCCGCAAAAATCCATTGCGTTTAATATCACCTCGGCACTTGACTCCGTACAGGAAAGTGTCTATCTGGACTCCGTACATCTCACGGCTGAGGGTAATGGTAAAGTAGCAGAGAAAATTGTCGAGACGCTGAAAACTAATGGTTTTATCCAGCAGTAACATTTTGTTTTCAATACTTGAAATTCTAATCATACACTTATTACTTCAAAAAAACACTATGGATTTTCTCACTGACCTTTGGAAATTTCTCAGAGAGCGCAAAAAATGGTGGCTTTTGCCAATGATTATCGTTTTGCTTCTCATAGGCTCACTGATTGTGTTAGCTGGTGGTAGCGCCATTGCACCTTTTATTTACACGCTCTTCTAGGATTGTGACCATGCAGAAAAAAATTGTTTCGTACACAGCAGAGCAAAACTTACGCACGCTGATTGTGCTGGCATCGGGTTTGCTCGTGTTGTTTTTTGTATTACATCTGCCTTGGCTTTCGTGGATAGCACTTGCGGTATTGGCGATTGCTGCATTTTCTGATTGGCTCTCAGCCAAGGTTGCGTGGCTGTGGTTGAAACTGGCAGAAATCTTAGGAAAGATTAACTCGCGTATTTTGCTTTCGTTGGTGTTTTTTGTTTTTTTAGTTCCTCTTGCGCTCTTGCGCAGACTATTTGTGCGGAATGCGCTAGATTTGAAACCTTCGGTATCCGGTACTTTGTATCATACGCGAGACCACAAATACACGGCACAAGACCTCCAAAATCCATGGTAAGTGGTATGAATCAAACACAAAATCAAGCCAAGAAGTATCTCAACATCGGCTGCGGGAAGCATTTTCACGAGGCGTGGACGAATATAGACCTTGTTTCTGTGTCCCCGCACGTTCGTGCGTATGACTTGCGCAAGGGGCTGCCTTATCCCGACAACAGCTACGATGCGGTGTACACCTCGCACGTATTGGAGCATCTTTCTCCCGAAACCGCGCGAACATCGCTTCAAGAACAGTTCCGCGTTGTGAAAAGCGGCGGTGTTATTCGTGCCGTCGTGCCGGATTTGGAAGGAATAGCGCGTGAATACTTGCGCCAATTGGAGAGTGTTGCCGGAGGGAATACCGCTAGTGAAGCAAACTATGATTGGATGATGTTGGAATTGCTCGACCAGACTACGCGAACAAAAGTAAGCGGTATCATGGGCGACTTTATTATGAATCCCGCTTTTTCCAACGATGAGTACGTTGCCTCTCGCTTAGGAGAAGAAGTCCGCGATTGGATAGAAGCGGCGAAGCACCCTTCGTACAACAAGGCTGTAAGCGCTCAAAGCAATACTCCATCTCTTGTTGCGAAAATTCGCTCAAAAAGCCTCGCATGGATACTCCAAAAACTACGCTATGTTGTAGCAGAAGCGCTGGTAGGAATAACTGCCGGAGGCGAAGCGCGCCAGTCTTTCCGCGAGGGTGTTTTTCGTAATTCCGGTGAAATTCATCGGTGGATGTATGACCGTTTCTCGCTTGGTCGGCTGCTGAAAGAAGTCGGCTGCACAGACGTACAGATTTGTCGGCATAACGAGAGCCGCATACCGGATTTTGTCTCGTATCTCTTGGATTCTACTGTTCAGGGGCTGCCCCGCAAGCCCGATTCACTCTATATGGAAGGTGTGAAACCGTGAGCCAAGTACATACTGCACCTCGTCCATTGCGAGTTGTTCAGGTTTCTTCGAGTGATATTGGCGGTGGTGCTGCTATGTCTGCGTACCGCTTGCACAGAGGCTTGCTGAATGTCGGGATTGATTCCCAGATGGTGGTGAGCAGCAAAGCAAGTGATGACTACA
The DNA here is from genome assembly GCA_014654705.1 of Ignavibacteria bacterium. Lineage (GTDB taxonomy): Bacteria > Bacteroidota > Ignavibacteria > Kapaibacteriales > UBA4661 > PH2015. The sequence goes on from JACVZY010000051.1 coordinate 223,584, forward strand.
CTGTGCATGGCGTAAACGGCAATCTGGCAAAACTGTGGTCGCGAGTGGCAAACCAACTTGACCAACTACCACGCAAATTTCTGAATACCACTAATCAATCGCTCCATTCGCCGGCGTGGGTCTGGGAGAATACCGTTCAGCGGATTCTTGCCCTTCAGCCTGATGTTGTGAATCTGCACTGGACGCAAAACGCTTTTCTGCGTCCTGAATCATTACGTTTGTTGCGGCATTTGCCCGTTGTCTGGACACTCCACGATATGTGGGCTTTTTCCGGTGCCGAGCATTATGTCGGCGCTGATACGCGCTACAAACAAGGCTATACGAAAACAAATCGCCCGCTCAATGAGTCTGGCTTTGACCTCAATCGGTGGCTGTGGAATCGTAAACGCAAGGCTTGGAAACATTTCGACAATATTACCGTCGTTACCCCAAGCAAGTGGCTTGGCGATTGCGCAAGGGAAAGTGTTTTGTTCGGGCAGTACCGCGTCCAAACAATTCCCTACGGACTTGAACTTGCACGTTTTAAGCCCATTGATAAGCGCGTGGCGCGTGAGGTTCTTAACCTGCCGCAAGATAAGCATTTGCTTATGTTCGGTGCTATGAGCGCCACAAGCGATACCCGCAAAGGGTTTCAATTCCTTGCTCCCGCGCTTGCATCGCTCACAAAAGCGTATCGTCCCGACGATGTTGCCCTTGTCATTTTCGGCAGTTCGGCTCCGCAAAAGCCTGTTGATGTAGGCTTTCCTGCTCATTATTTGGGGCATTTGCACGATGCTATTTCTACCTCGTTGGCATACTCTGCGGCAGACGTATTTATAGCGCCTTCGATGGAAGATAACCTGCCGAATACGGTCTTAGAATCGCTCGCGTGTGGTACACCCGTGGTTGCGTTTGATATTGGCGGGATGCCGGATATGATTCTGCATGAACGCAATGGATATTTGGCAAAAGCATTCGACGTAGAAAACCTTGCAAAGGGCATTGCGTGGGTCTTGGAAGACAATGAACGCAGAGTGCATCTTGCCAATTTTGCCCGTAAACGCTCGGAAGAAGGATTTGCACTGGAGCATCAAGCTCGAAACTACGAAACATTGTATCATTCGCTCGTATCGTAAGAATCTCTGATTCTGATATGAAATGAAATTATTCTGCTTATGAACCAAAAAAAATATGATGTCGCTGTTGCCGGCTATATCCCGCAAATAACAGGTGTACGCGCTATTGCGGCGTATATGGTGTATTTTCACCATTTTCCACCCGTTTACATTTTGCACCCTTTCTTACTACAGCTCACCAAAGAGTTGCACACAGGCGTAGGGCTGTTTTTTGTTCTGAGCGGTTTTCTCATTTATCAGCGGTATTATGAATCTGCAAAGCCACACTCGCATTGGTGGGCGACGTATATTCGTAATCGTGTGGCACGAATTTACCCGATGTATTTTTTGCTAACGTGTGCCGGGTTTGCCAGCAGGCTTCTGCGGCATAATGAGTTCAAGGCAGTTGACTTTATCTTGAACATCACCTTTTTACGCGGGTTTTCATTTGATTATTTATTTACCGGCATCCCGCAAGGCTGGACGCTAACGGTTGAAGAATGTTTCTACTTCAGCGCACCGCTCATTTTCTTTGCCACACGGCGCTGGAATATGCTCGTTCCGCTTGGTTTTATCTACTGTACGGGCTTTTTGCTTTTACTCGCAGGGCAGGCAATCAATTTTAAGCAATTTTTCTCCCCGTTTCTATTCATGTTTTTCTACACGTTTTTTGGGCGCTGTTTTGAGTTTTTTGCCGGAATGTGGTTAGCGCGATTCCTGATGAAACGTGAAAAAGAAGGCAGACCACCCAAGACACGCTTTGTGACGTGGCTGGGTATAGCGGCGGCGGCGGCGAGCATTTACGTTATGTCTTTGCAGCAACCGCAAAGCGCCTATATGGGCGTTGGGATGTTCACGCCGATTGGTGGTGTGCTCAATAATTTCATCCTACCGATTTGTTATGCAATGATTTATTACGGGCTGATAGTGGAGCAAACATGGCTTCGGAAGTTCCTCGCAACCGACACAATGGTATTGCTTGGTAAAAGTTCATACATTTACTATTTGATTCATATGGGCTTAATCGAAGCAATCGTCGAGCGCATATCACCGGACTTCCGCGCTTGGCATGGCGCGATTGTGCAATTTATCCTGCTCAATATCATTGCGATTGTTTTGTTCAAATTCGTAGAAGACCCGCTCAATCACTGGATTCGCAAGCACTGGAAATGGGGCAGACAAGTGCCCGCGTCGGCAAATACCTAATTCACGATTCACGATTTTTTCTATACTCATACTTTCAACCACAACCGCTATGGCAATCGAACTCAATAAAAAAACAGGTATCAATCTCAAAAAAGGCTCGACGATTTCTCTTGAGAAAGCAGGAAAACAGCTTGAATACGTTTGTTTGGGCTTGAACTGGGGCGCAATTGAGCGCCGCGAACAACAATCTTTTTTGGGAATATTCAAGTGGGAAGACCGTAAGACGTGGAGCGTGGACTTGGATGCAAGTATCTCCACATTCGACGCAAATAAAAATTATCTTGAAACGGTCTATTATCGCAAACTGGAATCAGACGACGGTTCTATCATACACAGTGGCGACGACATATCCGGCGACCGCGATGGCGACGACGACCGCGATAATGAAATCATTGACCTCGACCTGACCAAGGTGGACGAAAAGGTAGAAACAATCGTACTCTATCTCAATTCCTTCAAAGGGCAAGACTTTGCCGAAGTTCCCTATGCACGTGTCCGCGTGTTCGAGGGAATGCGTCACCGAGTTGACAATGTGTTGGCAACATTTAACCTCGCTTCCGACCCGCAATTTGCCGGCTTCGTCTCTATGGTGATGGGCAAACTTACCCGTAAGAACGGTACATGGAATTTTGAAGCAATTGGCGACCCAATTCCGGCAAAGAATATTGAAGAGACTATTCAGCACGTCCGGGAACATTATTTGTAAACCATAGAAATTTTTCTAACACTATTCTTTGGCTCATGGCGCTTGAACTCCGCATAGAATCTATTGGTTTTGAAGGAAAGGCAATTGCTCGTCACGACGGGTTTGTCTATTTTGTGGATGGTGGGGTGCCGGGTGACCGCGTTCTGGCGGAGGTTCGTAAGAAAAAGAAAAGCTACGCCGAAGCCCGCATTCTTGAGATTCTTGAGTCGTCCCCCTCCCGCGAGGTACCGCGCTGTCGGTATTTCGGCACGTGTGGAGGTTGCAAGTGGCAGCACCTTGCCTACGCTGAGCAGTGCGCATGGAAAAAACAAAACGTGCAGGATGCTTTTGAGCGGCTTGGCAAAGTGGCGTACACCACGCTTCACGAAACACTTCCGGCAGGAACGCAGTTCTATTACCGCAATAAAATGGAGTTCTCGTTCGGTGATTCTCGCTGGCTGATGAATGATGAACGTGCGCAAAGCGACATCCCGAACAAAAATTTTGCTCTCGGACTCCACGTTCCGGGAAGATTTGATAAAGTCTTGGATGTGGAAGAATGTTTTCTGCAAAGTGAGATTTCAAGCCGAATGGTGAATGCTGTTCGCAAAGCAGCGTTGGAGCGAGGGGTAAGTGTCTATCAGACGCGCACGCACGAAGGTTTTTTGCGGAATTTTGTGGTGCGCAATTCCACTGCGACGGGCGAACAAATGGTCATTCTCGTTACATCACCTCCGCACGGAAAAGCTGACGAGAATATGGTTGTGTGGTTCGAGCGAGATTTTATTGCCATGTTCCCCGAAGTTTCTACGGCAATTCACGCCGTAACGACCTCCAAAGCTGCCGTTGCAGGCGGCGAGACGCGCACCGTTCACGGAGCGGGCGTTATTTCCGAAACAATACTCGGCGTACAGTACCGGATTTCACCATTTTCATTTTTTCAAACAAATACGCGCCAAGCAGAACTGCTTTTCCGCATTGCGCTTGACTACGCGGGCAATATTGCCGACAAAACCGTATGGGATTTATACTGTGGCACAGGCTCTATCACGCTTGCGGCGGCACGCAGTGCAAAATTTGTGGTCGGTATCGAGATTGCTGAAAGTTCTATACTGGATGCACGAGCAAATGCGCTTGCTAATGGCATTGACAACGTAGAGTTTGTGATTGAGGATATGCAAAAAGCAGTCAAGAAGCAGATTCTGTCGCGACTTCCGGCGCCGGATGTGATTATTGTTGACCCGCCCCGCGCAGGCTTGCATCAGGACGTTGTGGCGAATTTACTGGAAATCGAAGCACCACGAATTGTCTATGTGAGCTGTAATCCAGCCACACAAGCGCGGGACTGTGCGCTTCTTGCCGAAAAATATACGATTGAAGACATTCAGCCCGTTGATATGTTCCCGCATACCTATCATATCGAATCGGTGGTACGTCTTGAGCGTAAGGTCTGATGATGTCCCTAGAAGCGCTCCCGCAATCATTATATTGGCAAACAGTAAAAAATGCGTAAATTGCTTCCTACTACAATCAACAACATTTTTTCACATTCTTCCTACTTACTATGGGCAAAGGTGATCAACGCTCAAAGCACGGCAAAGTCGTGAACGGCTCGCATGGCAAACGCAGACCAAGCAAGAAAAATTTGAGACTCGCACGCGCAGTAAAAGCTCTTACCACTATGGCATCATAAGAAATTTTATCCGCACATACACGAAAAGCCGCTTTACAGATATTTTGTAAAGCGGCTTTTCTCATTCTGTGGCTCTTGTGCGCTTTTAGTTGGCGTCCATGAATGTGTTCCAATCCATCACACCCCGTGCAAAGCCTGAGCGCCAGTTTCCCCACGTGTGTCCCTGTGCGTATTCGTGGTACAGTGGCTTTACACCGCGCTGTTCTAATTCTTGTTTCATTCGCAACGTCAGTGCATGGGCATCGGCAATCGTTCCGGTTTGCAATATCGCTTGAACGCTCGCCGCATTCTTCATATTGTCCTCGCTAAAAATAACAGCCTTGCCCCACCAATACGCGGGCGATTGGGCAAAGAACACACCAAACTCCGTTGGTGCATGAAACGCCATATAGGTCGCCAGCAATCCTCCGAGTGACGCTCCGCCAACGCAGCGTTCAAGCGGCTTCTGAGAAATCGCATAGCCGTGTTTTGTTGCTTCTTCCAATGCTTTGGGCAATGCCTCTTCGGTGCAAAATTGTAGATATGCGGGGTTCAGCGTATATTCCGCATTGCGTTTAGGCAGATTAGGTGCTATAAAAACTCCTACACAAGGCGCAATGCGCTCGGCATGGATAAGATGGTCAAGAACATGATGAAACTGTCCCAGCGAAAGTGATTCCGCCCCGTCGTGCATAACAAGGAGCGGATACGTTGTTGGCGAAATGCTTTTTTCGCTTGGATGTGCGTATTGATGCGGGAGGTAGAGCATAATCTCGCGTGGCTCTTGAAGCGCCGCACTCTCCACACTGAGCTTGATAATTTCCCCGTGCTCAAGCGGTTTTCCTTCGATGTGCTCCGGCTTCAACCACGATTCATCGTGATATTCCGGCATGATAACTTCGGAGTTTGTACCGAAGCCTTCTTTGGAGGCGTGAGGATTGCGTGGGTCGTTTTCCCAAGCTGTGCCGTCAATCACGAATTTGTATTGCAAGCGTGCATTGCGGGGAAGCTCTTCGGTGTGATAAAACCACGATGTACAGCGAATTCGCTTCATCGGGATTTGCGTTCGCCAGTGCGTCCAGTCGCCGATGATGTTTACGTGCTTAGCTGCGCCTTCCCAGAGAAAAACTGCTTTGGTGCCGCTTACAATGGGCGTAGAGTGCTGCTTCATGACAGCATTAAGCGCACGGGCGAGTGCCATGCGCTTTGCAAGCCGCTTTTCGGTGATGAGCTTGTGCAATAAGGTCTCAATAGCGTGTGCCGTAGTCATTGTTTCGCTTGGTCAAATGCGTAATTCGTTATTCGTCCTTCCAAATTCGTCATTGTATCTTATTTTCTCTAGCGGGGATGTGCACTGATAACAGCTTGAATTTCACCATAACCATACATATCGCCAAGTGCATCCTTGATAGGTTTGATTGCTTGTCCCTCGCGCCAATCGGCAGTGCGAAGAGCGTCAATAATTGCTTCTATTTTCTGTTCCGGCACAAGTTCTTCCAGCGAAATTTCTCCTGTTGGCACAAAACGCCCCAGATGCCCCAGAACGGTCTGCTCTGTCAAACCCCTCGCCGATGCTATTGCAGCGACATTGTTGCCGGATTGCCATAGTTCCAACGATGCACGGGATGTCTCTGCGGCGGGGCGTGAAGCGCGGGCGGACGTTGGGCGGTCGCTCGCTCGCTCGCGTCCGCCGGGTTCAAGAGTGTGCATCTGCGATGAAAGCCCATTCTCGGCTGCAAATGCAGTGATTTCTTTGACAAACACCGCTCCGTATCGCTCCGTTTTGGCTTCGCCAAAGCCTGAAATACGGCGTATTTCCTCAGTTGTCAGTGGCAGATATGTCGCAAGTTGAATGAGCGTTGCATCCGACAGAACCATAAACGGCGCTACGCGCTCACGCTCTGCAATGGTGCGGCGCAGTGTCCGTAAACGCTCAAAGAGCACATTGTCATAGTTCAATGGAGCCTGTGAACGTGCCGCTTCGCGGCGTTCTTGGCGGGAAGCTCTTACAGGAACTTGTTTCTTGGCAAGCATTACTTGCACGCCGTTGTAGAGAACAGATTTGCTACGCTCGTTCAACTTCAAAATCGGATATTCACCTTCTTCGCGGTCGCACCAGCCCTCACGGACAAGCGCTTGCGCCACATCGCGCCACTGAGTTGTGCTCATATCTGCACCCGCGCCGTAGGTTTTGAGATTCAAGTGCTCAAGCCGTACTTTGTCGTTGTTACCACGCAAAACTTCGATGATGTATCCCGCGCCAAATCGCTCACCAGTGCGAACCATTGCGGAGAAGAATTTCTGTGCCGGCACGGTTGCGTCGTAGGTTTCAAGAGGCGCAGGCGGGTTCAGGCATACATCGCATGTGCCGCAGCCATCCACACCTTTTACAAATTGCTCACCAAAATAGCGCAGCAGATATTCGCGTCTGCACGTGCGCGATTCAGCATAATTCGCCATTTCTTGCAGCTTCCGCACAAGGATACGGGTTTGTTCGGGATTGTCCTCTATGGCAACCATTTTGCGCATTTTCATCACGTCGCCTGCCGAATAGAGCAGAATAGCGTCGCTCTGCACTCCGTCGCGTCCGGCTCGTCCCGTTTCTTGATAGTAGCTTTCGATATTTTTCGGTAAGTCGTAGTGAATCACAAAGCGCACGTTTGATTTGTCAATACCCATACCAAAGGCAATCGTCGCACAGATAATCTGGACTTCATCCTTCAGAAACAAGTCCTGATGACGCGAGCGCACTTCTCTCTCCAAACCCGCATGATATGGCAATGCCGAAAAGCCATCAGATTTCAGTCCGTCCGCCAAAGCATCCGCACTTGCTCGTGAAAGCGTGTAAATGATACCACTCTCACCTTTACGCTGGCGCAACAGCTCCACCACACGCTTGTATGTATCGCGTTTGGGTTCTACAAAATAGCGGACATTGGCACGGTTGAAGGAGGAAATAAAGGTGTTTTCGGGCAAAATAGCAAGCTGTTGTGCGATGTCGCGGCGGGTTTGTTCATCGGCGGTGGCGGTGAGCGCAATAAGCGGTACGTTGGGGAAAATGCTTTTCAGCCGAGCAAGTTCGCGGTATTCAGGTCGAAAATCATGCCCCCACTGCGAAATACAATGAGCCTCATCAATGGCAAATAAGACAGGATTCAGTGTACCCAAAAATGCTAGAAAGCGTTCGGTTACAAGGCGCTCCGGCGCAACGTAGAGAATCTTCACAGAGCCAGAACGCAGGCGGCTCACAAGCAAGCGCTGTTCGTATTCATCCAGCGTGGAATTGAGATACGCCGCATCAATACCGTTCAGGCGCAGCGCATCCACTTGATCTTTCATGAGTGCAATGAGGGGCGACACCACGACGGTCAAGCCTTCCAGGCAGAGCGCAGGCACTTGATAGCAGAGAGACTTTCCGCCTCCGGTGGGCATCAGCACAAAGGCATCATTGCCGCGCAGAACGGTCTTGATGGCGCGTTCCTGTTCGAGGCGAAAGCTGTCGTAACCGAAGATGGTGCGAAGAATATGAAGAGGCGAAGGAGAGGATGTGCTCATAAATACCGTACAAATTGTCTGTGTCACCGTGCAGATGGAAGAAAAACTCTCACTTGGTATGAATCCATTTTTTTGCTGCCTCAATATTTCCAAATTGAGCAATCACTATGCCCGGAATATCGTGAATCTCCGTGATTTCATCAGCATTCGGCATTTGTGAGGACGACAGGCGCGGTACAACGTCTGCCCAATGATGCAGAATTGTCCCCGCCACTCGTGGCAGCCACACGCCGGTCAGATACTGCGTAGCTTTGCGGTCTATCACGCGCATCGGTACGGAGTACGTTACCAGTTTTCCCGTTCGGAATTCCGTGAGTACGGTTTCTATCAAGTCAGCCGATTCTTGAAAGTCGCTGCCGGTCATACTTCCCTGCCACAGCGCAAGAGCCGCATACAGTTCGTAGGAATAGTAGAGCGAGAGCGTAGATGTTTTTCGGTAGAGAAGCATACAAAGCCTTTACGACGGCAATCAGTACAAATAGTGAGCGGTCATCAGTCATAATATACGGCTTTCCTGTACCATTGTCAACATCCTAAAATGGTGTCCAAACAAAACTCACAAACGGTATTGCAAGCGGCTGTGCGACAATTGCCACGCCGAAATCCATAGCCAGTGAAGTATTGCAAAGGCGCAATCCAAGAAGCAGCGCACTACTGCTCGGACGAAGTACATCCGCATTCCAAAGCTCTCCGATAAAATGCACATCGTGGCGGTCGGAAAGCCGTGAATCCAGCCCCAGCCCTAAGCCCATGATGCCACGCGGATACGAGGTGCTAAAGGAAAATAGATTCATCCCACGAATGGTGTACAGGCTCGGTTCGTTGATTTTGTAAAAAAGCTGCCCCGTAATGCTTGTCCGTGCACCCTTGAAGGTAGCTCCGGCAAAAATATGCCCGATAGGATTTGCCTCATTCACGAGCGCAAAATTGCCCCCGATGCAGGTAAATAAACGGTTGCCTGATTCATCAAGGTCTGTGCTATATGGTGTGATTTTACAATTAACCAGCGTGATCTGCTCTTGGGGTAAAATCCCCGGAATAAGGCTGCGCCCTACGGTCAGCGACACATAGTCTGTAATGCCTACGCCCGCGTACGCAAAAAGCAACTCCCAAACACCAATAAACGCATTGCCGGAAATCGGTTCTGCCGTCGGCATGATATAAAGGCGGTGATTGTGGCGGTAGGACTGTTTGCGGGGAATGATTTCGAGAATTTCAGCGGCAAAAATAGTCAGCGTGCCGAGCGCGGTCTCAAAGCGAATAGCTTCATCACTTGTTTTGGGCGTGATGTTGTCTTTGAGCGTCGGATTCTGCTGCGCCGCGGATTGCAGTTCTTTCTCAATGGCATCTTTAGCGAGAATCTCTAGGATTTTTCCTGTGATAATGTCGCCGTTGATAAGGCGAACGAGATATTCCGTTTCGGTGCCAACAGCCAGATTACGAAGGAGTGGCGATTGAGCGAGAGGGCGTTGCGGAGCAGGAGGCGGGACGGGTTGGGCAATAAGATGAGCGGTTACGGAAAAGCAAAAAAGAGCGGCACAAAAAAAAGAGCGTTTGAGAGTGTGTAAGACGGTGCTTTGCGAAAAGGCATTGAGCATGAATGTTCCCAAGGAACGTTGTACAACGGAGTTGGTACAAAAATACGAAAGAATCCGTAAATGAAACAGCACGAATTGCGGCTCCTACCAAAGAGCCTGCAATTCGTGCTGTCGTACAAGCGTGAACAGCTGCTACACTGCCTGCGCGTCAAGCCAGGATGCGGCTTCTGCAATAATTGCTTGCATCGTGGAGCGCTCGAAGGGCGAGTCCAGATGCGCCGCGCGAACGATTTCCAAGAACGGCAGACTTCCGCCAATGGTGCAAATGTTGATATAGTCCTGCAAAGCGCTTGCATCCTTGTTCTGATGACGCTTCCAGAATTGTAGCGCACAAAGTTGCGCTAGTGCGTAGTCAATGTAGTAGAATGGATACAAATAAACATGAAGCTGTGTTTGCCAAAGTGCGCCGGATTGGTTAAAAGGAGCATTGCTGTATTTGCGCCATGGCAGATATGTTTGCTCCATGCGCTTCCACTCTGCTTTGCGCTCGTCGGGTGTGGCGGTGGTGTGCGTGTAAATCCAGTGCTGAAATTCGTCAATCGCGCAAGCATAGGGCAAGAACGTAACGGCTTCCTCAAGGTGAGAATAGCGGAACTGCGGGGTTTTTTCGCCAAAAAATTTATCCATCCAGTCCCACGTAAGAAATTCCATGCTCATCGAATGAATTTCGCAAGCCTCCATTGTGGGCCAGAAGTAGTCCATAAGCGGCTGCCGACGGCTGGAATAAACTTGAAAAGCATGTCCTGCTTCGTGAGTCAGAACGCGAATATCGTCCGATGTGCCATTGAAGTTAGAGAAAATAAACGGCACGCCGTAGGCGGGAAAATTTGTGCAATAGCCGCCCCGTGCCTTGTTCGGGCGCGTGGTCAAATCCATATATCCGCCCTCAATCATCATGTCGAAAAACGCTCCGGTTTCGGGATGCAGCGCGTGATACATTTTCTTAGTGTCCGTGATGATGCCTTCTTCGGGCGCTGATGGCTGTGGGTTGCCGTCGGGGAAATTTAACGATTCATCAAATGAGTAAAAATTCTCTAAGCCGCCCAAACCCAAGCGTTTTGCTTGCTTCTCGTGTTGCTTGAGCGCAAGCGGCACGACGATTTCGCGCACGGCAGCGCGAAACTTCTCTACGTCGCTTGCAGTATATTCGATGCGTCCCATTTGCATATAGCGATATTCCACAAAGTTCGCAAACCCTGTTCGTTGTGCGATTTCATGGCGAATCTTGACCAGGCGGTCAAACATTTCATCAAGTTTGTCAGCAACGGCGGTGAGCGCTTTTTGCTGTGCTTCGGATGCTTCGCGGCGGGCATTGCGGTCAGTATCTTCGGCAAATTTGCGGATGCCGGACAAATTGTATTTTTCGCCACGAAAATCAATTTCTAATTCTGCCAGAAGCGCCGTGTATTCTTGTCCGCAGTTTGCTTCGTCTATCAATAATTGCTTGATTTCCGGCTTGAATGTCCGCGCTGCATCTTCAATACGGCGTGTGAAGAGCGCCCCATATTTTGCCTCAATGTCGGGTCGGAACGGCGAGTGCAGAAGCCGCTTGGAGACCTCTTCGTTCCATTCTGTAACCGTAGGACTGTTGTCGGTATAGAATTGCTTTTCGGCTTTGAAATTCTCATCTTTCACGTTTTGCGTAAAGTGCGTCTCGGCGAGATTTTCCATGGTGGCGTAATCTATGCGGAGCGTGTTCCACTCTTGCACCGCCTCTAGCACGTCGTCTGCGGAAGTGGCTGCGTCGAGCCTGCCCCAGAGAGTTTTGTAGGTTGCGTGAAGTGCCTCAAGGTCGGGGCGCTGATAGGGTAAATTGTTAAACTTGGTGAATGTGCCTGAAGAACTCATAGTGTCGGTGATTGAGGTGAAAAAATTCTCTTGAACAGTATGGTTTATACGTCTGCTACTATATACGGTGTGTGGCAGACATTAAAAAATATGAATTTTTTTTACAACTTTATCGCTTGAAAAATAATCGTAAAGACCGCATCCAGCAAAATAATCAAAAAGATACCGCTCACCACCGCAGATGTGGTGTAATGCCCGACGCTCTCCGCCCCGCCGCGCACCTGAAAGCCACGCATACAGCCGATGAGCGCAATAACCGCTCCCAGCACCACGCTTTTAATCAAGCCGCTTGCCAGATGCGCAAAGGTGAGCGCCACTTTCGTTTCGTTCAGGTAGCCGCTCACGCTTAATTTTAGCGTTCCGACACCAATAAGTAAGCCACCGAACATACCGGCAATATCGGAAAACAAGACCAGAAGCGGCATCACACAGACCACCGCTATCACGCGCGGCATCACCAAAAAGCGCATCGGATTGAAGCCCATGGTCGTCAGTGCGTCCAGTTCTTCTGCCACTTGCATCGTGCCAATTTCAGCTGCAAACGAAGCACCGGAGCGCCCCGCAACGATAATTGCCGTCATAAGCGGCGCAAGTTCGCGTGCCATCGAAATTGCGACCATATCTGCCAGATACACCTCCGCGCCAAACTGCGCAAGCTGCATTGCACCTTGATACCCAACAATGACTCCCATCAAAAAGCCGACGAGCGCCACTATCGGAAGAGCACTTACTCCTGCCTTTGTTACTTGCGCCGGGAAGTCGCTCCAGCGGATAGAGCGCGGTGCACGGATAAGATAGGTCAGATTGATGAAAAAATCGCCGAAAAATTCAATGAAGAATCGCATATCAGCCCAGACTTGGAGCGTTGCTTCGCCAACGCTTTCCACGTAGCGGTGCAAGGAGGTCTCCGCCGGTGGCTCGATATGTTTCTCCAAAATAGGTTTCTCCAGAAGCGTTATGAAACCTTGCATTTGCTCATGGATATTCTGCACATCCAGCATGATTCCTTGATCCTTGCAAAAACGCTTCGCTGTGGCAAGCCATATAACCAAGTAGGAATCGTACTCTTTGACATCGGCGAAGTCCAGCACAAGGCGATGGTGCGCTGTGGCTTTCAATGTCGTGAAAAGCTGTGTTTGTGCGGCTTCCAGATCGCTGGCGTACAGAAGAGTGAAGCACTTGAACACCACGCGGCAATAGGTGTACGTCTGGAATGTGTGCACATCAAGCGTAGGTGCGGCTTCTGTGGGAGATTGTTGTGATGTGGTGTTCATAGTATTTGGGAAAATAAAAGCCCGTCTTTCAGAGGAAAACAGGCTTTTTTGCAGCCCGCACAAGACGTGCAGCAAGATGCTTCAAGACAGATGGAAGTAGTCTTACGCTAATGCCGTTTTATTTTCGTTTCCGGTGTAAAGATAAGGCTATGGAATGAGGTAAGCAAGTCTCAAATTATCGGCATCGGCACAAAATTCCGAATATCTTGAGGGCTTACGAAAAAAACTAGAGTAAGGGTCAACACTCCTTGTTGTGTAAATGCTTCTTGTGCGTAAGCTTTAAATTTATTTTGTTTGCCAAACAAACGTTTGGTAAATTTGTATCCTCGTTAGCAATGCACACTGTAATGATTTGAAATCAATAGTTATGCCCATCCAGAAAATTACTCGTGAAGAAATCCTCACAAAATGTGTGGAGCGCTTCCGAACGCACGGCTTCCATCGTACCACCATGAATGACCTAGCGGAAGTGTGCGGTTTGCAGAAAGGTAGTTTTTATCACTACTTTCGTTGTAAGGACGAGATTTTACACGAAGGGCTTGTGCAAACGCGCGATTTTTTTGCCGACCATATTTTTACCATTGCCTACGACAATGATATTTTACCGCAAGAGCGCATGAAATCTATGCTTGCCTCGCACGTAGCTATTATGCTGCGCGGCAATGGCGGTTGCCTTGTGGCAAATGTTTCGGCGGAAACACTGAATAGCACACCTGAATTTATGCCGCTTCTGCGGGAAATTAGCGATAGATGGCACGCCGCGCTTACGCATATACTGCGCTCTTGCCGCCCATCGGAAGAAGCAGAAAGTATTGCGTGGCGTATTATGCAGGACATTGAAGGCGCCGTCATGCTTTCCCGTTTGTACGCGAACGAACAATTTACCACTGAAGCCGTAGAGCGCTCGGTGGCATATTGCACTTGACACCACCCAAACGTAATACCATTCAATCATTTTTCTCATTTTTTACATATCTAAATGACCTCACAGCAACCAGACCCCGCATCCAATCCCGGATTGGAGTATTTTCGCTCACTTATCGGTCAAAGTTTTAAGGACAAAAGCCGCTCTCCCTTCGGGCGCTGGCTTGCCGGAACGCTGCTTGCCGTCGAGAACGGCAGTCTTGAAATTGAATTTACCGTGCGCCCCGAAATGCTAAATCCGGCAAAGACATTCCACGGCGGAGTGATTGCGGGGATAATGGATGATGCTATTGGTGCGACTATTTTTGCACTCGGTAAGAAAAACTTTTTTACATCTGTTAATCTTGTTGTAGATTACTTTGCTCCGGCAAAAGAAGGCGACCGCGTTATCGCTAAAACTGCGATTATCAAGGAGGGCGCGAAGGTTATCAACGCGCAATGCGAAATCTGGCACGCTGAGAAAAACCGTCTTCTCTCGCGCGGCACGACAAACTTGATGAAAATTGACGTGGAAGTGCAGTAAACCCAATTTGCAAACCAAAATCATTTTGTTATTTCATTGTTCAGGATTATGCAACGTAAAACTATTGTAATTTCCGGCATCGGTGCTATCACCCCCATTGGCGAGGGCATAGATGCATATTGGCAGGGTTTGGTGAGTGGTACAAGCGGCGCTGTACCAATTTCTTATTTCGATACCGCCGACTATGATTGCAAACTCGCTTGCGAAGTGCGCAATTTCGATGCAACCAACTATCTCGACCGCAAGTCACTCAATCGTCTGGATAAGTACTGCCAATTCGGTATTATCACAGCCGAAATGGCAATGAAGGACGCGAAATTCCATCTTCCGGACATGGACACCACGCGCATTGGTGTTGTCTATGGCTCCGGTATTGGTGGAATGATTTCCTACGACGCGCAGTTTCGCGGCTATATGGCAGGCGGACCGCGCCGCGTGAGTCCCTTCTTCGTTCCGCAGATGATTCCCGATATGGCAGCCGGTATGATTTCGATTCGCAACAACCTTCGCGGACCGAACTATGCTACCGTTTCCGCTTGTGCTACTTCGCTTCATGCTATGATTGACGCATACATGATTTTGCAACACGGCATGGCGGATATTATGATTTGTGGCGGCGCTGAGGCATCCATTACCCCGATGGCTATCGCAGGCTTTGGCAATATGCAAGCGCTTTCCACGCGTAATGACAGTCCCGAAACGGCTTCCCGTCCTTACGACAAAGACCGCGACGGCTTTGTGATGGGCGAAGGTGCAGGCGCTTTTGTGGTGGAAACGTTGGAGTCCGCACAGGCTCGCGGAGCGCATATCTACGGTGAACTTGCCGGAATCGGCATGACGGCAGACGCGCACCATATGACCGCACCGCATCCCGAAGGCGAAGGCGCTCTTCGTTCTATGCAAATGGCTCTCGGCAGCGCAGGGCTTACGCCGAAGGATTTAGACTACATCAACACGCACGGCACATCCACGCCGCTTGGCGATGTGGCAGAAATTCAGTCTATTAAAAAACTCTATGGCGAAGACACCGATGCTCTCAGCAAAGTAAATATCAGCTCTACAAAGTCCATGACGGGACATTTACTGGGTGCTGCCGGCGCGATTGAATCCATTGCTTGCTTGTTGGCAATCAAGCACCAAACCGTCCCGCCGACGATTAACGTCTTCAATCAAGATGAAAAAATTGACGTGAACGTGACGGCAAACAAGCCGCAACAGCGCACCATCAATCACATTCTCAATAATGGTTTTGGTTTCGGTGGACACAATGCGACGTTGATTTTCAAAAAAATGTAACGAAACCTACCCGCGTAATTATTCCTCAAAGCCGCTTCAAGAGCTATCTTGAAGCGGCTTTTGTGTTCTTTGGCGCTGAGGCAAGGCGAACGATTTTGCTCAAATGAATCTGCTATGATAAAAGTGTTGCAAAGGTTATGACGAAATAGTAACATTGCAAATAGTAGTTCCGCGCTACAATGGTTCTGCCGATGATACTTATTAGAATTTGAACGACACGATTATTACAGGCTCATTTCACGCTTCTTTCACACTTTTTTGGGAGAATTGGTATGAAACGTATATCTACTGTTGTGTTGCTTATGGTGTTCGTGCTTTGCTGCTATAAAGCTGGCGCACAAGAAATACCCAAACGCCCTGCTTCTAGCGGTTCAGTTGGTATGGAATCCTTGGAATCCCTATCGCTTGAAGACCTTTTGAGCATTGAGATTGTCTCTGCATCAAAAATTGCTCAACGCCCGATTGAAGCTCCGAGCATCGTTTCGCTCATCACTCAACAGCAAATCCGTGATTATGGTTGGATTAGCTTGAACGATGTTCTCTATGCGCAGCCCGGATTCTCGCCCTCGCAGGACTTCGACCGACGCACGGTGAGTGCTCGTGGGATGTTTGAAGGATGGAATAACAACCATTTGCTTATGCTTATTGACGGTATTCCCTACAATGACAATCTCTACGGTACAGCATTCACATCAGAAATAACGCCCTTGTTTCTTGCCAAATCGCTGGAGATTATTCGTGGTCCCGGCTCGGCGCTTTATGGTTCCAATGCGACAAACGGCGTTATCGCTATCAATACCATTTCAGCAAGTGACAGCGCGGCTTTCACGGGCGAAGCACAAACGCGGTTGGGAAATTACGGCACACAAATTTACGATGTAGTCGTGGGTGCATCGCAAGACCTCTTTTCAACCGTTGTCGGCTACAATGCTTATACCACAAGCGGTTTTGAGTACATGTCCTACGACGGTTCGCTCCGCCGCGATAGGCAAGGAAATTTACGCCAGTTTATGACGAACGATGCACGTTCCAGCAGCTATCTTTTTGCGAAAATTGAAGGAAAGAAATCTTTGGAAGGACTTTCCTTGCAATTCCACGACCAGCGCTGGCAATACGAGACCGGACACGGTTGGCTGTGGAACATACCTGATGTCGGTGAGTCTATGCAGGAAGGGCGACGGATGGTTGCGCTCAGTTACAAACCCAAAACAGCAAATTCTGACCTGAGCATCGAATCTGCCGTGCGCTACCAGCACCGCACGATTGACTGGAACACGCGCTTTTTCCCTGACAGCACGTCGTATGGCACTACTCTCTACCCCAATGGTGTTTCCGAAACAATCAATACTACTGCTGATGACATTTTTGCACGATTCCAACTTACCTATAAACTCCCCGAACAAGCAAATATCATCGCTGCAGCCGAAGGAACCGTGTTTTGGTACAACGGCGACAAAAACCACACCAGCAATATTAATCTCGCCAGCGATTTCCTGCCTTTTGCCAATAATGCTGTTCGCACCATGCCATCCTTTTTGCAGTGGATAGAAGGCAATCCGCTCCTGAATTTGGGTGTATTTGCGCAGTTCGCCAGTGGTAAACTCTTTGGTGATAAGCTCTCAGCAACGCTTGGCGTACGCTTCGACAATCAGTCATTCCAGTTTAATGCTATTGACAAGCCCGGCGTTCCGAAAGAGAATATGTCCTTTTCGGCGCTGAGTCCGCGCCTCGGTGTGGTATATTTAGCCGACAAAGATTTCTCCGTAAAATTCCTTGCCGGACGCGCTTTCCGTGCGCCCGCGCCGACGGAGCTTTTTGGAGCGAACACATTTGCTCTGGCTTCCAATATCCGCAATCTCAAGCCAGAGTTCATTACCACTGTCGAACTTGGTACGGATTGGATTATCAATAAAACGGTGAACTGGCGTTTGAACGGCTTCTACACGAACTTTGAAAATCAAATTGCCTACAGCGTTGCGAATGCTAATCTCAGCACTAACGTCTATACGCTCGTGACGGCAGGCATCGAAACCGAAGTGAATTTTAGTTTTGACCGCCTCTCCGGCTTTGTGAATTACTCGTTTGCAGCACGATTGGGGGAGACAATTTTGGATAACACGATTCGCGCCAGCAATAATCAAGTAACATGGACACCGGCACACCTCATCAATCTTGGGTTGAATTATCGCGTGGAGCGCTTCACTGCTGCGCTTACTGCCCATTTTCAGGGAGAAGTGCAGCGCCGCCAGAGCGATTTGCTCACAGCCGAATTTACGCGCCTCCGCCCGAACACGCTTCCGGCATGGCTGACCGCCGACCTGCGGCTTGCGTACCAACTAACGGATGTCGTGGAGTTAGCAGTGCTGGGCAATAACCTCCTGGACACAAAGGGAATGCTGATGAAAAATTTTGATTATCCGTTTGATTATCAAATCCCGGGACGGCGCTTACTGGCTTGTCTCAGGCTTGCTTTACGCTGATGAGAAAATATCTGCTTTGAGACTACTCCAAATTTTACACGACCTCAAAGACAAAAAATTCGGATACGCAGTCTCCGGCATATTCGCCAGCATTGTATGGTATGGCGGATAGCACGGAGACTGCTTGCCGACGAAAGATGAGCCGCAACTGCCAACGCTCCTCACGATTGCTCTATTTCTTGCATTACTCCTAATGCGTTTCGGGTGTGCCGTAAAAGTGTTAATTTCCCGCCATATTTTGTTCAAGTATTTTCCCAAGCCGATAATTTAGAACTGCTCCATAGATTTTCAACTTTTCGGTGAAAGGAATTATATTCTCATGTGTCATTCTTGATAATGCCGAAATAGTGAGATGCTTCAAGACCAAGAGTCTTTAATTGAGCCTTTATTTGAGCCTTTATTTGCCATGCCAAAAGCACAACATATAACATTATGCCTCAAAAACGTTATGAAACGCTGACCGATGCTGCTCTCATGCAGGAGTTCCACGCATCCAAAGCGAACCATGAGTCGATTTTTAACGAGATTTATCGCCGCTATGGGCAGCGCATAAAGGTCTATGCTGTGCGGGTGCTGGGCAGTGAAGACGACGGAAGCGACGTTTTTCAAGAAACCTTCGTACGATTTTATCACGTCGCCCTTCGTGAGCCGCAGATAGAGAACATTGGCGGTTATCTCATGCGGATAGCACGGAATAATTGTTTGAACCATAAGCGGGACGCCAAATCCACCGTTACGATTGATGACTTTGAAATTGCCGTTCCACACGTACCGCATTATGAGCGTGAGGAACTGCTGAATTTGATTGCTCTTGCGCTGGAATACTTGGACTTCGACTATCGGGAAGCCTTTGTACTGCGATTTTATCAGGATTGTAGTTATGAAGAAATTGCACAGCTGACGGGCGCAAGTATTGCCACCGTTACAAATCGCATTTGGCGGGCAAAAAACAAACTCAAAACCATTCTCGCGCCCTATCTGGCGGAGATTGCCGAACTGAACGGATAATTTTACAATACATTATGGACTACGCTCACCTCATTCACACATACTTGGAAGGCACTCTGGAAGGGCATTTGGAAGAAGTGCTCTTTGCCGAGTTGGGGCGAAATCCGCTCTTGCGCCGCGAACTAACAGCGCAGATTCAAGTGGTCAGCGCAGCACGGCGTGATGCGGCTTCCATCACCCCAACGGAGTTCGAGAAAAACGCGATTTTTTCGCAGCTTGGTTTTTCTACATCCGGCATTCAGACTGAAGCCGTAGCGCTTGCAAGTGCGTCCGCGGCAACACGATTAATGCCGTCTCTGGCGAACTTAGCAGCAATGATGCTTGGCATACTGCTGCTTACCGTGGGTTTGCGAAGTGATGCAGTGTTTTTCCCGTCGTCGGGCGATTTCTTAACCGCCCAACGGGTTAGTCAGCCGACAACAACCCATTCGACAGCAGCACTCATTGCTACTGCAACTGCCGCGCGGATTAGCCAGCCGATGCTGACGACAACCCGTCGGGCAGCAGCGCTCGCGTTCACTGCCACTTCAGCCGCTCAACGGGAATACTCAATCTCAGCCACCCAACAGGAGCATTTACCTTCTTTGCCCGATGAAATAATGCCGGATGCTAATGCGTATCTCTCCCTGCCTGAAGAAGCAGACATCGCGCTGACAAGCACAAGTGGCAACGTGCAACCAATGGCAAGTAATATTCCTTCTGTCGTTCAGAAACAAGCCTTAGAGCCAAGTATCCAAACAATTTCGAGCGATAACCCGCCGAAAACAAATGTGCAAAAAACTTTCACAACCATGCCCAAATCCCAAGTGCTTATGCCGCCCGCAAGCCTCGCCGAAGCACTTCCCGTGCGGCTTGGCATTCGCACGATGCTTGGTGAGCGGCAGATAAGTCTTCACGGCATGGTACACTATGCGCTCACGCCGCAAAGTGCAATCGGCTTCGAGGGCGGCAACGAGTCTGCGACACTGCTTCGGAAAGGTGCGCAAGGCGGCATCGAAACTATGTCGTCAGACGGCACGGAACTCGTCTTTTCGGGAACAGCGTTTTATCGGCATACCTTCACGGGGTTAGCACTTAGCAAAGTGATTGTGCCGTTTGTGCAAGCAGGCTTTGGTGTGGTGGGCAAGTGTGGTGCGCTGCAAGGCATGAGCGGTCTTCGGTTTGATGTGCTGCCGGAACTGTCGTTCACGATTGCGGCAGAGGTGAAAGCACCGGTATTCTATGATGTAAATTATTTCCAACGTAAAACGGGATTTTCTATCGGGCTTCAATACCATCTTTCCGGCAAGTAAAACTGCCGGAACAGGTCAAAAGATACACTGTTTTTTAATGGTATTATTGCCGCTCCGTGAATTGTTAGGCGGCAGAGGAGATATTTATGCTTTTTCGTTTGTTCAAAAACGCCGCTATTGTTTGTGTAGCCTTGTGTGCCTGTGCTGGTGTGCCATTGACGGCACAAGAAGATTCGCTTGCCCTTGCGGAGAAAGAACCGCTCCAAACATTTTGGATATGGCAAGTGATGTCGAAAGTGCAGCCGGGCAGAATTGAGGAAGATATGAATCGTACTTTTAGTCAAAATCTTAACGCGTCGTTCCTGTTTACCTCAGGATCATCAACTATCTCGCCCGTAAACGTTATGCACACCTACAACCGCATCCTCTTTTTTGGTAGCTATAACACGAATCTACGGTTTTTACAGGGTTTAGGTTTTTTTAGCACGACACCCATTTTAGCTTCAACAAATTTTGCGATAACAAGGAACTTTCACGAACTAACTCTTGGAATTGGCTATGCCTTCGTCAATACGCCGCGTTTCCGGCTCTATCCGGCATTTGCAGCTACCACAACGCTAGACCAATTTACCTTTTCCGAAAAAAATGACTCCCTCAAAGTTTTGCTTTCCAAGCCGCTTACTCAACGCACCGTGACAACAGAGATTCCGGGAGTTATATTGGAATTTTCTGTCGGTGCAGACTATAGATTCCCTTTAGCATCATTCGATTTTTATCTTATGACAAAAATTGGCTATAACTACGTGCCGCCCTATGTCACGTGGTTCAATCGTCGCGGAATTTTTTTTCAGTTTGGCGTGGGAATAGGAACAGGGCGATAGTAACGACATCGTAATTAATTTCACTTTTCATTCATTCACCGCCGCGTGAGCTTTCATGCGGCAGAGGAGACTTTTTATGTTTGTTCGTTTGTTCACAAAAATAGCGCTTGTGGGCGTGTTCTTCGGTGCAAGTATGTATGCGCCCATACAAGCCCAGCAAGATAGCACCGCACAAACACCGATAAAAAGTGATAGACCGTTCTGGATATGGCAGTACATGGCAAAATCACAGCCCGGAGGAGTGGAGGAAGAATTTAATCAGCGGCTTACTCAAGACATGAAAGGCGACACACCACAATTTCGCTCCGGCTCTTTTGTAATTGCACCTTTTAATGTAATGTGGAATCATAATCGGTGGATACTATTTGGGAGTTATTATTTTTCACTACCTTATGTGCAACTTATTGGATCAGGGGAGCGCTTATCAACAAATGATTACCGGGGTTCACGATTCTTTCACGAGATAACCACTGGCATAGGGTATGCTCTTGTGAATACACCTCGTTTTAGACTCTACCCCAGCATTGCTTTTACGGGTGTTTCCGATATTATTACGATTACAGAGAAAACATCACTTACTTCTCTTCTGGCAAATTTCAATGAGCGTTCGGTCACATTTCAAAGGTCACCTTCAACTATGTTGGAGCTTGCCGTTGGTGCGGATTATAGTTTTCCACTTGAATATGGTGATGTCTATATAATGGCAAAAATCGGGTATAATTTTCATAGTGGTAGCGTTTGGGCAGTTGGTTCCGCAATCATGGACGACACCGACCCAAACTGGTTTTCCCGTCGTGGGGTCTTTTTCCAGATAGGCGTGGGGCTGGGGACAGAACGACATTAAGATCATGCAATCTTTCAACGCAAAAAGGTCAAATCTCATTCTGCGAGATTTGACCTTTTTCTATTTCAGAGCAGTGACGAAGCCTTACTTCAAGAAATACATCACCACAGCCGTAAGGATAATGTTCAAAAGCGAAAGCGGCAGCATGACTTTCCAGCCCAGATTCATCAGTTGGTCGTAGCGGAAGCGCGGAAGCGACCAGCGAACCCAGATGAAAAATGCCATCATGGACAAGACCTTGACAGCGAAGGAAACAAGCTGCAAAATCAGCATCGGCAGCGTGCCTTCGTGAACACCGATGGCGTTCAGGATAGAGGTCGGCACAGGTGGCTGCCAGCCGCCCAAGAAGATAGTAACGATGATGCAGGGCGCAATGATGATATGCACAAACTCAACCAACATAAACAGCCCGAACTTCATACCGGTATATTCCGTGTGATACCCGCCGACCAGCTCCGGCTCTGCTTCTACGAGGTCGAAGGGGGCGCGGTTGGTCTCAGCGAAGGATGCCACAAGGAAGATAAGGAAGCCAAGCGGCTGGAAGAACAAATTCCATTTCAAATCTGACTGAGCGCGAACAATATCATTCAAATTGAACGAGCCTGTCATCATAATAACGCCGATAAGCGATGAACCAAGCGTCAGTTCGTAGGAAATCATCTGCGCTGCGGAGCGTAAACTGCCCAAAAGTGGGTATTTGCTTCCCGACGACCATCCGGCAAACGTCATGCTGTACACCGCAATAGAACTCACGGCAAGAATATAAAGAACAGCAAGATTGACATTGGGCGCGACGGTGAAATCTATGCGCATATCGCCAATCATCACATAATCCGCAAAAGGAATCACCGCAAAAAGCGCTGCTGTGGTCGTAACGGCAATAAGCGGCGCAAGCGTATGGAAAAAACGATTTGCTTCTGCGGGAACAATATCTTCTTTGAAAATGAGTTTTGCCACATCCGCAAATGCCTGCATCAGCCCGAAAGGACCGACGCGGTTTGGACCAATGCGCAACTGGATAAACGCCGCCAAACGGCGCTCACTGTACACCGCGATAATAGCACCGGGCAGCATCACAAGAAAAACAACAATCACGGCTTTGAGCAGCCCAATGGCAAAAAGCATCAAAATATCCATAGCGTTTTTCGGAAAGATTCAAATGTGTGGAAGTTGTAACTATCAAGGTTGAAAGGAAGCAATTCTGCGTATCAGATAATATCCCAGAACGTATCTTCGTCGAAGTGGTCGAGAGTAACGGCTCGTCCGGCTAGAACGGAGGTTAAGATTTTGTCCACCACATTGCCGATAAGCATTAGTCCGAACACCCACAGCCACGAAGTGCCCCCGATGTCGCGCAGAGTACCCCCGATGACGCTTGGGTCGTCTGTTCCGGCTGTGTCTGCCACATCGCCGATTTTGCGTGAGGCATAGACGTAATAAATCCAGTTACCCAATAAACCAATTGCTACCGACACAATCAGCGTCGTCAAACGATACGATTTACCGCCGCCAAGCGCGATGATGTATTTGAAAATGCGCGTTCCGGTGAAGACCAGCACCGCGGGAATGTACATCTTGCGATAAATCATCCAATACGCCGAGAAAAAAAATGCCGCCCAATTCCAGCTTACTTTCTCGCTGGAGTTCTCGAAGATGTCCCATTTGGAGAGATAGTATTCTGTTTTTTTCTCCACAAAAGCTGCGAAATTTTCTTCGCGGTTCAGATCGTTCATTGGGAAGCAACCTTTCAGATAAACATGACGAGATAGAGTGAAAAATGAGCGATATAACGAGGCATTGTCCCTAGCTGATTAGTTCGCTGCAAAGTTCAGCGCATATGACACACCGACATTAAGGCTGGCATACGAAAAAGGAACATAGCCGCTAAAGAGGTACATCACTTTGGCAGAACCATCGAAGTCCAGCCCCGGTGCGAGCGGATAGCGAAAACCGACTTTGGGCGTAGCAGCAAGATTAATCGGCGCAGTTTGGTCTTCGCGCGGGATGCCGCCAATAGAATACGAGCCGACTTCAAAGCCGACATACGGCTGAAAGCCTGTTACGGCAAAGTTATAGCGGATGCCTGCTGTTACGGCAAGATTGATGAGGGGGTTATTCTTGAAATAATAGGTGTTAATAACCGGAAATGTACCATCGGCATTTTGACGACGGAAGTATCCATTTCCGAAATAACTCACCACGCCGGATACGGAGATAAATAAAGAGTGGTCAATCTTGTAATAATAATTAACCGCCGCACCCAACCCAATACCTAGTTCTTTAAGTGTTAGGTTTTGACCGTTTTCAGCCTTGACGGCTGCATCGAAGGCGTATTGAGGTCCAATTTCAATACCAACCTGATGTGTCCAGCGACCGGTTTGTGCAAAGGCGGTGCCGCAAAAGCAGCAAATACCAACAAAACATAGAAGAAAAATGCGTTGCATATAGAAACTCTCAAAAAAGTGAATGGTGAAAAAGCAAAGTGATTAGGCAAATAAGCAACAATCAGTTTGGTTTTAGTGTATGGGATTCATATTCAAATACTTCAGCAAATTCTTTCTCTGCCTCACCCGAAACCACGCCTTTGCGCTCATCCAGAAGCCCGTAGCTCATTCCGTTAAAGAATGGTACATTGTCGGCAATATCCTCGAACACATCTTCCGATGCGCGGTAGCGCCAAGCGTCCGATGCTCCGCCCATTTCCTTTGCAAGCGTGGTGATAACGCGCCAGCTTTGGCGGCAACTGCGGCGCTCGCCTTGTGTCCAACGGTCGTTGTGAGCACCAAATTTGTCGAGGCGGCTCATTTTCATGCCCATTCTGCGCTCGTTCTCGGTGGTAACGATAAACGGTTCAACGTGTTGAACGCGGTTTTGGAAGTTTGTGTATGTCCCTTCCAATTCTGCATAGGTAGCTGCGGCAAAGACCACGTGAGCTTTCTTTGCTGTCTCGGTGTGGTTCGCGGCATGAACAATCAAGACCGTGAGTTTGTCCAGTGCTGCGGAGAGTTCGGGAGAAAGTGCGGCAATGTCTTCTTCCATCACGTAGAGTGCTTTGATAGCGCCGGACGTGATTTTTGCGGCAAGTTCTTTAGCCGAAACACCGCCCGAAGCGGGCTTTACGCCGACTTCCAAAGCACCGATGCTATTGGGGGTCATATCGCTGCGGCGCAAGTAATCATCGCCAAAAGATGCGTCTTCGTGGCGGAAGAAATCAAGATTGGGTGTATTGAGAACTTCTTTTGCAAATCGGGCAAGTGCGAAGTTGTCTTCGTTGGTCGCTTTTGCCGAGCCGATAACCGCGATTTCACTTGCTTTCACGGATTTGAGCAGTTCTGCTGCTTTTGCGCTTGCAGCGTCCCATTCTGTTTCCACCAAATCACCGCCCGTGCGCACGAGTGGCTTTACGACACGACCTTCGTTGACAAATTTGTATTGCGTCAGCCGTCCGTGATCACACATCCAGTATTGATTTACGTCTAGATTGGTATTCGGCTCAAGGCGCAAAATCTCGTTGTTGCGGCTTCCTGCCTGCGCATTACAGCCACGAGCACATCCGGTGCAAATAGTTTCATTGAACGACATATCCCAGACGCGAGCTTTGAAGCGGAAGTCTTGGCTGGTGAGCGCACCGACGGGGCAAATCTCAATAACGTTCATTGAGTACGGGCTGTCGAACTCTGTGCCGGGGAAGGTTTCAATCGTAACATGGTCGCCTCTGTCCACGAAAGTCAAGACGGGCTGTTTTGCTTCTTCCTTTGCATAGCGGATGCAGCGCGAACAGGATATGCAGCGCTCACCGTCGAAAAGAACGTTCGGACCAAGTGGGACGCGCTTATCTTTGTGATTCTTGCGTTCATCGAAGCGGCTTTCGCCTTTGGAGTGTTTGTAGCCGTATTCTTGGAGTTTGCACTGCCCAGCTTCATCGCAAATCGGACAATCAAGCGGGTGATTGATAAGCAAAAATTCCATCACCGCTTCCTGCGCAGGCTTTACTTTTTCGTGATTCAGCCGGACGACCATACCCTCGGTTACTTGAGTAGCGCACGCTATCTGGAGTTTGGGCATGAACATAATAATCGGTTTTCCTGCATCGTCCAGTGCCGAGGTGCGGTCGGGGTTCATCTTGGGCATTCCCACATCCACAAGGCACATACGGCAGTTACCCGCCACCGACAGCGACGGATGCCAGCAAAAGTGCGGTACGTCAAGACCGTGTTCCGTTGCGGCTTGAATGATAGTTTGTCCGGGTTTTGCTTCGATGGTGCGGTCGTCTATGGTAAAGGTCGGCATAGTGAATACTCGCAAGGCAAAGTGGGTTATGAAGTAATGTTTTGTTTCTCAGGTCGTAGTGAACGGTTTGTTCACACTTTTCAGGTGGTCGCGGCGTGTAGGCTGCGAAAATTGCAATTCTAAGATAGCAAGAATACGCCGAAATACACAAAAAAAGTTCCCGTCATCGCAACAAAACGTGAATTTTTAAGAGAACAATAACGAGGAAACAGGCTATGGAGCGAATACATTTATGTAACCGTAAATGCCGATGCAATATCTGAGTGACACGCACAGAAGAAAAACGCACGTTCTTGCGTCCTGATGTGCGAGAAAACCGCGTTCTTTTTGCATTTTTCCGTACATTTATAGTCTTGTACAAAAATGAATACAAATTTTCTTATCACAACCGAAGGTTTTACCATGAGTTTTTGGAAACGCACTGTTGATTGCGGTTTGCTTCGTGCCGAGAATGTTGGGCATGAAGTAGTGTTAAACGGCTGGATAGCGCGTGTGCGCGACCTTGGCGGCTTGATTTTTATGGATGTGCGCGACCGATACGGCATGACGCAGGTCGTCGTCATCCCCGAAACAGACGCACGAGTAACGGCAACCGCACGGGAGCTAGGAGCAGAATACGTCGTTGCCGTGAAAGGCATAGTTCGCACACGCGAAAGTATCAATCCGAATATGCCGACGGGTGATATTGAAATTTTGGCGAGCGATATTCAAATTATTAATCGTGCCGAACTCCCGCCTTTTGAGATTGTGGAAGGCTCAGAAGCAGGCGAAGACTTACGTCTGACCTATCGCTATCTTGATTTGCGGCGTGCCGATTTGCAGCGCAATTTTATTGTGCGCAATCACCTCTACCGCATCACGCATGAATACTTTGCCGAGCACAGTTTCCTTGAAATCGAAACGCCAACTCTGACAAAATCTACACCCGAAGGTGCGCGGGACTTCCTTGTGCCGAGCCGCCTGCACAAAGGCAAGTTTTATGCGCTGCCCCAATCGCCGCAGCTTTTCAAGCAGCTACTCATGGTCTCAGGTTTTGACCGCTATATGCAAATCGTGAAATGCTTCCGCGACGAGGATTTACGTGCCGACCGCCAGCCTGAATTTACGCAGATAGACGTGGAAATGTCGTTTATTGACCAAGACGATGTGCTGGCACTTATTGAGGGCTTGATTGCTCGTTTGTGGAAGGAAATTCTGGACGTGGACGTTCCCACGCCGTTTCGCCGCATGAGCTTTAATGAGGCATTGACGCGCTATGGCAGCGACAAACCCGATTTGCGCTTCGGTATGCACCTCTCGACCGTAACTGACATTGTGAAGGACAGCACCTTCAGCGTGTTCACCGATGCTATCGCTGCGGGTGGTATTGTTGCTTGTCTGAACGCGGAAGGTTGTGCGGAATACTCACGCAAGACACTGGACGAACTCACGGAATTTGCGAAGAAATATGGCGCAAAGGGTCTGGCTTGGATGAAGTTCACGCCCGAAGGTGTGAATTCTCCGATTGCGAAGTTTTTCACGGAAGCACAAATTGCTGCCATTAAGGAAACATCCGGCGCTAAAGACGGCGATTTGTTGCTTTTTGGTGTAGGCGAGTTTGAGCGGACATACACGATTTTGGGTGCGTTGCGCACGGAAATTGCCCGCCGTCAGGGTATTTTGGATGCTGTGAAGCACGTCTATTCGTTCCATTGGGTGCTGGATTTCCCGCTTTTGGAGTATTCCGACGAGGACAAACGCTATATTGCGCGGCATCACCCCTTTACCTCGCCCATGCACGAGGATATTCCGCTTCTGGACACAAAACCCGAAGCCGCAAGAGCCATTGCGCACGACCTCGTTATCAACGGCTACGAAGCAGGTGGCGGCAGCATTCGTATTCATCAGAATCCTGTGCAGCAGCGTATGTTTGAACTGCTTGGAATTGGGCGCGAGGAAGCACAAGCAAAATTCGGCTTTTTGCTGGATGCGCTTAAATACGGCGCTCCGCCGCACGGTGGCATTGCGCTTGGCGTTGATCGCCTCACGATGCTGCTTGCCGGAACGACGAATATACGCGACGTTATCGCCTTCCCCAAGACCGCAAGCGGGCTGTCGCTGATGGATAATTGTCCTTCGGAAGTAGCCGATAAGCAGCTTACCGAAGTCGGTGTTGCACTTGCGGTAAAAAAATAATCTTCTTTCTTGCATACTTTACACCTGCACACTTTGCACTTGCACACCCAAAAACACTTTTCTATGGTTTATTCTTTGCGCTCATTGTGGTTGCGAAGTACACTTTTATGCCTTCTTGGAGCATTTTGTTGTACGGAAGAAGCTATTGCCCAAAAGAAGCGTACTTCCAAGCCAACGTCCCTCCCCATACCCAAGCCAACGGCGAATTATGCTGAGCGAAAAGATTCGCTGGAAAAACTCGCCAAGCCTGTGGTGGAACGCCTTGCAGTGATTCCTCCCGAAGACCATCTGGAGCGGGCAAAGGCAATGTTCACTCTTTTACGCCTAGAGCAATACAACGCTCTTGTGAAAAACTTTGACACGACTATTGCGGGTCTGAAAGCGCCGCAGTTGGAGATACTGTGGTTCCGCGCCAGCAATATTGTGGGTGATTTTCGCGGTGTGAAGCAAGTGTCAAGTGAACGTGTGGCTATCGGTGATGTGGTAACATTGGAAGCGCAATTTCAACATTCCGATTTGGATATTACGTTTTCGTTTAACGACAAGCACAAGGTCATTCGGTTCGCATACAGCCAAGCAAAGGCAAAATACGCTCTGCCGGACTATGCAGCGCCGGAGGATATCGAAGAACAAGCTGTCACAGTTACAACAGGCAAATTTGCAATGCCCGGATTGCTTGCTCTTCCTGCCAGCGTAAAGCAAACGCCCTCTAAGCGTGTTCCCGTTGCATTGCTCTTGCACGACCAAGGACCGCAGGACAAAGACCGCACAGACGGCGGTTATAAGCTCAGTAAAGATTTGGCGCTCGGCTTAGGGAAACAAGGCATCGCAAGCGTGCGCTACGACAAACGTATCCGTCTTTATCAACTCAGCGCCGATGAAGTAGAACGTTATACCGTACAGGAAGAAACCATTGCCGACGCAGCTTCGGCACTAGAGTTGATACGTTCCCTCGCCCGAACGCTACCGCTTGATACGACCAAAATTATCATTATTGCTCCAACGCTTGCGGCAATGGTTCTGCCACGCATTGTGCGGATAGATTCCCTAAAGCATCCCTCTGCGCCGCGAATTGCAGGCGCGATAACGCTGGGATTAAATTATCTCAAGCTGTACGAACTCATGATGCCACGGTTTGAACACTTTTTTGCCAAAGACGGCTTGACGGTGGATGAAACAAAGCAACAAGCAAGTATCAAGCGCCGAATTGAAGCGGTGGAAAGCCCGAAGCTGAGTCTCAAAACATCCGTGTACGACCTTCCCTACGGGATTCCGGCAAGTTACTGGATTGATTTGCGCTCCTATAACCACGTCGAAGCAATCAGCAAGCTCACGCTGCCTTTGCTCATGCTGCACGGAGAGCAAGATCACGATGTAGATTTTGCGGGCAATGCTCTTCCATGGAAGGAGAAACTTGCCGGAAAAGCGTCCGTAGAATGGAAAGCGTACCCGAACCTATTTCATTTTTTTGCCGTCGGCAATGGCTCCTTGCGCGATTACACCCGCCCGGGCAATGTGGCTGCGGAAGTGGTAAACGATATTGCACAATGGATACAAAAACGCTAATTTTGCGGGTGAATCGTTCATAGATTCAGGGCGCTATATTCTAGTGCCAGTTAAGTTCACAACCTATCTCACTTTTTAGGAGTGTGTTTATTATGAGTTCTTTTGGAAATTCTCGCAACAGCAACCAACAATTCCGCCAAACACCACGCTATAATGTTCCCTACAAGACCAGTAATCCTGCGCTTTCCGAGCGACGCTTCGCAGAACGCACATGGGACGGTGTGGGTGAGCGAATGACGCTGGAAGGCACAGCGAACAAAGTTGGTATTTTGCTTCTTTTGTGCTTGGTCTCTGCGCTTTTTACGTGGAGCCAAGTCGGTATCACCAGTGGTGGTGAGGTCTATGGTGTGGGCGGCTGGCTGGTGGGTGGTGCGATTGGTGGCTTCATTGTTGCTCTCGTTACAACCTTCAAGCCCGAATGGTCAGGCGTAACAGCACCTTTGTATGCGCTGTTGGAGGGTTTGTTTATCGGCGGCTTCTCGGCGCTTTTGGAAATGCGCTATCCCGGTATTGCCGTTCAAGCAGCAGGCTTAACGTTTGGTGTTTTTATTTCCCTTTTGCTGGCATACAAGACCCGCCTTATTCGCGTTACCGAGACCTTTCGTTCCGGTTTAATTGTTGCTATGATGGGTTTGGGCTTAGTGTATTTGGTCGGCTTTTTGCTCCGGATGTTTAGCGGCTATCAACTACCGTTCTTCCAAGGTGGTATTATCGGTATTGGTTTCAGCCTTGTGGTGGTAGCCATCGCAGCCGCAAATTTGCTCATGGATTTTGATTTCATCGAAGCCGCAGCTGAGGAAGGCGCTCCCAAATACATGGAATGGTACGGCGCATTTGGGCTGATGGTAACGTTGGTCTGGCTTTATATTGAGATTTTGCGTCTCTTGGCAAAGCTCAGAAGCGACGATTAAGTATTGGCAAATTGATGAAGAACTATAAACGAGAGTTTGATGTATCGTCAGGCTCTCGTTTTTTTATGGAGCTGTGCCGTACAATTCAAAGTGAATAAAATCCGTAGAAACATAGATATAGCCGTAAAGACACGCAAAAAAATTCCCGACTACCGTGAAACAAAATGATGTGTGCTGCGTTCAATTTCCCAGAGACAAAATTTTTGCTTTTTGTCCTTCCTCTTGAATACAATAATCTTTTTTATCAATGTTTCACGGATGACGTTATGAAAACTTTTCAACTCTTTTTGTTGGCGTGTTGCTGTTTTGCCTTTGGAATGAATCATCATGCTTCGGCACAACAAGTAGCGGGTGGCTCGGCAGTGCGCACAATGACCCTTGAGGAATGTCTTAAGATTGCTGCGGGAGATAATTTGGATGTGCAAAGTGCGTTGGCGCGTATTAACGGCGCTGCTGCTGATCTTAAGGCTGCTCAGGGGCAGTATTTACCGACAGCTAATGGTTCTGTGGGCTATGGACGCTCTATTCCTCTGAGCGGTACACAAACAACATTCCTTGGTGGTATTCCAATTACTCAGGAAGTGCAGCAAGAGCGTCTGAATTCTTTCAGTGCAAGTCTTAACATTGGCTATACTGCATTTGATTTCTTTCAGCGAGAAAACACAATTAGCCAACGTACGCATACATACGAGGCAGTCAATCAAAATGTTATCATTGCTCGCCAGCGTGCTTTGGCAAATGTCCGCTCGCAATACATTGGTGTGCTTCGTGCAAAGCAGGTCGTAAATGTTCGTCGCGAAGACTTAGAGGTTGGAAAAAAACAGTTGGATCGGATTAAGGCACAGCGCGATGCGGGTGTTGTTGCTGTGGCAGCTGTATTTGCGCAGGAAGCAGATTTGGGAACACGTGAACTGAATCTTGCACAGGCAGAAAATGATTTGGAAACGGCAAAAGGTACGCTTTTAACCACACTTGGTATGAATCCTGGTCTTTCCGTTGACATGACCGATACTGGCATTTCGACTGATATCAAGGTAGAGGATATTGCTTCGTTTCGTGCCATGTATAACAACTACAAAGCAGTTCTCGACCAAGCATTAAGCAAGCGTGTTGACCGTAGCGCTGCTCAGGAGACAGTCAAAGCAAGTGAAGCAGGTTTAGCCGCTGCAAAAGCAAGTTATTTCCCAACCATAGGGCTTGGTGCTGGTTGGAGTTGGGGAAATTATCAAATCGGTGGATTTGAAAATTCACGTCCGTTTGTTGGTGCTAATATTAGCTTTAACATTTTTGATGCCTTCCAGCGTGAGCAAGGCGTACAAAATACGCAAGTACAATTCTCACAGAACCAAATCCAACTTCGTCAAGCCGAGCAACGCATTGCTGCTGATGTTCAGAATGCCTTTATTCAGTTGAATGCAAGCGAAAAAAACATCGACATCACTGCCCGTGGACTCAAAGCCGCGCAGCAAAACTTTGATGCTGCTGAAGAGCGCTTCAAAGTTGGTGCAGCGAACATCCTCGACCTTACCACAGCTAACGGCAACTTGGCAACCGCAAAGATCAATCGTATCAACGCACTCTACAACTACATCGCCGCCCAGTATCAAATGAAATTTGCGTTGGGAATACTGGACGAAGGGGAAGTAAAATAAATCAGCATGGAACCGAAATACGCTGAAATATAGCAAGGACTTATACGTCGGGACTGAAATTAGAATATAAATCAATCAACAACACTTACGAAACGTACACTATCATGGCTAAGAAAAATAACAAACGGCGCAATATCATTTTGCTCATCATTGGGCTTGTCATCGTTGGCGGCGGCATTACGGCTGCTGTTCTGGGCAAAAGCGAAAAATCGGTTGAAGTAACGATTGAGCAAGTCGGGAAGCGCACTATCACACAGACCGTTTCGGCTACGGGAAAGATTCAGCCGGAAATTTTGGTTAAAATTTCGTCCGAGGTGAGCGGCGAAATTATCAATTTGCCCGTTAAAGAAGGTGATACTGTTCGCAAAGGCGACCTTTTGGTAAAAATTCAACCTGACCTTGTGCAAGCACAATTAGAACAAGCCCGCTACGCAGCAGAATCCGCAAAGTCGCAAATCAATACCGTGCGCGCTGACCTGGAACGCGCAAAACTTGAGTTTGAACGTATCAAAGGTTTGTACGAAAAGCAGTTTGCTTCCAAGGGTGAACTCGACCAAGCGACTGCCGCTCTTGCAAGTTTTCAAGCACGATTTGAAGGAAGCCAAAAAGATTATGAGCGTTCGCAAGCTGTCGTTCGCCAATCAAGCGTAACATCCGGACGCACAACAGTCTATGCTCCCAACAATGGTATCGTCGTTGCGCTGCCCGTCGAAAAAGGCGAAAAAGTGCTGGGAACAGCGCAATTTCAAGGCACGGAGATTATGCAAATTGCTGACCTTTCGATTATGAATGCCGAAATTGACGTGGATGAAAACGACGTGGTTATGATTTCCGTCGGTGACACGGCTCGCATTCGTATTGACGCCTTCCCGAATCGTGTTTTTCGCGGTTATGTCTATCAAATGGGTAATTCAGCGAAACGTGCTGCTACCGGTACGCAAGAGGAAGTTGTCAATTTTGCCATCAAGATTCGTCTGCTTGACACCGATGCACGCTTGCGTCCGGGAATGAGTTGTGATGTGGACATCGAAACGGAGACACGTCCAAATACCATCGCCGTGCCGCTTCAATCGGTAACTATCCGCAAGCCACAAGAAAAAGAAGGCGAAGGCGAGGCGCTTGCTGCTAATACCCAAAAGCAGGAAAGCGCGAAGAAAAAAGCTGCTGAGAGCGCTGTTAATAAGCCACCGCAAGTAGTTTTCATCAAAGAGGAAAACAAGGCAAAAATGGTTCGCGTGGAAACAGGTATCAGCGACGGTGGGTATATTGAAATTCTCAACGGCGTGAAAGAAGGGCAGACAGTGATTAGCGGCAACTTCCGCGCTATTAGCAAGGAACTTGAGGACGGTACGCTCGTGAAAGTGGACTCGCTCGGCTCGAAAAAATTTAAGAAAAAATAGGAATCTACTTCGTTCCTACCGATTAACACGAAACTCTTTCACATTTTGATTTTTATCTTATGACTACCTCCACAGAACAAGAACAGCCGATGCTCATTGATATTGAGCATATTGCGAAGTCCTACACAATGGGCGAGGAGACCGTTCATGCAGTAAAGGATATTTCTCTGAAAATTCGCAAAAATGAGTATGTTGCGATTATGGGACCGTCCGGCTCCGGCAAATCAACCCTGATGAACATTCTGGGCTGTTTGGATACGCCCACCAAAGGTTCGTATATTCTCAACAACAACGTGGTGAGCGAGATGGATGACAACGAACTTGCCGAAATTCGCAACAAAGAGATCGGCTTCGTTTTCCAAACGTTCAATCTTTTGCCACGGTATTCCACGCTCAAGAATGTCGAACTACCGCTTGTTTATTCCGGTATGCCCGCGGGTGAGCGCAAAGAGCGTGCTGAAAACGCTCTCCGCAATGTTGGCTTGGGTGACCGCATGGGACACAAGCCCAACGAGCTTTCGGGCGGTCAGCGTCAGCGCGTCGCTATTGCGCGGGCGCTTGTCAACAGCCCCTCGATTATCCTGGCGGATGAACCGACCGGTAACCTTGACACCAAAACCGGCGACGATGTGATGCGGATGTTTGAGGAATTGTGGCTGGCGGGCAACACAATTATCGTTGTTACGCACGAGCCTGATATCGCGGCACACGCACGCCGCGTCATACGGGTTCGTGACGGCATTATCGAATCTGATACGATCAACGAAAATCCTGTTTCTGCCATTGAAAAAGCACATGAAGCAGAACTCAGCGAAGCCGCAGTATAAGCGCAATTTGCTATTATGAATATCACCACTTGTTCCTTAGGAACGGGTCAAAAACAAGTGGTCAAACTTTTCTTTGTGGCACAGACATTCTTGTCTGTGTAACTCTTGAACATCGCTTCAAACCTCACAGACAGGAATGTCTGTGCTACCGAAGCCAAAGAACTTTAGCAACTTATTTTTCTGACGTTCCCTAAGTCTGATAACACGCGCCGATGAGCGCTTATAGCATTATTCTGTAGTGCTCAAACTACTCAGTTCTTGGGTAATTCCAAAATAATTCCTTACTGTGCAGACTCTTCCTGCGGCAAAAAGCCGTACAAAGAGCTTATCTATGGGCTTTGTACGGCTTCGATTACGTCAAAAATAAGTCAATAATTGCGGCGTGAACTTATGCCGAAGTTACTTCTGAATCACCATTGCTTTAATCACCGCGTTCGCGCCAACGGTGTCCGAGTAGGCAGAAATGATATAGACACCGCTCTGCACGGGGCGGCGCTGTTCGTCCAACCCATCCCAGACGACGGTGCGGGAGTTTGTCTGTGTAAATGCCCGCACGAGTAATCCATCAACGGTCGAGATCTTGACCTGCGTTCCTTCTGCCAGTCCGTCTATCACCAGTTCATTGTCTTGGGCAGGCACAAAAGGCTGCGGATAGCAGCGCATGGTCGTAAAATCGGTGTTTGGGCGAATCGAAAGCGTTGTTGCGACTGACATACCATTATCAGTGCCAAAATAGATTTTGCCGCTATTGTTGTCAATAGCAATCGAAAGTACAGTATTGCTGGCAAGCGGGGAATTATCGGTAGTGAAGCGGGCAAGAATCGTATCACGCTGGCTGTCGTACACAATGACACCGTTATTGGTGCCGAACCATTTGTAATTCAGCGCGTCCACCGCAATGGCGTTGTATGCTTGGTCAACAAGTTTGCGGGGCTTGTCAATAATCAGCGATTGATTGGATGCTTGCGTGAGCACATAGCTTGGATTCACGATGGAATACATTGCACGGGGCGTTCCTACCCATATTCGGTCGTCTTTGTCGGCAGCAATGCAGCTTTGTCCTTCATTCAGTACGCCTGTCGGTACGCTGTACCACACGTCATCACTTGTGTTGTCGAAGGTACTGCGCTCATTGAATGCGAGCATCTCGGTGCCACGCCACGTGGAGAACCATTTTGTGCCGGAGCGGTCTATTGCCAAAAAATGGTAGCGGCGCTCTGCCACAGGACGGCTAAAGCCTTTGAATACACCTTGTGCCGTGCGAGCGATGATGATTTGGTCTGTACCGGTCTGGTAATTCGGTAGCCAGAGCGTTCCTGTGCGAGTATCGGTTTGTACTTGCCCCAGAACAGAGAAGGTGTCGCCCGCAGAAGGGAGAATATCTGTACCAATGGTATTAAAATTAGTCAAGCGGAAATTAGAATCCGGTTGAATAAGCAGCGTTCCACCGCCGTAACTCGATGCCCATACCGTGCCATTCGGCTGGGCATCAATTTGGTAATACGAGTTTACCCTCATTGCGGGATGTGTCTCGGCGGTGAAAACGCGCCAAACGCTATCGCGGAAAACCGAAATACCGGTGGAACTGCCGTCATTAGGGATGGCAGATTGCTGGCTTGATCCCGACACGCACCACACGCCGCCTTTGGTATCGACTGTGATAGAACGAAAGCGATTGTCCACCGGCGAACTCAGGCGGATAAACTGCGACTGTGGCGATGTCCAAATTGCAAAGCCTTGACCGGTATTGACCGCAAGGCGCTTCTGTCCGGCGCTGTCTATCACCGTGAGCGAGTTCATCGTGCGGGCGCTGGTGGTCAAGCCTTCTTTAGCGGTGTTGTAGAGGAAATTTTCGGTGGCAATGAAAAGCTGATTTTGCACTGTAGCCAGACTGCGTATTGGCTCGAAGAATGTGGCGATGAGCTTCTCAAAGCGATTATTCGCCATTTGCCAGAGGTTCGCTCCCTGCGCGGTGTAGAGTACGCCTTGCACTTCCGCGATAGAAACCGTATTCATACCTGCCGCACCGACATCGCCCACAAACGGATGGAGCGTCCACGAAGCGGGATTTGCGTATGAGCGTAGCCCCGCCGTGGCGGATACCACACCATTTTCCGTTGCTACCCAGATTCTGCCACCCGAAACGAGTATTTGTTTGGCAGCACTTCCGGGCTGAAGCGTTGAGAATCGCTGCACGGTCTCTGTGAAAACGCGGCGCTTGGGGTCGAATATCGTCAGCCCAAAGTCTCCGGCAATAAAAACAAGGGAATCTTGGAACAGAAAACCGTTGATTTTCTTGCGCGTGAGATTAGCAGTGAGAATATCCGTAACGACGCTCCAGTTCTTGCCGTCGTACACATTCAGTGCCCCATTGAAGCCACCGGCATAAATGCTGCCATCCAAGGGACTAACGGCAATGGCGGTAATATCAATGCCGTAAAGAGCGTTGATATTGCGAAACTCCTGTGTGGAGCGAGTTTGGAGGTCGTACGAAAACACGCCGCCGGATGTGGCAGCCCAGACTTTACCTGTGCGGTCCGATGCGGTTGCACGGACATTCTGCAACGAAGAATAGGTTTGCCATTCGCTGACACGCACCTGAGCAAGTGTGGCGGAGGGCAGGAGAACAACGACACAAGCACACACGAGCGCCGCAAGGCGAAAAGCGCCACGCATTGGGTTCATCATAGAGCAAAAAAATAAAGTGAGCAAGGACGTATTCGCTCAAGACCAAGAGCTACCGAGAAACGGTGAGCAAAGAACGAATACAAAGAGTTGAAAATAGTGTAGGCTAATGCTTCATGCGGGTGCTTTGTGCAGATACTTTGCGCAGGCGCGTTTGGGGAAAATAACAGAGAGAACAAAAATACAAAAAGTCTTGGAAAACGCTGCGAAAAATTTCGCACTGAAAAAAGAGCTGTTTTGTTTATACAAAAATTTGCCTCGCAATAAATATGTTCTTATATTCGGCTTCTTGTTAAAAGTTGTTAAAAAACAGTTAAAATTCTGTTAAAATTATTTTCACCAACACCACCCTTGAATTTCCCCTAATTCATTTTATTTCACCTATTCTATAAAAGCGTTATGAGAGGTAAAATACTTCTGGTTCTAGCTTTGTTGGTTGGCACGTTTGGCGTTGCGTTAGCGCAAAATGGTACCGTCAAAGGCAAAGTTTCGGACAAAAAAAATGGCGATGGCTTGCAAGGCGCACGTATTACATTGACCGCGCAGAGCAATCCTGCTACAAAGCTCGGCAAAATTGCCGGCAAAAATGGCGAGTATGAAATCAAAAACGTACCCGCAGGAAAATATTCGGTTGAGGTAAGTTATGTAGGTTATAAGTCTGCTGCACAAGGAATCTCCGTTGATAATGGCGCTTCGGTTGATGCAAATTTCCAACTCATCCTTGACGTTCGTGGTCTTGATGAGGTAGTGGTGACGGGCGTGGCTTCTCGGACACAAAAATCCGTTGCCGAAGTTGCCGTTTCTCGCGTCAATGCCTCTGAACTTACCGACAAAGTTGGCTACACCTCAGCTGGGCAACTTTTGCAGGGTAAGGTTGCCGGTGTTACCGTTACCCCCGCTTCAGGCAATGTTGGCGGAGGTATTCGCTTTAATGTTCGTGCCGGTGCCGGTCTGCTTGGCGGGAGCCCTACCATTTTTGTTGATGGTGTTCGGATTGCTTCAGGCAACATTGATGGTTTTGGCGTAGGGGGACAACAGGTAAGTGCCCTTGCAGACTTAAATCCTAATGATATTCAAGACATTGAAGTTCTCAAAGGTCCGGCGGCAACAGCTCTCTATGGTCCTCAAGGGCAAAATGGTATTGTTCTTATTAAAACGAAGCGTGGACGCGGTATTGAGCAAGATCAGGTTACTATTAACTATCAAGGTATTTTCGGCTGGAACGAAAATCATCGCAATTACACAGCCAAGGACATGGAGTCTTGGCGTGAGGTGAATAATATTTTCCGTCGCGGTCCGGTGCAACAGCACGGAGTGAATATACAGGGTAATTCTGGTATCTTTAACTATTTTGTTAGCTATGAAAATCGTGCAGAGCAGGGCTTTGTTGTTCAGAATGCTCTTGCGCGACAAGCTGTTCGTCTCAATCTTGATGCCGTTACATCGAAGAATTTTGCTATCTCGGCAAGTGCAAACTATACCGATAATAGTGTGGATCGTCCACAAAATGACAATAACACCCTCGGATGGCTCGTGAATACGGCTCTACAGTCACCGTTAACACCTCCCGTTGGAGATGCAGGTGCAATGGGGTTAAGAGTGCCAAACGGTTTTTCTGATCCAGTGGGCGGTCGGCGTTCAACATTCGCTTTTGGTGGTGTTGATAGTGCAGCGATTGCTGCTGCAGAAAACTTCAATCGTACACAACGTTTTGTAGGTTCGATAGA
This sequence comes from Ignavibacteria bacterium, assembly GCA_014654705.1. Classification (GTDB taxonomy): domain Bacteria; phylum Bacteroidota; class Ignavibacteria; order Kapaibacteriales; family UBA4661; genus PH2015. The sequence goes on from JACVZY010000051.1 coordinate 262,937, forward strand.
TTTGCGATACACCCCAGAATTTATTCAGGGTCTGAGTCTTTCCGGTGTTGTTGGCTACGATGTCCGCAACACAAATAGCAACATATTCTTTCCCGCAAATAGGACATATGCAGGCGTTACGCGCGGTAGCCGGGGTATTTTTGCCTTTTCAGCCGAACGTCTAAATATTGATTTTAATGCCACATATGACTATACAATTATTGAAGGACTAAAAGCAAAAACAACTGCCGGAGCCCAAGCGTGGAACGAATTGACCCGATCTGTTCAAGCAAATGCTCAGCAATTCCCTACTGAACTTATTCGTGATGTTGGTGCCGGACTTGCTACGACGAGAGTTGTCGCTGAAGGGCTTGCTAATATCCGCAATGCCGGTTGGTATGTTGAGCAAAAATTTGATTACAAAGGAACGTTTTTCTTGACAGGTGCCATTCGCCAAGACTATGCTTCTTCATACGGCATTGAAGCTCCGAATATCTTTTATCCAGCTGTAAGTACGGCGGTGCGACTTGATAAATTGAACTTCTTGCCGGAAGCCGTCAATCTTGCGAAACTCCGTGTAGCATACGGCGAAAATGGTCGTTTGCCTGGTTTTGCTGATGCGCAAGCGCTTCTTTGGACAGCTGGTACATCGCCATATGGTGCTGGTGCTACACGCAGTATTGCCGGCAATCCTGCGATTCAGCCCGAACGTACGCAGGAATTAGAAATTGGATTGGAAGCAGAGTTTGATAATGCATATGGCTTTGAAGCGACGTATTACATCTCCAATTCAAGACAGTCGTTGGTAACTGTTCCTCGTGCGCCTTCGACAGGCTTGGGTGGACAGCCCTCGAATCTTGCAAGCATCAACGGATGGGGTTTTGAATCGCTGATTTACGCACGTCCTATTCAAACGGCTGATTACTCTTTGGATTTGAAGCTCATTTTCAATTATGCGGATAACCTTGTGCAAAGTTTAGGTTTTGCTGAAGGTGGACCTGCCTTCTTGCAAGACGGCTTTAATCGCAGCTTTTTGATACCCGGTCAGCGTCGTAGTCAGTTTATGGGTTTACGCCCAATCCAACCACGTTTTCGTGCAGACGGTTATTACGATTGGGTTAATCAATCACGCGTTGGTATTGAACTTGATACGACAGGTGTTATCCGTACACCGCTTGGTGCTGTTGTCGGTTATTCGCTTGGTTCAGCAGTACCTCTCTATACAGGATCTTTCTCTATTGAGTTTCGCTTCTTGAGAGACTTCTCAATTTATGCTTTAGCAGAGTACGCTGTCGGTGGCAATGTTATGAACGTTACCCGTCAGTTTGGTACTGGCGTATCTTTCTATAATAACCCTGACTTCAACCGTCTTGCTACGCAACTTGGTATTTTTGGTTCCGGAGTTGCTGCTACAAATGGCGCTGCCGCACAAGAACGTGGACCGGCAGCACAACTGACAGTTGGTCGTGTTCCCGGGGTGAATGTCCTAACGCCTGGTACACCCGAATATCAACAAGCAGCCATAGCCTTCCAACGTTTGGAACCACGCCTTGCTAACCTGAATGTTCACAACTATATCGAGCGTGCTGACTGGCTTCGTATTCGTGAACTTAGTCTGCGATTTAATGCAACACGTATCTTTAATGAGATTACCGGCTTAAATATGAAAAACCTTGCGTTCACGGCAACGAGCAACAATTTTATGCTGTTTTCAACCTACTCCGGTCCGGAAGTAGAAATTAACGGTAACCCCGGTTCTGCAATTAGCGCTTCTCAAGATTTTCTGACGCTTATGCAAGCAAGAGTATATAACTTTATTGTTAGTGTTGGATTCTAATTCACCGTTCAATTACCAAAAATTCCTTTGAAATAATATGAATAGGCTCATTAAAAAATATTGTGTTTTGTTGAGCATGATAGTAGCGGGAGCGGTGTTTACAAACTCTTGCGCTGAATATGCTCAGGGTGTGGCACGACCCATCGACCTCATCACCGACGATCTACTTAATGATGAATCACAGGTACTGTTTTTGACTAATGGCGTTCAACGTCAGTTCTCGTTGGCATATGCTCAGATGACCACACTGGCTGGCGTGCATGCAGACGAGTTTTTTTATGATACGCGCGTCCCTAACGCAACTTTCCCCACATTTGGGGAGATTGATTTAGGATTGATACAGCTTGACAATAATTCTGTCAATAACCAGTGGGCAACCCTAGGCAATATGCGTTTTACAGCGGATAATTTTGCTGAACGTATTGAAAAAATCACCTTTTCAACACCTGCTGCAAAATCAGCCGCACTATACACAGCAAATTTGTATGGCGGTATCGTGCGCTTTTGGTATGCTGCGTACTACGGCTTCGAGCCGAATCGTGGCGGTGGTGTTATTAACGGTGGTCCGTTTGTGCCGTCGGCAGAAATGTACAATTTGGCTGTTGCAAAATTCCAAATTGCTCTTGCGAATGCTTCTACTGACTTGCAGCGCCGCACGGTGAATAGTCTTATCGCAAAAACGCAATTGGCTGCGGAGCGTTATGCCGAAGCGCGTACGGCTGCACAAAGCGGTCTGCGCCGTGGCGATGCACCGCTCACTGCGTTGTATGACCTTGGCACCACCATCAGCAACCAGTGGTTCTTCGACGGCGGGCGGAATCGTTCGCAGATTGTCGCTGATGCCCGTTTTGCTGCATACATTGCAGCCGATTCACTTGAAGGTAGGGTCGCTCCGGCACGTGTGGTCGGCAGCGCTATCACTTATACAGGGACTGATGCTGAATTTAACGCATCACTTACAACAAGGCGCTTGCTTTTGCATGGACCTGTTACTGCGGGTGGATTGACCTTTTACGTTCAGGGACGTTTTCCAAATCAAGACTCGCCGATGCCGTTCATTACATGGCAGGAAAACGAGTTGATATTGGCGGAAACTGCCTTGCGCGTGGCAAGCAATTCCGATGCCGCACTGACCAGTGTGAACAACGTTCGCACGTTCCACAACCTTGCTGCTCGCACGGTAACGAATCTTGATTCGGTCTATATTGAGCGTGATAAGCAGCTCTTTGCAACCGGTATGCGCGTTATTGACCAGCGCCGTTTCAATCGTTGGCACATCACCACCCCAAATGCGTGGCGCTTCTTGCCCATCGGGCAGCCGGAGCGAAATGTGAACAAAAACCTTCAGACCCCGTAAGACTGATAGTTTATACGTCTAATTGTATAGGCTGCTCTTTTTAAGAGCAGCCTGTTTTTTTATCGTCATCCACACAATCTCATTTGCGTTTCTACCCGCGAAATGCGATATTGCCGCTATCCCAACACAATCCTTCCACGTTCAACCGTATATGCCATGATTACCAACCTTCTCAATCGCCTTTTTCTTCTCCTGACCTCGCGTCCTGTTCTTATCGGCTTTGCGCTGGCGATGGTTATTGGCGCAGTCCCTATTATCAATGCTCAATGGCACTTTTTGCAGGGCTTTTGGAATACGCCGGTTACGGATGAAGTACTGGAAGAGATGGAGAGTATCATTGATGGTGTGGGCGGGATTCTGGTGGCGGGCGGTGTGTTTCTGGAAGAGCGCGAAACGCTACGCAAAATGGCACACCGTGTAGGGGAGAAGGTCGCGTCAGAGGAAGTAAGCCACACACAGGAATATCTGAATGAAATAGCGCATCAAAACGGCATGGGGCTGCTCTTGGTGGGGCTGTTTATGGAAATCGGTACGTTGCTCGTCAAAATGCCGTCGAAACTCCTTGATACCAACCAAAACGAAAAGTATATTTTTGCTGTTTGTCTCTTGCTCACGGGCGTAAGTTTATTTATCTTGGCAGACTTTCTGAAAGATTACATCAAAACGTACTTTCAGGCAGAATTTAAGCAGCATTAACCACTGTTTTTCACCGTTCAACTCCTGATAAAATCTATGCTGGAACTTCTCACTTCCCCTGCGGCATGGCTAAGTTTTTTCATGCTTTCGGTTATGGAAATCGTGCTGGGCATTGACAATGTAATTTTCATTTCGATTGTTGTTAATCGGTTGCCACAGCTGCAGCGCGCGCAGGCACGGTACATTGGTTTGGGACTTGCGTTGATATTTCGCCTTATTCTGTTATCATTTTTGTCCTATCTCTCCGGCATGACCACTCCGCTCTTTACCGTGATGGAGCATGGTATTTCAGGACGTGACGCGGTGCTCTTTGCCGGTGGGCTTTTTCTCATGGCAAAAACCACGCGCGAAATTCACGACAGCGTAACAGACCACGACGCAGCCGGATCTATGAAAGAACGTTCTACGCTCTTGGGTGTGATTGTTCAGGTCGTCATTCTGGATATTGTCTTTTCTTTCGATTCTGTTTTGACGGCAATCGGTCTTTCCAATCAAATCCCTGTGATGATGGCAGCGGTGGTTATATCGCTTATCGTTATGTTAGTGTTTTCAGGCGCTATCAGCGATTTTATTGAGCGGAATCCAACTATGAAAATGCTTGCGCTCTCTTTTCTCATGCTGGTCGGTTTTTTGCTAGTGGCAGAAAGTTTCCATGTCGAAGTGCCGAAAGGATACATTTATTTTGCCATGGCATTTTCGTTCGTGGTCGAAATGCTGAACATACGGATTCGTGGGAAATCTGTGCCCAGCGCAACACAATCAGAGTAAATTTTACCTATTTTTTACTTATTTCAATTCTATATTATGAGTGCTGTTACTATTCGCACCGTCGAAACCGAACAAGACCGTATGCGGTTTATCAAATCCCAATGGAATTTCTACAAGGGTGATAAAAACTGGGTTCCACCGCTTATTGACGAGCGAAAAAAACTTCTGAGTGTGACGAAAAATCCTTTTTATCAGCACGCCAAACTGCGAATGTTTCTTGCTGAACGTGGTAGCGAGGTGGTGGGGCGTATTGCGGCTATCACGAATGACAATCACAACAAGCGTTTTAATGATAACGTAGGATTCATCGGTTTTTTTGAGAGCGAGAATAATCAAGAAACGGCAAATGCGCTTTTCCATGCTGCCGAAGCATGGTTAAAAGCAGAAGGTAAGGACATTGCGCGAGGTCCTGTGAATCCTTCGATGAACGACGAAGCAGCACTTCTAGTGGATGGGTTTGATTCGCCACCGGTTATTTTAACCACCTACAACCCCACGTATTATCCGGCGCTGTTCGACAATGCCGGATATGGGAAAGTCAAAGACAATTATGCGTACTTGCTGAAGCACGAGGATTACAAATCCGACAAAATGAAGCGCCTTCAGGAAGCTATCCGCGAGCGGAATAAAATTACGATTCGAGAAGTGAACTTCAAGGACAAGGCACAATTCAAAAAAGACACCGATGCAATTAAAGTGATTTACAATGCCGCATGGCGTAATAACTGGGGTATGGTAGAGTTTACCGATGCCGAATGGGATGCACTGGTAAAAGATTTGAAGCCTGTCGCCGACCCGCATATTATCTTTTTGGCGGAAGTGGAGGGTAAGCCTGCAGGTTTTCTCCTTGCACTGCCGGACATTAACCGCGCCATGATTCACAACACATCTGGTTCATTGCTGGGAGCGGGATGGAACCTTCTGACAAGACAAAAAGAAGTAGATTTTTGCCGTATTGTCATCATGGGTGTTTTGCCGGAATACCGCAAAACAGGCGTAGATGCTGTGATGTACTACGAAATTGGCGACCGCGCTTCAAAAAAATACCCCGCCGGTGGCGAGGCATCATGGATAGACGAAGCAAATGCAGATATGAATTTGGCATTGACGCGCACAATGAAAGGCAAGATTTACAAAACGTATCGTCTGTACGACAAGGCGCTGTAATACTCGCTTTGTTCGTGCTTACGCCTCTTTGAGCGCTTCAAGAGCGCCTTCCAACTGATACATCCGCCGTGCAAGTTTGACTTGCTCGGCGGTGTGCTTTTTATAGCGGTCGTGCTCGTCGGCAATTTCAGCAAGGTAGCGTGTGCGATTGGGCGGAATAATGTAGATTTTTTTGCTCATTTCCTCCGATACCTCGAATCCTGTCTGAAGCTCTGCTCCAGTCTTTGTGGCAATCGTTTCCATCAGAACGCGGTAGAGCGTATTCATGCCTGGGTCGTTGAACTGCGAAGCCATTGTGCCGTACACGGGCATTTCGTCGGGCTTTTTGTCCCACAAGCCCCGTGCGCGTTGATATTGCTTTTTCACGTCCCTGAGTGCGTCCAGCGCACCCGCTTTGTCGAATTTGTTGAGCGCAATCACGTCCGCGTAATCAATCATATCAATTTTCTCCAACTGTGTGGCAGCACCAAATTCCGGTGTCATCACATAAAGTGATACATCCGCAATGTCGGTAATCTCCGAGCCGCTCTGCCCAATACCTGCCGTCTCGATGATAATGAGGTCGTAGCCCGCCAACTTGACCACTGGGAGCATTGCTTTGATACTTGTGCTAATGGCAGCGTTGGATTGACGCGTTGCAACCGAACGCATAAAAACTCGCGGGTTATGAATGGCATTCATGCGGATACGGTCGCCCAGCAAAGCGCCTCCCGTTTTGCGTTTAGAAGGGTCAACAGAAATAATTGCAATACGTTTGTTGCTAAAGTCCATGAGGAAGCGTCGTACCAGTTCATCCGTCAAGGAAGATTTGCCTGCGCCGCCTGTGCCGGTAATGCCGAGAATCGGTGTTTTGAGCGCACTTGCTTCTTGCTCCATCGTCTGCAATGTTTCGCATTTGCCAAGTTCAATAAGCGTCAGAAGACGTGCCAGAGCCGCATTATTGCCTTGCTTTGTTTTCTCCAGCAATGCGGCTTCTGTGCCGTGCATAAGCGTGGCAGGTGAGAAGTCTGCCTGCTCTACAAGATTGTTAATCATCCCTTGCAAGCCCATTGTGCGCCCGTCTTCGGGTGAATAAATGTGGTTGATGCCGTAAGTATGAAGGTCGGCGATTTCCTCAGGCAATATTGTTCCACCACCGCCGCCGAAAATCTTGACGTGCTCTGCCCCACGTTCTGTCAGCAGGTCGCGCATATACGTGAAAAATTCATTGTGCCCGCCTTGATAGCTGGTAATTGCTACTGCTTGAGCGTCTTCTTGAATCGCTGCGTCCACAATTTCTCCCACCGAGCGGTTGTGCCCCAAATGAATCACTTCAGCACCTGTGGACTGGATAATGCGGCGCATGATGTTGATAGCGGCATCGTGCCCGTCGAAGAGCGAGGCAGCCGTAACGATACGGATGTTGTTTTTCGGTTGGTAGGCTTGCATAATGCAATCAAGGAATGAAATGTGAAATAGTGGAATCGAAGTGAATCGGTGGAAATATATTACTCCGTCGGCTTGAAATGCTCTTTGTATGCCACCTGTGCGGCTTCGTAGTCGTTCACGCGCCCGATGTCAAGCCAGTATTCGTGCATGAGATAGCGCCCGACTTTCATGTTCCGTGCCAGCAAATCCTTAATGAGCGTGTCAACGCCATAGTATGTATCATCGGGGATGATGTCGAACAGCGCGGGCTTCAAGAAATAAATCCCGGACAATATCTCAAATTTGAAATCCGGCTTTTCCTCAACATTGGTGATATAATCACCTTCGGTCGTAATTTTCCCAAAGGCAAAGGGGGTAATAATTTCTTTGGTCATCACCACAAAATTTGCGTCCGATGCAAGCGCAAAGTTGTACGCTTTGGTGAAATCCAGCGCGGTCAGAATATCACCGTTCATTAGCAAAAATGGCTCTGTTAAGCGGTCTTTGAGCAAGGTAATTGGTCCGCAAGTGCCGAGCGGCTTGTCCTCTTGGCTAAAGGTCAGCTTGACGCCATATTTTGAGCCATCGCCCAGAAAAGCCTCGACCATCTCTGATTTGTAATTGGTGGCAACGTAAATTTCATCAAAGCCGTGCGTTTTTAGCATTTGGATTTGGACTTCCATCATCGCCGGCTCACCTTCGCCTAGTGGGAGAAGAGGCTTTGGAATAATGTTCGTAAACGGTCGGAGGCGTGTGCCTAAGCCGCCTGCAAGGATAACTGCTTTCATGGTTGTTTTTCGTGCTTGAATACGTGATTAGCTGTTGATTGTATTTATTCGTCGTCGCCTTCGCTCTCATCTTCTTCAAAGTCGGCATCTTCAAAAATTTCTGCGACCCTCAGCGTACAGCCTACAGAAGTCAGGGTGATACTCTCGGAAGCAACCTCAACAAATGCAAGCCCTCCAGTATCATCACGGCGAAAAAGCATCACTTCTTGGCTGTGTGCGAGACAATGAGATACTCTTGTACCGAAGGAATTGCGTCATAGATGAGGAGTTTGGTTGTGCGGTCGTATTCCACACTACTGGGCAAAGTTACTTCTACGAGCAGCGTCGGATTGATGAGCGAATGATGCTTACAAAGCTCCGGCTTGCCGTAGATTACGACCACATCAGGATACAAATACGTGCGTTCATAGTTCTTACTTCCGCTCTCGTGCTTACTCGTGACGCGAATCCAGCTTATCTGCATACCACGCGTACATTCGCGACAGACCTTCTTCAAGACCAATCTTCGGTACAAAACCCGTGAGTGTCTTGATTTTGCTGGTGTCTGGGCAGCGACGTGCCGGAGAGCCGGGCGTGTCGGGTAGTTGGTTCAAGGTGATTGTTTTGCCCATGACTTTCGCAATCGTTTTCACTAAATCGCATATAGCAATTTCTTGCTCCTGATTGCCAATGTTGATGATTTCACCCTGAGTTTGCTCGTGTTCCGTGACCAAGATTGTTGATTGTACGGCATCATCAATGTAGCAAAACGCTCGTGTATGCGAGGGCGAGGCAACGTCTATCGTGCTGCCGTCATTGTCTCGTATTTTGATGAACATTTCGGGAACAACGTGTAAAAATCCCATGCGCGGACCATAGACGTTGTGATAGCGTACTATCGTGAAAGGGATGTTATAGAGCCGCCCGTAGTTGAAGCAGATAGACTCGCCATACATTTTGCTGAGCATATAGGTAGTCCGTGGCGAAGAAATATCATCCAGCGTGAGCGGTTCTGTTTCAGGTGTTGGAACGGTAATGCCGAAGTGCTTGAGTGTTCCGGCGTAAATCTCGCTCGTGCTGGAAAAAAGAATCCGTTTCAAATTGGGCAGACGTTTTGCATATTCAAAGAGCAGCAGCGTCGAAATTGCGTTCACGTACAAGACTTTATCGGGTTTTTCCATGACGTTCCGAACACCAATGACCGCCGCGAGATGGTAAATATAGTCAAAATTGGTGGGGAGAGTTTCAAAAAAAGCAGCGTCGGTAACATCACCTTGGATAAATGTGACATTCGGGCGGTCAAGAACCGACTGTAAGTCGGCGTCTATGCGTCCGCGAGCGAAATTGTCCACGATGGTAATGGTATGAGACGGACTTTCGGAAAGAGCGCGTGTGATAGCTTGTCCGATAAAGCCCGCGCCGCCAGTGATGAGGATTGAAGCCAAAATGTATGATGAATAATCGTAAAAAAACTGTTACTTCGTCTGCTTTTTTGCGCCCTGCATTTTTTCCAACAAATCGTTCAAATCCCGAAACTGCTCGGCGAGACGCAAACGAATAAGCATTGCTTGATTTTTGTTGATGTCCTGCCCAACGCCACTTGCAGTACCGGCACGTGTATCTTGCCCCGTTGTTTCCATGATGTAGAGGTCGTTGGCGGTATTCATAATGTTGTCCACCATTGTCCGCACCGTTGCATCGGGAACTTTGCGTAATTCCTCTTGCAGCACCTGTGCCACACAGCCGATATTGATTTGGCTGGGGCGCGACATCTCAAGCCGTTGTTTGTTGCAATCAAAGGGCGACATCATGCCGGGTGGGTTTTGAAAGGCAAAGGTGCTTGTTGGCAATACATTTTGCTGTTGCAATGAAGGATTGCCCACCAGCGCCGTTACGCGCCCCAACAAGCGACGTGAATCGGTCATGGCAATTTCGACACGGGAACGCCCCGCCGTGACCGTCACCGTCGGCATGGTGTAGCGGCGGAGCGAATCGAGATTGCCCACCACATCACAGTACTGCTCAATTAATGCCGCCGCCTGCGCGTATTTTAGCTCGTTTGCTTGCGAAAGATCTATGCAGCCGTCTTCGGTACGACCGCCCAGCATCTTCGCGTAGCCGCGCAGATAATAAGTTTCGCCGCTTTGGTCATTCAGACGCAGTGCGGCATCAAAATCAAAAATTGCTTCGGCGAATTTTCGGCGCTGAAAATGAAGACTTCCACGATAGAAAAATGCGTCGAAAGCAGCAATACTGCGCTTTGTGGCGCTGTCGGTAATGCTGATGGCGGCGTTAAAATCGTTCATCGCGTCGCTACTTTGCTTCAGCTTCATCGCGCAGAAGCCGCGCTGTGTCAGGACAGTCGCATTTTCACCGATACCCGTGCGCAGACATTGGGTGTAGTCGCGCCGTGCTTCCTCGAATTGCTGCATGGTTTGGTAGAGTGCCCCCCGCGAGTACCATGCCGACGGATTCAACGAATCCAGTGCTACAACCCGCGTCCAGTCTTGCAATGCGCCTTCGGTGTTGTTCAAATGCTCAAGCCGCAACTGCGCACGGCTTTGGTAGGCATAGACATTCTTCGGCTGCAAAGCGATGATTTTATCATAATCCCGCGCAGCATCGGCGAAGTTGTATAATTGCGTGTTCAAAGCGGCGCGGACGTTGTAGAGTGTTGCGTTTGCTGTGTCGCTGACTATCATTATGCTCACTTCGTTCAGCGCACCTCGAAAGTCGAGTTTGCTGATTTTGGGCGTGACGCGGCGTTGCAATTCCTCCTCCGTTGGGCTGAGTTTCGCAGCAGTCTTTGGAACAATCTTCATAGCTTGGTTGGATGCGGTTTTGGGTGTTTGTTGAGCATGGGCATTCAACATCGAAAGAGAACAACACATTGCAAAAACACAGCGACCAATACGGACAAATTTCATGGCAGAGTATGTGAATGTTGAGAGTTTCTAACAGTAATGCTCATGTGTTGCTCTTTGAGTGCCAGCTATGCTTTTCGCAAAATCGAATCATCTTACGGAAATTTTGAGCTGATGACCCAAGTGTATTTCTTCGCTGGATTCTTCGATGAAGAGGCGCTTCATGTCTTGATTATTGCCAGAATTTTCCGACACGCATGAGCAATATTGTTGCTTTGGTTGCGCGAAAATCTACCGCCGATACCGATACCGCTCAAACGGCATTCCCGACGTTAACCGAAAGTCGTTGCCAAAGCCCGTGTAATCGACAAAGACAAACTCCCGTCCGTAGGTCGGATACGACCACGTCCAGATAATACGTCCGTCGCGGCGAAAATCCCGCGTGTACTGCGGAGGACCAAAAATAATATAGACCATGCCCATATCGCTCATCCATCCGTCTCCAAAACTAATCGCACGAAAATTACGATTCGCGTAATCCACACGCTGATAGTAGTCCTCAAATGCTTCGTTGCGAAGTGTAGCGGGCGTGGGGTCGAGGCGCTGCCAATACTCAAAAAAGCGGCGCTGTTTCTCCTCTTCGGTGCTGCTATTGTGCATGGCTGAAATTTCCTGTGGCGAAGCGACATAGCGCATTTGCCGGATTGCTTTGGTCAAGTCATCGCCGCGCAGCATTGCCAACATTCCTAAGCCTTTCCAGTCGAGGCGCATTGTTCGAGCCGACGCTGCGATAACATCTCGCTCGGTGTATTTGGCTGATGTATCGGTGCGGAGTGCCAGAAGTCTGAGCGTGTAGGAGCCAATGGGTAGTTGTGCCGGAAGCGAGATTTTAATATACTGCTGCTCTCGCGCCGCTGCTACTGAGCGCCGCAACCGTTTACTCAGGAAAGGGCGCAAGCCTTTGTCATCAATCACTTCATAGACAAAATCCAACGAGTCCAAACTTGGACCGAAAGCATTATAGGTCTCAAAAAAAGCAAAAAAGCCCTCTTGTGTGAGCGGCGAAACATCATCAGCCAGATACGGAGTGAGATTGATACGCTGACCGTTGGGCACGACGGAACTAGCAAACATCACACTGCTCATGGCAAATTGCGCGGCACCGGTGTTCAGTGCTTTGAAGGAACGTTGCAAATTGAAAGTGCGTTTGCTCAGAACGTCTGCAATTTCTGTTGTGATGGTATATGTGCCCGGTGTAACGCTAAGAGTTGTTTGTGTGTAGTCGAATACACCCGTGGAGCCGAGAGTTACTTCCAAGCGCTCTTCCTTTATTGGGTGTTCTTTGCGAATAGTCTGCACTTCCCTGCCGGACTGGTCTTTGAGAGTAATAGTCAAAATGTAATCGCCAATAAAAACGCTATCACGCTTCATAAAGTTGAGCGATTGGTAGGGGACAACAACAAATACGTCCACACGCTGCGTGGAATCTTGATCACCCTTGAAGAATAGCACATCCATAAAAAACGCCTGTTGGCTCTGGGGCGGTTGTTCGGGCTGCAATGGTGCGCTTGGGGTCGTCAGCACACGATTAACCTGCGATTGCAAAGGAGTACAGCAAACGATGAGAAAACATAAACAAAAAAAAGCAGGCTTCAGCATTCTGAACAAACCTGCTTTATACCGTTGTTGGCGTATTTCTGTCTCTTGCATCTGGAGCATCTGCACTTGTTCGGCGATTGTAGGCATAATACTTCTTCAAAATGATGACAGTAAAAAAGTTTCAAAATGGTATTGATTTTTACCTGTACACAAGATTTATGGTGCCGGTAGTTATTGTACTGGCAGCGTTTCCACCGCTCCGCCCAGCGCATAGCTGTTTCCACCGCCATTGCTCACGATTCCATGTCCATTAGCAAGGTCATCAGTGGCTGCATTTGCCAGCACAGTAGCCATCTCGTCCATGACGAGTTTCGTACGAAGCGGCTGCTCTTTGGTAAGAGCAATATCTTTGATGTAGAGTTGTAAACTCACACGCTGATGATGTAGGATTTCTTCAATAGTATAGACTATTGAGAGCGGTTCTCCGGCATTGCAGAGGTCTAGTTTATCGCCAAGATTAAAGCCAATTGCCTCAAAGACGATATTTTCTTGACGTGCGCGGAACCGAAGGTGATTCTTCCCAACAATGCTCGCTCTGCCGGAGACTTGAATGTTTTGGGTTAAAAAACATGGCTTGTTATTGCCATAGCCAAAAGGAGCAAATTGGCGCAGCAACGAAAGAAATTCGGGCGAAAGTTCGTTGAAATTCAGTTCTGAATCAATAACCACTTCCGGCACGAGCATTTCTTCCGAAAGCATCGAACGGGCAATGCGGTCAAATTCATCACGAAGTGGCTTCACATTGATTTCTTCAAGTGACAAACCTGCGGCGTACTTGTGTCCGCCGAATTGTCGTAGATATTTTTGACATTTTTTCAGTGCTGCATGAACGTCGAAATTTTTAATACTTCGTGCCGAGCCTTTTGCTATATTGTCAATGCTGGTCAGCATAATCGTTGGCAAATGGTACTTTTCTACAAGGCGCGAGGCAACAATGTTGATAACGCCCACGTGCCAATCAGGATGATGCAAGACCAGTGAACGCCGATTCTCCCGCGCAATCAGGTCTTCCGCCATGCGTTGGGCTTCGGTAAACGTTTTATCATCAATAACTCGACGACGGTAATTCTTGCTTTCGAGGTCTTGTGCAAGTCGGAACGCTTGCAAGGGGTCCTCGGTAAGCATAAGTTCAACGGCACGCTCCGCATCACCCATGCGCCCAGCGGCGTTAATAAGGGGCGCAAGATTATAGACAATGGTTGAACTGGCAATAGTTCCCTGCTTGATGTTTGTACATTCCATCAAACCTTTCAAGCCCGGTAAAGGCTTGGCATTCATTTGTTGCAGCCCAAAGTGAACGAGTGTACGATTCTCACCGATAAGAGGCACCATGTCCGCAGTGGAAGCAATAGCGACTAAATCTAAATACTCGTGTGCTACTTCCGGTTCTCCACGACGTTCACAGAGCGCTTGGACGAGTTTGAAGGTAACACCACACGCGCAGAGATGCTTGAAGGGATACGGACAAGTTCCTTTAATCGGATTCAGGAGAGCAAACGCATCGGGGAGGGAGTCGGAAGGCTCGTGATGGTCGCAGACGATAACGTCAATATCCAAGTCGCGGGCATATCGAATTGCATCTATTGCCGTTACACCGGTGTCCACAGTAATCAGTAGCGATATACCGTCATTGTAGCATTCTTCTACGGTTTCTATTGAAAGCCCGTAGAATTCAGTGAAGCGCTTAGGAATATAATAATCTACTTGCGCCCCAATGCGGCGTAAGTAGCGGGTAAGCATTGCTGTGGTAACCGTACCATCCACGTCGTAATCACCGTAAATACGAATATGTTCCCCTTGCGCAATTGCCTTTTCGATACGACCAAGCGCTGTATCCATACCATCCATGAGAAATGGCGAATGGAGATTCTCAAGCGCAGGCTTGAAAAAGCTATCTATGTCGTTTGTAGTCGTCATTCCACGCGAAATGAGTATTTTCGCAATGGGCGAGGGAAATGCGTTTGTGTCGGCGGTTGTTATATGGATGTTTGGGTTGTCACTTGCACGATTCAGTGTCCAGAGTGAGTTCAAAGAAATTTCTTTCAGTTTGTTGTTCAACTGCCACAAAATTAGCAAATTTTCATTGTTCTACAAAGAACATTTCACAAACAGAATCTATGACTTAGGCTGTAAAAGCCTGATTTTTCAAATGATAGAACTATGGCGAGCAAAAAACACAATCCAAAGCAAGATACACTGTCAAAATCCCGACGCACGGCAAAATCGTGGACAAAAGCAAGCTCGGAAAAACAGTTTTACGAGAAAAAAACACACTGGAATAACGACGACGAAGCCGTTCCCGACCGCGCTGTATCTATGAGTCCACGACTGAAGAATATTCAACATAAAATCACTATTCCCACGCAGAACACTTTTGAAGGATGGGTCATTGATTCAACGGGGCGGTCATTTATTGTTGAAAGATTGTCAGGTGAGGGTGAGCACGGTTCACACCTCTACGATTGTGTTGTTTCGCGCAGCATTGTTTCCGAGAACCCCGCATCCACGCTCGTAGCGGTGGGAGATCGTGTTATTTGCCGCATTGAGCCTGTCTCCGGTGAAGTGCCAATGCTGCCGGGTGTGATTGTCGTAGTGAAGGAGCGCAAAACGAAACTTGCTCGTGAGTCTGCGGGACGCGACGGTATGGAGCAGGTCATTGTCAGCAATGTTGACCAGGTAGTAATCTTGATGTCGGCTGCCGACCCTTTCTATAACCGTCGCCTTATCGACCGCTACTTGGTTGCCATCGAACTTGGTGATGTTGAGCCGATTATCTGTATCAATAAAATGGACTTAA
This sequence comes from Ignavibacteria bacterium, assembly GCA_014654705.1. Classification (GTDB taxonomy): domain Bacteria; phylum Bacteroidota; class Ignavibacteria; order Kapaibacteriales; family UBA4661; genus PH2015. The sequence goes on from JACVZY010000051.1 coordinate 278,235, forward strand.
TGGACGAGACATTTGTTCGTGAAGATGTGGCTATGTATGCAGAACACTTGGGAATTACAACGCTGTTTGTGAGCGCGGAGAAAAGAAAAGGCTTGGAAGCGCTTCATGCAGTGCTTCAGGGCAAGACCACGGTTTTTTCAGGTCCTTCAGGTGTGGGAAAGTCAACGTTGGTTAATTTATTGCTTGGCGAGGAGGCACAAATAACGACCGAGGTGAGTGCGAAGACGCAAAAGGGCTTGCACACTACAACATTTAGCAAGGTGTTTCGGTTGCCGCACGGAGGCTATGTCCTTGACACGCCGGGTATCCGAGAATTTGGAATATGGGGCTTAGACAAAGAAGATTTGGCATACTACTTCCACGACTTCGATGAAGACCGACTGCAATGCAAATTCGCACCCTGTACGCATACGCACGAGCCGGGGTGTGCCGTCAAGGCTGCTTTAGAAGAAGGTGCGATAGACCCGGAGCGCTATGCAAGCTATCTGAACATCCTTGAGACGCTCCCTTGAAACATTTGGTAAAGGCGGTAGGGGCAATAAAAAAACAATGGGCAGAATCTACAGTTTCCCATAAATCCAGCCCATTGGGGTCTCCTATGCGATCTCGTTTCGTCTCCCCTGCGAGATAGTTCCTTGGTGTTGGATGAACGTGGTGGAGTCTTCGTGCTATTTTCTGAGATACTTATCGCATTGCGTTAAGTTCTTTTCAATAGAGTTATTTCGTTTTGTAGTTTTCTTTTGTATGTTTTGAGAGAGTAGCGGGGTATCTGGCTACAAACTTTTTTATACACCAAGGAAGATAGTTGAGATAGTAGCTAGCAGAACATAGGGGTTTAGACAGTACATATACTCAGTAGCCTTCTGAAGTCAAATATACAAATTCTTTTTGATAATATTCAAGCAAATACTAAAAAAAATCTCAATTATTTGATAATTATCTCTGTGATGCTAGATTACGTCGAGAAAAAAGGAGCTTCTAACGGCAGCGTAAGTTGCACGGTCGTGCCAGCGCCTTGCTCGCTTTGAATAAGAAATTTACCACTATAGAGATCCAGAATTTTCCGTACAAGTGCCAGCCCCAGCCCAACACCCTGTTGTTCATATTGCTGGCGGTCAAATTGCGTAAATGCTTCAATGCTCCTAATGTGCTGCTTAGAAATGCCGCGTCCTTTGTCTTGAACAATAATACTATAGTGTTCCGCTGTTTTCGACAAAACAATGCGAATAGGTGAGTCCTGTGGAGAAAATTTGAATGCATTATTAAGCACTTCTCGGACAATCATTTCCAGATAATAGGGCTTAATGGGGAGAATCGCATCGCCGATATTATCCTCAATAGCAATATCGTGATTTCGCCCGTTGCGGGTTGCTTCTTCAAGTGTAAATTCTCGGATGGTATCGCCCGAATACATTGTGAGTTGCGAATACAACTGCTTACGCCGCGCTGCGTCTGCTTCAATAAGCGTAAGCTGCGCATAGTGATTGAACTGTTCAATGAGGCGGTAAAGGCGGCGAACGGAGGTGTCAATTAACTCGCTGCACAAAAGAATTTCTTCTGTGTTGAGCGGGTCGAGATTGCGCTTGATTAGGTCGGCACAGCCCATGATAGCTGTCATGGGTGTTCGTAACTCATGGGGCATCGCGTAGGCAAGATTTTCTGTCAACTGCTTGATTTTATCATGGACAGCCGATTGCATCATGGCGTGTTTGCTCAGGCGCGTCTTTATTGTCGTAACCAGCGAAGTCGGCGTAAAAGGCTTGGTGATGTAGTCATCTGCACCCAAATTCATTGCAAAACGAATATCGTCGAAATCTGTCTTGGCAGACATAAAAAGAAACGGGATAAGTGCGGTGGCAGGGTCTTTGCGAAGCTCGTTCAGAAGAGTATAACCATCCATGCCGTCCATCATAATATCGGAGAGAATGACGTGTGGAAGATGAGTCTGTGCGAGCGGGATTGCTTCGAGACCATTCAGCGCTTGCAATACATTGTAGCCGTTTACCCGAAGGCTTTCGGCGATACTTTCCATAACAATGGCATTATCTTCTACTATGAGAATTGTTTCCATAGAATCCTTAGAGTCTTTATTTGTGCGCAAAGCACCAAGCGGCGAAAAGGGCGAAAATCCCGATTGTGGTAAAGGGCTTGAAAATCCGAAAGGAAGCATATCTGAAAAATAATAATATGTAGTAACTCTATGCTATGAAATCATTAAGCATATACAAAACGCAATTTTCGTGATTGTCAAGCCTACAAATACCAAAGTGATAGCGTAATAACCAGCGTAAATAACATCAAAAGTACCGAGAGTAATCGCCAGAATGTGTAAAATAGCCATTCTTCGGTATTCTACCTAGTGTTTTTCTATTACTTTTTCGTTATTTGAAATACAAAAAACTTCTTTGTAGAAAAAAGTCATGTTGTTCAAGGGTTGGCGATATCAGTTACGCTGCTCTTTTAGCCAGTATTGCGCCTCGGCAACCGACGAAACACGCTGAATGTTCATACCTTGCACTTGGCGCATCAGTACGTCCAGAGAGAGTTTGCCGATGAGTGTCTGTGGCGGAACAATGGCTAGATTGCGAACGCCGGCAGCTTGTAAGCGTGGGAACCACTCGTTAAGCGACCACTGCTCGTCTTCACTGGTTAGAAGAAGTAGATTGCTCATGTCGCCGATAATACTTGTGCTACCGTGCTCTTTTGCCATATCAAGCGTGCTGTTGAGTATATGACGGAGTTCACTGCCAAGAGTTGCAGCGTTCACCAAATAAGGACTTGAAACGTCTTTATACGCCATTTGGACTGCTTGTGCAGTTGTATTCCACTCTATTGTCGCGAAGTCAGAATCAAAGTGTTTCATGATGGTGAGAATGAAGAATAAAAGAGGCAGAATTATGAAGGTAGCGTGAAATGAGATGAATTGCTGGTGTTAGCATTTTCAATCATAACGTTTCACTATGCCAAATTATATGCCAAAAAGATTTTTAGTGCATTTAGCCCCAAAAAGCCTGTTGTTACGACAAAAAATATTGATTATTCTCATACCTCTCATAAAAAACCTCTCATTTGTGAGAGGTTTTTTGGAAGAAAATTCTGTATGCGACACAAGGTTAGAAAAATTACCGAGGAAGTGGTCGTGCAGGAAGAGCTGCAAATCGTTTTTCTTGTCCTTGCGCAGAAGACAAAATAAATTGTCGTGTCAGTTGGTCTAAGTCTTCTGTCTGTTGGAGAAGAGCCTCAATGCTTTGTGCAATCGTTTGTATGCCGCGAGTAGATTCTTTGACCACCGAGGATATTGCAGACATACTCCGCGCCATTTCTGCACTGGTGGCGGATTCTTCCTCGCTTGCGGCAGCTACTTGTGACATCACGTCTGAGACCTTATTTGTTCGATTCAGAATTTGCGTGAGCGCGTCAGACGTTTCCCCGACAAGTTTTTGCCCCTCTGCCACGAGACCTCGCCCTTCGGTCATGGTACTGACGACTTCCGTTGTGTCGCGCTGAATTGTACCTATCATACTCGAAATTTCTTTGGTGGCTTTTTGTGTGCGCTCGGCGAGTTTGCGCACTTCATCGGCAACAACAGCAAATCCGCGACCTGAATCACCAGCCCGTGCTGCTTCAATGGCTGCGTTCAGCGCCAAAAGGTTTGTCTGGTCAGCAATTTCGTCTATCACGAGCACGATTTCACCGATTTTTTCGCTTGAAACGCCGAGAAGCGTGATTTTTTCTGCCGACTGTAAGACTACGTTGCTCAATTTTTCGACATTTTGAATCATGTTGTGCATGATTCGTTCGCTGCGTGCTGCATCATCATTCGCCTGTGAAGCCTCGTGTGCCGCAAGAGTGATGCGTGAGGTGCTTTCGCCGATAGTGATGGACATCTCTTCGACCGAACCGGCAACTTGCATTACTTCGGTGCTTTGTGTTTTTAGTCCGGTACTGATTTGTTCGGTTGCCGAACTGATTTGCTCTACCGAATCAAGGGTCTCGCGTATTGATTCTACAACGCGCTCAAGCATTTGCCGCACATTCTCTACGCTGTTATTAAATCCCTCAAAGACAAGTTTGATTTCATCATCACGCTCCGGTGTCAGGCGCATTGTCAGGTCTCCCTGTGCGAGGCTATTGGTGGCGCGAAGGATATGTTCTACATTACTCGCTAAATACTCGCGCTGCCGCTCCAGTCGGCGAACATTCTCGGCTGCGATACGCTCATTTTCCGCCTTGAGCGCCGCAAGCTGTTCGTAATCAGCCTTTGCGCGAGCAACAGAGTCATCGCGTAAGGTGTGAATTTCTAACAGTGTACGGTTTTTCTCTGTCTCGTACAGACGGATAATGAAATAACCCACGCTCACAATACCAATTACCGACACCAAGCCCTTTGTGAGCTGTTGTGCCAATGTCATACTGAGCAGCGTATTTGGATAGTGCACAATTTCCAGTCGCGCACCCAGAAAAATGAGAATGTTCCAAACAATGAGGGTAATAACCCAGTTCCGTCCTGATACTAAGCCATTAAAAAGCATCGCTACCATAGGAATTGTCCCAAACCAGTACTTGGAATAACTGACAGGACCGCCTTCAAAAATGACAATCGTGGAAAATGTCATGAGCAGCATCACACACATAAAGTTACCTGCCACGTTGAGCGACCCAGTCGAGCGCAGCACAAACGGCACCGACATCGAAAGCACCACAGCAATCCCCAGTGCGGCACCGGTAATCATCAACTTCATGCTGAAGTACTGAAACATATAGTACAGCGCAAAGGCATCGAAAATAAGTGAAATACCGATGATAAGACGGGCACGACGGAATTCATCATGGTCGCCCCTCAGCGCATCGGGAATGAAACGGAGTATGAAATTATTCATGACACGCAAGAAACAAGTGAAACAAAGATTTCTTATTCAGTTTTGATATGAAATTGAACGGACACATATACACAGACAACCTCTGATCCCTGACAAACCTGATACAATGGTCTTTAGACCATAACTCTGTGTACAACGTTCAACGTACATTGGCTATTTTCATTGCTATTCTTCAGGAGGAATGCACACCGTGTGCCAGTCCTGTTCACGAAGATATGTTTGCGCCAAAGCCAAAATATCGTGTTCGGTTACTGATTCTATCGCCGATACTTTTTCTGCAACGCTCTCGAAACGTCCCAGATAAAGCTCGCTCTTGGCTAAGAGCGTCATTCGCCCGGATAAACTTTCCAATCCCATGATTAAACTTGATTTTAACTGCTCTTTCGCACGGCGCAATTCCATTTTGCTAACAGGTTTTTCTAGGAGCAGGCGGAGTTCTTTCGTGACCAAACCCGTGACTTTTTCGCGTTGCGCTGATTCAAAGCCTGCATAAACGCTGAAGATGACACTCTGCCGAATTTCACTGAGGGCAGAATAAATACTGTACGATAGCCCATGTTTTTCACGTACAATCTGGTTCAAGCGAGAACTCATACCGTCTCCAAGGATAATGCTGAGTGCCGAAAGGGTGTAGTAATCGCGGTCGGACATTTGCGGTATAAGTGCACCAAGCGAAAGGTGCATTTGCTGGGTTGGCATAGCTTTCTCAAGGCTGCCGCCGCTTGTACGCTTGGGAAGCGGTATAGAACGGAGAGGCTTCCGAGTTTTCGGGCTTTCGGCAAAGAGCGTTTCGACGCTTCGCACCAGAGCGTCGTGGTCAATGTTCCCTGAAGCGCCAATAATAATGCGGTCTGCGGTGTAGTGCCGTGCATGAAACGCGCCAATATCTTCTTTTGTAATAGAGCGCATTGTTTCTGCCGTGCCGCTTATCGGATGTGCGTAGGGATGCGCTTTTTTGCCTGAACCGAAGAGTAATTCGTCTAAATAATCATTCATCATTTCTTCCGGCTCGTCTTCTAGGGATTTGACCTCTTCCAGAATGATACTACGCTCCTTCTCCACATCGGCTTCACGGAAGACCGGATAGATGCACATATCGGCAAGAAGCTCCAAAGAGCGCTTCAAATGGGCATCAAGAGCACGTGCATAATAACACGTATGGTCTTTCGTCGTAAAGGCATTGAGATAGCCGCCGACGGATTCCAGTTCATTGGCTATTTGCAACGAGGAGCGTTTGCGTTTCGGCGAGGACGTTCCGCGAAAAACCAAATGCTCAATAAAATGCGTAATACCGTACTCGCCGGGGGCTTCATCGCAAGAGCCAACATCAATCCACGCACCAAGGGCAAACGACTGCGCCGAGGGCAGTTGCTCGCTGACAACACGTATCCCGTTCGAGAGCGTAGTTTTATGAGGTGTGTCGGCGTGCTTGTCGTCGGTTACGCTTTCGTGAGGTTTTGAAGATGAAGTACGTTTTGATGCTGTGTTTGAACGATGTTTCATGGATGTTTTTTTCAAGGACAATCAATAATGCAAGACCGCCAACATACAGAAAATTTACCGTTTATACCAACAATTCGCGTTCACGATTACCGATATTCATTGCCCGAAGAGCGTATTGCAGCCTATCCGCTTGCCGAGAGAGATGCAAGCAAATTGCTCATTGCCGATATGCGGGGCAATGCTTCGGATGCCGTGCAAATTCGTCATTATACCTTTCGCCACATTGCCGACGAAATCCCTTCCGATGCGCTTCTTGTGGCAAACGATAGTCGCGTGATAGCCGCGAGAATCCGAATGCAAAAGAAAGCTACGGGCGGAAGTGCGGAAGTGCTGTGTTTGCAACCGCTCTCACCCTCGCCTGAGCCTGCGCTGGCGCTTCAATCCACGGGGCATTGCCGTTGGCAGTGCATGGTGGGTGGGCGAAAAATTGTAGTCGGTGATACGCTTATTGCCTCTACCGCTTATTCAACACTTACAGCAACGATTGTTAGCAAAGAGGGCGCAGAAGCTGTGGTCGAGTTTTCGTGGCAACCGAAAGAATTAAGTTTCGCGGCTGTGCTAGAACACTTCGGTCATATACCGCTTCCGCCCTATATCAAGCGCGATGATGATGCCGACGACAAGCAGCGTTACCAAACCGTCTATGCCGCTCACGACGGCTCCGTAGCAGCACCGACCGCAGGTTTGCACTTTACTGAGCGTGTGCTCGAAGACTTAGCGCAAAAAGGTATTCGCAGAGCGCACGTAACCTTGCACGTCGGCGCTGGTACATTCAAGCCGATGAACGGCACGGAAGCCCGCGAACACACAATGCACGAGGAGCGTATTTTCGTCGGGAGCGACGTTATTGCCCAACTTGCCGAACAACTTGAGCGCAATGAGCAGAGTCCAGGTGGGGAGGGTCGTCAGGAGCCGATTATAGCAGTCGGTACAACCTCCTTGCGGACACTGGAATCGCTCTATTGGTGGGGAGTGCGCTTGCTGACCTCTGATGGTGATGCGCAAGAGCGGGATACGTTGGACGTTCGTCAATGGGATGCTCTCCGACTTCAGGATACATTCCGCGACAAACTCCCATCACCAGCTCTGGCAATGCGTACCATCCATGAATGGCTGCAAACAAGGCAAATGGATGTTCTGACAGGTGAGACGCAAATAATGATTACTCCGGGCTATTCATTTGCTGTTTGCGACGGTCTGATTACGAATTTTCACCAACCTGAAAGTACGCTCATGTTACTGGTAGCAGCGTTTCTGACGGCAAATAGCGAAACGCACTGGCGCACTGTCTATGACGCAGCGTTGGCGAATGATTATCGCTTTCTGAGTTACGGCGACTCCTCGCTTCTTTGGCGGGCTTAATCGCTTTCTTTCGGTGCGTGGCATGAAAAATGCCAAATTGTCAAATTTTATTGTACTAGCTAAAAAATTTGTATAGTTTTGCGCCATCCTTCCCGCTTCGTTGACAAGACAATATCCTTTTTTCTCACCCGTTTTTCAGGAGTTTGTGGTATGATTTTCAAAAGCCCGTTTCCACCACTGGACTTGCCCGAAGTTCCGTTGCACGAATTTATCCTTGCTAAAGCGTCGCAATTTCCTGACAAACCAGCACTCATCGACGGTCCGTCGGGGCGAACTATCACCTACAAACAGCTTGCGGGCGGCGTTCATATGGTCGCTTCCAATCTCGTGAAACGCGGCTTGAAAAAAGGCGAAGTCGTTGCAATTTACAGCCCCAATGTTCCTGAATATGCCATCATTTTTCACGGTGTTATCAAAGCCGGTGGCACAAACACGACCATCAACCCGCTTTACACGGTGGACGAACTGACGCACCAACTCAAGGACGCAGGCGCGAAATTCCTTGTTACTGTTCCACTTTTCCTTACTCATGCCTTGGAAGCCGCCAAGCGTGCGGGCTTGCAGGAAGTGTTCGTGCTGGGCGAGGGCGAAGGCGCAACACCTGTTTCTGAATTGATGAAAGGCGACGGAGCATTGCCGGAAATTCAGTACGATGTCAAAAACGATGTTGTCGTGATGCCGTATTCAAGCGGCACGACGGGCTTGCCCAAAGGCGTAATGCTCACGCATCACAATCTGACGACAAACGTTCTGCAATTCATCCCGCTTGAGCAATTGAATGAAACAAGCGTCATGCTTGCCGTGCTGCCCTTTTTTCATATCTACGCCATGACGGGTTTGCTCAATGGAGCGCTCGCCGCCGGCGGAACAGTAGTCTCCGTACCGCGTTTCGACCTTGAGCAAGTTTTGGGCATTATTCAGCAATACAAAGTAACGAACTTTTTCGTCGCTCCGCCCATCATGTTGGCATTTGCAAAGCACCCGATTATTGACAAATACGACCTTTCCAGCCTGAAAATTATCACCTCCGGCGCAGCTGCAATGTCTGTGCCGATTGCCGAACTTTGTGCGCAGCGTATTGGTTGTGTGGTCAAGCAAGGCTACGGCATGACAGAAGCCTCGCCCGTAACAAACATGAATACGCCACTTCGGGAAATTAAAATTGCGTCGGTAGGTCCGCTTGTGCCGAATTTGGAAGGCAAAGTCGTTGACCTTATCACGGGCGAAGAACTCGGTCCGAATCAAAATGGCGAACTCTGCTTCCGAGGCGCAAACGTGATGAAGGGTTATCTGAACAACCCCGAAGCGACGGCAAACACGCTCAAAAACGGCTGGCTGCATACCGGCGACGTTGGTTATGTGGACGACGATGGCTATTTCTACGTAGTTGACCGCTTCAAAGAATTTATCAAGCACAAAGGCTATCAAGTGGCTCCGGCAGAACTTGAAGGCTTGCTTATCGGGCATCCCGCAATTGCTGATGCTGCGGTCATTCCTGTTCCCGACGACGAAGCGGGCGAAAACCCAAAAGCGTTCATCGTGAAAAAAGGTGAAATCAACGAGCAGGAAATTATGGATTATATCGCCGAAAAAGTCGCTCCATACAAGAAAATACGCGAAGTCGAATTTGTTCAAGAAATTCCAAAATCGGCTTCAGGCAAGATTTTACGCCGTGTTCTGATTGAACGTGAGCGTGAGAAATTGCGCCAGAATTAATGTCATTGTCGAACCCTTTTGCTACTTACTAATCCCCTCGTTTGTCCCAAGCGATAAACGAGGGGTTGTGTGTTTCAAGCGTAAAGCTGTTTTCAATGGCTCCCTTTGTTTATTCTCTCTGAATTCATGCGCTCTCTGAAGATTTCTGTTATTGTACCGCTTTTGAACGAGGAAGAATCCTTGCGTGAACTTGCTTCTCGCTTGGAAACTGTCCTTAGCGCCCTTGCTCACGATGCCTACGAAGTTCTGTTCATAGACGATGGCTCCACGGACGCTTCCTATCAGGTCTTGAAGGAACTTCATGCTGCAAACCCGCGCTTCCAAGCCATTCGTTTTCGCAGAAATTATGGGAAGTCTGCTGCGCTGGCGGTCGGTTTTGCGCGGGCAGAAGGTGAAATTGTTATCACGATGGATGCAGACTTGCAGGACGATCCAAACGAACTTCCGGCGCTTTGCGCCAAATTGGACGAAGGTTTTGATTTGGTAAGTGGTTGGAAGAAAAAACGCTACGACCCGTGGCACAAAACAATGCCCTCCAAACTGTTCAATGCCGTAACTTCTAAAATGAGCGGTGTTACGCTCCACGACTTTAATTGTGGCTTGAAAGCGTATCGGAGCGAGGTCGTGAAATCCCTCCAGATTTATGGCGATATGCACCGCTACATCCCTGCACTGGCGCATTGGGAAGGTTTCAAGGTAACGGAAATTGCCGTGCAACATCACCCGCGCAAATTCGGAGTATCGAAGTTCGGTGCAAAGCGCTTTGTTACAGGTTTTCTCGACCTTCTCACTGTCGTTTTTACTACCAAATACATCAAGCGCCCCTTGCATCTTTTTGGTGCGATTGGCGCAATCATGCTGGTCATCGGCTTGGGCATAGAGACAACGCTCACGGTGGAGTGGTTCATGGGGCTGACGTATTTTTCTAATCGCCCACTGGTACTCTTTGGCATTTTGCTTATTATTGTCGGCGTACAGCTTATTTCAATGGGCTTGCTCGGCGAAATGCTTGTTAAAAATTCTTCCACAGGAACAGGGCAATATCTCATACGGGAGCAGATTGTACGCGGGGAAGACGTGTAGTTCGTTTTTTAGTCACCACCAGAGACCTTCATGGAATCAAAACCATCACCTGCATTACCGTTTATTCTGCTTGCTGTTCTTTCGCTTATCTGGGGAAGTTCTTTTATCCTGATGAAGCGCGGGCTTATCGTTTTTACGCCTATGCAAGTAGCCGCGCTGCGTGTGGCTATTTCAGGCGTATTGCTTGCGCCATTTGCCGTGCGTGCGCTGCTCTCGCTTGAGAATAAGCGTCTTATCCCGTACTTTTTGCTCTGTGGGGCGCTTGGTAATGCTATTCCGGCAATACTTTTCACAACAGCGCAGAAATATATCAACAGTTCTACTGGGGCGCTGCTTAATTCCTTAACGCCAATTTCAACGCTGCTTTTGGGGGTATTCATTTTCAAAATGCACACCAATAGGGCGCAAACAATCGGTGTTTTTATTGGTTTTCTTGGTGCGGTAGCCCTTGTGCTTGCGGCACGGGGTGAAATTGCTCCCGGCGAAACCTCGTGGTATGCGCTTTTGCCTGTGGTGGCAACGATATGCTACGGAATGAATGCCAATCTCATCGGTCGTTATTTGAAAGGCGTTCCGTCGCTGACCATCAACAGCTTTGCGCTCTTTGGTATGACGCTGTTTTTTTTGCCATACTTGATTTTGAGCGGCTTTTTTACGGATGCATTGCCGATAGCGCAGATGCAGCCAATGTTTGGTATAGCGCTGATGAGCATCATTACGCTTTCGGTGCTGGGAACGGCTCTTAGTAATGCGCTTTATACGCGGCTTATCCAGATTTCCAGCCCTGTTTTTAGCTCTTCGGTTACGTACCTCATTCCTGTTGTGGCTATGGCGTGGGGCTTGCTGGATGGTGAACATCTTTCGGTGCTTCATTTTGTCGGCATTTTAATTATTCTTGCCGGAATTTATCTTGTCAACAAACGTTGACGTACCAATAACAAACGATAAGACGCTTGTATGCTTACACTTCTTTTTATCGGCGATGTCGTCGGGCAGACCAGTCTGACTGCACTCTTGAAAGCGCTTCCGACGCTCAGTGCCCAATATCTGCCACACGGAATTATTGTCAACGGTGAAAATATTGTTGATGGCAAGGGTCTGAGCGAGCGCGAGGCAACAATGCTTTTCCAAGCGGGCGTTCACGTCATCACGACAGGCAACCACGTGTGGGAAAATTGGAAATCCCGACCGCTTCTTGTGAACGAGCCGCGTGTGCTGCGCCCACATAATTATCCGGCAGAAAACCCCGGAAGCGGAATTGTTGTAGCCACCATAGCAAACGGCTTTCGTGTGGGTGTGATTCAAGTGCAAGGGCGGACGTATATGCAGACCATAGACTGCCCATTCAAAGCACTGGACGCAGCCATTGAAGCCGTCGCGGCAGAAACAAATGTTATCCTCGTGGATTTTCATGCCGAAGCAACGGGCGAAAAAATGGCACTTGGTTACTACGCCGACGGTCGCGTCAGTGCTGTCCTGGGGACGCATACCCACATCCAAACTGCTGATGCACAGATACTGCCGGGCGGTACTGCCTACATTACTGATGTCGGCATGACCGGTCCTTCGGTATCGGTGCTGGGCATGAAAATTGACGTGGCACTCAATCGTTTTCTCCTTCAAACAGCGCATAAATACGAGATTGGTGAAGGCGTAACGCGCATATCGGGCGTTGTGCTGGAGGTGGACGAGACCACAGGACGGGCGCACAGTATTAAGCCTTTTTCACTTCCCGAATTCTCTTCGACGGCTCTCTAATCATTGATTCTGTCGTGTTTTGAACACAGACAGCGCGGATTGGGCGGTTATTCACAGATGTGGGAGAAAAGACAAAAAGCGGATATATTGCTATCATTCCCTTCTAACAAAGCTAAATCCTTCTTCTTCCGCGTTCCGTAACAAAATGAGGATCTGCGCGGTAACATTTTTTCTTGGTTATTTTTTACAACTTTATGCCTCTTGGTGTACAATTACTCTGTATGGCGCTGGGCTACCTTATCGGTTCTTTCCCGACTGCGCACCTTTTTGCGCGGGCAATAGGGCGTACCAGCCTTGAAACGAGCGATATTGACGCAACGCCACAAAATGCTACTATCCAATATCTTTGGGAACGGCAAAAACTCCTTCGGACGCAGTTACTTGTTGCGCTAGTTGATGCTGCCAAAGGTTTTCTTGCGGTCAAGGTAGGCGCGATTCTTGGTGTAAGCCTCGGCGGTGCTGATACGTTTATTGCTCCTGCACTCACGGGGTTTTTCGCTGTTCTGGGGCATAATTACAACATGGTCTTTCGTACTGTGCAGCACTATGGGCGCGGTTTGTCGCTTGTGGCGGGCGTGATGCTGGCGATAAATATTGTTCCAGTTGTTATTTTTGTGCTGTGCTGGCTGACAGGATATTTTGTGATTCGTCGTAATCTTTATGTTGGCGTAATGACAGGCGCACTTGCAACACCAGTGCTGATGTACACCGCGCCGGAGCAGCTCGCACGGTCGTTTATGCAGGTTCGCTGCGATGCAATTGCACCGTTTACGTTTTTTGTCTTTATTCTCGCACTGCAAGTATTTGTGCGGCATTTGGAGCCGATTCGCACGATGTTTGATGTAGATGAAAAAACGCCGGACTAAAAATACCCGACTATGATACTGTTTCCTACAAAACAATGAACATTTCCCTCCGCAAGACATTCTTTTTCGACCGCGACGGCATTGTCAATCAGCGCATTATGGGCGGTTATGTAACGAGCGTTGAAGATTTCGTCTTTCTGCCGGACATTTTTCCGTTGTTTCGGATGGTGAAAGATGCGGGTTTTCTCGCAATTTTGGTGACAAATCAGCAAGGAATCGGCAAAGGTTTGATGACTGAAGACGACCTTGCGGAGATTCATGCCCAGATGCAGGCACGTTTCAAAGACGAGACGGGAAGAGCTTTTGATGACATTTATTTTGCCGGAGAGCGCGATTTATCTTCCAGAAGCGGCTGCTGTGGCGATATTATGGCGGGAAGCCGCCGCAAGCCAAGTCCTGCAATGCTTTGGGAGGCGCATGAACGCTGGGGAATAGATTTTGCAGCGTCGTGGATGCTGGGAGACAGTCGCTCCGATGCAGAGGCGGGGCGCGCCGCCGGAGCGCGAACGATTCTCGTTGGTGATTTTCAGCAGGAAGAAGCAGATATTGTTGTTCCGTCGCTCCATGCGCTGCTTCCGCAAATTACTGAATTACTTGCTTCTGGGGCTACTTTTGCTCGAGGGTAACTAGTCTGTTGGGGGCTCAGACAGGACTTTCCTCCGATGCGTTGTCGAGCGTTTTTGTGTCTGTATTAGGAACTTCTTGTGCCGCGAAATAGACGCGAATCTTTGCCACGTTCTTTGTTCCGGCTACTTTCAGTAATTCTTCATCTGAAGCCGTGCGTACGCCTTCGACCGAACCAAATGCCACGAGCAGCTTTTTTGCTGTCGCCTCGCCGATACCGTCGATAATGGTGAGTTCCGTTTGCAATGTGCGTTTGTCGCGCAGGGAGCGGTGAAATTCGATGGCGAAACGGTGCGCTTCATCGCGGGCTTGCTGCAAGAGTTTTAGGCTGCTGGAGGTTTTGGGAAGTAAGAGCGTATCGGATTGGAAGGGGAACACCACCTCTTCCAAGCGCTTGGCAAGACCGATAATAGGTATTTTGCCGTACAAACCCAGTTCTTGAAGAATTTCCACCGCATGGGAAAGCTGCCCCTTACCACCGTCAATAATGATTAAATCTGGTTCATCAGTTTTTTCTTCCAGCATCCGGCGATAGCGCCGCCCAACGACTTCCTGCATGGACTTGAAATCATCAATGCCTTCCACTGTTCTAATCTTGAATTTGCGATATTCCGATTTTTTTGGTTTGCCATCGACAAACACCACCATCGAAGAAACGGTTTCTGAGCCTTGAAAATGGGAGTTATCGAAGCACTCAATCCTACGCGGTGGCTTGGAAAGCCGCAAGTCGCGCTGCAATGATAGTACGGCGCGAGGAATCACCTTGTCTTTTTCCTGTTCGCGTTTCATGCGCTGCATAATCAGCTCTTTGAGCAAAAAGTCCGCGTTTGCAGCAGCCATATTGACGAGTTTGCGCTTGTCGCCTTGCTGCGGCACGTGCAGATGGACTCGTGCGCCGCGCTTGGCAGTGAGCCATGTTTCCAGTGTTTGCATATCATCTATTTCGCTTGGCAAAAAGATTTCATCCGGTACGTCGTCACTTTCCAAATAAAACCTCTCGCACGTAGCCCGCACAATATCTGCCTCCGACGTGTCCTCCGACTGCGCCACGTAGAAATGCTGCTTGCCGATAAGTTTGCCGTCACGGATTTTGAGAATGACCGTGCAGGCATCTTTTTCGTTGCGCGCAAGCGCCAGCACATCGCGGTCAACGGGGTCAGTGGAAAGGACTTTTTGCTTGTCGGAATACTCTCTGAGCGCAGCGAGACGATTGCGTACAATAGCTGCCTTCTCAAACTCCATTTCCTCCGAAAGCCGCTCCATTTCTTGCTGTAAATCTTGTTCGACGCTTTTCGACTTGCCGCGAAGGATTTGTGCGGTCTGTTTAATCATCTCGTTGTAGCGCTCACGCCCCACGAAGCCCTCGCACGGACCTTCGCACTTTTTGATTTGATAATCCAAGCACACCTTAAATTTCCCTTTGGCAATAGATTCTTCGGTAAGTGCAAGCTCACAAGAGCGAATCGGGAACAGTGATTTGACGAGGTTCAGCATGACGTACATATACTTTGCCTCGGTATAAGGACCGTAGTATTTGCTGCCGTCGCGGATAATTTTTCTCGTTGGGAAAACGCGTGGAAATGCTTCGTTGGTGATGCAGATGTAAGGATACGATTTGTCGTCTTTGAGCAAAATGTTGTAGCGTGGTTGATGCTCTTTGATAAGAGTGTTTTCGAGAATAAGTGCTTCGACTTCTGTGTCGGTCAGAAAAAATTCCACATCTCGTATTTTGCTCACGAGGACGCGCGTTTTCGCATCGCGAGGGCGATTCTGCTGGAAGTAGGAACGGACGCGGTTGCGGAGGTTTTTTGCCTTGCCGACATAAATGATTTTTCCGTTTTCATCCTTGTGCAAATACACGCCCGGATTAGTAGGGATATTATGCAATTTCTCTGCTAATGATGCCGTTGGAACGAGCATCTCTGTGAGGTCGTTAGCAATCTTCTCGATTGTTTGTGGAGATGCTTGGTCTTGAGACTCGCTGTTCATCGGATTTTTGCTGATTGTGTGAAGAAGATGCTCTGCTTTTTGGAAAATCAGTTTTGGAAAAGTAGCTTCGGAAAAGCAGCAGGATTGAAAAAATAGGAAAAAATGTCCATACGCCGTTATGATTCGCAAAAGAAAATTTTTGATAAAGACTTGACTTTAGCAAAATTTCTCCGCATCTTTATTTTTCCCACATTTCCTCATTTCCGATGAACAAAACTTCTACAACTCTCGCCCTCATTGTGATTGCCCTGCACTGCGCTTGTACGCTTGCCGCTCAATCAAATTCACCAACCGCGCCCGCACCAACCGCGCCCACACCAACAGTTCCAAAATCGCCACCCCGCGCCGAAGGCGAAGGACCATTTAAGCGACTCATTATTCGTGGGGTAACGCTCATCAACGGCACGGGCGCACCGCCGCTTGGTCCGGTGGATATTGTCGTAGAAGGAAATCGTATCAAATCGGTGAAAACGGTCGGTTTTCCGGGACTGCCCATCAAGCCCGAAAGCCGCCCCAAAGCGAATGAGGGCGATAAAGAACTCAATGCCGAAGGAATGTATTTGTTGCCCGGATTTGTGGACACGCACGGGCATTGTGGCGGTCTGGCGCAAGGAACAAGCGCGGAGTATGTCTTTAAGCTCTGGCTGGCGCACGGCATCACGACCGTCCGCGACCCATCGGCGGGCAATGGCTTAGAATGGACGCTTGAACACCGCGACAAAAGCGCGAAAAATGAGATTACCGCACCACGCATCAAGGCATATCCGTACTTTGGGCAGAATTCGGACGACCCGATTGCTACGCCAGAGCAGGCAAGAGCATGGGTGCGAGGCGTTGCCAAGAAAGGCGCGGATGGAATTAAGTTTTTTGGCGCAACGCCTGATGTCTTCAAGGCAGCATTAGAAGAAGCAAAAGTACAAAACCTCCGAACCGCCTGCCACCACGCCCAACTCGACGTAGCCCGCGCTAATGCGCTTCAAACCGCACGGTGGGGACTCACCTCAATGGAGCATTGGTACGGGCTGCCGGAAGCACTCTTTGAAGACAGAACGGTACAGGATTATCCGCTTGATTACAACTACCAAAATGAACAGCACCGCTTTTCGGGTGCGGGCAAGCTCTGGAAACAAGCCGCAAAGCCATATTCCGAAAAATGGAACACCGTGATGAATGAGATGTTGAAACTTGATTTTACGCTCGACCCCACGTTCAATATCTACGCCGCAAGTCGTGATTTGATGGCGGCTGCCGGGTACGAATGGCACGATGAGTACACGCTGCCCTCGCTCTGGGAATTTTTTCAACCCAATCGCGCTGCGCATGGCTCATACTGGTTTAATTGGGGAACCGAAGAAGAAGTGGCGTGGAAGGAGAATTATCGGCTGTGGATGACGTTTGTGAATGAGTACAAAAATCGCGGCGGGCGCGTAACGGTCGGCACGGATGCGGGTTTTATTTTCCAACTCTACGGCTTTTCCTATCCGCGCGAACTGGAAATGCTGCGCGAGGCGGGCTTCCATCCGTTGGAAGTAATTCGCTCGGCAACCTTGCACGGCGCACAGCTCTTGGGCATGGACAAAGACATTGGTTCGGTCGAGGTCGGCAAACTGGCAGATTTCGTGATTGTGGAAGAAAACCCGCTTGCCAATCTCAAAGTGCTGTACGGTACTGGTGCGCTCAAAGTGAATGACGACAACAAAGCGGTGCGCGTGGGCGGCGTGAAATATACCGTAAAGGACGGCATTATCTACGACGCAAAAAAACTCTTGGAAGATGTGCGCCAAATAGTCGCCAAAGCAAAGCAGGCGCGAGGTGGGTATCAGATGGTGATGCCGGGGGCGAAGAAGTAGGGTGTACTTCAAAAGTAGGACAGATTTTCGTATATTTATGAGTTAGCGGTAAGATTATGACCAATATTGAAAACTTGACTGATATTGCAAAAATAACAACGAAAAATGGGTCGTGTCCTAAAAGAGTTGCTATGTAGAATTGAAGCAGTTTACATCCGCACATTGAAGGGTAAAGTCTGATGCTTCGGGCGCAGGTAACATGATGAAAACACGATATAGCGTGTTTTTTACAACCAAAAGAGATAGACGATACCTTCTTCAACTACCTTGCGCACCGTACCAATTCAAGAAAGCAACACTTTTAGGACACGATCTAAAATTGGTTAGCGACAATAGCAAAAAATAGATAAAAAGTAAAATCATAAACAACAAATAAAAATGAAAAAAATAATTATAATCCTCATTGCTTTACTAATGAGTACAACCATAAATGCACAAGATAAAGATCCTTGGACAAAATATATGACACCCAATAACATTCATAAAATGATTGGTGAATATGCAGGAGAGTTCAATATGGAAATTTCAATGTGGATGACTGAGGGTAAAGCACCCGAAATTATTAATGTAAGTTCAAGCCATAAGATGTTATTAGGCAATAGATTTCTTGAAATGTCACAAACAGGAAATATGATGGGAATGGATTATTCATCTATTTCAACCGTTGGCTATAATACAATCAATAAATCATTTAGTTTAACAACTTTGACCAATATGGGAACAGGAACTTTATACCTAAATGGTTCTTGGGATGAAAAGAAAAAAATAGCAAATTTAAAAGGGACTATAATAAATCCTATGGATGGCAAATCAATAAGCGTTCGTCAGCAAATAAGTTTTATTGATAAAGATAATCTGCTAATAGAGAATTTTGACACCTACAAAGGTCAAAAAGAAAAAAAGAGTATTCAATATAAATTAGTTCGCAAATAATAGTCGAATATCTGTTCTAAATGATTTCAGCTGGTCGAAAAATCACAACTACTCACGGTGCAAGGTTTGAAAGAATCTTTGGAATAAGTAGTAGAACAGACCTTAATCACAAGCCAAAGTATACAACCTTGAGACAAGAATGATTTTCGCAGACCCAATCTACGACACAATTTTTAGGCGAATGATGGAAAACGAATGTGTTACGAAAATTTTCATTGGAACGCTTTTGGAGCAACACATCGAAACGGTCAAATAATGGTGTAGCCTGGTAAAACAGCCATGAATTATTTCAACACTTGACTTTGGCAAAAATTCTCCGTATCTTACTGGGGCGTTGATAAACATTGATATATCAACTATCCCCAAAACATTACTTCAGCAATCGCACATTCATGCTACTCTCAGCCTCATATATTATTATTGTACTATTTGTGGTCATCGTGGAACAACAACTCCGGTGAGAGAAGAGCAGTACCTAAATTTTACAAAAGCCCTTTCTTACCGACCGTAAGGAAGGGCTTTTTGCATTATGAAGGATGAATTATGAGATGGTTACCAGACTAATTCATTGGGTGTGCACACACCATAAACTAACAATCAGCTATGCAAACACTGACCTTACATCTTAGTGATACGCTTGTTAAACGTTTGGCGAGACAAGCCGAACTTGAGCATACCTCAATAGAAGAAATTGCTCTGCGTAGTCTTGAAGCACTATCGGAAGTGAATTCAGCCAAGCAAGAACGTAGTGTTGAAGAGGGCATTGAATATGTTATTGCTAAGAACCGTGAACTTCTTCAACGATTAGCGTGAGCATTAGACAATGCGCTTTTTAGCAATATCCGATGTTATGCTCCTTCACAAACGCCTTATTGAAGAAACAGGTGGTGGTGCGGGATTGCGCGATATTGCAGGACTGGAATCTGCACTCGCGCAGCCACAAATGACCTTCGGCGGTGAGGAATTGTATCCCGACATTACCGAAAAAGCAAGTGCACTCATGTTTTCGCTTGTCCTCAATCATCCGTTTGTTGATGGAAACAAACGCGTCGGTTATGCGGCTGCGGAACTTTTTCTGTGGCTTAATGGCTACGAACTTCAAGTGGATATTGATACGGCAGAAGGAGTCGTTCTCAGTCTTGCCGCAGGTAATTTTGAACGTGAATCACTCACAGCATGGATTCAACAACATTGCATCCGATTACAATAAATTCAAGTAAAAACTCAACATTCAATATCTAAAACTCAACACTTTCCTACAAAACCATGCTCAATAAATACAGCCGCGTCCTCACGCAAGACGACACCCAACCCGCCGCACAAGCCATGCTCTACGCTATCGGCTTTTCTGACAATGATATGCAAAAAGCACAAGTCGGTATTGTTTCTACCGGATTCGAGGGAAATTCCTGCAATATGCACCTGAACGATCTCGCTGCGATTGTTAAAAAAGGCTTTGCTGCGCCGGAACTGAGCAAAGAAATATTGGGTCTCATTTTCCATACAATCGGCGTGTCTGACGGGATGTCTATGGGGACACAGGGAATGCGGTATTCGCTGCCTTCGCGGGATGTGATTGCGGACAGTATTGAGACTGTTACCAACGCGCAGGCGTATGACGGCTTGGTAACGATTGTGGGTTGTGACAAAAATATGCCCGGTGCTATGATGGCAATGGGACGACTGAATCGTCCGTCCATCATGGTCTATGGTGGCACGATTGCTTCAGGGAATTACAAAGGCAAAAAGCTGAATATCGTATCGGCGTTCGAGGCGCTTGGTGAGCGAGTTGCGGGGACAATTTCCGATGAAGATTTTAAGGGCGTTATCCGCAATGCCTGTCCCGGAGCAGGCGCGTGTGGCGGGATGTACACCGCAAACACGATGTCGTCTGCCATTGAAGCGCTTGGAATGAGCCTTCCGCGTTCATCCTCAAACCCCGCCGTTAGCCCCGAAAAGCGTGATGAATGCTTGGAAGTCGCTGCCGCAATGCACAATCTCCTCAAGCTCGACCTCAAGCCCCGCGATATTGTTACCAAAAAATCCCTCGAAAATGCACTTGCAATGGTGATGGTGATGGGCGGCTCGACCAATGCCGTACTGCACTTTTTGGCGATTGCCCGTGCGTTTGAGATTGATTGGACGCTTTCGGACGTGCAGCGCATCAGCGACAAAACACCGTACTTAGCAGATTTGAAGCCAAGCGGAAAGTATTTGATGGAGGACATTCACACCATCGGCGGTACGCCTACGGTAATGAAATTTATGCTGGAAAATGGCTTTCTGCATGGTGATTGTATGACTGTGACGGGAAAGACGATTGCTGAGAACCTTGCCACAGTGCCGCTTCTGGACGAGAAGCAAGATGTAGTGCGTTCTCTCGGAAATGCAATTAAACAAACAGGGCACTTGCAAGTTCTCTATGGAAATCTCGCCTCAGAGGGAGCCGTGGCAAAAATCACAGGCAAAGAAGGTGAAAAATTTGTCGGCAAAGCACGGGTTTTCGAGAGTGAAGATGATGCAAACGCGGGTATTATGGCAGGCAAAGTGCAGAAAGGCGAAGTCATTGTTATTCGCTTTATCGGTCCCGCGGGTGCGCCCGGAATGCCGGAGATGCTTAAGCCTACGTCGCTTGTGATTGGTGCGGGCTTGGGCAATGACGTTGCGCTTATCACCGATGGTCGCTTTTCGGGCGGGACGCACGGGTTTGTGGTGGGGCATATCACACCCGAAGCGCAGCGCGGCGGTTTGATTGGATTGCTGCAAGATGGCGATGAAATCACGATTGATGCCGTCAATAACCGTTTAGAGGTAGCACTTTCCGATGCTGAAATCGCCAAACGCCGTGCAGCACAGACGCTTCCACCGCTCAAAGCCACCAGTGGATATTTGTACAAATATGCAAAAACGGTGTCGTCGGCGAGCGAGGGCTGTGTGACGGATACGTTTTGATTTAACCATTGACGTAATTTCTGAGAACTATGACACCGCAAGATATACATAATACCTACACTATCTCCACCGACCCACACAAAATGGACGTGGAGGCAATCTATAACTACCTCGCGCGCTCCTATTGGGCGGAAGGACGCACGATGGCTACCGTTGAGAAATCTCTACGCAATTCGTTGAACTTTGGCGTGTTCGCGGGAACAGGCGCACAAGTAGGTTTTGCGCGAGTCATTACGGATTATGCCACATTTGCCTATCTTGCCGATGTCTATATTTTGGAAGAACATCGCGGCAAAGGACTGAGCAAATGGCTTATGAAGACAATTATGGCACATCCCGATTTGCAAGGCTTGCGGCGCTGGTCGCTCGCAACACGCGATGCACATGGCTTATATGCACAATTTGGTTTTACACCGCTTCCGAAGCCGGAGATTTGGATGCAGATTTTTGATGCGGAAGCAAATCCTCCGATAGAATAACCAGCACATCTCTACGCACCCAGTGCAGTTTTAGACCTGTTCGCACAGAATAAACACAGAAAACATCATTTCAATATTTCGGTAATTTATTTCAGAATAGGAAATCGTTATGTCCACCCAAGCCCCGCACACGGCGTACAAAATGAAAACGCCACCCCGCACTATGACCGGCGCAGAAGCTGTCGTCGCTTCGCTTCTCGAAGAAGGCGTTGACACAATTTTTGGCTATCCGGGCGGTGCGATTATGCCCGTCTATGATGCTTTCTACGATTACCAAGACCGTCTTCGCCATATTCTTGTGCGCCATGAGCAAGGTGCTGTCCATGCGGCACAAGGTTACGCAAGGGTTTCCAATCGTGTCGGGGTTTGTATTGCCACCTCGGGACCCGGTGCGACCAATCTTATCACAGGCATTGCCGATGCGCAGATAGATTCTACGCCGCTTGTGTGCATCACGGGGCAAGTCGGTTCGCACCTGCTTGGCACGGATGCCTTCCAAGAAACGGACGTTATCGGCATTTCGATGCCCGTAACAAAGTGGAATTACCAAATCACCAAAGCCGAAGAAATCCCAGCGGCATTTGCTAAAGCCTTCTACATTGCACGGAGCGGTCGCCCGGGACCGGTTTTGCTGGATATCACCAAAGATGCGCAGTTCAAGACGCTGGACTTTTCGTACGAGCCTTGTATTGGTATACGCAGCTATGCGCCGTACCCGAAATCACGCCCCGACGATGTCATTGCCGCCGCCGCACTCATCAATAGCGCGAAGAAGCCGTATATCCTCGCCGGGCACGGTATTTTGCTTTCACAAGCGCAGGAGGAATTTGCCGCTTTTGTGGAAAAAACGGGTATTCCGGTTGCTTCTACCTTGCTGGGGCTCTCAGCACTTCCTGGCGACCATCCGCTCTATGTGGGCTATTTGGGAATGCACGGCAACTATGCGCCCAACGTAAAAACCAACGAAGCCGATGTTATCATCGCTGTCGGTATGCGCTTCGAT
This sequence comes from Ignavibacteria bacterium, assembly GCA_014654705.1. Taxonomy (GTDB): domain Bacteria; phylum Bacteroidota; class Ignavibacteria; order Kapaibacteriales; family UBA4661; genus PH2015. Next base: position 301,233 of record JACVZY010000051.1, read on the forward strand.
GACCGCGTGACGGGTGATTTGGCGCGCTATGCCAAGCAAGCCCGCATCATTCACATCGAAATTGACCCGTCTGAAATCAATAAAAACGTTAAAGCGGAAGTCGCTATCAATGCCGATGCCAAAGAAGCACTGCTGGCACTCATGCCGCACGTGCAAAAACGCTCACATGACGCATGGATAAGCGAGTTCAAAGCACTGGACAAAATTGAACATGAGAAAGTCATTGTCAAAGATTTTACTCTGCCAGAAAACAGTATTAAAATGGCAAATGTTGTAGAGCGTATTTCTCGTAAAACTAAAGGGGAGGCAATTATCGTTACCGACGTCGGGCAGCATCAGATGGTTACCTCGCGGTATTATGCCTATCGCGGACAGGACAACAACGTTACCTCCGGCGGCTTAGGAACGATGGGCTTTGCGCTTCCGGCAGCGATTGGGGCAAAGTTTGCACGTCCGAATGAAGAGGTCATTGCTATCATCGGCGATGGTGGCTTTCAGATGACCTTACAAGAACTCGGCACGATTTTTCAGGAGAATACAGGTGTGAAAATTGTTCTGCTGAACAATAATTTCCTCGGAATGGTGCGTCAATGGCAGCAGTTATTCTTTGACCGTCGTTATTCGTCGGTGGAAATGAAAAATCCGAATTTTATCAAAATTACCGAAGGTTTTGGCTTGAAAGCACGCAAAATCGAGCACCCAAGCGAACTTGACGGCGCGATTGATGAAATGCTGGCACACGACGGTCCGTACTTCTTGGAAGTGGTTGTCGAGCGCGAAGAAAACGTTTTCCCGATGGTTCCTACGGGGGCATCGGTGGCAGAAATTCGTTTGGAGTGATAGTTTCTTATCCACGTAACACATTGAATTTTCTATACAACAGACTGTATCACAAAACTCAACGAATATCATGCAAAAAAAACTTTTCACTATCATCGCGTTCACCGAAAACCGCATCGGGCTTCTGAATCGCATCACGATTATCTTCACGCGGCGGCATATCAATATCGAATCGCTCACCACCAGTGAATGTGAAGTCGAAGGTGTTCACCGCTTTACGATTACCACGCGCACGACCAAAGAGCGTGCCGTAAAAGTGGTACAGCAAATTGATAAACTCGTGGAAGTTATCAAAGCCTCGCTGCACGAGGAAGAAGAAACCGTGTATCAGGAACTTGCTCTTTACAAAGTGGATGCACGGCAAATTGCTGAAAATGGCTTGTTTACGGCGTTCCTGAACACGATAAAAAAATATGATGCGCATATTCAAACGGCAACCGATGATTACATTATCATTGAAAAAGTCGGCAGGCGCGTTGAAGTCTTTATGCTACTTGATGCACTGAAGGAATATCACGTGCTGGAATTTGCCAAGTCCGGCAGAGTAGCCATGACACGCTCGGCAAACGACCTCGATCAATACCTACGCGATGTGGAAGCTCGCGTGGCAGAGGAAGCGCATGAAGTTGGCGTATAGGAAGTTTGCTGTTTCTTAAAAATTTCTATATTTAGGACGAAATTTCGTATCATAACGAACTTTATTTGTTGATGATACTGACAGACATTACTTATAATTCTTTACTTTTCAAAAATTTCAGAGAGATTGTATTTATGGCAAAACTTAATTTCGGTGGCGTGGAAGAAAATGTCGTTACACGCGAGGAATTTCCGCTTGCAAAAGCGCAAGAAATCTTGAAAGATGAAGTCGTCGCTGTCATTGGCTACGGCGTACAAGGTCCCGGGCAGGCGCTCAATCAAAAAGATAATGGCATTAATGTCATCGTCGGGCAGCGCCAAAATTCAAAATCGTGGGATAAAGCTGTTGCAGACGGCTTTGTGCCTGGCAAAACACTTTTCTCACCGGAAGAAGCGGCAGAGAAAGGCACGATTATATGCTATCTGCTCTCCGATGCGGCGCAGATTGCTATGTGGCCCACCATTAAAAAACATCTTACCAAGGGGAAGGCGCTCTATTTCTCGCACGGCTTCGGTATTACCTATAAAGAGCAGACCGGTATCATTCCGCCGGACGATGTGGACGTAATCTTGGTTGCGCCCAAAGGCTCCGGTACGTCGCTTCGTCGCTTGTTTGTGGCGGGTCGTGGTTTGAATTCAAGCTATGCAATTTTCCAAGATGCCACCGGACGCGCTAAAGATCGCACCATTGCGCTCGGTATTGCCGTGGGGTCGGGTTACTTGTTTGAAACTGATTTCAAAAAAGAAGTCTATTCCGATCTTACAGGCGAGCGCGGTACGCTTATGGGCGCTATACAGGGCATCTTCGAGGCGCAATACAATGTGCTTCGTAAACGCGGTCATACACCGTCGGAAGCATTCAACGAAACCGTCGAAGAACTGACGCAAAGCCTCATGCCACTTGTGGCAGAAAACGGTATGGACTGGATGTACGCAAACTGCTCCACTACCGCACAGCGTGGCGCTTTGGATTGGAAAAATAAATTCCGCGATGCCGTTGCGCCAGTGATGGAAGACCTCTACGAGAGCGTTGCGACGGGCAAAGAAGCAGCTCGTTCCATTGCGACGAATAGTCAGCCCGATTACCGTGAAAAATTGGACGCGGAGCTTGCGGAATTGCGTGATTCGGAGATGTGGCAAGCGGGGAAAACTGTTCGCAGTTTGCGCCCTGAAAACAAGAAGTAATGCGGCTTCGTCCGTGAATGATTTGGAAATGTCTGTGCTGCGGCGTTAGATTGCGTCTTGCAGCACAGACTTTTTTTTGGGAATTATACAATTATTTTACTTTAACCATTTGAGGAACAACAATGATTTGGCGTTGCGATTTAGTACCCCAATACGAAGCATACAAAAGTGAAATTGACGCTGCTATTCAGCAAGTTCTCATGTCCGGCAGATATGTTCTGGCGGAAAACGTCGCGGCTTTTGAACAAGAATTTTCTGATTATGTCGGCGTGAAGCACAGCGTGGGCGTCAATAGCGGCACCGATGCGCTCATGATGCCGCTCTGGATGTGCGGTATTGAGCGGGGCGACGAGGTTATCACGACACCGTTTACTGCTATTCCTACCTTTTCCGCCATCCGTCACATCGGCGCAAAACCTATCTTTCTCGACCTTGAGCCGGATACATTCCTAATGAATCTGGAGCACTTACGCAGTAAAATCACCGAGCGCACCAAAGCTATCGTGCCTGTGCATTTGTTTGGTAATGCTGTTGATGTAGAGCAGATTCGGGATATCGTTGGTAACGATATGTTCATTGTTGAGGATTGCGCACAGTCGCACGGCGCAAAGGTTCGTGGCAAGATGACAGGTTCAATGGGGAACTTCGCAGCATTTAGCTTCTACCCGACCAAAAATCTTGGTGCCTACGGCGACGGCGGTTTGGTGGCAACCAACGACAAAGAAGCTGCCGACCTGATGAAAAAACGCCGAATGTACGGCATGATTAGCAAAGATGAATTTGTTACCGACGGCATCAACACTCGCTTGGACGAACTGCAAGCTGCTATTCTCCGCGTGAAACTGCGCCACTTGGACGCAATGAACAAACGCCGTCAAGAGCTTGCCGCTATTTATGCCGACTTGCTACCGAAAGAACACATCAAACCACAGGCAGTCCGCGAGGGTATTGAATCTGTATGGCACGTGTACAGCGCCACCGTGAGCGGTCGCCGCGATGAACTTTTGCAATTCCTCGAAGCACGTGGCATTCAGGCAAATGTCTATTATCCAATGCCGACGACCAAGCAAAAAGGCTACATTGCGGCTTTTGGTGATAATGCACCTGTGCTGCCCGTAACGGAGCATCTTTCCAAACATATCATTGCGCTGCCATTTTATCCCGAAATGGAAGTCAAAACGATGGAAACGGTTGCTAAAGCAATTCGTGAGTTTTACGGGGTATAAATAAATATTTGGAGGCATTTATGGAAGAACCACGTGTAATGGAAGCAAGCGTCGCCGATTATGGCTACGTCCCGGAAATTATCCACGAACTCGACATTAGTCATATCGAAACGGAGGACGGCAAGCCTTTGGACAATACATTTTCTGAGCGCCAGCAGCATTTGTTGGTGGACGCTCTTCATGCTTCATGGCAGCCGCCAAAGAACAAACCGTTTGTGGCGCTTTCTAATGTCGGACTCTTCTACGGTCTCCATATGCCGCCAGTCGTGCCGGATTTTATGCTTAGTCTAGGCGTACATTTCCCGCAAAATGCGTGGGAAAAGCATAACCGCGCCTATTTCACATGGGAATATGGCAAACTGCCGGAATTGGTGGTAGAAATTGTCTCCAATGTTCGCGGCAATGAATTGGACGACAAACTCGACCGTTATGCTTTTATCGGCATTAGGAACTATCTCGTGTTTGACCCGGCTGGACATTATGGTCAAGACATCCTCCGTCTGTTTGTTTTGGATAATAACGAATATCATCGTTCAGACGACCTGACGTTCCAAGGCTTAGACCTTTGCTGCACCTTGTGGGAAGGCACATACAACAGTATGACCGACACATGGTTGCGCTGGGCTGCGCCGGACGGGAGTTTGCTTCTCACAAGTGCAGAACGCGCAGAACACGAGCGGGAACGCGCAGAACATGAGCGTGAACGTGCAGAACATGAGCGGGAACGCGCAGAAGAAGCCTTTGCTATTGCCACTGAAGAGCGCAGGCGTGCGGAGCGATTAGCAGAAAAACTTCGCGCGCTAGGTATTAATCCCGAAGAGGTATAGCGTCATGCACCTTTCAGAACTTTCAGCATGGAATAGCCGCATTGAAACCGTTCACAATGCGGCGTTTTATGCTTTAACCTTTGATGTCCGCAATTTGCTCCCGAACACGCTTACCTACTGCGGTGGAGTGCGTTATCTGGAACGTGCGCTTGCGGAAGAGCGCATTACTTCAGTGTTGACGACGCGCAGCGCACTGGAAGAATATTTGAAAACCGCATCTCTTCCTGCGGGCAAAGGTATTGCTGTTTCAGATGCGCCAAGAGCGGATTTTTTTGCTTTCCATAATTATCTTGCCAGCGAAACCGATTTTTACACTCGCCCGAACGAATCCAGTATTGGCGAGGGCTGTACGATTGGGAAATTGGCAAGTATTGATGCGCACAATGTTGTCATTGGTCGTAACGTCGTCATCGAAGACTTTGTGCGGATTGGCGCAAATACGACGATTGGCGACGGCACAATTATTCGCGCCGGCACGGTTATTGGCGGCGATGGCTTCCAGTTTATGCGCTTGCCGGACAGTATTGGGAAAGTTGCTCATGCGGGCGGTGTTCGCATTGGCGAAGGCGTGGAACTACAAGCACATTGCATGATTGACAAACACATCTTCGGCGGCGATACGCTTATTGGGGATGACACCAAACTCGCCGATGGCGCTCACGTGGCGCATTGCGCGAAAGTTGGCGCTCGGTGCTTAGTGGCGGCGGGAGCGATTATTTTGGGCAGCACGATTGTTGGGGATGATGTGTGGATTGGTCCCGGTGCAATTATTTCCAACGAACTTGATGTGGGCGACAAAGCATTCATCACGCTTGGAGCAGTGGTAACGCGGAACGTAGCACAAGGAGAGAAGGTGAGCGGCAATTTTGCGATTCCTCATGCACGATTTTTGGAACAACTCAAAGCGATTCGTTGACGGTATTTTCCCAAGTTTCCGTATGTTTGTGTTCTTTGTTCTCAACTATCTTTCATCTGTTGATTTTTACTGTGTTGCATGAGCCAGAACGCTATGAGCCAAACCACTACCTCCCTGTCCGTTATTATTCCGGTGTACAACGAAGTCGAACTTCTTGGTGATGCCGTCAGGCAGATAGATTCTTTCGTCGCGCGCCATTTTGCGGAATATGAAATTGTCATTATTGAAAGTGGCAGCACCGACGGCACGGGTGTGCTGTGCGACAACTTGGCGACAGAACTTGCCTCGGTGCGAGTGATTCACGAAGGCGGACGAAACGGTTTCGGCTCTGCGCTCAAGCGCGGCTATAAAGAAGCCACCAAAGATTGGGTCTGGTTTGTTACTGCCGATACGCCGTTCCCGTTGGAATCTATCGTGGAGGCGCAAAAACTATTCCCGCACTACGATTGCATTTTGAGCTATCGCTCGGAAGATACGCGCAAAAGTTTTTTCCGCAAGATACAATCGGTCGTCTATAATACGCTGGTGAAAACTGTGCTGGGACTGCGTGTAAAGCACGTCAATTCTGCCTTCAAAGTCTTCAAGCGCGAAGTGATTCAGTCCTTGCCGCTTATTTCCAATGGTTGGTTTATTGATGCCGAAACGCTGTATTGGCTCACTCAGCGTAAAGTACGCTATACCGAAATTCCTGTGCCACTGATTGACCGCACGGGCGGACACTCCACGATTACCCTTTCTACGCCGCTTACACTCTTGAAAGAGTTACAGCGCTTTTTGCAAGAACGCAAAAAGTTTTTGTGATGCTCCTCCGTTTATCCTATACCATTTTCGGGGGACGTGCTTCACGAAAGGCAAGGATAAAAATTGTGCGTTCTGAGACTTGGCAAAGAAGATACAGCAAACGGGCTGAAGTCGTCTTGTGCTACTGATTTTAGTAGTGCTTCTGTGCGTGACTGAGATCATAAAGCAAAAATACCTTTCCGGCTAAATCTAAGTGGAACTATTGGTTCTCTACAATGCACTTGGGCAAGAGGTTAGAACGATTGCGAATGAATTCCTTGCAAAAGGGAATCATACAATACCATGTAATGTACAAAATCTGCCGAACGGTATATTTTCCTATCGCCTAACAGTGAATGGAAAAATGTTCGTACGCCAAATGGTCATTCTACGCTAGATTCTGTTTACCAACCACACTGTAAATTCAAATACAAAAATCCCAACTACACTATGAAAAAAATAATATTGTATAATCTCATGGTATTACTCTTTTGGGTAATCATTCTTACAGGTATCGTTTCCCCATCGCTTTGCAATGGACAAGTAACCCAGTGGCAGCGTTTATCCGGACTGGAAGGTGTTATCTGTACATCTATTGCTGCTAATGACTCCATTACACTTGCAACCGGTTACGCAGGGCTTTATCGCTCAAATAATCAAGGCGCATCGTGGCAACAAATTCCGTTTGCTTCTGCGCCACAGCGAGGCTTTGTTACTTTGAGCAAGAACGGTACGTTTTTCTTTTTTGCTGATACTGCGTATCGTTCTACGGATAATGGAAGAACATGGCAATTGATTCCCTCATTACCTAGAAGAATACTTAGCAATCAATATTTTTATCCCCAATCAGGTGCTTTTATAGCCTTTAGGACATTTGCCGAACTCAATAATAGTCTTTTTGTAGCTCATTACAACAATACCCTCTATCAATCTATTGATGATGGTGTTACGTGGAAACCCTTACCCCCTGCTCCCTCACCCTTGAGTCAATTTACGTCATTAGGAACTATTGTCTTTGCCATAAAAGGGTATGCTATTGGGAACGCTTTGCCCGACGATGGGATATTTCAATCAGATGATAATGGCACTACATGGAAAGTAACAAATCAGCGATTTATGGGTAAAAATGTTTCCTCACTGTTAAGCGCTCATGGTAAACTTTATGCAAGTGTTGTTGATAGTGTTTATATGAGCTCCGATACCGGAAAAACATGGCGAGGGATAAACTCCGGTTTACCACGAGAAGACCTTAGAGCCATGTTACATTTTCATAAAGGCACATTATTTCTAAGCAGAAGATATTCTTATCTAGACACAAGTAGCAGGCTTTTTCGCTTTATAGAGCAAGAATCTCGGTGGGTCAATGTTCCTGTGCCAACACCGCCTTTTACAACAATGATATTTTCAGGCGTAGCGGGTCCTTTGTTTGTACAGGGATATAATACATTATTCCGGTCTCTTGATACGGGACGAACATGGCAACCATCAAAAGTCGGTATGGAGGTATTGGCATTTGAAGCACTGGCATCTTCACGCTGGGGGATATTTGCAGGGAGCAGTGACGGAAACAAAACGTTTTTATCGAAGGATAAAGGACGAACGTGGATTGAAACACGTTACCCTCAAACTGGTTTGGCTCCCGGGCTGGTCAGGATGGCGTTTTCGCAAGATGTTGGTGTCGGCACAGATCGAAATATAAGTATAGGAACTCAAGACAGTGGGCGGCAGTGGCGAGAAATACCTGAGCCGGTACCACCGGAACGACCTTCTTTACAACCCATATTTAATGGTTCCGAGGAATTTGCAACTTTTAAGAACACAGTTTTTTGTTCTCGCCCCGTTGATCAAGGTTTTCTTATTTTTTCACATGATGGAGGTGCAACATGGAGTACCGAGCCAAGTGATGCTCTCAGGGCATTAGGAGTTCGAGGAACTTATTATATTGTCACAGGCGCAAAAGATATTGTTTATACATTTGCAAATTCCGGTACGTTTCTATCGCGTGATGAAGGACGGACATGGGAACAACGAAGCCCTAACATTTTTAACAGACCAACGCAAATTTGGTATTCTGCTTGGGCAGTCAATGATTCTACAGTTTTGGCTTCCAGTTCAACATTGACAAGAAGTTCGGAGAATATTATTTCCCGCGATAGCGGCAGAACTTGGCGACCTCTTCTCCTACCAAGTGTTGATTCAACCCTTGAGTTACGACAAGTCCTTCATAGCAACCAACGATGGGTGCTACTTGCTTGGAAACTTCCTTCGCAGTCCTCTGCACAATCCAGTGTGATTTATTCATCAACCGACCAAGGGCAAACATGGCAAACGGAAAGCACTAATTTACCGAATGGAGCCATTTTGGATATTGCACTGGATGGTAATACGCTATTTGTATCCATTCGTGGACTTGGCTTATACCGTACCGACCTCACCACTGTCAGCATCCGCAAAGAGCCACAAAATACATTACTTTTTTCTTCCCCAGCCCCCAACCCCAGCACCGACTACACCGACCTCGCCTTCACGCTCCCGCGCGCCGCACAAGCGGGCGTAACGCTCTACTCCACCTTCGGCACAGAGGTATGGCGCAGTGAGAGCGCAACCATGAGCGCAGGAGAGCAGCATATACGCATAGACACACGGCATCTGCCTACGGGCGTGTATGCGTACCGCCTTATGGTGGATGGGGTGAGCAGTGTGGGAAGAATAGTGGTGGTGCGGTAGAGAATTCGTTTTGTTGCTCCGATAACGACCTCCCAAAAAAAATGCCAAGCAAAATCCGTTCCAATTATTTGTTGGTAGCGGTTTTTGCTTGGCTTTTATGTGTTTTTTTTGCATTTTCGTAATTGAGCGATATGTCTATGCAAAATCCGTTCCATATTTGCCCGCTATCCGTCCTGCACTACTTTCACATAAGCAACTATCGTTTTTTTTAGCATAATGAGAAAGCGTCAATAATTATGATAGGTCTCGGATTAGGACTTGAATTGGGCTTAGAGACAAAACTCACGCCCCAGCAAGTACAATATCTTAAACTTTTACAACTCACGGGCTTACAGCTTGAACAGCATATCTCGCAAGAGTTGGAAATGAATCCCATGCTCGAAGAAGGTAGCTTGGAGTCAGACTTTGGCGATGATACCGAACTGAGTCCCGTCGAAACGATTGCCGAAGATGCCCCCAGCGATAGCGATGCCGACGACCGCGAAGAAGAGCGCATCTCGCGTGAGGATGACGATTTTGAAGTGTTCAATCCTGAAAACGGGGTGAACGACGAAGAGCAAACATGGGTAGATTTTATTGAAGATGAAGGCAGCACGGCGAAGTACAATAGCGACGATGAGGACGGCGAGGGTTTTCCGATGCCCGAATCACGCTCTGTGCTTGACGAAATTGAAGACCAGCTTCGTATGCTTAATCTCACCGAAGAAGAGCAGATTATTACTGAAGAAATCTTAGGAAGTATTGAACCGTCGGGATATTTGTACCGTGACCTGACGGAAATAGCGATTGCGGTGAATGAAAAAATTGATGCGCTCAACGAAGTGCGTCAGCATGAAGCGAGCAATAGCAAAGCCTCCACAAACGGCTACAAGCGTGATTATAGAGATGCCTACAGCATATATGACGACGGTGATGATGATGTTGACGGTGATGATTTCGAGTCCATAGACCTTTCGCCCGTAAAGAAGAAACCTGCCTCGCCTGCCCTCGCCCAAACAATCGCACAGCCCCCAGTTATCCTTCAGCCTGTAAATGTGGATATGGTGGAGGAAATTCTTTTTGAAATTCAAACCCTCGACCCGCCAGGAATTGGTGCGCGGGACTTGCGCGAATGTCTGCTGGCGCAGTTGTACGCCCTGCCGAAGTTGAATGCGGCGCAGCAACTCGCAAAGATGGTGCTGGAGAAAGCATATGAGCCGTTCCGCATGAAGCATTACGAGGTTATCATGCGCGAACTCAAGGTGAGCGATGTTTATTTGCGAGAGGCGATAAAAGCTATTCGCTCGCTGAACCCGAAGCCGGGCGGGTTTTCGACCGGTGGCGGCACAAGTTCGATTATTCCTGATTTCCTGATTAGTTTCGATGAAGAAAAAAATGATTTTTTCATTCAGCTCAACGACACGCGCGTTCCCACAGTCCACGTGAACAAGATGTATGAGCAGATGAAAAATCAAGTTCGCGAAGTAACGCAGCGCGGCATGAAGAGCCAGCGAATGAACAAGGACACTCGTCAATTTCTCAAGCAAAAATATGACGACGCGAAATTTCTTATTCTGGCACTCAAGCAGCGCCGCCACACGATGATTCGCGTAATGACGGCGATAGTATTCCGTCAGCGAGAATTTTTCCTGCGTGGCAAAAACTACATCAGACCACTTATTTACAAGGATATTGCCGAGGATACAGGCGTGGATATTTCCACCGTTTGCCGTGTGGTGAATAACAAATACGCTCAGACTGATTACGGCGTGTACGAACTCCGCTATTTCTTCAGCGAAGGCTTGCCCATGCCGAAAGATCCGATTGTTGGTGGTGCGCTTGGCGTTGCTCCGGTGGAAAGCAGCAACGGCAGCTATTCGGGCGAAGATGGCGATACGGACAACGAAATTTCGACCCGCGTCATCAAGGATAAATTGAAAGAAATTATACAAGCAGAACCGAAAGACAAGCCCCTCAGCGACGACAAACTCGTGCAGGAACTTGCCAAAATCGGCTTTACGATTGCTCGACGGACTGTGGCGAAATACCGTGATTTGATGGAAATTCCACCCGCGAGATTGCGCAGAGAATTGTAAGTTGTAACATTGCCCTGATTTCAAACTCCAATACAGCTATCTGAATGCTCCATTCTTGTAAACTGGCTTTCGTTGCCGCTTTTGTACTGATGCTTGAAGCATTGATGCCGCTCGGCGTAAAGGCGCAGTTGCCGGGCTTTGCGATAGAGGCATATACGCCTAATATGAGCGCAAAAATCGGCGACACTATACTTGTGCCTGTTTCAGTACGGCGCGTTAGCGCTGCTGCGCAGCAGGTAATTATAGATAGTTGTAGATTTATTTTTCGCTTTAATCCTACGATACTGATTCCTCTGGAAGCGCGGCTTTTTGAAACGCTGTATTTGGCGAATAACCTTATGGAAGGTTCAATCACGGTACGCCTAAATAGGCGCTTGCGGGAGAACGACGTGCTGGTGCAAATCCCGATGCTGGTTTGCTTGGGAGATATGGATTCAACAGAACTTTCCATTGACCGAGGTGGTCTGCGAGGTATTCCTTTTCAAGTGTTTGCCGGGGGTATGCCCGGATTGACGGTGCAGGCGACAAGCGGGCGTTTGTATGTCGAAGATGCACGGTGGAATGGGATATTGCGAACTGTCAATACAAATATCGGGCAGCTTTCTATGACCATTTCCCCCAATCCTGTACCGCAGAATGGCGGCGTTATTGAGCTTGGTATTGGTTCACTTCCGGTTCCGCCGCAATTAGGGTCGCCGTCGCTTGTGCTCTATTCCACCGGAGGGCGCGATATACCGCTCTTGGGTTTGACCGATGTTGTTCCGATGGGTTTTGTGGGCAAGTCCTCTCTGCCGGTTCGCTTTCAACGCACTAATTTACGCGGTACATTTTTTGCCCGCTTCACGTACGGACCATACTCAATAACGCGGCTCGTCGTTTTTGAATGATTATGAAGCACTTGTACTATCTCAACCGTCGCTATCTCATTAGTTTGATTGTCATTGCTTGTCAATTCTGTGCTGCCGATGGGTACGCGCAAACTGCCTTGGCGCCGTTTCAGATAGGGCTTGTTGGCGGCATTTCCAGACAGCTCCCAACGGGGCGTCTTGCTGCCGTGCAAGACATACCGCGCTTCCCGGCAGTATTGGATGTGCATAATGGTACTGCCTTTGAAGGTGGCATAGAGGCTGTTTATCGCCTGAATCCCTCATGGGAACTTGCTCTTCGTGGTGAATACGGGCAATCTGTTTCGACGACTATCGGTGAAGAAAATAGTATTCTTAGCGTTTGGAACCCGCAAGCCAGTCGCTATCAGCCCGTGCCAGTTACCATTCAGAACGCACTCACTGCCAATCTCAATTTGCTTTCTTTTACGCCGCTTGTGCGTTTGTTTTGGGGCGAGATATTTTTCGTCAGTCTGGGGTCGCGTTTTGATGTACCCTTGCAAACCTCATTGCGGTACCGCTTCGATATTGCCAATCCCGCCGCGTTTGTCAATAATTTTTCCCAACGCATAGACACTGCACTTCGCCTTCCGCCTCCTGCTCGTGTAGGATTTTCGTGGTCGCCTACGCTGTCGGTGGGTGCTTCGCTTACAGTGAATCGGGTGCGTTTTATGCCGGAAATTCAGGTACAGCCTCTTTTTCAGCCGTTTCGTGGCTCCATGCCGGAAAACACAGCATGGAATCTGGCTTCCATCCGTTTTAATCTCGGTATTGTCTTGTCATTCCCTCCTGCGAAAGCAGCCGAACCATTGCTGCAAAGCGTTTCTCCTAAAAGCGTCATTCCAGTTGTCTCAGAAAGTGCCGTTCCGCCTACGTTGCAAATCAATACAGCAAACCAAACCAATACGGCAAATTCTCCTCAGCCTACCAAAGACGATGCCTCGTCTGCACAAGAGTTGCCCATATTACTGCCAATGCGCCTAGATACGGTATTCCAGCGCGATACGACGACACAAGTGGTGGCATGGAATCTATCCGATACAGTCCGCATTACGAGAAAGACCACACAAAGTATTGCCATACCAAGCGGGAAGCAGATAACGATTGCCGAATCCTATATTCATGATGTCCCCAAGCCCAAGCCGTTTTTGGTGGCAAACCTTGACGTACGATTTATTCCTGCGCTTGGTGCTGCGCGTGCTTCCGAGACGAAGCAGGCAGCACGGCTTGTGGAAAAGCCAATGATTATTCGGTCGCTCACGGCTCAGGCAACAACGCCAGGCGCATTTGCGCTCAACGAAAAGTATGATACGGTGAATGCAGTACGGATGCCACTTATGCGCTTTTTGCCGACGATTTCGAGTGAAATTGGCGTTCGTGAGCGCTGCATAGCTATTGGTTCAGAACGCAGTCTTGATGCGCCATTGCTGGCTATCATTGCTTCGGACGCAAAGCCGCTTGACTGGGATGCACAAACATTGCTTTTTGCACCATCTTCTCAAAGCAGCATCGGTACACTCATTGGAGACACGTTGGCAGTCTGGATGACAGTTGCTGATAACGAGGGGCAACGGGTGACGACAGACATTGCGCGAATTACCGTAGAAAACCTTGATGCTGCATCGCCCTATCAATCCACAACGCCAATGCCGCGACAGCCCGGACGCTGGATGCTTGTGTCGATGCGGGTAGTGGTAAGTGACAGTGCGACCGGGCGGCTTGCACTGGCACCGGAGGCTTTGCGACTGCGCGAGTATGTGATTGACGAAGTAGCACGGCGTAAAGTTCGCACGAAAGCAGGTCTCAAGAACTGTACAGTTTATGGTGAAGTGCCTTTTGCTGACGATACGACGATGCTTGCAAACGTAAGGGCATTGACGCACAATCTTGCGGAGGCGCTGAAAACATCTTCAGTGTATGTGGCACTTCCCGCGAATAGTAGGCTTTCTTCCGCTCAAAGTGCAAGCAGCCCCGATGTGCAACATTTTGACAAAAAAACGTATGCTTTTCCACGCACCGATGCGTATATTCGGGTGATGATAGAAGAATAAATGAGAAAGTATAGTACAGATGTCAATCTCGCACTAGAAGCACGTTATACAGTGAAAACGCAGCCCCAACATATAACCGGTATTATTGGTTCTTCGCCTCAGATGCACGAAGTAACCGAGCGTGTGCTGCAAGTTGCGCCGACAGACCTGTGTGTGCTTATTACGGGTGAGTCCGGCACCGGGAAAGAAGTTTTCGCCCGCGCTGTCCACAATCTCAGCAAACGCCGCAGAGAGCGCATGATAAGCCTGAATTGCGGTGCTATTCCCGAAACGCTCTTGGAATCGGAACTTTTTGGTAGCGAAAAAGGTGCGTACACCGGTGCAGCCGAGCAGCGCAAAGGCTTTTTTGAAGCGGCAGACAAGGGGACGATTTTTCTGGATGAATTGGGCGAAATGCCACTCGGAACGCAAGTAAAACTCTTGCGTGTCTTGGAAACAGGCGAATTCTCGCGCTTAGGTTCGCCGGATATAATTCGCTCCGATGTGCGTATTATTGCCGCTACCAATCGTCGCTTGGAAGAAGAAGTTGCTCGCGGGACGTTTCGCCAAGACCTCTTTTACCGATTGAATGCTGTACAAATTGAAATCCCCCCCCTACGCGAACACCCCGACGATATTCCTGAACTTGTCGAATACTTTGCCCGACGCACAACGCAGAAAATCGGGGTTGAGTACAAGGGAATGAGTGCTGAAGCGCTTCACGTCTTGAAAAATCTGCCATGGGCAGGCAACGTGCGCGAACTACGGAATCTGATTGAAACTGTCGTCACGCTCGAAAAGGGTCGTGAAATCACGCTTGATACCCTACGCCCGTATATGCCTCGTGCGCTCAAGTCGCCTGTGAGTGCCGGCAATGCTGAGTATCAAGTGCCAATGCCGCAAACGCTCCTTGCGCCTTCAAGAACGCTTCCACCATCTGCTCCTTTCGTGCCAGACAATAGTTTTCAGGGCAATGGTTTTCAGGACACCGTGCTGAGGATGCTACCGTTTATGGCTGGTGAGCGGTATGACCGTGCGGGATATGACGGCACAGAATATAACAACAAAGTCCTCGCGCAATCATCGCTCATGCGGATTCCTGCCAAAACGCCGGAGCAACTTGAGCGCGAATTGATGTACAAAGCACTCGTAGATTTAGTGCGAGAAGTAGCACTCTTGCGCGGCGAAGTTGCTGACTTGAGAGACGTAGTCTTTACGCAAAAGCGCGATTCCGATGGGCATGAAATTTCGCCCGTTAGGGTCTCGTCCGTTACGCCCGTGCGCGATACGCAGGATGCGCCGGAGGAGCCATCGTATCAGTCTGCGACGCTCGAAGAAAGTCCGCTCACGATGCACGAAGTTGAGAAGCGCCTTATTGGGGCGGCACTGGGACGTTTTGATGGCAACCGCCGCCAGGCTGCCGATGCGCTTGGTATTAGTGAGAGGACGCTTTATCGGAAGCTCCGCGAATATGGGCTTGTGGATGGTGCCTCGCCACCGCATGAGGACTAGCAAAGTTTTCCACGATGCCGTATAGTTATCCAATTCTGTTGCGTTATTATTCATCCGTTGATTATACCCACTCACCAAATGCCTCTTCACTACTACACTCTGAGCCATATTGCCCGCGACTTGCAGAATTCTGCGGGAATGTTTTTGACGGAGTGTTTTACGCAGGAGCGCAATACGCTGCACTGCGTTTTTGAAAGCGGACGCGAAACACGTGTGCTGGAGGCACATTTAGATAGCCGTCATGGTGCAATTTTCCTGCGGTCAGAATTTCATCGTGCTCGGAAGAATACGCTCGACCTTTTTCCTGAGCTTATTGGGCGGACGTTGCAATCGGCAGTATTACTCCCGAATGAGCGGGTCTTAGAACTGCATTTGCCGCCCTTCACGCTGCACTACATCGTTTTTGCGGGATGGAATGACACGATGGACGGCGCATCTGCTAATGCCATCGTAACACAACCTCTTGAGAGCCAGTCACACGGTGCAGAGACGATTACATCTGCTTTCCGAAACCCACAGCAGGTTGTCCGCACGGAGTTTCGTATTAAAGCCGCGCAGCATCGTTCATTACGTGATTTTGCACCGGAAACGCCATTGGAAAAAGCAATTGCAAGCTGCAATCTTCTTCTGGGCAGCACCTATACGCCTGAAGCAATGCAGCGCATTCGAGAAGCGACGGGTTTGGAGGGTCAGGAAGCAATATCCTCTCCGCAAGTACGGGAGCAGATGGATGCTATTGAGCGCATTGCGGTCGGTGTTCGTGAGGAGTGTCTTGGCGCAACGACATTTTTTGTTGTACGAGACAAAAGGGCAGCACCGCTCAATAAACCTTTGTTTTCGCTGATTCGTCCTACCCATAGCACAATGACGGTTGAGCGTGAATACTCATCGGCAAGCGAGGCTATTCGTGCGACCGTTATGGCACTCCACCGCGAGGCACGATTCCACAGTCTGTACAGCGTGGCAGAATTGCAGTTACGCACGATGCTGGCGAAGGCAGAGCGTACGGTGCAAGCCATTGGGCGCGACACCGAAGGCGCGGAGCGGTCGAAAGAACGTCAACTGTGGGCAGAGTTGCTGCTTTCTCAGCCGAATGTTCAGCAAAAAGGTGTTGAGAGGTTAGAAGTAGAGAATTGGGATGGCGAGGTCATTACGATTCGCCTGAACCCCGCACTATCGCTCAGGCAAAATGCTGATGATTATTTCAAAAAAGCGTCCGCAGCCCGCGAAACACTCAAAAAACGTGAAGCCAGACGAGAGCAACAAGAACGCCTTGTTCGGCACTTGGACGGAGCATTGACAGGACTTCGCAGTATTACCACCGAAAAAGACCTTGAGAAATTTATGATGACATTTTCAAAAAATGCGAAAGGCGGCGCGAGCGGTGAGCAATCGTCACACGACCGCCCGCAAAACGAGAAGCACCAGAAAACAACGCGCTTCCGCGAGTTTCCGCTTGACGACGACCACACGTTGTATGTAGGCAAAACGGCGGCGGACAACGACGAACTTACCTTGCGCTTTGCAAAGCCGCACGATTACTGGTTTCACGCACGGGGCGTGCCGGGATCGCACGCAATTCTCCGCGCACCGAATAAGGACAAAAAGCCGCCAAAGCAGGTGTTGGAGCAGGCAGCAGCCATAGCCGCATATTTTTCTAAGGCGCGAAATGCCAAGATGTCGCCTGTTGCCTACACGCAGAAAAAATACGTTCGCAAGCCTAAAGGCGCTGCTGTGGGTGCAGTGATACTGGAGCGTGAGGAAGTCGTAATGGTGCGCCCCCACGTTCCGGTAGGGCTTTTGGGTACAGAGTCCGAAGAATAGAATAGCCCAAAGCGGCATCAAACCTTGATATCGAATGATTGTATTTCGATAATAACAAAATTTCTTCTTCCGAATTTATAGTAATTTACTATTTTTACAGGCTTAGGCTTGTTTCTTCTCTCACAACAAGCAATTACTTGACCAAGAAACGACGAAAGCAGATGAGTTTGCTATTGGAGCCTTCGGATATGCAGCATTGTTTCATCATCGCACAGAAAAATATGCAGAAAATCGGTTTACGATGTGCTGTGTTCTTGCTTCTGCTTATTGTAAGCAGTGCAATACCTTCTGTCGTGAAGGCGCAATTGCTAGACACCGCACAACTCAACGCACTGCAAACGTTTACCTCGCTTGACGAGGCGGTCAAAAATGCCGATAAAGTGCAAAAGCTCGATTTGAGTGGCTTGCAAATGGAAGAATTTCCCACAAAGCTCGATAAACTGGTGAATCTTCGCGTTCTTATACTAGACGCAAATCGCATCAAATCTGTTCCTAACGTCATCAGCAAGCTCAACAAACTTCAGATTTTGAGCATCACCGCAAACCTACTAGAATCTTTTCCGCGTGAAGTAACCAAAATACCGACGCTTCAAGTGCTTCAGTTGGGGCGAAATCAAATTCCTGCGCTGCCCACTGACTTAGGATTGCTCGTAGAATTGCAAGTGCTGAATCTGCAAAGTAATACACTCGTATCGCTTCCACCCGACCTTGGCAAGTTGACTAAGCTCACCATGCTGGATGTAAGCAACAATCAACTGTCGGCATTACCGACTGAACTGGCACAGCTGACTGCTCTCGAATACTTGGACGCAAGCCGCAATCGTATCAGTTCTTTCGGAGCAGAACTGGGTGCGTGGGTGAATTTGAAAGTGCTTGCTTTGGAGGGAAATCAGCTAAAAGCGTTACCGCCCGAACTCGGTAAATTGGTAAATCTACAACGATTAGAACTAAGCACAAATCAAATAGAGGCGCTTGGCGCAGAGATAGGGAATCTCACACAGTTGCAAACACTGCGCATTGTCGGCAATGCTTTGACGGCGCTTCCGCCCGAAGTAGGCAAGCTCACAAACCTTGTACAGCTTGATTTGAATAGCAATGCTTTGACGGCGTTACCAAATGAAATAGGTAATTTGGTCAATTTGCAAATGCTCGAATTGGGTAGCTGTAAACTTACCGAAGTACCCGCATCGCTCGGCAATTTGGGGCGCTTAGAAAAACTTTCCTTGAACGGAAATCAGCTGACAAAGATGCCGCCGGAAATCGGTAAACTTCTGAATCTGCAAAAACTTACGCTGAATGGGAATCAGATGACGATGTTGCCGCCCGATATTGGTAATTTGACAAAACTCCAAAGCCTCAACATTAGCAATAACCGTTTGACAACGCTTCCGCCTGAACTTGGAAAAATTGTGAATCTGCAAATGCTTAATGCCACAAGGAACCAGCTTGCTGCGCTGCCGAATGATATGGGTAAACTTTTGAGTCTTCAAAAACTCTACATCGCTGATAATAAACTCACGTCGCTGCCGGGTGCAATGTCGGAACTGACAGACTTGCAAGATATTAACCTTGCCCGGAACAGAGAGTTGACGCGCTTGCCGGATATGCTGCGGCTTTCACGATTGAAAAAACTTGATATTTTAGATACCAAAGTGTCCAAAAATGATATTGGTCTGCTTATCAAACTTCTGCCAAACACAGAAATAAAGTATTCCGACCAGCAGTAATCCCCAAAGCAGTAGTTCCAAACGAGGAGAAAGGCGAAAAGTGTTATGTTCACAGGGCTTATCGAAGAAGTTGGCACTATTCGCTCTCTGCGCCCACAAGGGCAGGGATTTCGTATCAGTATTGCAGCTAAAGTCGTTACGCAGGATTTGAAGATAGATGATTCTGTCAGCATTAATGGTGCTTGTCAGACAGTAGTGCGGTGCGACGGCACATCATTTGATGTGGAGGCAGTTGAGGAAACAATTTTGAAGACCACGCTCGGCGCATTTCAAACGGGAAGGCGTGTCAATCTGGAACGTGCCTTACAAATAGGCGCACGGCTTGGCGGGCATATCGTGCAGGGGCACGTGGACACACGCGGCACTGTGCGAGCAATTCAGAAGCAGTCCACAAGTTGGCTTCTGACTGTGGATTTTCCCGGTGAATTTGCACGGTACGTTGTGCCTGTGGGTTCTATCTGTATTGATGGTGTGAGCCTGACTGCAGCCCGCGTTGAGCAGAATACCCTGACCGTTGCGGTGATACCGCATACGTGGTCGCATACAACATTGCATGAGTGCTCGTCGGGAGGGGCTGTCAACCTTGAATTTGATATTATAGGCAAATATATTGAGCGCCTTCTTCTTTCCGGCAATGCCGACCATGCTCATCACATTTCCCGAAACCTTCCCCAAAAGGCTGGCGGCATGACTGAAGAATGGCTTACTACCATGGGGTTCGGGTGATTTTATTTGGCAAGTTCATATCACGCTAATAATATCCATCGTTGCCTCCTCTCTTGCGGCATGATATTTTTTTGGTTAGTTGATAGGAAAGGTGAATATTTGCACTTCTGCAGACCCGCAGAAAGTGTGAGCGAACCGTTTCTTTTACCGTTTTTTTGACCTCAATGGTCACACTGAGACAACGCAATGAGAGGTTTTAACTTTGCGACTAAATTTGCATTTATCCTGAGTGCTACCGCTCTGGTATCTGTTGGCATTATTGGCTATTGGCTTTCGTCTATCAGTTTGGATGAACTTAGCCAAAATGCGCGTAATTTCTACGATGTGGTAGCGCACGATGTGCGGTCTCGACTACAGGAAAAAACAGCTAAGACGGTTGGTATTCTTCAAGAAGCACGCGAGGTTCTTGCCAGTCCTGAATTGACAAATCAATCTGCCTATAACTTTATTTCGTCTGCACTGGAGCGCAATAGGAGCGATGTCAATGCGCTCGGTGTTTATGACATAGAAGGCAATTTTGTTGATGCCTTTGCCGTTGGAGCGGCACAAGATGTCTTGCCGCGCAAGCTCCCACAAGCACTGGTGGATTCACTCCGTAATATGGTCGGCACCTCTGATAGCAATAAGGCGGTTGTGTGGCGCACGATGCGAACAGTCGAGGGCAATATCCCAGTTATCCCGATTGCAATTGGTTATGGACGCGGTGACGGCACTCGCGGTATTTTGTCGTGCGTACTGGCAGGACAGGAATTATCTAACTTTATTACTCGTGCATCCAAAGATGCCTTCGGTGGTAAAGAAGACCGTATGTTTATTGTTGACGATTCATTGCGTTTGCTTGCTTCGTACGATACTACGGCGCTGCGTAAGCAAGAATCGCTGCTCGGTATAGGCATTTTTAAGGAAGTTACGAGTTTGAGCCAAGTTTCTTTTAGCCGCGATGCTGTTGCATCGAAGGAATATAAGGGCTTTGGTGGTGAACAAATGGTCGGAACGTATATTTCTATTCCCGACTTGCAATCAGCACTTGTGATTGAACAGCCCGCTTCATTTGTCTATAAGTCGGTGAATGAAATGCGGAAAAGTATTTTCTTCAGCTTGATTGCGGTCGGTACTGCTGCTATTGTCATTAGCTTTGCTGTTGCACGGCAGATTAGTCGTCCGATTAACCAGCTTCTGGAAGCATCCGAACGCATTGCCGAGCAAGATTTCGATTATCGTTTGGATGAGTCCCGTGGCGACGAATTTGGTATCCTGTTCCAAAGTAGTAACCGTGTTGCCGGTGAACTTGCCCGCTATCAACAAATGAATTTGAATAAAATTGTCGGCACACGGAACAAACTGGAAAGCGTTGTGCGACAGGCAAGCGACGGCTTTATCGTCATTGAGCCGAACCGTTCTATTTTTGTGATGAACGACGTCTTTGCGCATTGGTTCGGCGTTGATGCTATCACGGCAGAAGGGCGCTCTTTCTTGGATGTGCTTCCTGACTATGAACTCAAAAAGAACATCATGGATGCTTTCACGGGTGAGGCAACACATATTCCCGTGCAGTTTACACTCCAGCTTGTCGGTGAAGCAGATGAAACGGTTGTGAAGGGTACGTTTGTGCGTGTTGTGAACGATGATGTACTCACCGCAGTCATGGGTGTACTTCGTGATGTAACTCGTGAAGTGGCTGTTGACCGCATGAAAACTGAGCTTGTTTCCATTGTCGCCCACGAACTTCGCTCGCCGCTCAATACCATCCGAGGCTTTAGCGACCTTATCGGAAAAGGCTTAGAGGAAGACGAAACAAAAGAATTTGCTTCCATTATCACGTCGGAAGCAGACAGGCTCAATGCCGTTATTACGAAGTTTCTTGATATTAACCGCATTGAATCCGGGCGAACGGATATGCGCAAAGTCCCGTTCCGTTTGCACGAAGTTATCAATAATGTCATCAAAATTAATATGCCCCTGGCGGAGGAAAAACGCATGACGCTGGACATGGAAATTCCACTTGCCACCACGCCTATTATCGGCGATCCCGACCTTATCGGACAAGTATTTCTGAATCTTTTCACGAATGCTATCAAATATTCCGACCCCGGCAAAACCGTTCGCGTGGAGGTAATAGAAGGCGCAACCGATATGCGCGTCAATGTTACCGACCAAGGATACGGTATTTCGGAGTCTGCTCAAGAAAAGCTGTTCACGAAATTCTTCCGCGCAACCGATGACGAGCGAGTTCGCCAGCACGTCGGAACGGGATTAGGGCTGGCTTTCATTAAAGAAATTGTTGAAAAACACAATGGCGAAATGGGCGTTCATAGCCAAATTAACGTCGGTTCGACATTCTGGTTTGTCCTCCCGAAGTAAACCCGAAGTAAAAGTAAAAGATAATTTGTATCCTCAGACAATCGCACGAAAGTGCATCACACTCTTACGTTCTCAAGCACTCACGCTCCAGCAAATATGTCCACACAATATGAAGCCGTCATCGGTCTCGAAGTTCACGCACAGCTTCTGACCAAGAGTAAAATTTTCTGCGCCGATCCGACCACTTTCGGAGAACCGCCCAATACAAATATTTCTCCCGTTTCCTTGGGGCATCCGGGCGTACTCCCGGTTCTGAATAAGCAAGTCGTGGAGTACACGCTCAGAATGGGCTTGGCGACGCATTGCAAAATTCGTCCGGTCTCGCTCTTTGCTCGGAAGCACTATTTTTACCCCGACCTGCCGAAGGGCTATCAAATCTCACAATTCGATGAACCGATTTGTTACGATGGCTTTTTGGACGTGGAACTTGATTCCAAAGGCGATGGCACAGAAACACAGCGTATCGGCATTACCCGTATTCACATTGAAGAAGATGCGGGCAAATCTATTCACGACCTTGATATTGATACGCTTGTGGATTTGAACCGCGCAGGCGTGCCACTGATTGAAATTGTGAGTGAGCCGGATATTCGCACTGCACAAGAAGCAGTTGCTTACTTGACGCAAATTCGTCAAATCTTGCTGTATCTGGGTATTTGCGACGGCAACATGGAGGAAGGCTCCATGCGGTGCGACGCGAATATTTCTATTCGTCCTATTGGCGAAACCAAACTTGGTACGAAAACAGAAGTTAAGAATATGAATAGCTTTCGCAATGTCGAGAAAGCAATTGAGTATGAAATCAAGCGTCAAATTGAGGTCGTCGAAGCAGGCGGCACGATTGTGCAGGAAACACGCGGTTGGGATGCAAATTCGCAAACAACCAAGTCGCAACGCAGCAAAGAACAAGCGCACGATTACCGCTACTTTCCCGAACCTGACTTGCCACCAATCCGCGTGAGCGAAGCATGGCTGGAGGAAGTACGCAAGTCTCTGCCCGAACTAGCATTCGACCGCAAGCGCCGCTTTGTTCGTGATTTTGCACTCCCGGGCTACGATGCCAGCGTCCTGACACAAGAACAGGCACTGGCGCAGTTCTTCGAAGATGCTTGCTCACATCTCGCCGAAAAATCAAAAGAGCGCTATAAACTCGTCAGCAACTGGATAATGACTGAGGTCATGCGCGTGCTGGGCGAACGTAAAATCACGATTCAAGAATTGAACCTTGCGCCGCAGCATATCGCTGAGCTAGTGGATTTATTTGCGTCCGACGCAATCAGTTCAAAAACTGCGAAAGAAATTTTCCCCGAAATGCTTGTCGGTAAAGCGCCCAAGCAGATTGTGGAAGAAAAAGGCTTGGGGCAAGTTTCCGATACGTCCTTTATTGTGGAAATCGTTGAGCGTATTCTGAGCGATAACCCCGACGAAGTAACGCGCTTCCGTGGCGGTAAGACAAATCTCATGGGCTTTTTTGTCGGGCAAGCGCTCAAAGAAACGAAGGGCAAGGCAAATCCAAAAGTAGTAACTCAAATTCTGCAAGATCGCTTAAATGCTTGATGTCTGAATTTTTATGACTCAATTTTTTCGTAAAGTCCGCGTCGCGCTCTCGCCGCGCGAATCTCTTCTCAAAACCACACTGTCAAACGGTGCTGTCGTCTATGGCAAAAACCGTACGGGTTTTGGTGGGCGCGGTATATACGTCTTGCGCGAGGAGATTGAACCGGAATTTACTCATCTGGAGCAATTTTTAGATACCGACGGTGTGTTTTTGGATATTGGCGCGAACACCGGAATTTATACCATCAAAGCAGCAAAGCATTACAGCGCCGGAAATGGCTTGGTGATTGCCGTGGAGCCATTCCCTGATGTCCTTGCAACGCTCTATCGCAGTATTCAAGCGAACGGCTTCCGCAACGTGCATTTGCGCAATGCCTGCGCCGGTGCTGCCACAGGCACGGCATCGTTCTGGCTCAATGCCGGAACACCGCATACGTTCAGCTTGCTCAAGCGTGATCATGCAGCCGATAGCCTTTCCTCGCTTGTGGTGTCGGTGGATGATTTGCTTCGCTGGGAAGGCGTAGAGCGGCTTGATTATATGAAAATTGATGTGGAAGGTGCAGAAGCCGTAGTATTGGAAGGGGCAAAAGAATCCATCGCCCGCTTCCGTCCTATCATCCAAGCCGAAATCACCATTAATGAGCTAAACTTTACTCTCGACAAATACGCCACTTTTCGCGCCGCACCCGATAGTCCCAATAACGTTTATATTCCGCTCGAAAGCAGCAAAATTGCCGTTGCCGAGCGTTTAGGCTGGAAGCGATTGTAAATGGTGTAGCACCATTCCCACGAAATCTTCACATTTGGCGCAGACTGCGCTCTCCCGATTATGGAACCCTCCAGTAGCCCGCAGCCCACACCACAGGCTGCCTCTGCGCTTTCTTCCTCAATAGTTGTTCCCGTTCTCGCAGGCATTAGTGCCGTTCACTTATTGAACGACGTCATGCAAGCCGTTGTCCCGGCGACATTTCCGATTATTCAAAAGTCGCTGCACCTTAATTATACCCAACTCGGTTTAATTGCTTTTGCCAATAGTATGACGGCATCCGTAATGCAACCACTTGTGGGGTGGTACACCGATCGCAAACCCCAGCCGTACTTGCTACTGGTGGGAATGACCTTCACGCTTGTAGGAATGGGCTTATTGGCGGTATCGTCAGCGCTCGGAATGATTATTCTTGCGGTGATGTTGGTCGGACTTGGTTCGGCGGTGTTTCATCCGGAGGCTTCGCGTATTGTTCTGCTCGCATCAGGCACAAGGCAGGGGTGGGGGCAGTCGCTTTTTCAGGTCGGCGGCAATATGGGAACATCGTTTGCACCGCTGATGACAATTCTTATTTTTGCACCGATGGGGCAGTTTGGAGCGGTGTGGTTTACGGGCGTGGCAGCAGTGGCGATAGTGGCGCTGTATCGGATTGCAATATGGTACAAATCGCATATTCCTTCGCTCCGGCGGCGTACTGCCGCAGCACGTGTGCGGCGCACGGGAGCACAAGTCCGAATTATTCGTTTTGCGACGGTTTTAGTATTTTTTCTAGCATTCTTACGGGCGTGGTTTGTGGCGGGTATCGGAAATTTTTATTCGCTTTTTCAGATTCAACATTTCGGTACATCGCTTCCAATCGCGCAGGCTCATACATTTGTCTTTCTTTTTGCCGGAGCTATCGGGACACTGTTCGGCGGTGCGTTTGCTGACCGTTTTGGAAAGAAGAACGCACTGGCGTTTTCAACGCTTGGTTGTGCGCCATTCGCTGCATTTTTACCGTTCACAAGTGCTGCCGAAAACGGCATAATTTCGTATATTCTTGTTGCCGGGTCGGGCTTTGCCATTTTGACCGGATTCACCGTCGCGCTTATCTATATGTTCGACCTCCTACCGGGTAGAACGGGCATGGTGTCGGGCTTGATGTTTGGTCTTGCTTTCGGCTTGGCGGCAATTGGTTCGATTGCTTTGGGCAGAATAGCCGATTGGCTGGGCATTCACACGATGATGATGTTTTGCTGTGCGCTGCCTGCGCTCGGCGTTGCGACGTATTTTTTGCCGGATGATGCTCGTATTCGGGCGTGGAATGTGGACGCGCAAACGTAAGTTTCGTAATGAAATGACTCTGACATTGGTTTATCATTTATTGCTTTTCAAATTTATTTCCCCAAAATATCAATGACTACTACCGCAAAACAAAGTCTTGAGGCTGTACTGGGCGGACTGATGCGCCGCTACAAAGAGCGTGTGCCGGACGTACAAGCCGTTATCAACGCAATGACCGAAGAAGGTCTCATCAAAAGTGGCGATGAGATTGAGAACGATCACATTGCTTTTCGCACGATGGGCGTTCCGCAGCTTGGTATCAAATCCTTCGAGAAAATTTTCCTGCACTGTGGCTACACCAAACGCGAGCCATACTTTTTTGCGGCGAAAAAATTGGATGCGTACTGGTATGCGCCGCCAGAGCCGCAGTACCCGCGTATTTTCGTAAGTGAACTGCGTGTGGGTGATTTATCCGAAGAAGCGCAGCGCATTATCACATCATATACCGATGAGGTGAAATCTGACCCCGTGGACAGCATTAACCTCGACAATGGCGCCGAAATAGATGCCTTCCTGCATCGTCCGCTCTGGCGCACGCCGTCCTACGCCGATTACAAGCGCCTTGCTGAAGAGAGTGAATATGCGGCGTGGGTGATTTACAATCGTTACTATCTCAACCATTTCACCGTCACGATTCACAATCTCCCCGACGGCTATAATACTATCCATGATTTCAATGCGTTTTTGGAACGTAAAGGTTTCAAACTCAATGATTCCGGTGGCAAGGCAAAAGCCAGTCCCGACGGGAAGCTCATTCAAAGCTCGACCGTGGCGGAAATGATTGAAGTGGAATTTGCCGGAGGCGAGAAGCACACTATTTCCGGCTCGTATGTAGAATTTGCCGAGCGCCGTCCACTGGACGAATTTGCGCACATCCCCTACACGCAGTTAAAGCGCGAACAACGCCGCGAAGGTTTCGAGGCTGCCAATGCTGATAAAATCTTTGAAAGCACTTACACAAGCCAAACTGTGAAGCGCAACTAAATGAATGCTCAATGGTGAGTGCTGAACACAAGCCATCTTGAATTCAGCACTCATCATTCAAAATTCATCATTTCTTCAAAACTTCACTTCCAGCGTTACCGTGGGCAAAATGGGGAGAAGTCGCACGTCTGTTACTTCCACCGTTGGTTTGGTGGTGTCGTAAAAGCGGAACCAGATGTCTTGCCGCGAATAGACATTGAAAATATCTATCAGCAACCGCGCGGCAAAGCCCGCCAGTTTGAATTTGTAGTTTGCACTTAGGTTGAGTTGGTGCGAGGGCGGCAGGCGCAGCCCGTTACGCGCTGTCGAGACCGTAATGCCTGTGCCAATGCGCTCGCTGGGAAATCCCGTCTGAAAACGTGAACTGATACCAGTAAAAGGCTGCCCTGACTGAAAAATAAAGGACATTCCCACTTCCCAATCGTCATTAAGTTGGTATTGTCCCACTATCTTGAAATCGTGCCGCCTGTCGTAGCGCGGGTAGAAGGTCTTGCCGAAATTGATGCTATCAAATTTACCTTGCACCCAGCCGAGTGCGTAGCCAATCCAGCCCGTAAATTGTCCCGATTTTTTCTGCAAGAAGAGTTCGCCGCCATATGCCTCGCCGTTGCCGGAGAAAAAGATTTCCGATGCCTTACGTGAGCGAATCGCAAAAGTGTTCAGCTCGTTAATGTTCGTCAGGGTTTTGTAATAGAAATCAATGTTGAAATCAAGGTCGTCCAGCCCAAAGAGAACGGGCTTGGTTTCAAAACTCACAATATAGTGCGTGGAACTGCTCGGACCAAGCGATGCGTCCGTAGGAAGCCACGTATCGAAGAAGGTGAAATCAGGATTCGATGCCAAACGTAAATACTGGTGAAAAATTCCCCACGATGCTTTCACCGTCAGGTCAGGACTGAGTTCCCAGCGCACAGAAGCACGAGGATCCCATAGCAGAGATTGATTTGCTTGCAGATAATATGCCCGCAAGCCAGCCTGAGCCGAAAGAAAGGGCGAGAACTGATAGTTCGTTTGTGCGTAGGCGGAGTACGTCCAGTCGTCCAGCGAGAAATCTGTGCTTGCGTCCGAACCGGGCAAGGCGGGGCGCGTCGTATCTACCCGTCCGGTGAAATTTTGTTTGTAGCCGAATCGAAAATTACTGACCTCTGCGCCTAAATTGAATGTCAGTTCATTGGTCGCATACCACTCGAAGTCCGTCCGACCTGTGATGTCGCGTATGGTGTTTTCCACGCCAAAGTTGAAACCGGAGTTGCTGCCGGCAAAGCCATTACGGTATGCGCTGGAGGAAAGTACGGTTGTGACAAACAAATTCTCATCAAAAATATGTGTCCACCGAAGCGAACCGGCTTGATTGCCGATGCCGATGTTTACGTCTAAACCTGTGGATTTGAATTGCAAATCATCCGAACTGAGAAAGGCACTCACAGAAATTTTGTCGTTCTGACCGAACTGTTGGGTAATTTTCGCATTCACATCGTAAAACCAGAAATTTGGAACGGGAACGCCGCCTGTGAGCGCATCCACCGGCACGACAGCCCGCACTAACTCTAAGTATGTCCGTCGCCCACCCACGAAAAACGAGCCGTTGCCAAGCGGTCCCTGTACCGATGCGCGTGAGGCAATCAAGCCAATCGAACCCAAACCCTCGAACTTTTCGCGGTTGCCATCTTTTTGGGTGATGTTGATGACCGACGAAAGCCGTGTCCCGTACTGAGCCGGAAAGCCACCTTTGATAAGTTCTACGTCTTTAATGGCATCGGTATTGAAGGTCGAAAAAAAGCCAAAAAGGTGGCTGGGATTATACACCGCCGCACCATCCACCAAGACGAGATTTTGGTCGGGCGAGCCGCCGCGCACAAAGAGACCGCTTGAAATCTGGGATGACGACAATACGCCGGGCAGGAATTGAATTGCCCGAAACACATCCGCTTCGCCGCCAATACGAATTTGGCTTATTTGCTCAATGGGAATATTGACTTGGCTAACGGAGATTTGACGTTTCTCGGCTTCGCCACGCTCGGCGGTAACGGTTACGTCGCCGGATTTGGAGATTTGCTTTTTGAGTTCAATGGTCAGTTTTTTTGCCTCACCGCTTGCAAATTCTACTGGAATTTCTTTTTTCGCAAAGCCCAGAAAGCTGATTGTTACTTGGTGCTTGCCCGCAGGGATATTTTTGAGCGAGAAAAAACCACTTTTGTTCGTTACTGCTCCGATTTTGAGCGGTTTGATGCTGACGGTCGCCCCGACGAGTGTCTCCTTATTCTCGCCGTCCATTACTGTTCCGCTCAGGCTTGCCGTTTGTTGTTTGGCAAAAGAATTCGCCGGAACAATGAGAGAACACAACAGCGTCTGCATGAGTGCTGCCGCAAAAATGAACATGTATCGGCAATAAGAAACAACGGTCATGGTGACAAGCAAAAAATGAAATGATGGTGTGATTTTTCGTAAGTAAATTACTACTTACAGTTGACGTTGAGAAGAAATTATTGTTGGACATTTGGAATAAATCCTATTGCTTGATAAATTTCCGAATGCTTACGCTCTTCGTTCTTTTGTCCATAAGCTGCACAAAATAGACACCCGGAGCGAAACTAGAAACGTCTATACCGCTCTGCAAGTCGGGTTGTGGCAGCATGAGAAGCGGACGTCCATTGACGTTGGTAACGGTAACGTAATATACTTCCGTCGTGGCATCCGGTAGATTGATATACAATTTGTCATTTGTAGGGTTCGGCATCAGCGAGAACTCCGCTGGGCGCGGTGCGCTAGGGTCTTGTACAGCAGTATTCGTGCCTGTTACGACAAACTGTCCCATCATCCCTTCATCTTCGTGCAATGAAATGTGGCAGTGGTACATGAACGGATGCGTCGCGTCGGCATAGTCGTCAAATTTCGCAATGAAGCGCACGGTCTCGTTGGATTTCACAAGGACAACATCTTTCCAGCCCTGTTCGTAATTGGGTGCAGCCGCACCATTGCGCGTGAGAATATAAAACTGCACATCGTGGATATGAAAGGGATGCGCAAAACCGGATGTGCTTTTGAGTTCCCAAATCTCGGTATTATTGAGTGGTATTTGGTAATCAATGAATTTTATATTGAAGAGCCTACGATTGATAAGAAAGGCGTTCGGTCCCAAGATGGTAACGCTTCTCACTCCTGTACTGTCTGTAAGCGTGAGACTGCGCGTCAGAGCTGCGGAGGAAGCGCTCGGAAAGGTGTTGGTCGTCAGCGAGCTGGGAATAGCGGTGATTGGCGAACTTGTCTGTGCGCCAATGGTGAGACGTAGGATATTAAAATCTTTTTTGCCCAGAAAGTTCGCAAATGGTCCGCCAGGGAAATTTTCACCGCCCGGAATTGCATTTGCCAGTGTAGAATTATACGCTTTCATATCCAGCGTTGTGCCGGCTTGCCCTGTACAATTAACGAGAATCTCAACGCGCTCGCCCGCCGAAAGCAAGAAGCGAGTCACCGCAACGGGTGCGTTCAATAAGCCGCCATCGGTTGTGATGACGTAAAATGTTCTTCCATCGCTGAAACCAATGTTATACGAACGCTCAATCGCAGCATTGAGTAGTCGGAAGCGCACGACTTGAGCGGGAACCGTGTATTGCGCTCGGAGTACGCCATTGGTCATCATCGAATCACCGTAAGGAACGACGGAAAATTGATTGGATGAAGCGAAACTTCTATCGGTTAGCACAAGCGGAATATCATCAATGCCATACCTGCGTGGCAGTGGTAAAGCTGACTCTACGGCATCACGCACAATAATCAGCCCGCCGATACCCTTCGTGATTTGGTCTTCTGTTTTTTCGTGAAGGTGCGGGTGAAACCAGTACAAGCCCGCATTGTTGGTAACTTTCCAGAAGGGCTGCCAGAGCGTACCGGGCGGGATGATTTGGTGCGGACCGCCGTCCATCACCGCCGGAAGGTGCATACCGTGCCAGTGCAGTGTGGTCGAATCGTTGAGTTTATTCAGCACATTCATCCGCACAGTATCGCCTTTGGTGAAAAAGAGCGTCGGTCCCCAGAAGTTCGAGTTAATGCCGCCTGTAATCGTTTGGTTGCCGGGGATAATTTGTTTCAGAGTATCTTTAATCGTCAGATTAAAAGTTTTGCCCGAAAGTGTGTCCGGAATCCAGAGTGTGTTGTAGGATTGTGCCGAAGAACGTGATGCAAGCAAGCACAATGTGAAGAGGGCGATAAGTGCGGTTTTCATATAATTCTGAAATGGTGTTGTGGAATAATGGTCTTGAGAAGTTGCCAGCCCCTGAATTACAAAGTACCCCGTGCGCTCTTTTGTTGGCATAGGGTACTTTTTGCGAGTTTTTTTTCAATCATCGACTGCTTACTTAGAAAGTACCACTTTTTTGGTTGTGGTTCCATTCGTGCCGGTAAACTTTATCACATAGCTACCTGCATACAACGTTCTTGTATCTATGTAGGTGATTGTTGTCCCCTGACGTAAGGTGGTTTTTTGAACGAGTTTTCCTGTTATGTCGAACATTTCCACTTTTATATCATCGGTATTCAATCCCGCAGCTTGAACAGCGATGAAATCACTGGAAGGATTGGGGTAAACATTAACTGCAAATGCTTCGTTTGCTTGATGTTGTACGCTGGTGGTACCAGTGTATTTTGTCGTTGATTCGGTTATAGATGTCACTTTTCTGTTCGCATAGACACCATAAAAAGTTGGACCGACGACGTAAGGATATGCGGAATTCCATTTGGCATCAACGGTGGCAAAGTAGCAGTAGGTACCAGCCGGATATTCCGGCGTAACGCAAAATCTTCCATTGTGTTCATCGAGATAATCATTTTGCCCGGAGCGAGCTATAAACTCATAATCTTCTCGAAAATATCCCAGCGGGTAGGTTGTGCTAACGTCAGGTCCGGACGTTACTGCTGCTCCTGTTGGTGAGGTCGTGCGTTTGGTGATATTGCGTAGTTGGTAGCTTGATTTTATCCGTACAATTCCGCCCGCGCCGTCAAGATTTTTATAGCCGTATGCTCCATAAATAGGGAAGCCGTCATACGCAAAGCCGATAAGCGGCGAATGTTTGGTGCTGTCAATAGCATACAAGCCGTCTGCATCATAGAGATTGCATATTGTGGATATTACATTCAAATCTAATTTGAAGGCAGATGGGTTTTGATGATAATGATAGTTCCCCATAGCCGGATGCGCTTTGGAGCAATCAAACCCACTTCTCTCTGCTACAATAGCATCTCTATTCCACGGCTGACTCGCGCCCATTCCTCCCGGACATGGGGGATTGCCCGGACCTCCGCACAAAGAATTTGTGCTGGCATTCCAAGCAACACCATCACGATAATCAAACAAAGCAACACCATTGATGAAGACACCAATATTGCCACCTGATGTTGCAGTGGGTGTTCCCGTATTTTTAACAGGCTTGAGCGGAAATTGAAAAATTGCACTTTGGTCTGTGGCATTCGAGGGATTGCCATCTAAAAATGGTCCCGTCGGATGTGCCGGAACGCCTGTTGCCCGCACATAGACGCTATTTGCCGAGTATTCGACCGATTGACAATTAACGAGAATACCATTCGGAATGGCTGTTGAGTTACCGGATTTGTAGTAACTGCCCGTTTTCGTGGTGTTTCGCAACCATGACGTAATTGCCGGATTAGTTTGTGCATTGCACACGACGCTTCCGAGAAGAAGCATTGCGAAGGTGATGGCTCTTTTCATAATTCCGTTTGCGTGATGATGATAAAAAGGGTTATTCTATTTGGGGTTCCCCGTTCAATGGTTAGACGATATCCTTTGCTTAATCCTTCGCGGCTTCCTCAATCATATTTGGAGGAAAGGAGAATGTGGGATTAAAGAGAAACGTTTTGTCGGTCAGCGTGAGAAGAAAGGCGATAATATCAACTTTCTCATTGGAAGTAAGAGCGATAGGTTTTTTCAATTCTTTTGCCAATGTGCTGCTTTGCACCACTCCTGCCGTGTAATGATGCAGCACATCGGACAATCGCTTGAAGCGACCATCGTGCATATAGGGGTACGAAAATTCAATATTGCGCAGGGTCGGAACGGCAAATTTCAACGAATCATCGGCATTCATTGTTATGCTAAAACGCCCCATATCTCTCAGTGTTGTATCCACGGGCAAACCATTATTCATAAACGCATGGTTCGTGAATAGTGGCTCGGTATGGCACGCCGAGCAGTGTATTTGAAAGAGCAAATAGCCTTTGCGCTCCTGCTGAGAGAAAACAGCTTGCTTGCGCATGACGCTATCATACTTTGCACTGCTCGAAACCAATGTGAGCATAAATTGTGCAATAGCTTTGAGCGTGTGCTCACCGGAAATGGCGGAATCACCAAATGCTTTGTAAAACAGCTTCGGGTAAGCTTTGGTGGCTTGTAGTTTGGCAACGACGTGTGCTATATTTTCGTCCATTTCCGTAGGATTGCTGATAGGTGCAAGCGCCTGCATATCCAAATGGTTGATAGCGCCGTCCCGCATAAAGGAACGTTGCCACGCCAAATTCATGAGCGCAGGCGCGTTGCGAGTTCCGATTCTGTCATCGATACCATGACTTAAAGCGTGGTCTCCATGCGTAAAAGCGGAGTATTGGGAATGGCAAGAGGCGCACGAAATGGTATTATTCCTTGAAAGAATTGGGTCGTAAAAGAGCGCTCGCCCCAATGCAATGGTATTGCCGGTTAAAGGATTCTTCCGAAAATCATATGTCGGCTTTTGCCAATGCACTGGCACTTCAAAACGTTCGCCATCAGCAGAGCGAAAGGCTACGGCGAAGATGCCAAGCGCGAAGCAGAGAATTATCTTAGTTTTCATTTCTTGGTTTTCATTTTGCGCTGTTTGACTTAACCATGCTGAATGAATTGGCGACCATTGCGGAAAGTCGCACTGCTTCTGCGTTGGGTGACATCACGTGGTGGTGCGTTGTGACATCAATATGGTTCAAGAATGTTTCTGCGTTGAATTGCAAGATTATTTCGTTGAGATTGTGAACGGGAAACGTTAAGGTTTGCAAGCAATAATACGGCTGCCGATAACCGCCGAGGTGAAATTGAAATTCATTGTTTCGTGCTTTGCAAAGGTCGCTTTTTCCCTCACATTTGAAGTTCACATAGCCACTTTGCCACGTCCAATACATCCCTTTTGTGGGGTCGAGGTCGCCGCCCATTGCGCCGGAAACGCTGGTTGCGCTGTCAATGCCGAGATGGAAGCGGACTGCATCAAATTCTATCCCTTGCTTGTTTGCAATTGCAAGGTGGAAGGAGGCTTTCACCGCAGCATCTATCAAATGAAAACTCTTTTGTTCTTCCAGAACGACTGCGCCATTTTTGAGAAACTGAATGTGAGAAACGTAGAATTTCAGCACTTCAATTTGCACGTTGTGAGAATCCTTCGCTCGAAAAGCGGAATCCCCGATGACGACAGCATTTGTGCCATAGGTTGGGATAATCGAAAGACGAATTGTGCTTGCGTTTACTAGGCGTGTTTGCCCGAAAGCCTCACTGAAAGCCAAGCAATAAATGATGATGAGTGTGATTGAGAGGCGCGTCATGCTTGTTCTCTCGCTATTTTCGAATGAGTATTTTCTCCACAAAGGTCTTGTTTCCTTTGCTCACGGTCAGAAAATACACTCCTTGCGAGACATTTGCAACATCAATATCGTGTGTGGTCGAACCTTCCTTCACAATTTTACCATCAAGCGAGGTAAAGCGGTACGAAAAAGGCGCAGCATCATTCCACGACACACGCAGAATCGTAGAGGCAGGATTAGGAGTGATGCTTGGGCTATAGTCGGGGCGGGAATCCGCAACACTGAGAGTGGTATTGCAATAGGATTTTCCTACGAGTGTGGACATTTCTCCGCAAAGGTAATTATAGTTGGTCAGTTCCGTTGCGTTCAGCGTCCGGAGCAGTAGGTTGCTGGCTTCGCTGGGGTCGGTGAGCAGATTGTAGAATTCTTGGTTGCCATTGTCGAAGCGAATGAGTTTATATGCGGCGTTGCGGATTGTTTTGCCGTCATTTGTGAGGTCGGGCGTTATGCTGAAAATCTCCGTGAACGCCCAAGTGCGCACCTCTGCTGCCCTATTTTGAATAATTGGCAATAGACTTTTGCTATCAACGGGTTTCGACGCGGAGATGCGCGTTTGCCA
The DNA here is from genome assembly GCA_014654705.1 of Ignavibacteria bacterium. Lineage (GTDB taxonomy): Bacteria > Bacteroidota > Ignavibacteria > Kapaibacteriales > UBA4661 > PH2015. Next base: position 336,309 of record JACVZY010000051.1, read on the forward strand.
CGTCGCAAAGCCAAATAACTCCAACACCGTTGCAAAAATATCCACCGTGTTCACCAATGCTCCGCTCACTCTATTCGGACTGACCACCGACGGTCCGGCAATAATAAACGGAACTTTCACCCCGTATTGATAAATCGTGCCTTTTGACCGATTGCGCGGCGTGATTTGGGCAACGCTTTGGGTATTTCCGTTATCACCGATGAAGATAATGTCGGTGCTATCCAGCTTTTTCAATGCCTGCAAGGAATCCATAAGCCGTCCAATTTCGGTGTCGAGTGCTTCCAACGATGCTTTGAAATACGATTTGGGATTTGCTTGAATGTCAGCAGTAGAGCCACTCAACGTCTTATAGGAATGCAAATTTGTCGGCGGCAAATGAAACGGCGTATGTGGCGCGTTGAAGGCAAGCCAGAGAAAAAACGGCTTTGCGTTTTGCGCTTTTATCCACGTAATAGCGTCGTTGGCGGTCTCGGTGGTAGCGTACGTGGTGCTTGTGCCGGAAACGCCATTGGTTATTTTCGACCAGTTCGTGTAGCTGGCAAGCTGTCCCGAAAAATTCCCCGCATAGTGGTCGTAGCCCATTCTGTTCGGATTCAAGAAATTAGACGTTGGCATTGCTGGTTGTAAATGCCATTTGCCGATATTTGCTTTTGCAATCCCGCCGGAGGGCGCATAAAGGTTCAGCAAGCGAGGAATGGTCGTCTCTGCCGTGTCTAACGCACCCACCGAACCCATCTCGATAGCATCCCCCACCCCTGTGCGAAAACCATACCGACCCGTGAGAATACCAGCGCGAGTAGGAGAGCAAACGGGATTGCTCATGGCGTTTTGAAATCGAACGCCTCGGCTGAGGAGTTTGCGGATATTGGGCATGGGAGCAGTATCGGCGCGGTCTTCGTAGAAACCGCAATAATCCGTTCCCAAATCATCGGCGATGATAAGAATGACGTTCCGTTGGGCATTTGCGGAAGAAAATGAGGCTGCAAAACAAAGAAGGAGTAATAAAAATTTCATAGTGTTTTTCATGGTGGGGTGGGAGAAATGAAGGTTGTGAAAGGTTTGTTCTTTCACAACCTTTGAAAACGCAAAGCTATTGGATATTTTTAATATTTGGGAGTGCCCTTGTAACAGGCAATGTTATACGGGAAGTCGTATGTCCAGTGATAGTGGTATAAGTTGACCATTTTCCCATCCCACAGAACAGGATGCGTGTGTCCATGGCATTCGTCGAGGTCTTTCGATGAAAGAATAGTTCCATTTTCGCCTCTGGGACCATAAATACCAAAACCATCATTCATATATCCCATCAGTGCAGAATGCCCTGAACCCCCCGGGTCGAGTGCATTGAGATGGTTTTGTGTCAAAAAATGGTAGTGGTACATTTTCGTACCGTCCGGCTGTCCACCTGATTTGTCCAGCATTTCGTATGCAGAGGCATCGGTAGCTAGGGTCGAAGAGGCATGATAAATATGGCCACCAGCTAATGAAATACCGGAGGGACCAAAGGTAAGGCAAGATGGTCGAGCTGCAACTTGAGGTAGAACCGGTAATATGTATGTCATGGTATGTGGTTCGATACCGTTGGGATTGCGATCATACCTGTACGCGATGCTGGACGGATCAATCGGAAAAACTCCCGTTGGTGTACTCGGCAAGCTATTTGTGGTTATCACACGATTACCGGAAGCATCCAATGTAACAGTAAATACGCTAGGCAACATCACACTGCCATCCACTGTTGGTTTTCTGGTAAAGTCCCACGTACCGTCGCTATTTGTCCAATCTCTTGCATTGGAATTACCCGTACCATTTGCAGGGACTGCGCAGAGCCAGAGTGAACCCAAAACCGGTTGCGTTTGCCCTCTGTCTCTTCGTAAAATTTTCGCATCGCCGAACGGTAAACGGGTTACATCAAACGCCAGAGAAGCAGTTGTTACCGGTGTAACAGTAATACTGTCCACCGCGCTAAATTCATACGATGACGTTGAAGATGATACAGTGTTTGAAACAGTAATTTTTGTTCCGAATTTTATGCTCCGAATGTCTGCCGCCCGGATGGAGGTAGCAGTTCCTTTACTAAAGAAGTTCACTGTTTGCGCACCCACCGTTTGGGCAACATACCCATATGTCAAAAATAGGCTTATCACAGTGAATAAGCGCATCGTCGGTCGAAAGAAGTACAGCATATTTATTGCTCAAAATATTAATGCCAATTAAAAGTTAAAAATCAGAGCAATCAAAGCGGCAGCCAGTCTG
>JACVZY010000052.1 GCA_014654705.1 Ignavibacteria bacterium
TTTCTTCTATCACGATTATCTGGGCAATCCAGTTTTAACTTTTAATTGGCATTTACAGTCATTTTGAAGAATAACACGCCAAACAACACTATGAACGACGCTTGGACAGAACGCTGGAACAAACGATACAGCACCGACGAGTTTGCATATGGCGAAGAGCCGAACAAGTATCTCAAAGAGCAATTAGAAAAACTCAATCCCGGAACAATACTTTTTCCGGCAGAAGGTGAAGGGCGAAATGCCGTGTTTGCCGCTACGCGTGGCTGGCAGGTCGCAGCCTTCGACATCAGCACCGAGGGAAGAAAGAAAGCCCTGCGGCTTGCAGAAGCGCACGGCGTGACGATTGATTATCAGGTTGGTGAATTGCAGACATTGCCATACATTCCGGAACAATTCGACGCACTTGCGCTCATCTATGCGCACTTTCCGGCAGACATCAAATCGCAGTACCACAGGGCGCTGGACAAATATTTACGCAAGGGCGGAGTCGTTGTTTTTGAAGCCTTCAGCAAACGACATCTTGAGTACATTGCAAAAAACGAAAACGTCGGCGGACCAAAAGAGTTAGCGATGCTCTTCTCCACCCAAGAAATACAAGCGGACTTTGCGAATTATGACATTATTGAACTGGCGGAACAAGAAATTGAACTGAGTGAAGGTCAGTTTCATAACGGACAAGGCTCGGTCATACGATTTGTCGGACGAAAAAAATAAATCTATTTTCCATCTCAAACATCGGTCTCCAGATGAAAACTTTTTTTGACACTCCTTTTGCGAAAGCGCAAATCATAGTTCTGTTTTTGTGTCTGTGTGCTTCTGTTCCCGCGCCGGCTCAAGATATAACGTGGCAGCAGACGAATGGTCCGTATGGGGGCAACATACAGTGCTTTACAAAAAGTGGTACTATACTTTTTGCAGGAACCAAAAATGGTGTGTTTCGCTCGACAGACAATGGAACATCTTGGTCTAGTATTGGCGGCTTGGCAAATATGAATATTTTGTCTCTGTCTATTAGTGGCACCACACTCTTCGCTGGGACGTCGGGTAACGGTGTGTTCCGCTTGGTAGATAAAAGTTGGCAGGAAGTGAATAGTGGATTGACAAGTACTAATGTTTGGACTTTAATTGGCAGCGGAACTACGCTCTTTGCTGGGACAGATAGGGGGATATTCCGCTCGATAGATAACGGTACAACATGGCAGGAGGTTAATAATGGTTTGGTAAATATTACTGTTCTGTCTCTTGCCGTGAGCGGCACTACACTATTTGCTGGGACAAATGGTGGTGGAGTTTTTCGATCGACGAACGGCGGTACAACGTGGCAAGCTGTCAATAGTGGATTAACGAATGCAACTGTCTGGTCTCTTGCAGTCAGCGGCTCCACAGTTTTTGCTGGGACAACAGGTGGTGGGGTATTTCGCTTGGTGGATAATGGTACTGCATGGCAGGCAGTCAATAGCGGCTTGACGAATACCACTGTCTGGTCTCTCGTTGTTAGTGGCTCAATACTCTTGGCAGGAACTGATGGTGGCGGTGTGTTTCGTTCGGTGAACAACGGCACGACATGGCAGTCAGTTAGCAATGGTTTAGCGAGTACTGTTGTCTGGTCTCTTGTTGTTAGTGATTCCTCACTTTTTGCAGGAACCTATGGTGGTGGTGTGTGTCGTTCAATGAACCTCGGCACAACGTGGCAAGCTCTGAGTAATGACTTGATGAATGTTGTAGTCTCTTCTCTGGCTGTTAACGGCTCTACACTTTTTGCAGGGACTGGGGCAAATGGTGGTGGTGTCTTTCGTTCGACGGACAATGGTATTACGTGGATTAACAGTGGCTTGACAAATTCCAATATCGCAGCTCTCGCTGTTAGTGGAACGACACTCTTTGCTGGTACACAATTTGAGAGGACAAAACTTGGCGGAATATTTCGTTCAATAGATAACGGGATGACGTGGCGAGCGGTTAATAACGGCTTGACGAATATGGATATCAGTTCGTTTGCCTTGGTTAGTAACACGCTTTTTGCTGGAACATGGGGTAGCGGAATATTTCGCTCAACAGATAACGGTCTGACTTGGCAAGCAGTCAATAACGGCTTGACAAATAATATGATTTGGTCTCTTGCCGTCAGTGGTACCACACTTTTTGCCGGAACAAATGGCGGTGGTATGTTTCGCTCGACAGACTACGGTGCTACATGGCAAGTAGTTAATAGTGGTTTGACGAATACGACTATTTTATCTCTCGCAGTGAGGGGTTCTACAATTTTTGCGGGAACAAATGCTGGTGGAGTTTTTCGCTCAACGGATAATGGCTCGACGTGGATTAATAGCGGCTTGACGAATATGGATATCTATGCTCTAGCTGTAAGTGGTTCTACACTCTTTGCGGGAACATATCATGGGGTATTTCGTTTGACGGATAACGGTACAGAGTGGCAGGAAGTAAATAACGGATTGGCGTATACTTATACCCGATCACTTGTCATCAAGGGGACGACACTTTTTGCAGGTACATGGCGCAACGGAGTCTTCAAAGCAAACATCGGCACCACCTCTCCCGTCTCCGTTCGCACTTCTGCATCATTGCCCGCCACTATCGGAATTTCCTTGGCTCCGCATCCTGTTCTTGACCGAACACGATTGACGCTGGATATACCCAAAGCAAGTTCGGTAGAGGTTCGGATTTTCGATGCCCTTGGTCGTCTTTTGCAGCAGTGTGCGCTTGGTGAACTTTCGGCAGGTGCGCACGACATAGAGCAAGACCTACACACGCTACCAAATGGCACATACAGCGTGGTCGTGCAAGCTGGCGGCGAACGCGCTCACAAACTCTTGCAAGTGCTACGGTAATCTGGTGTCGCGGTAGTATTTTGTTTGCCGATGAGCATGGAAGAACTGTTTTTCACAAGCCGCTGCCGTACATTGCAGCAAGCAAGAGAACACCTCACGGGCGGCACAATTTTTACCATCATTTTTTAAGGGGGATACATCCATGATACAGCGACTTTCGCGTTATTTCTACCAACGCAGCACCGGCATTCGCGTCTTGCTATCGTTTTTGCTGATGATGCTCTTTAATATACTGATTTTTCCTGCCATGCAGGGGCGTATGGGAACATTTGTTAATCCCCTCGATATGCGCTTTGGTTTTTCAGCGGAGGAAGCTCTGGCGTTTCTCAATCTTTTGGGTGCTGAGGGGCGAAGTGTGTATCTGTTCGTCGAGAGTGTTGTGGATATTATCTATCCGTTCGTCTATACGCTGTTTTCGGTGTTGGCGCTGAGTTTTTTCTTTGGTCATCGCATAGCCGAGAACTCCCGTTGGCGCACGATGAACATTCTTTTGCCACTCCTCACAATGCTTGCCGATTTCGTCGAAAATGGCGGCATTATCCTAATGCTCGTTGGTTTTCCCGACGCTGTTGCCACGCACATCGGCTGGACGGTTATCGGGAATGAACTCAAGTGGGTGGGAGCAGTGCTGTCGCTGGGCGGTGTTTTTGTCGGATTTGTGTGGTGGTTGGTGCAGTGGTTTGGTACGCGGCGCACACAGGCATAAACGCAATGACAACATCCGCACACAATGAAATTTGTTCACGAAACATTATCCGCTCTGCAACCGTTTACTCTACCTTGCATTCAAGATTGCAACAATTTTCCATTCACTTCTTTTCACTCGCCCGTATGAAAAAGATACACCACTTGCATCCAATCGGTTTTTCTCTGTTTGCTCTCTGCTGTGTGCTGTTCGTTTATTCGTCTTTGGCGCAGCAAGCATCTTCGTCCGCATCGAAGCGCGTTCCGAGTGTCGATGAACTCATTTCTCTCAAGTCTGCCGGTTCGCCGAGAATTTCGCCGGATGGAAAATTTGTTGCCTATACCGTAACTGAAACTGATTTTAAGCAAGACGCTTACGTGAGCCACATCTGGCTTGCCAACGCGACAACAGGACGACTTATCCAGCTCACGCGCGGAGAAAAATCGTGTTCGCAGCCCGAATGGTCGCCCGATGGTGCATGGATTACGTTCACAAGCACGCGTGCAGGCGACAAAACACAACTCTTCGCTATTCGTCCCGACGGCGGCGAGGCTGTGCAACTCACCAAATCCGAGCAAGGCGTAGGTGCTTATGAATGGTCGCCGGACGGGAAGCAGATTGCCTTCACCAGTACGGATGCACCTTCCAAGCAAATGAAAGACCGCAAAGAACAGTTGGGCGATTTTGACGTTGTGCGCAGGGAGTACAGCCACAGCCACATCTGGACGCTCTCGGTGGACGAAGCAATGAACGCTGCCACCACCGGAACGCAGCGCACACGCGGCACTGCGTATAGCGTGGGTAATATCGCGTGGTCGCCTGATACAAAACAAATTGCTTTCAGCGCGACGGCGAATCCCGATATTATTCAGGGAGAAACGAACGACATTTATCTGCTCACCCTAGCCGATACCAGCGCCGGAGCCGTGAAAAAAATCGTGGCGCAGCCTGCGCCCGATTTCAGTCCGCTCTGGTCGCCGGATGGGAAGCAGATTGCTTTCGTTACCTACATGGGCAAGACAAAATTTTATCATGCTAATTCTCGCATTGCGGTCATTACGGTCAATGGTGCAGGCGAGGGAGCAGCGATAAAATCTCTCACCGACACGTTTGACGAACAAGTAAACCCGATTGCGTGGAAATCCGATGGTATTCTTTTTACCGCCTCGCAAAAAACAAATGCTCACTTGTTCCGCTTGAATCCGCAGACGGGAAATATCACGCGGCTTTCTGCGCCCGATAATCTGATTCTTGGCGGTGCATCCTTTAGCAAAGATGGATTGCAAGCGGCATTCATGCTGAGTTCGCCCACATCTTTGGCAGAAGTATGTGTTTCAGCACTGAGTAATTTTTCTCCGAAGCCGCTTACCACCATGACCGCGCAAGCCTCACCATTTCTGCTCGGCAGCCGCGAACTTGTGTCGTGGAAAAGCAAAGATTCAACCGTGATAGAAGGTGTACTTATCAAACCGGTGGACTTCGACCCGAAAAAGAAGTATGCGCTCCTCTGTGTCATCCACGGTGGTCCGACGGGCATTGACCGTCCGGTGCTGCTTCAGCCGGACGCGCGATATTATCCCTCGGACATTTGGGCGGCAAAGGGCGCGTTGATACTGAAAGTGAATTATCGTGGTTCGGCAGGATACGGCGAAAAATTCCGCCAGTTAAATGTGCGGAACTTGGGCGTGGGCGACGCATGGGATGTGCTCTCCGGCGTTGATTATCTTGTCGGCAAGGGCTGGGTGGACGAGAATCGTATCGGCTGCATGGGGTGGAGTCAGGGCGGCTATATCTCTGCGTTTTTGACGACGCACACGACGCGCTTCAAGGCGTTGTCGGTCGGCGCGGGCATTTCCAACTGGGCGACGTATTACTACAACACCGACATTACGCCCTTCACCATTCAATATCTTGGCGACGATCCTGCTGATGACCCTGAAATCTACAAACTCACCTCGCCGATGAGCACCATCAAGGACGCAAAAACGCCGACGCTTATTCAGCATGGCGAAAACGACCGCCGTGTGCCGATTGCTAATGCCTACGAGTTGCGTCAAGGCTTGGAAGATAGGGGCGTTCCGGTGGAATTAGTCGTGTACAAAGGTTTTGGTCACGGCATCACGAAGCCCAAAGCAATGCGGGCTGTGATGCAGCACAATCTTGCGTGGTTCAATCACTACGTGCTGGGCGAACCCCTGCAGAGTTTGTCCACAGCGGGTTTATCTTTGCAGGAAAGTGGGAAAAAAGAGGAGAAAAAGCAGGAAGAGAAAAAGTAAGAGACGAAATAGTACGGCGTGATGCGGGCTTCGCTATTGCGCTGAACCGTATATTAATTCTTGCGCCAAGCTCTTCAGCGCAGCGCGGCTAGGCTTGAGACCTCCCGTTGGATGCTCGCAAATCGCTTGCTTGATTGTTTCGGGGTGAACATTTTCTCCACCTGAAATGAACATAAGTCTCTGCGGAGGCACTACTGAAAAGCCGATGAATATAGTATTCATCGGCTTTTTTTATTTGTTACTGTGGGATTACTCTTCTCTTTTTCTCTTGCTTGACAGTAACATTCTTGGTATTACTGCGTAGAACAACAAAATTACTGCTGATTTTTTTTATTCTTTTTTCACTATGAGTCACGAAGTACAGAGTATTATCGAAATGGCAATTGGGTTGATCGCTTTTCCGGCAGTGATTAGCGCTTTTGTTCTTGGGTATAAGCATTTGCGTATTCAAGAAAAACGGATGCTCCGTGAGGATCATACGGAAGCTCGTGAAATTGACCTTGCCGAAAGAACGCTTGCACTCCGAGAACGAGAAACCGAGTTGGAGGTACGAAAACTGGAATTAGAAATTCACCTTCTTGAGCAGAGGAAACTTACGGGTGGTGGTGCATCGGAGCTTTGACAATAACTTGCTCTGCGGTTTGTTATTATCCATCATCTCTGAGAGAGAGCATCAATTTTTGTGCAAGATATTTTAATGCAGCGCGACTTGGCTTGAGACCTCCCGCAAGAATTTCCGGCGGAAACGAAAAAAAAGCATCCGGTAGCGCAAAGCGGGGGAGCCGTTGCTCTGCAAGTTGGCGCAATTCCTGTATGCACTCTTCGGAGAGAGTGAGGTTATGAGCGAACTGGACAAACGCTACGGGACGTTCTCCGTATTTTTCGTTTGGCACTGGCACTACTATCGCCTGTACGACCGATGGATGCTCGCAGAGTGCGTGTTCGATTGTTTCGGGATGAATATTTTCTCCCCCCGAAATGAACATATTGTCTTTTCTGCCGAGCACCGTGAGCCTACCCTCTGCATCGCATGTCCCAAGGTCTTTCGTGTGAAACCAGCCGTCGCTGCTTGTTATAGATTCTTTGCCCTTTGTGCTCAATCGTGCAACAGCAAGCGTTCTGCCCCGCACAAGAATTTCGCCGTCGTCTGCAAGTGCAAGCTCACGAAAGGGCAAAAGTCTGCCTGATGCGAAGACTTCTGGCGGCGTGGGCGATGGTGCAGTGGTGATTTGTGATGCCATCTCGGTGCAACCATAGCTTGTATAAATACGCAGCCCTTTGTCCAATGCCAACTGAATCAAAGAATGCGGAATGGCTCCGCCGCCAAGAACGATAGCGCGAAGACGCTGCAAACGCTCCACTGCTGCTGTGCTTTGCAGGGCATGGAAAAGCTGCGTTGCCACAAACGAGCAATGCGTAATGGGAAAGCGGTCAAGCGTTTGCACGAGTGCCCCCGCATCAAACGAATGATACGTGGGAAATGCCACCGAAGCACCACCCGCCAGCGCTCGAAAAAAAACGCCATAGCCGCCGACGTGATACATAGGCAGCGACAGAAGCCAGCAATCTCCGTCACCAAAAGGAATATTCGCTGCCGACCCCATGGCGCTCCAATAATGATTTCCGACCGTATGCACAAGCGCCTTCGGAAGTCCCGTGCTTCCTGATGTGCAAAGTATCGTGGCATCATTGCCAAGAGCGTCGGCAAAAAGATTACGGTCAAAAATACTGCCTTTGGTAGCACAGACATTCTTGTCTGTGTCCCAGTTCTCGCCTGTGTTCCAGTTTTTATCTCTGTCCAAATGAACAGGTAGAACAACGGACGGAATACCCGTCTTTGTCGCCGCATCTATGCTTACTCCTTTGGTTGTGTCGTCATAGAGTAGCATCCGTGCGCCCGTGAGACGAAGTAACTCCGTTACCGTTTCGGCAGGAAAACGCGGACTAAGCGGCACCGCCACAAATCCCGCTCGCAAGCACGCCAGCAAGACTACTGCCATTTGCGGTGTTCCTGCTCCAAGGATTGCTACGCGCTCACCACGCTGAACACCGTGCGAGGCAATCTGAGAAGCCACGTGAGCGCTATGCTCCATATACGCACCATATAAGAGCGTTTGTGCTTTGCCCGCGCCGTCCGACCAATAGAGTGCTGGCGAATCGTGGTCAAGGGTTGGTATGTGGTAGAGTTCGAGCATTGGTGTTTATGTTCAACGTTTTATTCTCCATGCCGATGGAGTACTGCCTTCGGGGAACGCTGATAACGCGGATTGTGCGGATGAAGAAGAATGAAAAAAAAGCTAATTTCAAGCGCGGTTTTTTAACAGAAATCTGCCTTTAGCTATCGTTATCTTCACGAAAATCCGCTGAATCCACGTCCTCCGCGTTCAAGAATTTTCGGACTTCGAGAGTACCATTGTGTTTCTCAGCAGACTTTTTTCAAGAAATCGGTTCGGAGAAATGCGCTTTGATTCCACACATTCGGGAGGCTCACAAAACCATGTGCTGCGGAAAATGGATGCTCCAGGACATCGGCAGCAAGAAATTTATATGTGTCCAGTCCGCAGGCTACCGAGCGCCCACCATTCCACGAGACAGCAAGCGCAGCATAAAAACCAAGCGCCACGCCCGTCTCGAAAACGCTGCTCACAACGGCATCCAAACCCCGTGCCTCTGCTTCCGAAGCTAGATTTGATGCAGCCATAATACTGCCAATCGCTGACGGCTTCAGCACATAGCCCGCCAAACATTCGGACGGAATGGAGGAGCGAGCAGCGCGTTCGCTTACGTCCGGCGAAGTGAGCATTTCGTCCAGCGCAACGCTTATCCCTGTCTGTTCGTGAAAAGCAGGTATGGCGTGCCAATCCTTGAGCGGCTCTTCGATGTAAGCAATGTTGTAGTCATGGAGTGCTTCTCCAAGCCGCAATGCCGTTTCGAGCGACCAAGAGCGGTTTGCGTCCAGTCTAAGCGCAATATCACTGCCAACAGCTTCACGGCAAGCGCGAACGTTCGCAATATCCTCCTCAAGAGACGAGCGCCCGACCTTGATTTTGAGAGTTGTGTAGCCCTCGCGCACTGCTTTCTCGGCGCGATGGACTATTGTTGTGCTATCTCCTGCAATCAAGGCATTAAGCGGCATATGAGAGGGCATCACGGTTGCTTGTGGGGACTGGCTTGGCATCGTGCCATTTTGCCGTGCGCGAAGGCTTATCAATGCCATTTCCAAGCCACATCGGACAGACGGGAAAAGTTCCGATGAAAGCATTGCCTCCGCATTGGTACTTTCGTGCCGAATGAGAGCAAGTTTGCTCACGGTCTGCGTTTCTGCTTCTGCAAGTGATTCGCGGTGCAGCCCCGGAAGCGGCGCAATTTCACCGATGCCCACACTATCCTCACCATCGTGCAAAACAACCAGTAGTCCTTCACGCATTGCGTTCTCCGGCTTGTTTGCTTGTGTGGTTAGTGCTTCACGAAGTGGAAGAGCGTATCGAAAAATCTCTACATCGTGAATTGGTCGAATAGGTTGTGACATGGTACGAAGACGAGTTGTTAAGGGCGGCGAGGAAATTTACCAAAGTCGGGTTTGCGCTTCTCAACGTAGGCGTTGCGCCCTTCTTGACCTTCTTCGCTCATGTAAAAGAGCATCGTTGCTACACCAGCCAACTCTTGCAAGCCTGACTGTCCGTCGCAGTCCGCATTCAGTGCGGCTTTGAGCGCACGAAGCGCAATAGGCGATTTATCCAGCATTTCTTGACACCATTTCACCGTTTCGATTTCCAGTTCCGCAAGCGGTACTATCGTGTTCACTAAGCCCATTTCAAGCGCTTGCTCGGCGTTGTACTGGCGACAAAGAAACCAAATTTCCCGTGCTTTTTTCTGTCCAACGATTCGCGCCAGATAGCTTGAACCATAGCCGCCGTCAAAGGAGCCGACTTTGGGTCCGGTCTGCCCAAAAATTGCATTATCCGCAGCAATGGTCAAATCGCAGAGGACGTGCAAAACGTGTCCGCCGCCAACGGCAAACCCTGCAACCATTGCCACAACAGGCTTCGGGCAGGCGCGAATATCTTTTTGAAAGTCCAGTACATTCAGCCGCTCGACGTGCTTATCGTCGTCTTTATAGCCAGCATCGCCGCGAATACGCTGATCGCCGCCGGAGCAAAATGCCATATCGCCTGCACCAGTGAGGATGATAACGCCAATAGAGGTGTCATCCCGTGCGTCGTCCAGAGCGCGAATCATTTCTTGCACCGTGAGCGGACGAAATGCGTTGCGCACTTCGGGGCGGTTGATGGTGATTTTGGCAATGCCGCCCGCTTTTTCGTACAAAATGTCGGAGTACTCGCCGGCGCTTTGCCAGTCCAAAGCGCGTTTAATGGTCGTTGGTGTCGTCATCGGTTTGTGTTTATTAGTGTGATAAAAAATGATTGCAGTGTTCTATGATTGTGTTTGCGCTTTCGTAATGCAGCGCGTGTCCTGCGTTCGGAACTATGTGCAGTGCCGAATGTGGCGTATTGGCGTGAAGTTCTTCTGCCAGTGCCGTAAATTTTTTGTCCAATACTCCTGCCATGAACGTTATCGTGAGCGTGTTTCGCGGAAGTTCTATCCACAAAGGCGGCTGTGAGCCTGTACCCATGCCGCGAAGAGACCATGCTGCGCCGCGAGGATTACCGTTTTTTCGTTTCCGAACAATCTGCTCAAATGCAGGGTGCTCGCGCAGGGAAGAAAAAAGCGGTTGATTGTACCAAAATGCCAAAAATTCCTCGAAGGGTTCTGTTTCAAGTTTTTGAGCAAGGTACTCGTCGGATTCTCGACGCGTGTGGCGTTCTTCTTCAGTTCGTAAACCCGCCGTTGCTGAAAGAATCAGTGCTTTCCGAAAGCGTTCCGGGAAGCGCAGTGCCATGAAAAGCGCCAAGCGTCCGCCCATTGAGTAGCCGCACAAATACGCTGAATCAACACTAAGTTCGTCTAAAATGCCGAGTATTTCAAGAGCGACATTCTCAAGTGAATATGCTTTCAAAGGCGCATCTGTGCTGTGAGAAGATACATCCGTGTCGCGTATCAGCTTCGTAGCGCCATGACCGGGAATATCGGGCGCAATAACGTGAAAATTCGTTGCTAATTGTTCTGCAACCGCGCTCCAGTCCTCACCCGAACCTAAAAAACCATGTAACAAAAGAAGCGGCGGTTTGCTTCTGTCGCCCCAATGGTGCGTCATTATGTCAAAATTATTTGCTCGCACCATCATGACGCATAACCCTGTAAGCGTGATGTAATCAGTGCTTGCAAGCGTTTGTGCTCGTCAAAGTTTTCTGTGCGCCCCGTGCGTACCTCAAGAAGCGTTGACGTATTGTCCTTCTGCGCACGGTGTAGGGCTGACGTGTAGTCAGTACGAAAATCTTGAATTTTTTCGGCAAGCGCATAATGTAAGCCAGCAAATGCTGCTCCCGCCTTGAAGTCAGCATTGTGCGGCGTTCCCCAGAACGGTTCAAAAATATCAATATGCGCTGCAATCGGCAAAAAGGAGAAAATACCGCCGCCCGCGTTATTCACGGCAACAATGACAAGCGGAACGTGATTTTTTGCCACAAGCAAGAGCGAATTGAGGTCGTGGACAAGCGCCACATCGCCGATAATGAGCGTTGTAGGTTGCCCTAAGCCCCGCGCAAAACCTGCTGCTGAAGCCACAATACCGTCAATGCCGCTTGCGCCTCTGTTTGTGCCGACGGCGATGGTCGTGCTGCTATCCCGCACAGCAGCATACATATCCATATCCCGAATCGGCATACTGTTCGAGATAAACAGCCCGTTGCCATCAGAAATCATGCCGGATACGATGTTGGCAACAGCTATTTCCGTCATGGGTGCATTGGTGCGCTCTTGTTGGGCAAGTGTTTCGTTCAAGGTTGTTTCGACTATTCCTGAAAGTGCTGCCAGATGCTGCACGTACTTTGGAACAGAAGAAACGGAGCGTTTTTGCTTGCGCGAAGCCTCTTGAAGCATGGGTGCAATTGCGGGAATATCCGCTTGCAGGCGCATTGTTACTTGATGATTGGGGTCGTGGCGGAATGGCGTTTTTTCGATGACAACATACTCTTGCGGGCGCACACGGTCAAACCATTGCAGAAGCCGCTTGGAAACAAATGCGCCGCCAATATGCAGCACAAGGTCTGGTTTGACGGAATCAAGCGTATGTGGTGCGAGAAGTATATGGTCAAAATATGGCAAAAAACAGATGCCCTCAGAATGATGTTCCGCCGAAATGCCCAAACGCAGCCCCGATGCTATGTCTGTAACTATCGGCAAACCAAACGCTGTTGCAATCTTGACTGCCGCTTCTGCCTCAGATTGAGTGTCCAAGCGCCCAACGCAGAGGAGCGGGGATTCTGCCGACACAAGCATTTCTGCCAATTCACTCACAACGTCCGCGCTTGGAACCGAAAGCGTAGGCATATAGCGAGTCCACGGGCGTGAGGCGTGAAGCCACGACTGAAGCGGCGCAAGATAGTCGTCTGCGTAAAGTTGTTGCACAGGAGCAATTTGCACTTGTGCAATTTGCAGTGGCGCAAGCGGTTCACGAAACATACAATTGAGGTGGACTGAGCCTGCGGGCGAATTGCGGGTGCGAAAAATTGCTTGGTCGATGGTGGTGAGGACAGTAGGAGCAGGGATGGCAATATCAGGGCAGGGCAAATCAAATTTCCATCGTATAAAATCACCAAAGAGTGCAGGCTGGGGAACGGTTTGGTTTGCGCCTGTGTCGCGGAGTTCGGGCGGACGGTCTGCGGTGAGTATGAGCATCGGAACGTTATCCTGAGCGGCTTCCACGACGGCGGGCATATAATTTGCCACTGCCGTGCCCGATGTGCAGATGAGTGCCGCAGCTCTTCCTGTTGCGCGTGCATAGCCGAGCGCGTAAAAAGCGGCGGCTCTTTCGTCCAAGCAAACGATTGTTTGGGCTTTTGGGTTCTGTGCTACCGCCGCCACAAGAGGCGTAGAGCGCGACCCGGGCGAAATGCAGAACATCGTTACGTTGTTTCGGACGCACTCTTCCACCATGAGAGCCGTCCAAAGCATATTCAGAGTGGGCGCTTCAAGAAGATGAGTGTTCATGCAGATTGTGGGGCAAAAAGTTCCAGCATCGGCGCAATTTTCATTTCGATTTCGTTCCATTCCGCATCCGACTCCGAACCCTTCACAATGCCTGCGCCGGAGAACAAATGAGCGAGAGTATCAGTGATAAGTGCCGAGCGAAGGGCAACAACAAATTCCGCCGCATGAGCATTCACCCAGCCAACGGGCGCAGCATACCAGCCTCTATCAAAACCTTCACGGCGTAAAAATTCCAGTGCCTCGCGGCGTGGTGTGCCGCCGACGGCGGGCGTAGGGTGCAAGCGCTCAATGATGGCTGCATCGTCCGAATCCGCACGCAATCTTCCCGTAAAAGGTGCATAGAGGTGCTGCAAGCCGGAGAGCTTGAGTAGTTCGACCTTGCCAATGTCAAACGATTCCGTGAGGTCGTCTAGACCTGAGGCGACGTAACGCTGCACAGAAGCGTGTTCACGGCGCTCTTTGTCGGAGAAAAGTAAGTCGTTACCAAGTGCGATGTCTTCTGCCTCGTCCGCGCCGCGCTTTCGCGTTCCGGCGATAGCTTCCGTAGCGATGGTGCGCCCCTCGCGGCGATAAAGATACTCAGGGGTTGCGCCGAAAAATACAGCGTCGTTTCCGAAGTCGAACAAAAATAACGTCGAACGCCGTGCTTCTGCTGCCCGTTCTTTGAGTAGAGCCACTGCATTAGGGCGCTCGGCAATATCAAGTGTTACGCGGCGAGCGAGGACAACTTTTTCTAATCTATCGGCATTAAATTCCCGCACTGCCTCTTCGATGGAGCGCTTCCAGCCTTGCTTATTCGGGGTGTCCGTGCGCAGGGTGTCTGTGTGCTTGTCTGCTTGAGAACTAGGCGAAAATTCATCTGAATATGCTTTGGCTATTATTTTTTTGTCAGTCTTTTGCAATTCTGCGTGTTGCGATGCCGCCTTGAAGGCAAGTAATTGTTGGCGTAAGGCAGCGCGGGCTTCTTCAACCGAAGAGCCGTGAGGAAGTGCAAGTGTGCAGTGGCAATAATACTCGGCGCCTTCTTTGACATATTCCACAAACGGCAGGATAAAACGAGAACCGCCAAAGGAAGACCAGTACGTGTCCGGCGTGGTATCGTGCCGAAAACGCATACCACCGTAGTAGCGCACATTCGGAGGCGCATTTCGTGTGCGCTCCTGAATGGCTTGCATAATGGTTCTTGTGCCGTCGGTCGATTCGCCCATAATGCTGTCAGCAACACCGATTCCGGCTGATTCCCTTGTACCGTTGCGGTCGCGCCAGTATATTTTTTCGTGCTGCGATGTCTGAAGTCGGTCTATGGGCGCAGTTTCGTCGGTGGGTGCGGAGAAACGAAAAAATGTGTGGGTTGAAGAATGCCATTCCGCCGCAAAGGGAACTTCAGCATCAAGTTCATACAGAATGCGGTCAATAGCGGATTCTTCCAGAGGAAGTGTATCAACACTCTTCATTATGCTTGTCGAATGGTGGCAAAATGCGATAGCGTATCACGTCTAGTGTACACTACGCGAAGTGGGTTTTTCGGAAGTAATGCAGTAATAGACGATACAAACATACAAGGATTTTAGAAATGAAGTGTAGAAAGAATTTCTAAAAACCGTGTGTGCGAGAACTTTTGTATATTTATTGTTGTCCAATGTTGCCTCCAAATCAACCGCTCCAACCATAAACCGATCGAGCAGTGTCTAATGCGCTCCATTACTGTTATCGTCATACTTCTTGTCCTTGTCCGCTTTAGTGAGGTGTTTGCGCAAGCGGGTGTTTCCGAGAGAGCTTCACAAAGCGGTGTTGCTGTTGATAGTATTTCTGCTTCCCACGCCAATTTTTATCACAATGCCCCTCAGCAAAACGCTTCTCAGCGTCATTCTTCTCAGCAAAATGCTGTGCAAGGTGTCATTGATGGTATTGCGTTGGGAATCACGCTGTTGGCATTGGTATTTCTTTTGCTGATTGTTCTCATATTCAAAAAGCGCTTTTACGCATATGTGCTTCTTTACGGTATGTGTGTGGTAGGGGTCTTCGTAAGCGAATTGGCTGTCGTTCGTGAGTATTCGTTTGAAGCGTCGCCAAGCCGCATTGCGGCTACGGTGCATATACTTTGTGCCTCGCTGATGCCGCTTTTTAGCCTTCTTTTTCTCCGTCGCTTTATGGAGACGCGGAATATTCTGCAAGGCTTGGATAGATTGCTGCAAGCACTAGTGATTTGCTATGGTTTTGTGCTCGGTTTTGTTCTTGTGGGGTATGGTTCTTTCTGGCAGTCCCGTGTAATGCCGTTTGTGAGCCTTGCCGCAGAACTAACGCTTCTGTTTCTTTTGTGGCGTTTGGCGCAAAAGAGAAGTATTTTCGAGCAATTCTCACGTCTCGAAGTGGCTATTATCCTGATTTTTATGCTTTTGCTCCCGGGCGAAGATTTTTTGCAGAGCGCTCTTTCTCTTGGATTCGTACCGAAGAGCGGTCAAGGCGGTCTGGCAAGAACGTTATTTGAAGCCTTTGCGTGTTCTCCGCCTGTACTTCTGCCGATTGCTTTTCTTTTTCGTGTCCGTGATGACAACAAACGCTATGTGGCAGCCGCCCGGGAACGCATGCTCGTCGAACAGGAAGCACTTGCTGAGCTACGCCGTAATGACGCTTTGCGCCGTGCCAATGCTGAGATTTTAGGGCAGCAAGAACTTCTTGAAAATCAGCGCCAGCAAATTCAGGGCATGAACATTGCTCTCTACGAGAATAATCAGCAGTTGAGCACTCAAAATATTTTGCTCAAAGAGCTTCATACCGAGAAAGATGAGTTTTTGGGCATTGTGGCGCACGACTTGAAAAATCCGCTGGCTGCAATAGCAAGTTTTGCGAATATCCTCCGCCATGACGACGGTTCGCTCACGCCCACGCAGCAATTGGAGTTTGTGACGCACATTATCGAATCCGCCGAGCGAATGTTTGAAATTATTCGTAATCTGCTGGACATCAACGCTCTGGAGCGCGGCGGCATGCGTGTTCAGCTTCAGCCAGTTGAGATTTCTTCTGTTCTTGACTATGCCATTAACTCTTATCGGGAGCGTGCTGAGGAAAAAAATATCACACTCCATACTGATTTTTCGCCCACGCCCTTTGCTTTGGGAGACGAATCCTTAGTGATGCAAGTCGTGGACAACCTTATTTCTAATGCTGTCAAATACTCACCACGCGGCAGCAAGGTGACGGTGAAATTGACGGTAGAGGGTGTGAAGTCGGCAGAGAGCGTAAAAAATGATATTGTGAACATGAATAACATTTTGTCGGTCTCTGGGCGCCAGCCCGCATTATACTCAACACGCTCTTCTTCCGTTATTCGTTTTGAAGTGCGCGATGAAGGACCGGGACTAACCGATGATGATAAAGTAAAACTCTTCGGAAAATTTGCACGGCTCTCAGCACAGCCCACGGGCGGGGAGCATTCCACAGGGCTTGGGCTTTCGATTGTCAAAAAAATGGTGGATGCCATGAACGGACGCGTGTATTGCGAATCTATTTTTGGCGAGGGAGCCGCATTTATTGTGGAATTGCCCATCGCTGATTACGAGCCGTAGTTGCCGCTCCTCCTTCAGATTCTGAGGTCTAATCCGTCAGAAAATTTGTACAAAAAATAAGAAGTTTTTGCGGCGTGCTTTTGGTCTCTTGTTTGTAACAGAATTTTTTTACCTTGCCGAACTCATGAATTGAAACCCCTCTACAAAGCATGGTCGGGGAGGCTTGTCGGCAAGTTTTTCTGCGGTTTTGAAGGTGCTATTGTCCAATATGTATGAAACAAATGTTGCTCATGGAATACGTTTGGCGCAAGCGTTGGTGCTTCCTTTTGCTGCTGTGGTTGCTCGCGGCAGTTTCGCCGTTGTCTGTCCGTGCGCAAGGAAGCAGTAGTCAGCCGCCCTCACCACTACCATCCGCAAATTTTATCCGTACCGATGACCAAGATTTTCGTATTCTTCCACCGCCTTCGGAAATTATTACATGGGGGATTGGCATTTTTGCGGTGGGTAAGGCATCGTTGAACGTTGACCCTTTTGCGCCGCAAGCGCCCAAAATTTCCTTTGCTTCCACGTGGTATCGCAAAAGCGACGGTGCGGAGACCGAGCAAACAGGAGTGGCGCTGCGTCCGACCGTAGATTATGGCTTAACCGTTTCGGTACCGCTCGGATTCAATCTTTTTACCGGTGCTCCGGTCGGGCTGAATCTGGATGCTTTTCTTGCCACATACCGCATGGGAACGCAATATCGAATGCCAAATATCCTGAGCGCCGACCTTTATGCAGAGTACGCCAAAGAAAACAGGGAAATCAGCAAAGACAAGAACGATGAGACTTTTCTTAATAGCGTTTATCCGACGTTTTTCACCACGCTACGCTACCTGAATCTTGCGCCCATGATTAGCATTGGGCGTTTTTCGCTTGGTGTGAACGTCGCGCTGCCGCTGCCGAGTTTGCCCGGAGTCCAGACCACGTCCGTTTCGGAAGTGCTTGGGCTGACGTCAGTGCCGCGCGAAATCCCGTTCGGCAAACTCAGTATTTTTGTTGAGCCGCGTCTTTCTTTTATGTTCCCAATTGTTTCCACCCCGACCGGTGCGCTCAATCTGCTGGCAACCGCGAGTTGGATTCCGCAGAAATCCTCGCCCGTTTGGCTTGATGTGGAGGAGTATTCCGGCAAGCAGTTGATAGATGCTGTCAAAAAGTGGTCAGTCAGGCGAGCGCCCAACGCCTCTTCCAATCTCAATCTGCAAGTGCAAGATTTGCAAGTCGGGATGACACCTGTTTCGGTTTCGCTTGGGCTGAGTTATATTTTTAACTTTAGCAATAATGCGCTTTTGGAGGAATTTGCCCGCGAAGCATACAAAACCGACAGCATTCGTGCGGTCTATGCGGCGGTCTTCAGCAAGGGCGATTCTCTGCGTACAATCTCATTGCACCTCGCCGACAGCGTAGCAAATGCAACTATTTATCTGAGCCGTTTGCGCGAGGCGTTGGCAAAAATTCAGCAGTCCCAAGCGCTTGACAGTCTCAAAAAAGCACAAGAACGTGCGCTCTTTGCCAATCAAGAGCAACTCGCTGCCGCGCAAGCGCAAAAGGACAGTTTGGATAAGCAGAAGCGTGATTTGGAGCGGGCAAATAAACGCCAGACGAAAGAACTTGCTGCGAAAGTACGCGAAGTGAAAGAAAAAGAAAACCTCATTGCGTCCAAAATACGCGAACTGACCGAGCAGCAGAAACTGCTTGCCGACACAAAGCAACGAATATTTGAAGCAAAAATCGGCAGTATTGTCGGCATTAACGACGATGGCACCGAAACGCCTGAAAATCCTACGGTGCGTGTGGAGCAGTTTCGCGCTGTCAATACGAAAGCCCTTCTCCCGACGGTGTTTTTCGATGCCGGGTCATCGCTTTTGCCTGCTAGGTACAAGCAAGTTCGTGCTGCCGACCGCGAGACCTACACATTGCCTACAAACCCTCGCCAAACAAGCGTGGCGCTGCATGAGCAGATTTTGAACATCATTGGCAAGCGCCTTTTGCAACAGCCCGCAGCCCGTTTGACAATTACCGGTTTCCAAAGCCAGAAAGAGTCTGATGCGCAGTTGGCAAAAAAACGTGCTGAAAAGGTAGCAAGTTATTTCATGGACACATGGAAAATCCCGACCAATCGTCTTATTCGTGCGTCAGGGAAGGCAGTGCCGGAGCCCAAAAATGCTGATGGCGCAAATGCCGAAAATACCACTGTGCGCTTCTCGTCTGACGATGCAAGTATTCTCGCTCCGTACCAACTTGCCGATACCGCCCGCACGGTTACACCGAAAGCGCTGGCGATTGGGCTGAACATTAGTTCCGGTGCGGGCTTGAAGCAGTGGCAACTGGAGATAAGCCAAATTATTGACAATGAATCGGAGGCGCTCAAGGACACAACCGCAACGGAAATTGCTCCGCGCTTTCTCTGGCGTGTGAGCGAAGAAGCCGCTTCGGTGCCGCGCTCCGAAAGTTCTCTCAGCATCCGGTTGGAAGCATTCGACGTTAGCAATACCAAAGCCGAAGCGCCGCTCAAAGAAGTGAAAGTGGAGCAAATTACGCTTGCGCAGAAGCAGCGCACTGATGCCGCGAAACCAGATAAAACAGTGTTTCTCTATGACCTGCTTTTTGGTGAGTCGCTCACAAAGTTCACACCGCAGAGCCTTGCGCTTCTGGACGAAATAAAAAACCGTATCACGCCTGAGGCAACGGTGCAGATAACGGCGTATAATCCGCAGAATCTGAATGGCACCGCCCGCGATATTGCTGGGCTTCTTGGCTTGAGTACAGAACGCATGAACACGTCAGGCACGCAACTCATAGATACGCAAGCGAGGCTCTTTGCGGCAAAAACACCCGAAGCGGCGGCGTACAACAATATGGTTCGCATTCGCATCACCGCTCCGAATAAGTAACGAGGCTTTCTATGAAAACTGCCATCGGATATAATGTTGACTGCAGGCTCCTCAGAACGCGCTCCGCCAAAGAAATTCTAGGCATTGCGCTCTTTTTGCTTTTGAGCTTTTTTCTGGGTACTGTTTCCATGCTTGCGCAGCCTGCCACCACAGCAACCGTTACGCCCAGCGCAGCGCGGGCGGTCTCGCCCAATACTTCGACCAATATTTCGCCGAGTGCTTCGGTGGATGCTTTTCGTGCGGGTATGATTTCGTTGGAAAGGCAGGATTTTCGCTCAGCGGCGGATGCTTTTCGCACGGCATACACGCTGGATTCCGGCACAAATAAGCATTTGCACTATTTCGCAAAGGCGCTGTTTTTGGCAGAGATGAAGAGCCTTGATTCTGTGCGCTTTGTGCAGCAGCTTCTGGCACTCTATGCCGAGCGTGGCGGCGAGGAAAGTGCCTTGCAGCGCCAAAAAGCACAGGTGCTTGCTAATGACGTGGAATCTCGTTTAGAAAAACTTGTTCAAGACAGTCTGCAAGCCACACAGAAGCAGAAATCGGGCTATATGTCCGGCTACCAGTACAGCTACCAAGCCACCGTCAAAAAGCCAACCGATAGTGTGCCGGAGCGCCGCGTTTTCTTAGCGGGTCAGGGACATTTCCGTCTTGTACTTTTTGGTGAAGTGGGTGGAATGTTGCAAGCGGCTTCGGCGGCGCGTCAGCCAAGTGAGCAGCAGCCGTTTTTCGATCAATGGGGTTCGTTTGGATTGGAAACGCGGGGCGGTTTTTGGGGTGGGTTGTCGCCTGATGCGGACTGGGGTGTGGACGGTACGCTTGCGCTGCGGTTCGGAACGTTGCTCGACAGCGGCTCCATTCCTACGTTTGTCAATCCTGCCAAAGCGCTCCAACGCCTGTACGAAGCCGATGCGTCTGCTCGCCTGCGCGTAAATTTTTCCGCCGGAACGCTTGGCATCGCAGGATTTGTACACATGGAGTACGTCGAAACGGTGCGAGTTGGCGCATATAAACCGATTCTTTATTCTGAAAACTATCGAACTGTTTTTTCTATTCCTCAGGGTGGCGACAACTTTAATCTTGTGGGCGCGGGCTTAGGCTGGGAGCCGCGCGACGGCGAACAGGGGTTTTGCGCGGAGGGGCGCTATTATTTTCTGCCGATTCTGGGCACCGAGGCGGCTTCACGGCTTATTCTGGCAAGGGCGGGGTACTCCTTTGGCAGAGCGAGTCTTCTAGCCGAAGGTGCGCTTGCCAGCCGCGTGTTTGTCGGCGAGACCGTGCAGACGCTCTCGCTGAAGTTGGGACTTCGTTGGCACATTATTCAAACAAATGCGGAGAAAGACCGATGAAGCAATTTCAGCAGAGAAAGGGCTTGCTCGTGCAAGCGTTGTTCGTCCTCACTGTAAGCATTTGTGGTTACCCTGAGGCATTTGCACAAACGTCCGCAACGACACAATGCGACATGGTGAAGCAGGTGTTGTTTCTCGTGGACGTATCGGGTAGCATGGAGACCAATGACCGCCTGAAAGAGGTAAAGCAGTTTATACTACGCACGACAAAGGAAAGTTCGGCAAAAAACTACCTTTACAAGCTAATTTCGTTTGGCGGTTCATGCAACGAAATTCAGACCGATGTTGATTGGACACGCGATGGGACGGTGTTCAGTGCCGGAGTGAAAGGTTTGTATCTGCGGGGCGGCACACCACTTGGTTCGGCAATAGAATTTACGATAGACGAAATCAAAAAGTCGGCATATCCCGATCAAACAAAAGTAATTTTGCTCAATGATGGCGCAAATGCGTGTGGCGAGGTGAGCGACATTCTTACGCGGCGCTTAAAAGAAATACCGTGTGTTCGATTTGTCAGTATTGGTATTGAGTTGGACGACGATGAGAATGGACTGGCAAGCCGCGCTATTGCTGATGTAAAAGCACTCGCCGCACAAACGGGTGGCTCTTACGTTCCGCTCCGAGATGTGCGCGAGATTCGCGGTGTGAGCCTGAATGATAGTGCCGTTGTTCTTCGCCCCGTCGAGTTTGAACCTCGCAAAAAGCTGCAAGCTACACAGCAGCCAGCACAGCAACCCAGACAGAATCAATCTCAGCCCGCCCAATCCTCTGCACAATCTTCGCAGACGGCATCGCAGGCTCCGGCAAATACTGCAAGCCCAAGCCGCTCAGATTCAAGTATTCAGGCAGAAAAGCAGCCGCAGAATACGTCGCCCCAAAGTGCATCATCGCAAAGCACATCCTCACAAACTACATCCTCACAAACTACGTCCTCGGAAGGTGTAACGCCGAAAGAACGGACATCAACACCCGCTTCGGCATCTGAAAAAACATCGTCGGCAGAGCCTGCGAAGCAGGAAAACAGGCAATCATCATCCCAACCAACACCGAAAGCAGATTCTCGTCCTACGAATGATTCTGTACAGTCTGTGCCTTCATCATCAAGTCAGCCGCAAACGACGCAAGCCGACAAATCGGAGGTGTCCGCACCAAGTGCACGAGCGCAAGGGCGCAATACGGTCTCCGATAACCAAGCACCGCAAGGGTACAATGCCTTCAGAACGCAAGGAAATGAAAAGAGAATGCAGGGGAATGAAAGCAGAATGCAAGGACGCGATGGGAGCGCAGAAGCGGTTATACTGCGCTTCGTGCTTGGTTCCACAAGGCTTTTGGATGATTCACGTGTGGCATTGGCACGTTTGGAGATGGAACTTCGTGCGCGCCCCGTGCAGCGTATAGAGGTGGACGGGCACAGTAGTGGGGAAGGCTCATCGGCGGCAAACCTTCGTTTGTCGGTAGAACGTGCTTCTGCCATTGCCAACATTCTACGAAAGCAAACGGGAATGAGTGAGGAACGTATTCGCTGGACTGGCTACGGCGAACTTCGACCGGCGGCAGGTGCTGTACGCTTCGGGAATGCCGCAAGCCGTTGCGTGGAAATACGATTGTATCGGTAGTTTTGCGGGTTTGTTCGTCTGTCGGTAAGGTTGCGGTGAGACTTTGGGGAACGATAGAGCCTGCTGTCTCAATGGTTATAGTGGAGGGGTCCAAAACACAAAAGCCTGTACGGAAAAACGTACAGGCTTTTGTGGTATTCTTCGGTAAAAGAGAGCCATTCTGAAACGATGACCGTGTTAGTCCTTCGCGTTCTCAATTTCCTTAATCAATCCCGACGTGATAGCATAGATTTTCTTGATGCTTTCGGCAGGAACAGGCTTTCCTTTTTCGACGTTCACAAGATTTTTGATTTCATTCAGCGCCGGAGCGATTTTGCGAACGATTTGGTGATTGCGAGCAGTGGTGCTGATGTTGCCGAGTTCGCCTGCTAGATATTCCAGTAGTTTTGGGCTTGCGATAATCGTGCTGGCGCTTTCGTTGTAGTTCGTTGAAAGCGCTTTGCTCGTGATATTCAAGCCTTCCAGCCATCCACCTACCACTACCAATACCGAAGCGTCTTTGTCGAGGCGATTGAGCTTACGTTTTGTGTCCTCTTGCTGCTTGTCCAGAATGGTGCGAACTTCGTTCCAGTTACCTGCTTTTACAAGGTCAAGCATTTTTTGATTGAGCGATGCGTCAATTTCTGCGCCGAGTTTTGACGCAAGTTCGCTCATAGTGAGCGCCATCTGGAGGAATTTTTCGTCATCTTTTGCTTGCGAAGCCACAAATGCGTCGCTTACGCGCGAGCCGAGATTAAGCGCAATGGCATAGCGGCTATTGTAGGTGCTGGTTTTGCTATACGATGACAAGCCCTTCCACGTTACTTTGGACTTTGAGAGTGAATCCAGAGCGCGGAAAACAAGACGTGCCGAGGGCACAAAGACTTTTTCCTGTTGTGCTGCAGCAGGTAAGGATGCAAGCGGTGAAAGACCAAAAAGAACAACGCAGAGAGCCAAAAGGCTTGCCTGAAGAAGGCTCATAGCTGCTATGCTGTTGGAACGTCGTTTCATACGAGGAGTCTCACAAAAGTAAAATGGATATTGATTGATTGCGGTTGTTTTCCCAGTGCTTGTGCTTGGGTGGTGCCGGTTTCTCTCTATTGGAGATGCAGAAACAAAGAAAAGGTTTAAGGTGCCTGTGGAGCATGATGCAAATTGCCCCGCAAATATACCACAAAGCACGCAAACTTTAGTGAGAAATTCCTGCTGGGGATTTGTTTTCTCCATTCTTTGTTTGTTACAGCAATTTTAGAAGCATAATTACCTTTGCATAGTTGTATATTTGCTCTCATGCTGTGGACGTGAATATGCCTCATTGAGAGCAGAATTTTTCTTACAAGAATAATCTCAAACCACGAATAGCTATGTCAATTCGGGCTATCTCATTTCGTTGCTATTGTACAGGTCTGTGCTGCCTTGTGCTTCATGTTTGTTCGGTATTTCCTCAACAAAAGCAAACGAGGGATGTATTTTCTCCCCCTTTACTGTTTCAACACTTTGGCGCTGATGAAGGGCTTCCGCAAAATGTGGTGGTGTGTATGCTCCAAGATCGCTTCGGTTATATGTGGTTCGGTACACAGGACGGTTTAGCGCGATTTGATGGGTATGGCTTTACAGTGCTTCGCCATAATCCGCTTGATTCCACAACGCTTTCCAGTAGCGATATTCGGTCGCTTTTGGAAAGTCGTGTCGGTGATGTATGGATCGGAACGACGAATGGCATCAATCATTATCACCGTGCAACCGGAAAAATTACTCGCTATCTCCATAATCCTTCCGACCCCAAAAGTCTCAGCCATAATGAAACATGGTCAATGCTCGAAGACCGTGCGGGAGTCATTTGGGTAGGAACAAGTGGTGGCTTAAACCGATTTGATGCTGCTACAAAAACGTTTACCCGATTTCAGAATGAATCTGGTAATTCTGCAAGTTTGAGTAATAACTTCGTTTTTTCGCTATTGGAAGATTCTTTCGGTAAACTCTGGATAGGCACGGACAACGGCGTAAACAGCTTTGACCGCGACACAGGGAAATGTACGCGCTATCAGCATAATGCAGCCAATCCAAGAAGTTTAAGTAGCAATAATTTTGTCAAAACGCTCTTGGAAGACCGCTCATCAGGAACACTTTGGGTGGGAACGCAAACAGGACTCAACCAATTTGACCGTGCAACGGGTACATTCACCAGATACCTCCACAACGCAGACGAACACACGAGTTTGAGCAATAACAATATCTTGTCTCTTTGCGAAGACCGAACTGGAGTATTGTGGGTGGGCACTGAAGAAGGATTGGATGCGTTCGACCGCACAACGCATACATTTACACGATACCTCCATAACGCCACGAATTCTACAAGTTTACGTAATGATAGAATCTTATCGCTTTGGGAAGACCGTAGCTACGGCAATCGTGCTGGTATTCTATGGATTGGCACGAGATATGGTGTACATTGTTTAGACCGCAGTGGAGAGAAGTTTATCCACTTCAAACACAATCCCATTGACTCCGCCAGCTTGAGCAATAACGAGGTCTGGGCAATTCTTGAGGAGCGTACTAATAATGGGTCGTTGTGGATTGGCACACGAGGCGGATTAAACTGTTTTGACCGTAGAACGGGCAAATGGAAACACTTCCTGCATAATCCGAAAGATGAGGGCAGTTTGAGTGATAATGAAGTCTGGTCGCTTTTGGAAGACCATCATGGCACACTATGGGCTGGCACAAGAAACGGATTGTCGTGTTTTCATCGTAAAACAGGCAAGTTTAAGCGTTTTGTGAATAATCCCCGCGATTCCACAAGTCTCATCCAAAACGGCGTATTTTCGCTTTTTGAAGACCGCGAGGGCACCATTTGGGTTGGTACAGGCGGCGGAGCGTGCCAGCTAGACCCTGCTTCGGGAAGGTTTGTGCGGTACAAGCACGACCCCACTGATTCAACCTCGTTAAGCGGCAATGTAGTGAATATTTTTTTTGAAGATCGTGCCGGAAATATTTGGGTGGGCACGCGAGGCGGTCTCAACCGTTTCGACCGCATAACGGGACAATTTCGTCGGTATCTGCATAACGATACTGACACGACAAGTTTGAGCAATAATCTCGTGGCTTCGATAACGGAAGACCGCAAGCATGATGGAATATTCTGGATTGGAACATTTGGTGGTGGACTGAACCGATTCGACCGCTCAACGGGCGTGTTTACGGTATTCCGTGAAAAAGATGGACTGCCAAATGATACGGTGCTTGGTGTTGTAGAGGACGACGCTGGAAATTTGTGGATTGCAACGATTAAGGGATTGTGCAAATTTAATCCTCTGAAGCGGTCATTTGTTACTTACGGCAAACGCGACGGTTTGCAAGACGATGAAATAAATTCCGGTGCGTATCATTATGGCAAAAGCGGGCGAATGTACGTTGGAGGCGGTTTGGGTTTTAATGAATTTTTTCCTGACAACGTGCGCCCTGATAGCACGCCGCCTCCAGTGGTGATAACCGCATTCAAAAAATTCAACCGCACCACGACGCTGGATTCTGCAATAGAGAAAAAACATACGATTTCACTATTGCACAACGAAAACGACATCGGCTTTGAGTTTGCTGCACTCAGTTTCCATCTGCCCGAACGCAATCAATACCAATATAAACTTGATGGTTACGACAATGCTTGGTCTTCAGCCGGAACTGAGCGCAAAGCCACGTACACCAATCTTGACCCGGGCGATTACGTTTTTCGGGTACGAGCAAGCAATAGCGATGGCGTGTGGAATCACGAAGGGGCGAGTATTCGTATTAGTATCCTTCCGCCGTGGTGGGCGCGGTGGTGGGCACGAAGTGGTTTTGTACTTTGTTTTTTGGGAGGTTTGTTTCAAGCGTATCGCTTGCGAGTGCGCGTATTGGAGCGGCGAAACGAGCGTTTGCAAAAGCAAGTGAGCGAACGCACGAAAGAACTTCAGCTTGCCAACACATCCTTGCATGAAATCAACGATAAACTCGAAGATGCAATCGAGGAGCTCACCGTTTTAAGCAGCGAAAAAGACGAATTTATGGGCATTGCGGCACATGATTTACGCAATCCCATCGGCGGCATTCGCAGCCTAGCTCTCCTTTTGGAGAGTGCACAAACACTCAAGCCGGAGAAGGTGCAAAGTATTGGCGCGATGATGCGAAAATCTACCGATACGATGCTCACACTCATCGGCAATTTGCTCAATGTCAATGAATTAGAGCGCGGGGCAGCACAGTTTTCGCCGGAGACGTTTGATATTTCCTTGCTTCTGCGCGATATTGCTGATGATTACGCCGACCGCTCCACGGCAAAAAATATTGCGATTCATTGCGCAGAAAATACACCGGAAGCACGTGTTTACGGCGACCGCACAGCGTGTCTGCAGATTTTCGACAATATCATTTCCAATGCCGTCAAATACTCTCCGCATGGTAAACGTATTTGGATAGACGTAAATGCTGGAGAAGAGGGAATGGTGCGGGTTGTGGTCAAAGACGAAGGCGCAGGATTTAGCGAAGAGGACAAACAGCGCTTATTTGGAAAATTTGCTCGCCTCTCCAACGAGCCGACCGGCGGGGAACAGCGTACTGGTTTGGGCTTATCAATCGTCAAGCGGCTCGTGGAAGCACAGAGCGGGCGTGTATGGTGCGAGTCTGAACTTGGAAGAGGGGCTGCGTTTGTGGTGGAATTACCGAGTGCATAAGGAATAATGAGATCTTCAGTGCTTACATAATTGAGATTGAAAGTAGAATGTGCATTTTGTATATTTGGATGGTGCTTCCCATAATCAACAAATGTAGCCTCTATGACCTCTCAACCCATCCGCATCTTCATTACCGACGACCACGAAATGGCGCGTTTTGCCCTCACAACGTGGATTGAAGCTGATACTGGCTCTCCCACTGTGGTCGTGATGGGTACAGCTTCGCGTGGCGGAGAAACCCTGAAGGCGGCGAACAATACCGAACTTGATATTCTTCTTATTGATATTGACCTACCCGATATGACGGGCTTAGAGGTGACCAAGCAACTCCGCGCTAGGGGCTTTACTCGTCCTATCCTTTGTATGTCCGGTTCCCATTTGGCAAGCGTACGGGATGTTGTGAATGCCGGAGCAAACGGTTTTGTCTCCAAAGAAGAATCGCATGGTGTGTTTTTGGAAGGAATTCGCTGGATTGCCGAGAACCCTGATGCTGTTTGGCTTAGCCCGCACTGGCATCGCCAAACAATGAAATCCGACCGCATTCTCGCTCAATCGCATCTCACTCTCGCCGAACAGACCGTTTTACGCCACATCCGTCTCAGCAATAAAGAAATTGCTGAAAAGCTCCACCTCAGCGAAAGTACCATCAAGAACCACCTTACGAGTATTTACCAAAAACTCGGTATTTCCTCGCGCCGCGAAGCTGCGGAGGCTGCGCTAAGTCTCGGTATCATTCCCTCCCGCTAAGTACATCGTTCTTAAAATACGCATCTTGATAATGGGACACGGCTAGCAAAAGGATTGTTCAGGATTTTTCACGGCTAGGAAAAAGAACATATCTCGCTGTGTCGGTGAAAATCCGTCGCCATCGTGCTTTATATCCGTGTCCCAAAACCGTGAGCTATTTTAGGAAGGCACAAGATCACTTTTTCCACTCGTAGCCGCAACTCCGTAGCGTATTGCCGCTTCCAGTACATCAATGTGTATATCTTTCAGTGTTTTGAACTTTATGCAATATCCGGTCACACTTGCCTTGCCGATTGTTTTTCCATACGTCTGGGCTAAGTATGTTTTATCCTCAATACCAAGAATATAAACAGAGATTCCGGTTGTGTTTGCGCTCAAACCAATTTGATAAAACTCTTTCATTGTGCCGTCGGCGTATTGTATCGTGCGCAATCCATATCCGATGTTGGGATTGGAAACAGTTTTATTGGCGCTGTTTTTACCATCAAGGAACCATACTTTGCATCCCGGTAATATCTGAAGGATGAACCTGTGCAGTTCTTCCATATCGCTGCGTTTTGGTTTTGTCTGGCTGGTAATATATGTTTCGATTTGTTCTTGTATGTTCATAGCAGTATGTAGAAATACGAGTTGCTTACGCAGTTGCCAATTTTGTTTCCTGCTCTTGCGATAGCCTTGCCAATAATTCTTCTAGGTTTTTCATTGTCATAGTAAACCCTTCCTTGAAGCCCATTTCAATCATCTTCTCCATGCGTTCAAGGGATTCGTTGTAAATGCTAATACTCACGGTCGTTGTTCCGTTGTGCTCGCTGAACCGTAGATCCCATTCAGAACCCGGCAGTTGAGGATTTTCGTCTTTGTCTGCAAAAGCATTCAGTAAGGTGAAATGGGTTTTAGGCGTAATGGATGTATATCGCTGAACAGCCCAATGCTCTTGTCCATCGGGGCTAACCATCGCATAAAATCGTCGTCCCCCAACTTCAAAGTTCATCACTTTTGTTTTCGATGCAAAGGGTTTTGGTGCCCACCATTGGTCAAGAATTTCCTGTTTGGTATAGGCGTCCCATACGAGCGCAATGCCGGCAGCAAATTCTCTGGTTATATATACCGTTTGTGCTGCTTTGTCAACGGTAAAATCGAATAGCAGGGTAGGGTTCATTGTTGTTGTTCTTTCATTGAAGTTCTGAAAGTATTAACTTTTTCTGGTTAAATGTATTCTTCATTGCCTTTTCTCTGACGTTAGGATCATCGCTGTTAATAAGGTCAAAATATTCAACGGGAACAACCTGCCACGATAAACCATATTTGTCTTTGCACCATCCACAAGATCCCTCTTCTCCACCGTTTGCGGTTAACGCGTCCCAATAATAATCTACTTCTGCTTGGTCTTTGCAATTAATAACAAACGAAACAGATTCATTAAACTTGAAGTATGGACCCGCAGCCAAAATACTAAATTCAATATCACCAATTTCCATAACCGCTGTTTCAAAGCTTTCTTGACCACCTTGCTCTTGTCCTTGAGGTGGATTCTTATATTGGCGATAGTCTTTCATTTTTCCATTTTTGAAAATAGAGCAGTAATAATCCACTACTGCTTTTGCATCTTTATCAACCCAAAGACAAGGTGTTATTTTTTGAGTAATCATCTCAGCCTTCTTTGTTAAAGTGTGATTGGAAATTGTATCAATGTTCTTGTTTTTGCGAGAATTCTACTGAGTATCTCCACAGCCCATGAGGCTTGTTATCACTACTACGGTCAAAAATTTACGTTTATACTTTTTCATGGCGTTATTTATGTAATGTTGATAATACATTTTCTAATTCGCTTAATGTCATTGTGAAGCCTTCTTTGAAGCCCATTTGTAGAATCATTTCAATGTCAGCAAGTGTTTTATTTTTTATGACAATACGTACTTTTGTCATGCCGTTATGCTCACCAAAATTCAATTCCCATTCTGAAGTTGGTAATTCGGCATTAATGTTTTCGTCTTTGTCGGTAAAAGAAGATAACCATTGAATAGTAGTTTTGGGATTGATTACCGTGTATTTTTTCACTCCCCAACGTTCTTGTCCTTCAGGCCATACCATCGCATAAAATCGTCGCCCGCCCACTTCAAAGTTCATTACTTTGGTTTTTGAAGCCAATGGTTTTGGTGCCCACCATTGGTCAAGAATTTCTTCTTTAGTAAAGGCATCCCAAACTAAGGAAAGTCCTGCATCAAATTCTCTGGTTATGAATATCGTTTTTGTTGCTTTGTCAACGGTAAAATCGAATAATAAGGTGTTGTTCATTGTTTCTGTTCCTTCATTATTGATAATACTTCGTCAAGTTGGTTAAATCGGGTTTCCCACATTTTCCGGAATTGCTCTAACCATATATCAATCTCTTTCATCTTTTCAAGTTCCAGCCGGTAGTAAATTTCTCTGCCTTTTTGCTCCTGTTTTATCAGTTCGCATTCAGTTAATATCTTTATGTGCTTCGATACCGCTTGTCTGCTCGTATCAAAGTGTTCCGCAAGTGCATTCGGTGTCATTGCCTGAAGAGCAATAAGCCCGATGATTGCTCTTCTTGTTGGGTCTGCAATTGCTTGAAAAATATCTCTTCTCATTTTTTTCTTTCTTGATGTGAAACCATTCAGTTGCAAATATAAGTGCAATTATTCGGTTGCGCAAATATTTTTTGCAAAATTTTTTTTGTGAAGAGAAAAAGAGGGGAAGTTTGAAGTCGGTGGTAGTGGTGGGGTGAAGCTGATGGGATAGAATATGCAGATGGCTTGAGTCTCACATCAAAATCAAGAACGCCGACGTGGTATCGGATTCAAAGGTTTCAATACGTTCAACATTATCTCGAAGAACTCTTTCCAACCCTGCAACTGAGCAGTTACCTAGTTTGAGCCATATTACTTTGGGCGGGTAACCCAGAAGGATACTGCGGTTATAGAAATCAGAATCTTTGCTAACAATGACAAAACCTTCCCGTTTGGCAAACGCCCAAATCTCCGTATCGCTCGCACTACTCATTGTGAGGTTGCGTAGATGGAGAGAGTTCGGGTAGAGGTCTTGAAGGCGTTTGGCAGATTGCGGTGGTAGATTTGCATCAAGCAGCAGTTTCATAATGCTTGGTAATGTGAATCAAGGATTGGCGCTCTCTGTCGGCAGCAAAAGCAAGGCAGGCGTGAATGTCCTCGCGCGTGAGGTCGGGAAATTCTGCGAGGATATTCTCGGTCGTCATACCCGAAGCAAGATATTCCAGCACATCAAAGACCGTGATGCGTAAACCCCGAATGCAGGGTTTGCCACTGCGTTTGTCGGGTTCGATGGTAATAAGGCTATGGTAATCCATCAGGCTTCTCGTCAAAAGTTATTGAATGAAATTGATTCTTCGGCAAAATATATACATTGCGGGACTTTGTGAAATGGTGCGTATTCTTTTGAGAGAGTATGGCGCTCGAAGTGTCGTGGTGTGCTGGTATGTGTTACTTCGGTGTGTGTGATCTTTGAGCGTTGGGTGGATGGAGTAAGGCACTTTTTGAGAGGTCAGTTATTTGTCGATGGTTTTTAGTTTATAGTTCTTGCAATGTCGTTCCTCATAGTATGCCTAACGGTTTACGTATTGGCGATGTGGTGGGGCATTTGAAAAACGTCTGCTCAAGATTTGCACAAACGCCCAATAGAATTATAATCGTTGAGTTTACAACTGTTAGCTCCACTATTGCCAATACGATGTTGTGTGTTCGCCATTTCTTATTCGTATATCTTTTTTATCTTTTCTTTTAAACTGTCCGACAAGTTAAAAGTCTCCGAACTGACTTCTTGTAATGCGACAAAGGGTTTGTTTTTATCTTGTTTGCCCACAATTCCGATTTCTTCTTCAATGTCATTTATAAGAATTATACTTTTTCCAATTGTAGAGTCAATTTCATCTTCAATGTTTTTTGAAGATGTATCAGCACTATTTTTTGCATTTTGGTCTTTATAATTTTGATGATCTCTGTCATAAACTGCAACGTAAGGAAGCTTAAAACAGTTTAAGAGTTTAATATAGAGCTTAATACTGTCTTTTCCACCACATTCAACTACACTGTATTGAAATTTATACTCACCAATTTTTTGTGCCAAAATCGGAATCATGGTTTTGTCTGTTGCTCCTTCTACAAGGATAACTTTGGACGCAAAAAAAAGCTCACTTCTTTCAGGGTTAAGCCAATAAACCAAATTAAAATTTGTTTTTTCGTCCGATGTAAATAATTCGGCTGTAAACTGCTTTATTGTGGTCTTGTTGCTTTCTTTTGAAACTATGCAAATTGATTTATAGTCTTCAAGGTCTAAAAATGAACTTGAATGCGTACACAAAACAACTTGATTGTTTGCTTCGGCAAGGACACTTAATGAATTATATAATTCTCTCTGTGCTTGTGGATGTAAAAAGAGTTCAGGTTCTTCAAATAAGAAATATGTTGAGTTTGAAGATTTACGTTTAGGTTTATCTTCTTCATTTTGTTCTTCTGCTTTGGCTAATCTGTCGGCCTTTAAATAGTTAGCCCAAGATTTTATCAGGGCAAAGATTAATGACCGCTGTAAACCGTGTCCTTTTCGACCAATATCAGTTCTCTTTCCATCGTCAACCCAAATGTTTGTATTTACTTTTAGTACATCATCAATATTAGGTGGCGTAATTTCAATATCAATAGTTGTATTCCATTTTTTAAGTTCTTCTTCTAAATTTTGTTCTAACGATTTGATTTCAATTGGTCTGTCTATATTTTCGTCTCCGTCTGCGTTTACTTTGTTTAGAATTTGGGTCAATGCAAGCATTTGTGAACGAGCATTTTTGTAATGTTCGTTTTGTTCTGACATTTTTGAGATTATTTGGGTAAACAACTGATTAAAAATTGTTGTACCCGTTGTTTTAAACTCATCTGTCGCACTTTTAACAGCAGGAATAAAATAGACATCTCCAAAAATTCCTTTTGCAACACTTTTAGCGCCTAAAAAATTTGTGCTTTCTAACTCGTAATCAAGTTGGATAGAGTCTTTATTGGCTTTAATATAGTCTTCTTGTGCAGTTCTAACTATATCTTTTGTAAGTCTGCCCGATTTGGGAAGAAAATCAACTAATGGTGTCTTTTCTAAATCTTCTCTTTTATCACTCGTACTTTTTTCTTTTAAAAAATCTTCTTGTGGTGAGAACAAGTAACCGTAATAAGTAACATCACCACCCTTTTCGGCAGACTTTCTTACACAAATTTTATTATCTGCTGATAAGTACTTTTTGAATTGATTTTTGTCAAAGTCATCAAGGTTAGTAAATGTTACTTCTATAAACAGTTCGGTTGTATTGTCGTGAAAGTCGAGGTCATTGTGGCTGATATTGCCAAAGAAAAACAATAGCGAAGAAATAATATTTGATTTTCCTGAATTATTTTGTCCGATGAAAATCATGAAATCTTCAAAGTCAATTTCAATGTCTGGAATTGAACGCCAATTGTGAATTTTAATTTTGTCTATGTTCATTGTAGGGTGTCTCTAATATGGTGACGCACAACTCGTAAACATGCTAAAGTTTTGTCATGTTTTTCGTTTGATTTTGATTTCTTGTCGTGCTTGTTGTATTAGTCTCCAATTTTTTTCTCGCACAAATATACAACCTCCACCCCATACCACGCTAGTGTCACGCGTCACGTTTTTCCGTGACAAATGTAACGAAAAACCCGTTACAATCGGCGTTGCAACATCTATTTGTTCTCTCCTACGTGACCCAAAAAGAATTACACTCGAATTGTAGGCTGCTGAAAAATAAAGATTTGATTGAAGCGTAGGGCGGCGCAAAATCCGTGAGTTATATCATGGCAAATATGCCAAAATCCCCCCAAAAGTTTTTTTACTTCCAGCATTATTTGCGATTGTTCTTCCTTGGAGTAAGACGAGCAATCGCCCAAACAAAACCGGGAGCATAGGAAGAAAAGTCCTATGCCCATAGTACGCCATGTCTCTATTCTCGTGTGTCTTCTTTCCGTAATTTTGCTCGTAATGTGTGAACATCATCTGTGAATATCTGTGTGTAAGCCCTAAGTGTACATTCTGAATGAAAGTCCTATTCTCTGATTATTCTCTGATTAGCCATTTTTTTAAGGATACCAAATTATGCAATCGTTACAATTCTTCATATCCTTTGGACGGGCTGCCCTCCGGTGCTTGGGTGTTGTTGTGCTCGTACTCATCCTAATAAATGCACCCTTACAGGCACAGTGGACAAAAACTAACGGCACGGCAGGCGGCATGGTGACAGTGTTGCTGAATAACGGCGCGAACACATACGCCGGGGTCAACGGCGGCGGGGTCTATCGCACAAATAGTATTTTCGGCACGTGGACGCAAGCAAGTACGGGTCTGCGGGGAAATAGCCTGAACCCTACATCCATACTTGCTTCCGGCACGACGCTGTGGCTGGGAACACAAGACGGACTTTTTCGCTCCGGCGATGACGGCGGGACGTGGACAGCGTCCGGCGCGTCAGTGTTTTCCGGCGTGAAAATCAATAAAATAGCTGCCGACGGCACGGACCTGTTTGTCGCAACCGATGTTCGCAATCTTTCTACGATAGACACTGTCGAAACGCCCTCCGAGTGTCTCTACCGCTCAAGCGATAACGGCGCGACGTGGACGGCGATTAGCAATGGACTACCTCGCAATGTCGGCGAAACATTTTCTTTAACGATCGTGAAAACGACCTTCGACACCAGATTGTACGCCCTCTCTAACCGCGACGGCGTATTTGTTTCCACCGATGCCGGAAAAACGTGGAACAGTTTTAATCAAGGATTGACGGGGTTTGCACTGCGACTCGAAGCAAAGGAAATGCTTGCCGACGGCGGCACCCTCTACCTCTGCAACCGCGACGGCGTGTATTCTCGCAGAATTGCTCTCACATCCACGCAGCCGGAATCCGCAGCTTGGCAAGCAGCAAATACAGGCTTGAAAGGGCAGACGGTGAATGCAATTACCAAAACGGGTGATGCGATTTTTGTTGGCACCGAATCCGCTGGGGTTTTTAGCTCTTCGGACGGCGGCATGTCGTGGACAGCTGCGAATAAAGGGCTGACAAATCTTGCATCGTTGTCGCTTACGAGTGTCGGCACGACGTTAGTGCTGGGGAGCGAAGGCGCAGGAATCTTTACATCGCCGCGCTCAGATGTTGCATGGGTGCAAGCAAATGCCGGAATTCTCGCGGGGCAAGTGCTGTCGCTCGCTGTGCTGAATAATACGCTTTTTGCTGCCACCTACGGCAATGGAATTCAATTCTCGCGCGATGGCGGTACGACGTGGACTGCTGCGAAAGGAATCAATGACCCGCCGCAAGGCTCGCAGGGACTCAGTGCCTACGTGAACAGAATCAGTGCAGCCGGAAACCGTATGTTTGCTGCCACCTACGGAGGACTTTTTGCTTCCGGCGACGGCGGCGCGACGTGGACATCGGCAAATGGCGTTGGGACTGGTGCGCTGAAAGATTTTGGGTTGTCCGTGTATGATATTGCCCTCAATTCTTCTAATAATAAACTTACCGCCGCAACAGGTGATGGTGTCTATGTTTCGGCAGATGACGGCAAAACGTGGTTACGTCGTGCGCGTGAATTGGATGATACAGTTGCTGTTCACGTCCTTGCTTTTAACGGCTCTACTGTGCTTGGTGGTACGTTTGAATCCGGTGTCTATCGCTCCGGAGATGGCGGTGAGACGTGGCGCGAAGCCAGTAAGGGTCTGGATATTGCTGCCTTGACGGTGTATGATTTGTTCTTCAGTGGCACAAATGTCTTTGCCGCAACCGAAGACGGGGTGTATCTATCCACTGATGACGGCAGATCATGGGCGAAGCGCAGTACTGGTCTGGATGCAAGTAACCCTGCTATGTACAAGATTACGCTGCAAAATGCTACGCTCGTGGCGACAGGTGCGGCGGGTGTTTTCCGTTCAACAAATAGCGGCACGTCATGGCAGGCTGTCAGTCAGGGCTTAACGAATACTTCCAATCATGCGCTTGCAGCCGACAATGTGAACATATACATTGGTGATTATGCAGCCGGTACAGGAGTCTGGAAACGACCACTCTCGCAGATAACAAGCGTACAAACGCTCAATGAACAAGCAATCAATGAACAAGCAATAGCAGGAATGAATGTACGACTTGCACCGAATCCAACGAATGGAGAAACCTCCGTGCGCTTCGCAGTGCGGCAGCCTGTAAGCGCCGTGCTTACTATTTTCGATGTGCTTGGTCGCGCCGTCAGACGGGAAGAATTCTCCGCGCTCCAGGTGGGCGAACACGTATTTCGACTGGATACGCGCGAACTACCCGCGGGAGCATATATTGTTCAGGTAAACGCTGCTAGCGCATCGGTGAGCCGTTTGCTGCATATTGTTCGATAAAACGTAGTCACCAAACCTCAAGCAACTGAATACTCTACACTTTCAATTATTGTCATGCGTACAAAACTATTTACGACCGTTGCCATCGCTGCCGTCTGGTTGACTGCTGCAGTACTCTTTTTTCCTGCTGCTTCCAAGCGCGCGGCTGCACTTCACGAGGCAAATGTAGCTCGGCTTGCCGGAGCGCAGTCTTCCGAAAGGGAAGACGAAAGCGGAGAAGGCGAAGAATTTGAAAATCCATATGACTACTTGCATCAGCAAGAAGAAATGCTCCGCGACCCGCGCACAGGCAAGATTCCCGATGATGCCCGCGCTATGGAATTGCGGTTTGCTGAGCGCCTACCGAGAGCCGAAGGCGTGATTGGAAAAGATGGCTCGCGCTTGCAATCGCAAACATGGTCCCCGCGTGGACCCATGAACGTAGGCGGGCGTGTTCGCGCATTGGCATTGGATGTGGAAAATGAAAACATTATTCTCGCTGGGGCTGCCTCCGGCGGGATGTGGCGCTCCACCGACGGTGGCACGTCGTGGACTCGAACAACGGTTCTCTCCGATATTTCCAGCGTTACCACTGTGGCGCAAGACCGCCGCCCGGGAAAGCGTAACGTGTGGTACTACGGCACAGGAGAGTTTCGGGGCAGTGATGTGCGGGGCGCAACAAAACTCTTCGGCGATGGTATTTTCAAATCTACCGATGGCGGCAAGTCATGGTCGCGTCTTGCCTCTACGGTACGCAATCAGCCTCATCTTTTTGCCTCCGACTTTTCTTTTATCAACAAAATTGTAACCGACCCCACGAAAACAGAAGATGTGGTTTATGCCGCAACTTACGGCGGTATTTATCGCTCGGCAAACGGCGGCGAGACGTGGACTGCGGTGCTGGGCGGCAATACAGCGGATTCGCAGAACAGAGCTAATTGGAGCGATGTTGTTATCACCAGCACGGGCGTACTCTACGCTGCCATCAGCTCTTCCGGTATTGCTGCCACGAATCCAGTCTTTGGAATCTTTCGCTCGACCGATGGCATTAACTGGACAAATATAACGATGCCCGATGTTCCTGACCGTTTAGGGCGGATTAATCTTGGCATTGCACCTTCCAATGAGAATGTAATGTATGTGATTGCACAAACGCCCGGTGTGGGCTTTCGTCCGGCGAGTTCCAAGGGAGAAGCAGGACATAGCTTTTGGAAATACACCTATCATTCCGGCGACGGAAGCGGCTTGACGGGTGGTTCGTGGTTCAATCGTTCGGATAACCTTCCCGGATTGCAGGTGGTAGGCGGAAGAACAGGAAATTATGACTCTCAAGAAGGGTATGATATGTATGTTCGAGTGAAGCCCGATAACGAAAATATTGTTTTTCTCGGCGGTTCAGAAATCTATCGCTCCACCAATGGTTTCCTGACCGACCTCAATACACAAAAGGTTGCCGGGTACGAGTTTTCGGGCAAGAGTTTTGCGCTCTCTCCCAATCAATACGTTGACCAGCACGAACTAATTTTTCTGCCGAGTAATCCCAACGCTGCTTTCACCGGCAACGACGGAGGTGTTCGTCGGACGGATAACATTATGGCTGCTTCGGAGGATATCGAATGGAAAATTTTGAATAACGGTTTTGTCAGTACGCAGTTCTACACCATTGCGATTGATTTTGCTACGCCGGGCGATAATACTCTTTTGGGAGGCTTGCAAGACCAAGCTACCTATACGACGGAAAGTAATCAAGCGACGACCGCGTGGGATAGAGTCGGAAGCGGCGATGGCTCTTTTTGTGCAATCGCCGACAAAAAATCTGCTATTTACTACTCCACTCAAAACGGTACGACGAACCGCGTGATGGGAAGCCGTGTTGCCCGCATTGACCCAATCGAAGGAAAAGATTATATGTTTATCAATCCGTTTATCCTCGACCCAAATAACAACAACATTATGTACATGGCAGGCGGGCGCGACCTCTGGCGGAATGAGAATTTAAGCGCTATTCCGGCGGCGTTGGAGCGCGGTGAACGGTACGACCGTGTGCAGGGCTGGACAGCCGCAGCAGAAGCAATACCGCAAGGGAAGATAAGTGCATTGGGCGCGTCGCACGGCACAAACACACGGCTGTTTTTCGGTACGTCCGTCGGGCAGGTCTTTGTTGTGGAAAATGCGCAGTCGGGTACGATGACTCCAACGGAAGTTACATCAATGATTTTTCCGCAAAAAGGCTTCATTACAGGCATTACTGTCAATCCAGCAAATGCTGACCAAGCTATTGTCGTCTTTTCCAATTATTCCGTTAGCCCTCTCTTCTACACCAGCGACGGCGGCAAGACGTGGACGGCAATAGGGGGTAATCTTCGCGCGAATCCAGACGGCACAGGAGCAGGTCCATCCTGTACGTCGGCGGCATTCCAGAATTTTGGCGGTGTGACAAGGATATTCTTGGGCACAAGTACCGGACTCTATTCCACAAGTCGCTTGGACGGCGCAAATACGACATGGGCGCAAGAGGGCGCATCTGTAATTGGCAATGTACCTGTAACCGGAGTCGTGGCGCGTCAGGTGGATGGATATGTAGCGATAGCGACGTTTGCCAATGGTATGTACAGCACGAATGTGACGGCGGCATCGTCCTTTCAAGTGGCTCAACAAAAGGGTGTCAGTGCAGAAAACATCACCAGTGCAGTCGTGTTAGGGCAAAATTATCCGAATCCGTTTGCCGCTTCTACGACTATTCGTTACACCTTGCCGGAAGCAGCATCAGTGCGGCTTCGCATAACGAATACGTCGGGACGAGAGATTACCACGCTTGTCTTGCAGCCGCAGACGGCGGGCGAACACACGGCGGATTGGTCTGGGCAAATGTACGGCGGTGCGCTCACGCAGGCTGGAACCTATTTTTACGAACTAGCTGTTACTCTTTCAAACGGCGTAACAGTGCGGCGTACAGGGCAGATGATAAAGAATTGAGATGTACGCTAAAGATTAGATTTCAAGCGGCTTACGAGAGAGATTCTTGTGAGCCGTTTTTTTGTTATATCATAAGCGCGGGAGATTATGGTCGGGTTCTATCAATCAGGAGAATAGTTATTGGAAATATTGACGACTTTGCGTCATTTTACCAATAGTTTCAAGAAATCCCATTCAGAAAACCATCTTCCCGGAGCAGCATTTTTTAGCACATCAATAAAGTCTTTATCAATCTCAAATGTTATTCCAGATGGCACCAGCGTTGCATTGATAACACGCTCTACATCGTGTTTATTCGTGAGTTTGAAGAGTGTTTCTTCTTGCAAGCAACGTTTGAGATGGTCTTGGTAATGCGTTGTCAAAGCTATGTCATTGTGCCGAATAGGATGATGATTATTGCTGCCAAATAGAGCATCGGTTTTCTCTCGAACTGCCCGATAACGCTGAACGGTCTCGTTGATTGATAAACTATTCTCAAGACGAGATTCTATCACGCCTTTGCAAGCATAATACTCCATCGTTAATCTTGCTTCAATATCGTCTGTGTTACTGTCAATCTCTTTATCCTTCAACCAAAGCTGGAGCAGGTTGGCGGCGAGTTTGAGGTCGGTAAGCAAGGTTGATTCTAGCGTATAAGCGCTTGTGATGTATGTTGGAAGAAATTTTTCCGTCATTTTTTGGCGAATAAGCGGATAGTGTTCATCGCTCAAAAAATCCCTATCCATAATCAGCACCGATTTTTCCCAAAGAGACCGCTCATTCTTAATTTGTGAAAAGAGCGTTTTGTACATTTCAATCTCTTTGAAAACATTGCTAATGCCATTGAGAACCCAGAACACATATTTGGTGCGGGTTGGTGGAATAGTAGCTTTTTGGAGCAGTGTATAAATTGCTTGAGCGTCGTCGTCTCCCTCGACAAAAATAATACGGTCTGCTTCGATAGCGTTGATAAAATCTAGTCCCGTACTGTTCCCTATTGAGCGCATAATGGAGTTGGTTTGCAAGGGATAAATGCCCTTAAAAGAACGCTTACCACCTGTTTTCTCTAACTGGACAAGTGCTTCACTATTCAGTGGTTTGTAGTGATTCGTTGGTTTATTTTCCAGATGGAACAAATGCCGAGGTACGGATTCACGAATTAAGGCTTCATTGTGCGTGGTCAAAAATATTTGATTACCTCTTGAAAAATCTGTTATCACTTTTAGCAAACGCTTTTGAATATCTCTGTGAATATGGCTGTCAGGCTCATCCAGAAGAAGGAGATTCATATCTCTATTATCACGATAGTATAAACTCAACAAAATTTCGACAACCTGCAAACTTCCACTACCCAAAAGAGCAATATCCTTCGGAGTATCGTTGCGTCCTATCTGGAAGTTAATCAATACTCGTGTATCTTTTTGGATGTCGCTATCAATGAGAAAATCTAATTTTGCCTGATTATCAAAAAGTATATAATTCAGACTCGATAAAAAATTAGGATATAATGATGCGTCGGAGTTGCGATAGACCGCATATAACCTATTGCGGAGAACACTTGCGGATTCTCTCTTGAGAGTGATTTCTTGAATATTTGGCTGGGTCGTAAAATTTTCGATTTGCTGAATAGCCGATACTGGCGAAGTATAGATAATGCCAATAGGTGAAGGAAAGTTCTGAAAAAAATTATTGAATGCCTCAAAGTCGTAACGACCATAACCGATAAGGGTAATAACGTAATTCGAGCCTGAGCTTTTTATTTCAAATCCGATTTCCAGCGATGTATCGTCATCCACCAAAACAGCACTAAGTTGTATGGGCTTATTACTCTCTTTTTGGTAAAAGATATCAGAGAAATTAGGGCTTCGGATACTATTGATTTCATCAAAGGGAAAATATTTATTTCCAGTATTTCCCAAAATGTAATCCCCCTTTTTATATGGAGTCGCCTTCTTACCTTCTCTGCCGACTTTTGCTTGATTCAATAGTTTGGCAAAACATTCTTGCCACAATGCGATTGCCTCTAATACGGTAGTTTTACCAGAGTTATTTTTGCCCGTAAAAATATTGACATCGGCATTAAAGTCAATCATGACATCCTGGAAAGACTTAAAATGCTGAATATGAAGTGATTCTATATGCATAAGATGTACACAACTTTTTGATGTTATCTGTTCTATAAAATTTCTTGAGTTGAGAATTTACGTTCACTCAAGTTTATGAAGATAAAAATACTCAAAATTTTATTCTCCTTACCATCTTCATTGTCTGCGATTTTATTGCTCAATAACTGAGACTGTTTCTCCCGTGTCTCCACGATGCAGCACAATCACAAGCTGCAAAAACAACAACGTCATCACCAAGCCAATCACTGCAGGAAAAACCGACGTTGCTCCTTGATACAAGCCATTCCCCAGCGCAGAATCGGACGAGCGGAAATCCAAATAGGTGTAGAAAAGATGCGCCACAAAAAGCAATACCGAGAGCCGTTTTTGCAAGCGGAGATTCGCAGCATCGGCGTAATAGCCTACGCAGCCGATAATCAGTCCAATGACAATCATATGAACGTACACCCATAACATCGCATCGAAATAGTGTGGCGAGGCAAGAATCTCCGCCGGAACCTTGAACTCTGCCAAACTCTGCATCAAACCTCGCGCAAAGAGGCTGCCAGCTAAGAATACATCCATAACACATACGGTAAGGCACGTAGCCTTGAAGCCGGGAAGAAAACG
This sequence comes from Ignavibacteria bacterium, assembly GCA_014654705.1. Lineage (GTDB taxonomy): Bacteria > Bacteroidota > Ignavibacteria > Kapaibacteriales > UBA4661 > PH2015. The sequence goes on from JACVZY010000052.1 coordinate 41,856, forward strand.
TGTCAGCGTAGCCATAATAGTAAGTAGAGAAATGGTAAGTAGAGAAATGGTATGTAGAGAAAAGAAATCGAAGCCCGAAATATAGCATTTTGTTGGAAAACAGCCCCTACAAGAAACATTTCTGCACCAATTTTGGAGTGCAGTACTTTGGTACAAAGAAGCGTTTGACTATATTGTTGACTATAGTCGGGAGCAATATTTTCTTCTCATCCGTATTTTTCAAACAGTATGCACCACATTCTTTTGTACCATTTCGTCGCATCAGCTGCTCTTATTTTTCTTGTACTAGGGCAAAGTCTGGCTCAAGGGATACCCCAAGACACAAAAAAAGATAAACACTTACACACTCTTGCCGAAAAGCTGGCACACAAATACATTATCGTGGACGGACACGTGGACTTGCCATACCGACTGCGCGTGAAAAATTTCAAGTTTGTGCGTGAATTTATTGGCATTCCCATCGAAACCCGCGACGGCGATTTCGACTATGTTCGCGCCAAGCGTGGCGGACTGACGGCTCCGTTTATGTCCATTTACACGCCGTCTGATTACCAAAAAAAGGGCGGAGCAAAGCAGTATGCCGATTCGGTGATTGACCTTGTGATGGGGATTCCGAAGGCGTACCCCGACAAATATGCGCTGGCAGCTTCGCCCGCCGAAATTGAACGCAATTTCAAGCGTGGTATGATTTCGCTGCCGCTCGGCATGGAAAATGGCGCTCCGATTGAAAACGACCTCAGCAACGTGGCGTATTTCCACAAGCGCGGTGTGCGCTACATCACGCTTACGCATGGAACGGACAACTTGATTTGTGATTCTTCCTATGATACTACGCAGACGTGGAAGGGGCTTAGTCCTTTCGGGGCAGAGGTGGTGCGGGAGATGAACCGCGTGGGAATTATGGTGGATGTGTCGCACGTGTCGGACAGCGCATTTTACCAAGTGCTGCGGGTTTCTAAAGCGCCCGTTATTGCGTCGCATTCGTCGTGTCGCTTTTTTACGCCGACGTTTCTGCGAAATATGTCGGACGACATGATACAAGCGCTTGCTAAAAAGGGCGGCGTTATTCACATCAACTTTTCGACGTATTTTCTGGATGACACCAAACGAAAAGCTATGGAAAAAAGCGGGGAAGAACTCAACGCGCTTTTGAAATCAAAGGGTTTGAAGGGGCAAGATTCTGCGGCGAAGGCAATAATTGCAGACTTCGAGCGGGAACATCCTTTGCTCTTTTCAGATGTGGAAGAAGTGGCAAATCACATTGACCACGTTGTGAAATTGGTTGGCGTGGATTATGTTGGTTTCGGCTCAGACTTCGATGGCGTGGGGAACTCGCTTCCGACGGGGCTGAAGGACGTATCGCAATATCCGAATCTTATTTATGTTCTTCTGAAGCGCGGGTACACGGAAAAAGACATTGCGAAGATTTGCTATCAGAATACTTTTCGTGTTTGGCGAGAGGTGGAGCGGGTGGCGAAGAAGGGGATGGAGAAGTAGAGAGGTAAAAATTATTTTCAATTAAACGGACACCCCAAGCTGCTTTTTGATAAGTACGCAAAGCGTGTTCGGAATTTCGCTATGACGCGGTACGGGAGCCGACTTCCCATTACTTGGATTATACCAAATGTCGTGCCGACCACCATTGCGTTTGAGACTACAGCCTGCGTTGGAAAGTTCACGCAAAAGATCGCCTCGTTTCATGGTGTTAGTTCCAAGGCTTTGGAGAAGTGGTTCCCGGGGATTTCGATAGCAGAATGTTCTTCGAGCATCAGATGGTACGCATCTTGAATGGAGGCTTCCAAATCTTCGAGTGTCAATCCTTGGCTAAAGACCCATGGTACTTCCCGCAAACGACCAACATACCAACCTTCATCAAGCCAATATTCGAGAGTAAAAATAGGATGGAGCATAGTGCGTGCAAAATGTGTGAAGGAAAAAATGGCGGTGTATGTTTAGTAGTAATGGCTTTTTCAAAAATACAAAAATTTGGAAGAGAAATGCTATGGTTTTGAGCCTCGTGCGTCGTACTCCAAAATTTTCTGCTGGTTTATTCGCCCCACAGTGATAAATTGCGCCTTGAAAAAGCCTCGTCTCTTGCAGATGCCGTCCTTGCTCTTCTCAGGAAAAAGTCTCCTTGTAGTATTTCGGTATCGGGTCAGAGTGTCTTGTGCTGCCAATAGTCTCTTTTTTTTCGTTCAATTTTTATGACTGGAGAATGCTCTATGCTTTCTTTGATGTTTGGTGTGTGGGTGTGCCGTTGTGCCGCACAGCTTTTTTATCTAAAAGCTCCTTTGCTGCACAGGGCAATGATACTAAAAACACTCTTTCTAATTATCACTATTCTTTTAATTTCTACACCGTCCGCACACGGACAGTCTGGGAGCCTTGATCTTACCTTTGCCCAAACCGGGATCGGGTTAAGCAATAATGTTTTTACCCTCGCAATACAACCTGATGGTAAAATACTGGCGGGCGGTGCTTTCCTTTCTTATAATGGAACGAGCCGTCAACGTTTAGCTCGTTTGAACACTGATGGAACACTGGATAATACATTTGCTCAAACAGGGTCGGGTATTAATGCAGGAGTGCGTGCTGTTCTACTTCAATCTGATGGCAAAATATTGGTTGGAGGAGATTTTACGGCATACAATGGTATAACTTGTAATTATGTTACACGTCTTAATGCAGATGGGACATTGGATGCGAGTTTCACTCCAACAGGAACAGGGGTAAATAGCACAGTCTATGATTTCTCTGTTCTTAACGATGGTCGAATTTTACTAATCGGCAGTTTTACTAGTTATAATGGTACAAATCGCAGCAGAATATTGCGTTTAAATGCAGATGGAACATTGGATGCAACTTTTAATCAGACGGGGACAGGAATAAATAATGATATTTATAGCATTAGCGTACAACCTGATGGTAAAATTCTTATAGGTGGTAATTTTACTGATTACAATGGTATCCAACGAAATAACATAGCAAGGCTTAATGCGGATGGAACACTAGATAATTCGTTTAGCCAAACTGGAACAGGATTAAATAACCAAGTTTTTACAATAGCCATTCAGCAAGATGGGAAGATACTTGCTGGCGGAAGTTTTAGTGGTTATAATGGAACAGCACAAAACAGCATCGTGCGTCTAAATAGTGATGGAACATTAGACCAAACCTTTAGTCAGACAGGTATCGGCTTAAACAATCCTGTACGGAGAAGGGGAATTATTGTACTAAAAGATGGTAAAATTCTTATTGGTGGAGATTTTACTGCTTATAATGGTATAACGCAGAACAGTTTAGCTCGGTTGAATAGTAATGCCAATTAAAAGTTAAAACTGGATTGCCCAGATAATCGTGATAGAAGA
>JACVZY010000053.1 GCA_014654705.1 Ignavibacteria bacterium
CCACTGGCCCAAAGAACTGACACGAGAGGCCAAATTGCTTGAGGTCAACCTACTCGCCCGCATTGGCGATGCCATCTATTACCGCGGCGATGTATCCGGCGCCCTCGTGCCTTACCGCGAAAGTGCTGCCTTGATCCGCGCTGAGTTGGCGCACGCACCGTCTTTGATGTGGGAGGAAAAACTTGGCGAAGCGGCATGGAATATTTCGGGCACATTGGGCGAAATCAGCGGGTATGAGGGCGAAGCGCTGGCAGAAGCCAATAAGGGGATTGCCGCTTTAAACCGGACATTGGCCTTTGGACCGGATGCCGCACTGGAAAAGCGATTGGTTGTATTGCTGGGTCAGCAAGCATTACTGCTGAACGATATGGGACGCACGGCAGATGCCGTATCTGCATCCACACAAGGCATAAGCTTTCGCCGCAAATGGCTGGCCGAAGCTCCTGGAGATCCTAACCGTCAGCGCGATGTTGCGGTAGCGCTGGCGGCACATTCCGACTTGCTGGCCAAATCCGGCAATCTTTCCGCAGCTTGTAGCGAAGCACAGCAAGGCACCCAATTGCTTGAGCGGATGCGCCAGAGTGGCAATCTTTCAAACCGCGATGCCCATATCGACGTTCCGAAACTAGCTGACGCTGTGCGGCGGCATTGCCGCTGACATCAGTCTTCACGCATACCGAGTTCGCTCGCGAGCCACAACCGGGCTGCCTGCCAACGTCGTTTGACAGTGGATTCCGATTGTTCGAGCACGACCGCAATCTGTTCGACCGGTAAGCCGACGAAAAAACGCAACTCCACGATATGTGCCAACTCGGGCGAAATATCCTCCAGCTTGACGAGTGCAGCATCAAGCAGTTCGACATCAATAGAGGGACTATGCTCCCCACCCTCGATGAAAACCGTCGGGCTCTGCCGCTTAAGTCGTCCCCGGCTCCGCACCGCATCCAGCATTGCCTGACGCATAATGCGCGCACCGTTGGCAAAGAAATGTTGCCTGTCATTCCAGCTCATGCGCTCCAGCTGAACAATTTTGAGCACAGCTTCGTTCACGAGCTCGGTAGGTTGTAAAGTCAACGCCGGAGCATCGAGCCGCAACATTCGCGCAGCTGCTGCGCGCAACTCGTCATACAGCTCGCCCAACATGGCATCACGGTTGATCAAATTCGCCCCCAATCCAGAGAACAGTAGCACAACCCAGAGAATAATTGCCAGTTTGTGACTTGGCACTCCGAGAAACCGCACAACCAGCTTTTACCCGTCAGAAAACTTTTTCGATCAGATAAGAGTCAGCCGACAACCATCAGTTCAGTTTCTCTGTCTGTTGCTATCACATAATGACAATCCGGCTGCCGACAACGTCATAAAAGGACGCTAATTTGTCACTAAATGACAAAAGTGTATCGATTGTTCGAATCCCGTCATCTCCGCCATTGAGTCAAGTATTTGTTGTAGAACGAAAAACTATCAGATAATCGGCGCGAATTTGCGCAGTTTCGGGCTCCAAACTCATCTCAGAGACGGGCGTTTGGAGAATGCGGTGGTGGAGAAGCGCTACTCGTCTCTGCTGCATGTGATGTCGGTTGAGTTTTAAGCAACTAAAACGGATGGCCTGAAAAGGAATTAGATTGTTTTCGCCGACATTGAGTATATACGAGTATGGCAATTGACTGCTTTGAAGCGGACTTCGATTTACGCCAACGCAGTTGTCGCACTCACAAAACCAAGTCATTCAAATCTTTTTGGCGACGTACGAGTGCTTTTCAGACCTATCTCAATTGGTAAGGCTTACATTGAGATATTCAAAGCCTTTAATACTTCTGGTGTAATCGTACCGGTAACCTTCAAACCATAGTCACTTTGCATTTTGCTTAGCGCGTCACGGGTGGCTGGGCCTATGTCACCGTCTGGTGCGCCCGCATTATAACCAAATGCGTTGAGTGCTGCCTGAACTCTTTTGACCACATTAACGAAAGGTGCCGAGGTCGTACTTTCAGTGCCTGGTACAGCAAACAATGTTGACGGCGTAGCGGGACGATAGCTGCTAGGAGGTGAGGGAGGAACGTATATAGGTCTTGGCTTCGGCGGAGTGTATACCGGAACCGGTGAACTGTATCCACCGCCAGAACTGGAACGGTGACTGCTATGGCTCGAGTGGCTGCGGTGACTGCTGTGCGAACGATGCTGCAAAAACGTCGTTTGCATCTGAGGCGTAAACAGCGCGACACCAGGCGCACTTACATTTTCACTATAATGCCCGGACGATGAAGCGGCGTCCGGTAAGTCAGTTGCGGATAACGGAGCAACAAACCCCGCGGCCAAAAGAGAAGGGATAAGAAATCGTCTTTCTTTCACAAAGGAGTTACTTTCGCCATTGCCTCGGGGTGCCATTCAAAAAACCCAGAGCATTGTGCCTGCTCTGAACAGGTATTGCAAGCGAGAGGGAATTTGCGTTTCCAATCCGAAATGGATGCAACCGCGTAATCGCGGTAATTTTTGGGAACAGAACACCGTGCGAAGTTGAATAATGAAACCGGCATTCCGTACAGAACCGCCACATCAATTGCTTCTGCGATTGATGCAAATTGCTGTTCATGGTCAACATATAGGTTAGTAAAACGGTTTTTGGCGAAACCGATATTTTCAAGCTGCATGACGGACCACTGAATACAGAAACCTAAATGGGTGGCAACAAATCGCGAAAGCGCTGGAAAATCATTCAGATTATCGCTCAGCACAACCGTGCGTAATTCAACTCGCGCTCCAGACTTTAGCAGCACCGCAAAACTTTGCATCAACCGCACCAGACCATCGCGCGAGTTGATTGGGTCAGAAGCAGGGCATGGGTGACCCTGCTTACAAGATCCATCCATTTCCCTAGCCGCTACCCCTGATAGCCGAACACGAGGTCCTTCTGCACACCATACTGGACCGTCGCCATCCCAGACACGGGTGGGAGTGCACTCAAAAGTCTGACCGGCTGGAATAATTGCGGCCGCAAGAAGTAAAGCACTAATCATAATTCAGCTCTAGCAATGTGCTGACTTGCAGCAAGACAGAAAGCAGCTAATTGCCTGTGAGAAAATTATTTGTCCGGCAAGGCGTTAAATTGAGCAGCGAAAACAACACATCAAAGAATATTGGTTTTGATCCAAATACCTCTGCCAAGGATTGGCTGTACCTACAGTTGGAGCCAACTGTATGGCCGAATAAGGGGCTTTCGCCGCTTAACATCCTCATTGTAATCGTCATACTGTTGGGGACGGTCGCTGCCATTCTACAAACGGAACCGATTGTTTTCGTTGGTCGAGAGAAGTTGTTTTTGACAGTCGAGCTGAGTTTAGGAATATTTTTCTCGATAGAATATCTAGCGCGCCTTTGGGTGGCATCTGAAGGCCCGGGGAGCAACACAATCACTAAACGAGTCCGCTTTATTTTTTCGTTTAGTGGTCTGCTCGATCTCGCAATCATTGTTGCAACATTTGCGCCATTTATAACGGTCAATCTGATTGTTCTGAGATTAGTTCGCCTATTGCGTATCCTGAGGCTGGCAAAACTGGGAAGAATGTCGATCGCTATAAGGCGTTTAAGCAAAGCTGTAGCATCGCGCAAATATGAGCTACTGTTCACAATGGGACTAGCTGTGACTGTGTTAGTATTTGGGGCGACAGCACTTCACTTAATTGAGGGCGATTTGCAGCCCGATAAGTTTGGCAGCATACCTCGTGCCATGTGGTGGTCGGTCGTAACTCTGACCACCATCGGATACGGCGATGTCTACCCCATCACGGTTCTTGGCAAAATATTCGCTGCATTGGTTGCGGTGGCTGGGATTGGGTTAATAGCAATGCCGACTGGTATTCTAGCATCAGCATTCAGCGAAGCGGTAAGGGATGATGCCAGAAGCGATGTTTAATGATTACAACTGAAGGTGATTAGTTTCCGAGCTTCAGTGTTCCGCTCCTGTTGCCACCGCACTATATCGTTATATTGTAATTGTTCCGGAGTCGGATGACCCATCGAAAAAATCGTCTTTGAGATCTATGGAGGTAGGGTTGATCTTAAAGGTAGTTCTTGAACCTTTCCCTGACCATATCCCTGGGCCAGTGCCAGGGCCAGCTTCGTCGATCATCCGAAAACGCAGCACGTTACCTTCAACAACGCAATCATACTCGAATTGTTTGCCATCATCTCGAGTGTAAGCGAGAGAAACTTGTTGCTCTTTAGTCACTTTTGCATTGATTCCCTGCACGCTTCGCCCGTTCCGGAACGCAGCACCCGCCTTGCATACGCGTATAAGATCACGATCAACGAGTTTGATCGGAGCCGCCACGTCTTCTGAGGTGACCATCTTGGTGGCTTGGTCGTCGGAATTGCTATCCCCGCACCCATAAAGCCCAAACACTACTAAGGCCACCACCAATGCTCTCACCGTTTTTCTCCATTTCAAATCATCGCCAATTCTATCTTAAATATTCAAGCCGTGTCGAGTGGTAGTTCTGCTATG
>JACVZY010000054.1 GCA_014654705.1 Ignavibacteria bacterium
TAGTGCAGAAAACTTATCTACACTACCTGTCCAAAAAATGGGGGGCAGCTCACACCTATTCAAACCTATTTAGGCGAATAGAATTCAAAATCGGTGTCATGCTTCGTCAAGCACGAGAAGCGGCGGGATTGACACAGGAGATTGTTGCGAAGGAATTACAAACCACCAAATCCGCAATCTCGCGCTTAGAAAGCCATGCCGAAAACGTCCGGCTCTCGACGCTCCGAAAGTACGCACAGGCAATCGGTAAGAGTCTGCATATTCAGATAGACTAACACAAACACAGTAAGGATGTACAAATGCACCCTACAAAATAATTATTGAGCAACATGAAGACGGAACCGTCTCTGCCAAATTATCATTGAGCATTGTTTAGTGGTTGTTTTCCTGTATATTTGAACCTATAGGTGATTTTCTCAAACGTTTGTCAATCGTTTACGATAATGAGACTAGACGGAAAACACATTGTCTTTAATGAAACAATCATTGCTCTCGATGGGCAAAGAGTTGAGTTTGATGTTCCGGTGCTTAATAGTCAGATACCCTTTGCTATCATTTTTTCTGTTGAGCCTGAGTCAAAAACAGGGATACGGTCGAGTCTCGGTAATGAAGACAATCGCTTAATTATTGAAGCAATTAACTGGACAAATTCACTGGGAATAGCACTCAAAGAGACCGTAGTTCTTGGTGAGTATCGGGATAAAAATGGGAAAGATACGTTTTCCATTCATTGTTTAATGGCAAGCCATAAAATTGGTGTAACGAACGTTGCGTCGTTGCAAATTCTTCTTGAAACTCTTTCGTAGAGATACATTATGTTGCCGCAAATCAAATTAGTTCCGATACCAAGTATCGTTCTGGTGTCTGTCATAGAAAGTCCCAATACCGTTGAGGTTAAGGGTAGTACGATTGTATTCGACCAATCCTTATTGCAACAGAACCCTGCTCCTGAAACCGCCATGAGTCTTCAGGATCGTTGGAAGGTTATTGAGCAAAAAATACAACGTTCTGCGCCAAACGAGTTACGGTCGCTATACAACAATGTGGAAATAAGCGAAGTTTCCGTAGTTTCGGAAGAAGAATTTCAGGAACGTAACAATCAGCATCGTTCTAACCAATGAGTGAAGACCTTCTTTGTAGTCTGGTTGAAGTCTATAATGAGTTTGCTGCGCAAAACTTGACGTTAGAGATGTCAAAAAGTGCCGCACAATCACTTGCGTACATTTATGATGTAGGGACGGCACTATCACTACAAACGGCAATGTACAAGATATTTGGTGTAGTGATAACAGAAAACCGACCAGGCAAAATGCTTACCTTCAAGTTGCGCTTTTATCGGGAGGATGTTTATTTTCATTACGTCGTTGTTGCCGGGCAAACAAAGACCGGCGTGGATATACAGATGCTGATAAACGATGATAAGAAATTACGTACTTGAGATGATTGCATCATACGCCTATCACGAGACAGACATTTCAAAAAAAAACCTCCTTCCGAAGCGATTCCTTCGTGAGGAGGTTTTCGTTTTTTGCCCATCCTGCTGCTGCTCATCGTTTTTGCAAAAAAATGCGCGTTCCGAAAAAAAGTTTACCGGAGCATGGTTTGGGGCAAATGATTTTCTTGTTTGCACTTACGAGAAAAAAGAGGGGCAAAGTAGATGTTGCAACAATGATTGTAACGGGTTTTCCGTTACAGGTGACACTAGCGCGGTATGGGGTGGGGGTGGTATATTTGCACGAGAGAAAAATATCCGAAACCAATGGCACGACTGCACGACAAGAAAATCAAAGCAATACGAAATCTCCGACAACACTTTCACATATTTACGAGTTAGCTGCAATTTTAACTATATTCATTATGTCCTATTGTTTTGAAGATTCTTGTGTGTGCAACTGCAATAGCATCCTTCCCGATTTTGATAGCAATATTAAGAAAGAAACCAATTTTAATTTATCTCTACATCACCTTTGTCATTCTAATATTGGATGGTTTTCTGATAAATCAATTTGCGATGATCATTTTCTTGCAGACTGGATTGTTAATAAAACATTAGGAGTATATTTTCTATGGCACAAAGACGACTACTGCCCTACTCATGAATTATTTCACATGAAGTGTTTATATGTTGGAAAAGGATTAGTATTACGAAGAATTATTAATCACTTCTTGGTAAAAGATTTTAGCGCTGAAATGCTAGTTTATTTTACATACTTAGAAATGCCCAACAGACAAGCTAAATATGTAGAGCAATTGATTTTGGATATTTATAATATCCCGCATAACCATAGCGAAAAAACTGGAACTGAAAAGCTTTGCATGTATTTCACCCAAACAGAAGTAGACTTTGGCGGCGACTGAAATAAATTCAGGTGCAGTATTTCAATTTAACTTTAGTGGTAGGTTGACAGTGAAGTGTTCCAAAATTCCCCGCTGCGGCAAGGATTAACTGACCTCTCAAAAAACGCCCAACATGCCGCCGCCGCAACAATCTTCCCCACAAAAACACCACAACTCCTAATCCCATCCGTCCCCGCTCAAAAAGCAGGTATGCCGGAGAAACAAACACCAACGTCACAAGAAATTCCGGTATTGCCGAAGGACGCAGGAAGGCAAGCCCTGAGCGTTACGCTCAGGCAAACGCCGAGCGCTGCGACGAAGAGCAGATATTGTGTGAGCCTCTTCATGCCGCGTACCCATGTTGTGCCAGCAGCGCGGCAAGGTTCGTGTTCGCATTCCCCCACTGCACAAACACTTGACGGAGATAGCGGAAGTAGATGTCGTTATCGGGTACACCGTCGGGGCGAATGATGGTGACGGTCTCGCCAAGCAGGATGTTTTCTGCAAAGTCTTTGGCACGGATTCCTTTCTTGAGTGCCTCACGAAGGGAAATGCCACGCGCAAGCGACTGACTCCGCAGCTTCGCTCCGTAGCGCGTTTCAAAACAATCAACGCCAAGAATCCGAACGATGTACTCGTGGCGCTCATATTCCACGCAATACGTGTCGCCGTCCACGACGCGCGTTATGGTGCAGGTGCAAGAAGTAGGAAGAAAGCTCATACGGGTTACAAAATGGTTTTGCTGAATTGGATACTGGTGAGGTCGAACCGTTGGTTGTTGCGGATTTCATGCACGGCAAATTCGATGATGCGAGCGCTTTCGTTCAGGTAGTCGCCAAAGTTTCCGCCTTTGCGAGAATTGTATTCGGTCGTTTTGTCCGCCCGTGCGCGGAATTGGAGCGAAAGATTCGGGTCGGCGCTGGCTGCAAGTTCACGCATCTTCACCGCCGCTTGCCCCAAAGAAAGAAGCTGCGTGTTGATGAAATCCAAATCGCGGCGTTTGAAATTGCCATTCGGCAATCGCTCAATACTATTCAAGAGCGTGAAGTCTTTGATGGAGTAAACGCCCGTTCGTACTGCCGGCATAAACCCGCCGCCGCTTAGTCCAACGACACAATATCCCGCAAAATCAGGATTGCCGCCCCATTCTCCCGACGAATCCAGAATTGCATACTGCACATTTCCGCCGGAACTATACACCGATGCAGGAATTTCCCATTGCGCGACAAAACGGTTTGCTCCCTGTGGAGTCATTGGCACGGGCGGCGCGGCTATAAATCCGGGTGTGGTGGTGGTTTCGTATTGGAACACAATGGTATATGGTCCCAATGCTTCGTCTTGTTCTTGTCCCGTCGTGAGGGTAACGCGCACCCCGCGTGTTGATGGCGGACTTGGTGGCAAAAGCCACTCGTTCCAGATTGCGCTTTGACGTGCCATGTTATTCTACTCCATCAAGTTTGTTTTCAACGACTTCAATGCGTCGTTCTAATTCCGTGAATTTATTTCCGGCAACAGCAATGCTCGTTTCTTGCGTCTGCACACGGTTAATCACCTCGCGCAAATCGGTATGGATGAGCTTGAGGAAATACGTGATAATGCCTAATCCACTACCAAGAATGACTTGTATGATTTTTTCGTCGGGCATATGTAATTGCTTTGAAAAATTGCTCAAAAAATAAAACCTCAAATTCACTCATTCGCCCCCTTGACAAAGGGGGAACGGGGGATTTACAAGCGCGTGCAAATCCCCCACTCGCTCCGCTCGTCGCCCCCTTTATCAAGGTGGCTGATGTTTTACAACGATTTGAAATTCATCACCGCAAGCACTTCGCCGAACTGTTCGATACAGAATTTACCCAGTTCTTCCAGTTCGCGGGAGGAATAATCCGACGCTTCTTTGATGCCTTCGGGCAGATTCGCAGCAATGGTGCCAAGATTGCCGATTGCGCGAATATCGCCTATGTCAATGCCGTCTATCAAACACTTGAGAACTTCAGCAACGTTATCAATCACGCGCTTGGTGGCAGCAATGCCGTAGAGTTCTCGTGCTTCTTGGGGTGTTAGGATTGTTTGATTCATGATGCCAATTAAAAGTTAAAACTGGATTGCCCAGATAATCGTGATAGAAGAAA
>JACVZY010000055.1 GCA_014654705.1 Ignavibacteria bacterium
CAGACTGGCTGCCGCTTTGATTGCTCTGATTTTTAACTTTTAATTGGCATTAATACTCTTTGCACCGAACCTATGTGTTAATAGATTCATTTCTCAGTTTCAAGTACAACTTGATGATGGTTATTGCTTTGTTTTGACTAGTTCTACACGCCGACAACGAGCACGATATGTTTCAAGTGATTCATTTGTTCGGCGTGGAAGCAACTTATTTTCTCCTTCTGAGACTGCTTGCAATATTTCAGGTGGAATGCCACGTTTGACTAATTCCCCGACAACAAATTCTGCTCTATTCTGCCCCAGCTTCAGATTATATGCGTCATCGGAGGTATCGTCTGTATGCCCGATGATGATGAGTTTGGCAATGAAACTTTTGTATAAAAGTAGATTTTTTACAACGCGGTTGAGCTCATCTTGCCAGCGAATACTACTTTGAACGCCATTAGTATCAAGAATATAGGGCGTTGGGTTGTTGTACTGCGCAATCGGAAAATTCAGTCTGAGCGATAATTCTTGCGGCAAACGGAAGTTGTGTATCGTTGCGGCAGTGTCATTTTTCCCAAAATATGCCGATTCTGAAGCAAAGAAATATTCACTGGATTGCGCGGTAAGACGAAGCGGCATTTCTTTGGGGACAATCAGGCGATACGAACCGTCAGCTATGGTATTAACCTGTGCGAGCGTTTCTTCGGTGCTATCCCGCTGCGTGACCACGAGTGCTGATGGAACGGGAACATTCGTTTTTTCGGCTTTTACTTTTCCTATAATCATAATTTTTCTCCACACAAGCGGCGGTATAATAACTGTTTGTATGGTGGACGTATCGCGTTTAGGCAAGTGTACAAAAACAGAATCACTGTAATATTCAGGTGTTTTGAATGTAATACTGTATGTTTGACCTTTAGGGAGCGTCAGGCGAAATCTACCATCATTGTCGGAGAATGTTTCTGCCACTTTCGCACTCGTAGCAATATCCGTCGCACTTATGCCTACGCTGCTCACACTTTGCAGTGAAGGCTGTGTTACAGTGACACGACCAATAACATTTACAGCCTTCGGGTATGGATAGAGTATGTAGTTGTACACAATAATATCCCCCTGCCCGGCTCGGCGGAAATTTATCTCATCTGCTCGTGGCACATATTCATCGCGGAGGTCGTCAGTAGAGGGTTCAATAAATACGGCAAAGGCTTTCCCTTCTGCATATTTTTTCTCATATCGAGCATTGACTTCATCTGTGAGAACAATGTCCGTTCCTAATGTTGCACCAAGAGTATCAAGTTCGGTCAAAGCAATATCGGATGGAATCATGCGTCCGTTTGCATCGCGTACTTCTCCACGTAAGATTATCGGCTTGACGACGCGCTTGACAACAATATCGGGCATTTTGACCGTATCGCCGCGCCGAACATTACGGAGATTGAGCGATGTCCTTACGGGTTCATAGCTCGTGCTGTCCGTTGCCTCTACCCTGACCATATAGCGTTTTCCCTCTACTGTTGGTGTTGTAAATGTTCCTGTTTCCGGTACTGTTTCTATGGGTCCGATGCTATTACCAAGCGTATCAGAGAGCATTACCTTTGCGTAAAGCGGAGTGCCGATTTCGTTCTTTACGATACCCGTGACAGCCGTAGTTTTTGTTTCATTGCGACGATAGGTGATATTATACGTGGTCGTTAGTTCGCCTCCAATCGTATTCAAAATATGTTCAAACGGCTCTTTAATATTAAACTCTTGTCCAAGTGTCGCGTAGGCACTTGTGCTACCGTTGTTGTCGCATGGCTTTATGATTTTGTGGAGTTTGATGCGCTTTTGCCATAGACGCGGTACAATATCGGCTTCGACGGTGCGGGCATAATTTCCTGTGTAGGTAAGTTCATCGGTGATAAGAATAGCAACGCGCTCGGCATCGGGACGGAATTTCATACGAAGAAGCTCCTCAAATGCATTAGGAGCGTATTCGTCGGGCTGATTGGCAGTAGCTTTGGCAATAAATTCTTGGAACAGATCAAAATTATTCGTTGGTTGAAGAACGCTTACCACATATAATCCATAAAGGATTCCTCCAACACGATAGTCTGCGCCTCGACTTCGTAGTGCCTCAATAAAACGACGAGCATTTGCACGAGTTTCATTGATTTTGTTTTGCATTGAACCCGAGCAATCAATAATAAAGACGATATCCAATGGCACATGAGAAGTGGTATCGCTTGGCTTGACGGAAATCATTGTCTGCTTTTTATCACGAAGGCTAAAATCATTTTGCTCTAAGCCAGAAACAGTACGCCCCGTGGAAGTATCTATCGCTCGAACGACAACGGACACTTGTGGGAATTTTGCGTTATCCACATCTAATGTTTGCAAGGCATATCCCTGTTTGGAAACAACGTTAATCTCCTCTCCGGTAATAGATTTGACCGCATTTGCAGAACTGTAATATCGGTCTTGAATAGTTGTGTATAACAATGTGGGATTGGGTGCAATTCGTCTCAAGGTATCTGCAAGGCTCGTATTTACTTGATTGGTGAACGAAAGCATATAGTCTGACTTTTGGAACAATGTATCAACGGGTGTTCGGCAACCATCATCATCGGTGCGAACACCGAGAAGTGCTGAAACGCTGCGGGCTTGATCGGTGGAAAGCCGTACAACAGCGACATGACCCACAGCAGCATGGGGAGACATCTCTCGAAATAGTCCAAGTCCAAGTGCAGCGACGTTTGCTTCCGCACCGACACGTACAGCGCTTGTCGCAAAATTGTACGAACCGGAAAGAATGAGTATATCATTCAGCAATGTTATACTTGCACCAATGTCCAAACGAAACGGATTGCTTTCGAGCATCGTCACGGGCTGCCCTGATGATAGAATTGGTGGTGATGTATAATTCGCAAAAACGGAGATCCAATTCATCGGAGAATATGTTGCTCCAGCATACACAACCATCGAATCCGGCGAAATGCGTACGTGACGAGCTTCCGTTGTACCGGCTATTCTTTCGCTGCGCCATGTATCGGCGCCCATTGTTGTTATGCCACCGCTCACATATAAGCCGCTCATAGGCTTGACAAGCAATCCACTATTATAGCGTAACGAAGCCATATCAATTTTTTGAATATTACCCGGATTCACCAGACGTCCACTCGCGCCTAGCCACAACACATCGTCTATGATATTGAATCCAAGCCCCGCATACAATTCGCCTGATGCTGCTTCATGCGTATTGGCAACATACCCAACACCAAAACCCAGCAATTTTGCAAATACCCCATATTGCCCCATTAAACTAAACTGCTCAGAAAGAGGCGTAGTAACTGCTAGATCAATTGTTTTACGCGTTCCTAAAAGTGATGGATTCCACCCAACCGCCGTCGCGTCACCAAAAAATCCCAATCGGCGATTGCTCATTGTTTCGGGAGCAAAGATGCGTTCGGGTTGTGTGACCCTCGTTTGTGCAAAACACGAGAGAGTAATAAAAAAACTTACACAACTGTTTGCACAAAAACTTGCACAACTAAGAGTAGTTTTGAAAAACATATCATTTGCCTTGAAAAGTAACAAGAAAGCAATACCTCAACACGGACAAATCGGTGGTAAAAATTCAATTCAAAAACCAAAGGTAGTGAGAAGAAGAAACGTTTCGGGCAAATGTAAAAAAAAATGTGCGTTGAAATATCTACGAAATACTCACATTCTTCTGGGTAAAAAGTCATAGTTCGGCATGATAAAAAGTCATAGTTACCTATCATATCTGGGGTGTACCCCATTCGTTGGACAGCAAAACCGTGATTTATCGATAATATTTTCCCTACTTCAGCAGTAATCCCGTCCGTTCGTGAGAGTGTAAATTGTTTTGTGTAAATGGAACTGAAGAGTGAACTTTATCAATCACGATTCATTCATTTTTTTTGAGAATCTTTATGGCAACCAAAGCACAAAACGCCCGACAGCCGTACGGCTTAACCGACGAACTTGTCGATAGTCTTTTGAACGGCTCGACCAGTCACGAAGAGGTCTTCGGCGAGAACGGCATCTATCGCCAACTGACCAAACGGCTCTTTGAACGAATGCTCGAAACCGAAATGAACCATCATCTTGGCTATGAGAAATACCAGAAACCAGAGCATGAGCAACGCCTTCTTGATGGTGGGAACGCCCGGAACGGTTCGTCAAGCAAGAGCCTGAAAACGGCTCATAGCGAGGTAGAACTCTCGATTCCTCGTGACCGTCAAGGACAGTCTCAAGCCAAAGATTATTCCCAAAGGAACAACCCGTCTGCCGGAGATAGAACGAACGATTCTTGCGCTGTACGGCAGCGGAATGTCCACCCGCGATATTGCCGATGAACTTCACCGTGCTTACGGTATTGATGCCTCGCCAACATTTATCAGCGATGTGACTGACAGCATCCTTGAGGATGTCCGGCAGTGGCGGAATCGTC
>JACVZY010000056.1 GCA_014654705.1 Ignavibacteria bacterium
TGACAGGACTTCCATTGCATGGTATGTTGGTGAAGAGTATGTGAGAAATATCCTTTACCGACGATGAAATGGGAGTTCCTGTGTTTTTTGAAAAAAATGCTAAACAACTTCTATCTATACAACAACAACTACTATTATTTACTTTTTTAATTTTTCCTTTGGAGACGTAAGAATGCTCAGCAATATTCTGACCTATACAGCAACAATATTCACGTCAGTGATCTTCAGCGCTTCGGTTATTTCGTGCCTCCCTCCCATCGCAACGACAACTACCCCTCCTACGCCCGGTACCATTATAGGGCGAGTGGTGGATGGCGACACGGGAGCACCATTGGGTGCAAGCAATATCAGTACCCAGCCCGGCACTGGTTCTGTACTCACCGACTCCGCCGGACAATATACCATTGATAATGTTCAGCCCGGTTCTTACAGTCTTACTGCCATACGCAGTGGTTACCCCGTAATGATTATCACGATTACCGTGAGTGCCGGAAATCGCACCCGTGCTGATATTGCGCTCTTTCGACGCGGTGTGCAGGCAACAGCCAACCAGGGAAGTATCGAAGGGCGTATTTTGGATGCGGAGACCTTCAGGCCAATTATTGGCGCAACTATTTCTACGCAGCCCCCGACAAATTCCCTTTTGACGGACTCGCTCGGACGCTTTACTCTCAGCAATATTACCATAGGAAATTATACAATCAACGCCTTCCATAATAGCTATATTTCTGGAAATACCGCAGTTGCTGTACTAGCAGGACAGCAAACGCGAGCAGACATTACGCTGACACGCGTACCCGCTGGAACAGGGACAACATTGCCCGTGCTGCCAGCACAGCCACGTGTAAGCGTGTTTGCGAGTGGGTTTTCCGGTACGTCAGGAATGGCATTTGACGTGGCGGGTAATTTATATGTTGCAAATAATCGAACAGGTACAATTAGTCGTGTTGCGCCGGATGGTACAAACACTATTTTTGCATCAGGTTTGGGTACTGTAAGTGGTTTAGCGTTTGATGCCTCAGGTAATTTGTATGCAACAACTGCTGGCGCTGTTGCCCCCAATACAGGTTATATAAGTCGTATTAGTCCAAATGGGACGGTAAGTACATTCGCTTCTAATTTTACAAACCCTCTTGATATAAAGTTTGATAGAGCGGGCACCATGTATGTGTCTGATAAAAGTGTAAATGGCGTAACACGAATTACCTCGTCAGGTGTGCGAAGTAGTTTTATTTCTAGCACACCAATTCCATGTGGACTTACTTTTGATGCTTCAGGCAATCTCTATTTATCAGCTAATGATGGCAATACTGGAACATCAATTTTTCGAGCATCTCCAAATGGCGGGGTAACACTTTTTTCTTCATCAGTGCGCACTCCATCAGGTATGGTATTTGATACAAGAGGTAATTTGTATGTAGGCAGTTTCCTTGATAATACGGTTGTTCGCATTGCGCCGGACGGTACTTCTATGACAATTGCGCCAGTTTTAGGAAATCCCGCACATCTAATTTTTGATATTGCAGGAAATCTTTATGTTTCCTCTTATAATAACAATGTTGTTTACCGAATTAGCCTATAAACCACCCCAATCATAATAGATTCGTTCCAAGATTAATACCGATATTAAACACATTGGTATTTTGATAATCATTGATTGCTCATTGGGGAAAGCACTTTGTTCAGGATCAGAAGAACATCCACCACCGAACACTTCCTCTATAGCAACGCTGTAAGCCGACTCACGGGTTTTCCTTCGTGACGGCGATAAATGCTTATTTGTAAAGGTGGCGGATATTCTGAGTATTCGCGTTGATGGTCGGTATGTGGAGGTGAAATGTTACCGCGAAAACCGCGTACAGGAACGACTTCTGCTCATACGGTCTTTGGAAAGCCTTGAAGAACGGCTCCCGCCGGAAATGTTCTTTCGTGCAAGCAGAAACGAACTGGTGAATCTGAACCACATCACGAGCGTAGAAGCGTGGTTCGGCGGCGCAATGCTGGCAACGCTCCATGACGGAACAAAAGTTGAGATTTCGCGCCGCCAAGCGCAGAAATTCAAGGAAACGATGAGTTTGTAGAAATTTACAAAACTCTCATCGTTCAAAACTTACACCACCATCGTCCTGAACGTCAGATTGATGCGAGGCGTAGAGATTTTCGTTGTCGGGGGCAAACGGTGAAGCCAATTTGTTTGCGTTGCGCCTTGCATAACCAAGAGACTACCGCTTTCCAGTACGTGCGATACGGTTTCTTTGGTGCGTTTGTGCTTGAAGGAAAACTTACGTTCCGCGCCAAAACTGAGCGACGCAATAGCACTGTTCTTTCCCAGTGTTTTTTCGTCATCGCTGTGCCATGCCATGCCCTCACTTCCGTTGTGGTAGAGGTTCAGCAAGCAAGAATTGAACGAAGTTTTTGTTATGCCTTCTGCAATCGCTTTCAATTCCAAAAGCTCTTTTGTCCACGGGAGAGCTTCTTTGGTGATGTTGGAGTAGGTATAGGAATAATTGTGATCGCCATACCACGCCACTTTGCGCTTGGTGATAATGTGTCTGCCAAAGATTACGGCTTCGTCATTTTTCCACGCTATTACATGCAGCAGCGTTTGGTAATAGGTATCTGCCGCCTCAGGTGAAAGTATCGTTCCGTAATAGATTACCTCGCCGTCATGCGGCAAGAGATGAAGCGGTTCATTGGTTGGAAACAAGTTCATGGTTTGCTTTTCAAATTTGCTTTCCAGCGTTGATATGCGCTCCTCATGCAATGTCCGCAGGGGCGGTAAGCACTCTGAAGAGCTTCTTGTTCTGAGGTAAAAAACACGCGGTTTTCTCGTTTCATGCGCTTGCCTGATGCACAATGCAGCGTTCCGTAGATGCGGAGCCGTGCGTTACCGCCGAAGCAGACTTCCCCGCTCCGAATCTTACGTCGCAGTTCGTGGTTACTGATGTTGTTGTGCCTAACTGTTGCCATGTTATTCGAGAGATATTGCTTTATCGTGTCCTACATTGACGCAATATCGCAAAGAATATCGGTCAATTCTTGCGGTCGGCTGAAAAACGGTGAATGGCTCGTCTGCATCTGATACACTCGCTCGCAGGGCGTTTCGGTGTACATTTTCCGTTGGATAAACGGCGTAACTGCCCTGTCCTCCGTACATTCAATGTACACACGCCGGACACGCCCGAAGTTCTCATCGGTGAGGCATAACGGAGTCATGCCGGACTCAATCGGCTCATGACTGAGGAGAAGATTCCCCAGTTCTGTAATATCATCATCGCAGTCGTGGTACAAGCCCTCTTTGTAAATTTCGGGTTGTAAGGTTGTCGCCCGAAGCGCTTCGTGTATTGTTACGAAGGGCTTCAGTATGCCCCCTGTATCTTGCGCTGAGTATTCGCGTTGGGTCTTGCCGTTGGGAACAAGATATGCAGCCAGATAGACGGCTTTTTCTATTTTATCGGGGCGATATTCTGCTACTTGCGAAACCATGATGCCATTTTTGCTATGCCCGACCAAAATAACGCTTCCGTCGATACTATCAATCACAGCACAGATTTTTTCTACGGTTGAGCGCATCGTTACTTCATTGATAGGGGTTTTGTCTCTTCCCATACCGGGCAAGTCCAGTGCAATGGCTTCGTGCCCTTGTTGTTTGAGCAACGGAAGAACTTTGTGCCAGTTCCAGGCGCTGTGCCATGAGCCATGGAGGAGGATGAACGTTTTCATAGAATTTGTGTTTAGTTGTGCGATAATCAGCGAATTATTGCCCCAAATTACGGACGAAGTGGAGGCAGAGAAACCCGATTCTTGCTCACTTGTTTTGCCCTTTGTGGATTATTGCCCACGTGAATTCAAATTATTTTGTTTGACAAGAGCGTCATAATTTTTATATTTGAAACCAATCGGTCGGAAAACAAGAAATTATTGAAAGCACGGCGGTGACCAAAGGCGAACAAACACGAGAAGATATTATCATCAAAGCGGTAGATATCTTTAATACGAAAGGCTACGCAGCTAGTTCCATTTCGGATATTATGGCGGCTACCGGTCTTCAGAAAGGTGGTATCTATAATCATTTTTCCAGCAAGGAAGAACTCTCGCTTGCCGCATTTGAACACGCTTCCGGTATTGTAGGGCAACGTATGACGGACGCTATACGAAGCGAAAGCAATGCCGTTGCAAAACTCATAGCACTTATTACCACATTTCGTATGCACTTCGAGAAACCGCCCTTTCGTGGTGGTTGCGCGGTGCTCAATGCTGCGGTCGAAAGCGATTATGGCAACCCGGAATTCCGCGAGCACGTTTGCAAAGTAATGGACGAGCTGCGAAGCTTGATTAAATATGTGGTGAACGAAGGCATAAAACGCCGACAAATCAAGCCGTCAGTGAAAAGC
>JACVZY010000057.1 GCA_014654705.1 Ignavibacteria bacterium
CAAACTTACGCAAACTCATACAAATAAACATTTTGTACTTAAATTTTGTCTAATGTCTGTGCTACAATGAAGATTGTTCACGTATTCTTCTTTCAATCTATAGAGTGAAAGTAATGGTTGAATGGTAAATCACGAGAACATTCGCAAGATAGTAAAATTTTCTTCTCATCAAAGCAGAAAAGCCCGAAAAAGCGAGTATTTTTCGCTTTTTCAGGCTTGGTAATTGAGCTTGTCGATACTACCTCGACTTCAGGATAGGAAGTGCTGTTTGACAAGCTGCTGAAGCCGATTGTAATATGCAATAATACAAACTGCTTGCGAGATTGGTTACGTCAAGGGTGAGCGAATTTTGCCCGACCACTCCATTATGCTCCGTTTCCCGAACACACTGTCCAAGCGTGTTGTAAAGCCGGATGGTCATCTTTTCATTACCAGTGAGGGTGAAGGCAATGTTCAGCTTTTCCGCCATCGGATTCGGACTCAAAACCGCCTGCAATTCCGCAGCGCACTGCGAATTTGAAAACGGCGTACCAAGTATTTCCTTGATACCACGCTCCAAAACCTCATCAATACCTGCTTGCATACCGGTCACGGTCGGACTCGAAGGGATATCCGGCACAATACCGATACGCTGCGTTGCTTTGCCATCGGGATAGAAAACGCCCAGCGACGTATAATACAGCAGAATATCCCCCGGAAGCCGTACCGTCACAACGTTTCCATCTGCTCCTGCGGTTTGGCTGCCGATGACTTTCGCCCCAGCAGCCTGAAAAGCCATAGTCGTAAATTCCGCATGGCTCTGCGTTTCTTGGTTAATCAGTGCGACGATTTTGCCTTGATAGCGTTTAGAATTGCCAATGCGGTTCGGCGCACTGAGCGGCGTAATTTCACCCGGTGTGGTAGATGTACCCCGAGCAAACACGCCCGGAAAACTTGGCTGAATGTAGGTAAAACGGACAAACGGAGTTGGCGGAGTCAGATATGCGCCAATATCGTACAGCGTTCCATTTGGATAGTTACGAATGTCAAAGATAATTCCACGTGTGTTCATCAGGTCTGCCATCATTTTCGCAACGTTTGTTCGCTGCAATCTGACCATATCCACATACCCGATATTGTTGGGAAGGATTCGCCAAATCTGGGATGTATCGGCGACAAACTCACTTCCGATGCCACTGCCGCGAGCACCCGTAACGGTAAATTCCCGCGCTCCACGCCGAAAGCGCAAAGAAACAGATCCCGGACTACCGTATCGTAAAAGTGTGTTAATGTCTCGATTCAATGCCGAATTATTTGAAGCCGGCACAAGTGGCTCTATACGCTTTCTCAGCGTGTCTATGGGTATGCCGTCAATACTGAGCAAAACATCGCCGGACTGCACATCGGACAGCCCCAAACGCTCAATCAGAGACCGTGTGTACGGAATACGGAACACGACGGTCTGCCCCTGCACAAAGCGAAATTCTATGGGAAGAACCGCCCGCCCAAAATAATTCAGGAGCATTGAGTTTTGCGAAACAAAACCGTGAGAATCGTTAATTTGAGCAGACATTCGACGCACAGCTGCGTAGTAGTCATTGCTGGTTTGGGCACGAAGA
The DNA here is from genome assembly GCA_014654705.1 of Ignavibacteria bacterium. Classification (GTDB taxonomy): domain Bacteria; phylum Bacteroidota; class Ignavibacteria; order Kapaibacteriales; family UBA4661; genus PH2015. Next base: position 1,599 of record JACVZY010000057.1, read on the forward strand.
AAAAACGGTATCATCTCTGGCAAGACCGTCTCCCAAGCCCGACCAATAATGTCTTTGTAGGGAAAAAAGTAATTGATGATATTCCAATGCCGAAACAACGCCAAGAGGCGATACTGCTCGTTGGGGTACACCATGTCAGGATAAGGATTTTCATTACGGGCTTGCGGTGTTGCCACTAATGAGGGTTCGATGTAATAACTTTGGAAAGGGCGGAAATTTTGCTGAATCTTGAGAAGTGTCGTAATGGCGGTAGCACTGAGCATTTGTTGGTTATGCATCCACGAATAATCCACCGGAAGACGTAATTGCTGGGGAACGACGGGTGCGGGCGTTGTTGCCCTTGTGACAGACCCGCTCCGGCAATGAGTCTGTCCACCTCCTCAAGGTAGGCAGCTTGTGTTTGTGCGACTTTCACGCGCGAAAGCGTTTGAGTCAGACTATCATCCCACGACTTTGTGCTGTCAATACCAGTATGGAAGTATTTTAAGTAACCCCACACCTTACAAACATACTCCAGACGCGATATATACTCTCGATCTATCGTAACTTGTGCCTTCGCAACGGAGCACAGACCAGCACAAAACAGCACAACAACAGCAAATCGAAGAGAAACGGAAGCAAGAACACGCATATACACACTCCTAAGAAAAAAATTGGAGAAGGGAATTTACTTTGCGACAGGACCACAGGAATAAGACACAAAGCATGTAGACAAAAAGAGGACTAAGAATGCGCACGAAAAGTTACATTTGGCAGCCGAATTTTTGTATTGTCTGCTATTTTCAAGCTCGCTCATAATGCCCATTATCCTCAATGACACTTCAACGGGAAAAACTTTGCATAAAAGACAAAAAAAAAATTACATTCAGACCACAAGCCGCATTAAAACTGATATAGGCACAAAACGAGATGGAGTCCACTTGCTTAACGAAATCCACTTCTCCATTGGGTTATGTCCCAAAAGAGTTGCTATGAAATTCACACAATGTTGTCGTCAAACTCTATGCTACCGCGTCAGCTCTTGAAAGCAACACTTTTATGACGTAACACACAAAAGTCGTGGAAAAATAAGACACTAAGAATTGTCACACATTACTCGAACATCAAGGCTTGCGCGCATCCTACCAAAGCGGCAAATGGAGCAGCGACGCTAAGAACGACAACATCATATACGCAAGCCATAGAACCAAAGCCACAATCAGCACAAAAAGCGCAAGAACAATAGCAACCATCACACCACTTGTCTGTACCGTTTTTGTGGGCATGGTAGCATACCGTTCCAGCAACGTCATATTTAAGCTATTTGCCTTCCAGACAAAATCAAATGCCTGACCAATAATCGGAATAGCCCCGACAAGGGCATCTATGGTAATATTCAGCAACATTCTGGCTATCACGCGCTTTGGTACGCCCATTCGCACAGCAGTTACAAGCAAGTATGCGCTCATTGCCGTACCGACGGCATCTCCGGCTATGGGTATGAGATTTATCAAAGGGTCTAGCCCTACACCAATTTTTGTTCCCGGCACACGCACAAGGTCGTCGAGCAAACGTGCAAACTGCCGTGCCGACCGAAGCGGATCAGCAACAACAGCAGTAGCTTGACGTTCAGCCGGAATGAGTGTTGAGCGAGGCTCTTCCATTAAAACTCTTCCATAAAATTTATTCAACAATAACAGCCGTGCCATTGACGCTCACCATAAGCATCCCGTTATTTTGCCCCAGCACTTCATAATCCAAATCCACACCCACGACGGCATTTGCGCCGAGTTGAATGGCAATATCTTCCATTTCCTGAAAGGCGATTTCACGCGCTTTGCGAAGCTCACCTTCGTAAGCACCGGAGCGCCCTCCGACAACATCCCGTATCCCGGCAAACATATCTTTGAACATATTCGCACCAACAATCGCTTCGCCTGTTACTACGCCCAAATAGCGCTTAATGCGGTAGCCTTGAAGCTCACCTGTGGTTGTTACTATCATGGTTTTGCTTCCACACAAAAAGATTGAAAAAATAATGACTTACATCATATACTGAATGGCGGACCTATGCTTCCATTGTTTTCATCATCGAAGCATCGGGAAATTCAATAATAAACGTTGCTCCCTTGCCTAGTTCAGATTCGCACCAGATAGAAGCATCCATAGCTTCAGCAAGACGCTTGACAATAGACAATCCCAAGCCTGTCGAATGTTCGCCGCCTGTGGGCTTCGCCGAGAGCCGTGCAAATTTACCAAAGAGTTTCTTTTTGTCTTCCTCGCTAAAGCCGGGACCTTCGTCTTTGACAGCGACCCGAACTCGGTGCTGAACGGCATCACAACTGACTGTGACCCACACATTTTTACCCTGTGGCGAGTATTTGACAGCGTTAGAAACAATATTGTCCAGAACCTGTATTGTGAGCGTCGGGTCGGCATAGATTTGAGTATCATCATCGGGCAACTCCACGTGCAACGTGATATTTTTCTTTGCCGCTGGTGCTTGATAACGGTCGGTAACAGCACCGAGAGACAGCACCAAATCTACGCTCGATGGCTGAATCACCAATTTTCCATTTTCGATTTTGTTCACATCCAGCAAATTTGTGATAATCTCAAACATAAAATTGGAAGAGGTCTCTATTTGATGAACCATGTCGTCTACTTCGTCATCGGCAAGCTCAATCTCCTTGCGTTTGCGCACCATCTGGGCAATACCGCGAATGGAATTAAGAGGGTTTTTTAAGTCGTGTGCTGCAATGCCTAAAAATTCATTTTTTTCATCATTAAGGCGCTTAAGGCTTTCATTTTGGTCTTCGAGTAACTCTTGTGCTTGGCGGAGCGCTAAGTGCACTTTTACACGAGCAAGCAATTCCGCTTTCTTGAAGGGCTTCGTCAAATAATCAACAGCACCGGTATCAAAGGCTTTCGCAATAGATTCAGCGTCTGCATGAACAGTTAGAAACACAATGGGAATGTCGGCAATCGGCTCATGCTCTTTGAAATACTTGCAGACTTCATAGCCATTCATCTCCGGCATATTGATGTCGAGTAGCACAAGGTCGGGATGCTGTGTCTCGGCAATTTGAATTGCCTGCTTGCCCGAATTTGCTACAAAGGGGGTGTAGCCGGCGCTCTTCAAAATTGTTGAGACGATGTAGGTATTTTCTTCCACATCGTCCACCACCAAAATACGCTTGTTACGTGTTTCCATCGGTCATTCAGACAATAAAAATTAGTAAACGGTATAACCATCACCTGCCTGTACATGCGGCACAGGAAAGAATTTTTTTGAGCCGACTGCTTTTAGACTGCTACCTGCTCCTCGACGGTTGATTTCGGAAAGAATATACTATTTAATTCCGTTTTTGGTTCTGTGGATTGAGGTAACTCGACAATAAAAGTTGCTCCTTTGCCGTATTCAGACTCGCACCAAACACGCCCGTTTAATGCCTCAGTCAATTTTTTGACAATGGACAACCCTAACCCCGTAGAATGCTCTTCAGCAGTCGGTTGGGCAGAAAGTCGTGCAAATTTAGTAAAAAGATATGCTTTATCCTCTTCTGTTAATCCGGGACCGAAATCTTGCACCTCGAAGCGTACACATTTCTCAGTATAGCCATGCATTTGTCCATCACTATTCTCAGCATCAAGATTCAACCACTCCTCGCGTGTCCAGATGTGATTCGTCTGCAAAATGATTGATTCCTTGAGGCGAATATGCACAGAATTACCGGGCGGAGAATACTTAATGGCATTGGAAAGCAGGTTCTCGATAATTTGTATTGTCGCATAATTATCTGCGTTCACATACAAATGTTCGTCGGGCAGAAATAACTGGAGCCGAATATTTTTCAGCAAGGCAGGTTGTTCAAAGCGGTCAAGTACACCGGAAAGCAACACATTGGCGCTAAAGACCGACGGCTGCAAAAGCAACTTACCCGATTCAATCGCATTGACATCAAGCAAATTTGTAATGAGGTCGAACATCCGCCGCGAATTATCAAGAATCACGGCAGAAAGTTTTTTGACCTCTTTATGTGAAAAATCATCGTGCTGAAGCATTTCAGCAATACCTTGAATCGCCGAGACGGGATTTTTGAGGTCATGGGCGGCAATCCCCAAAAACTCATTTTTTTCTTTGTCCAAGTCCAGCAACATTCGGTTCTGCTCTTCTATTTCCAATTTAGCGATACGCAATTCCGTATTTGCTTGCGCCAATTCGGCTGCCCGTGCTTCCAAAAGTCGCGCCGATTGTTGCTTAAAGCGAAAGCGGTTCACCAAAAGGAGCAACGACATTGCCAGCAAAATGCCTCCGGCAATGAGGATATTGCGCATTAGAGATTGCTGCTGCGCCTCTTTTTCCAGCGCTAGTATTTGCTGCTCTTTTCGTTCATACTCGTACTGTGCGGAATACACGGCGGTCTGGCGGGCAGATTCTTCAGTATAGAGCGAATCACTTGCTTCTTTCAAGAGCCGATGATACTCCAACGATTTCGTGTAATCGCCTTGTTGAGCGGCAGTTTCCGCAAGCACCCAGAGTGCATCTTTGATTTGCTGCCGTGACTGTGCTTGCTGCGCATACTTATACGCCTGCTCACCGTACTGACGAGCTTTTTCAGGGTCATGCAGCGCTAAATGTACAGAAGTCATACGTGCAAGCACTAAACTCATGTCATGTGGCTGCTTAAACTCATCAAAAATCATCAGCGCTTTTGCATAATACTCTAATGCTGTTTGATTATTTCCCAGCGAATAAAACGAAAGCCCAATATCTGACAAAACAGCGGCAATATTTTGTCTGGCACCAAGGTTTTCCCAAATTTTGAGCGCCCGAAGCAGCAAGCCAAGCGACTCGGAATAATTTCCTTGCAATGACCGAACCTCACCCAAATTCGCCAAGCTGTATGCCAAAAGTCGTTCATCACGGGTCTTCTCAGCAATACGAAGAGAGCGTTCTAAATATATCTGCGCTTCTTGGGGTTTTTTCTCCAAAATAAAAATACGCCCAATACTATTGAGCGAATGTCCTATTTCAACAGGATCGCCGCCATTTTTTTCATCAAGCGAAAGCGACATAAAAAAATGCTCTATTGCCTTGCCATAATCGCCTAAATTCCGATACCCCACACCGACAAAGCGCTCTGCTTTTGCGACATCAAAGGTGATATTGTACTGCTTGCTTAAAGCCAGTGCCTGATTGCCATAGATAACCGCCTGACGGGGATTAATGGCGCGGTATTCCCACGAGAGCTGCACAAGAGTGGGGTACTGCGCTGCGCCCTGCTGCCGAGAAAGTACAGCCAGAAGCGAGTCCACACGACTACCTGTATCATTCTGCTGCGCAAAAGCAGATGGAATAACCATAACTGAGGTGAGCACGAGAATAACTATTCTTTCTACCGTCATTCCCCATAATGTTGTCGCTTTAGCTGTTGCTGTAATCGTTGGTAATGCTGTTATACATGATGCACCTTTAGACCAAAGAATCCCCATCACTCTCAATTGTAAAATTGAGGCGTATAAGGGTAATATGGAAAAATCATGGCGCATATTTCGTCCCGATGCCGTGTACAACTCCGTAAAAAACTCTACCGAAAAACGAATGCGCTAATTTATACAATAGACGTGCCAAACGCAACAAGAAACAATACACCGGATTATCCTTCCGATTCGTATTTCATCATCAATGTTGCATAAAGACGCTTCTTTAACATTTTCTTAACGATTCTTTAACAATCTCGCTTGTAACTTTTCATTTTGCTGCTCCGTATTCCCATCTATCGCGATAATTAATCTATTCCACAGACAATAGCAATTCCAGAATATCGGAGATTTACCACTATGCTGACTCGTACTCATCTAACCGAACCACAAGCTCCAACCGTAAATGCTACGCCATATTCGGCGGGCGAACGTGGTGCGACATCAAAACATCAGCAAGCACACCTTGCTGTGGGGCTTCTTCTCGTTACCACATTTTTACTTGTTTGGGCAACGTTCAGCCTTTCTGCTCAACAGAATCCGGCGCAAGGGAATAATAAAACTCAAGGAAAAATCCGCGTCAGCGCTCAGGTGCTAGACAATGAGACACAAAAGCCTGTCAAAGGCGCAACGCTCTACATGAAGCACCTTGGCGATGGCTCCATTACAGGCGATATCTCCGATGCTGACGGCAATGTCAGCGTAGAAAATGCAAAGCCCGGTCGCTACTACGTCGCAGTGTCATACCTCAGCTTTGCCAAGCACAAAGATACTATCACCGTTGACCCCTCCGGGCAAGCAGTGAAACTTGGCACCATCCGCCTCGCTCCTGCTTCCAGTCGCATGAACGAAGTCTCCGTTACAGGTGAGCGTGAGGCAATGGAACTGAGCGTGGACAAAAAAGTATTCAACGTCAGCAAAAATATCGCCTCGGTAGGCGGCACCGCAACCGACGCGCTCAAGCAAGTGCCGACGGTAGATGTGGACGCAACCGGCAATATCAGTGTTCGCGGCAGCAGCAATTTGATTATCCAAATCAACGGCAAGCAAACAGGCTTTGCCGGCACTGACCGCGCTGCGATTCTCGACCAAATTCCCGCGAATATGATCGAGAAAATTGAAGTCATTACCAACCCTTCTGCCCGCTATGATGCCGAAGGTATGGCAGGCATTATCAATATCGTTACCAAAACAAACATTGCTCAAAGCTGGAACGGTACGGCAACGATAGGTGCCGGAACAAACGATAAATACAACGCCTCGCTTGACATGGGCTATCGTGATGGAGGCTTCAATGCGACACTCGGCTATGGCTTCCGCTCCAATCGGTTTTATTTTGATGGTGGTCTTTTGCAAGAAACGATAAATGCTAACGGCGCGACCACAGGCATCTTTAACCAAGGACTTCATAATGTATGGGCAAATCAAGGACACTTTGTCAATCTGAATACCGACTACACGATTGAGGAAAAAATCACTCTCAGCGCAAACGCCCAACTGCGTACAAATGTCGGTGGCAACAGCGAACAAATTATGAATGAGCAATTTGATGCAACCCGCACACCACTTGCTTTTATTGGACGCGACAACTACACGAAGCGTTCATGGCAGGGATATGATGTCGGTGCGGGCTACAAACAAATTTTTACCGATAAACAGCACTATCTTGACGTTACCGGTCGTTATTCTGCCAACGAGCAGGCTTCGGACGGGCGCTTTGCAGAAAATGATTACAATTTTGACGGTTCGCTCAAAAACACGCCCGAGCGCATTACCAACAACCGCCTCAAAAACCAAATGAGCCTTACGACCGTACAAGCCGATTATGTGCAGCCAATTCAAGGCGGCAAAGTAGAAGGTGGATTGAAAGCGACGTACCGCACGATTATGAACGACCTCTACGCAGACAGCCTCGTGCGCCCGCCGGAATTTTTCGTTCCAAACCAAGGACTTATCAATACGTTCTCGTTTAATGAACTTGTGCTGGCGGGCTATGCCATTTATGCAACTAAGTGGGAGAACATCAACATTCAAGCGGGTTTGCGCTTGGAAAACACCGGAATCACCACGCTTCAAGTTGTTGGCAATGAGCAAAACGCCATGAACTACATGAATCTCTTCCCCAGCCTGCACCTCTCACGCAAGTTCGACGGCGGCGATGAGCTTCAACTGAGCTATTCCAAACGCATCAATCGCCCGCAGTTCTGGGCTTTGAATCCGTTCCCGGAGTATTCCAACCCTACCTTTCTGCGCAAAGGCAATCCCGTACTGCAACCTGAACTTATTGATGCTGTCGAAGCGACCTACATGAAGCAGATTGAAGGACACACACTGACGGCAACCGCATACTTCCGCCAGACAAATAATCTCATCACGCCGCTCTTCAGTGTTGACGCAAACAACGTAACAACCATGCGCTTCACGAACCTGAGCGAAGCACGGAATATGGGCGCAGAGTTCATTTATCGTGGTCAAATTTTCAAATGGTGGACAGCCACAGCAAACGTGAATCTCTTCTACAACACGCTTTCCGGCAGCACCGAAGTCGGCGACATTAGTGTTGGCAACGTTACCTATACTGCTCGCCTCATGTCTTCCTTCAAAATGCCGTGGGAAGGCGGCGGATTGCAAGTAACGTATAGCTACAACGGTCCCGCCTTGCTTGCACAAGGCGAACGCAAAGCGTTCCAAGACCTCACTGTCGGCTTCCGACAAGATTTCAGCAAAGAACTTTCGGTAACGTTGAACGTGAGTGACGTTTTCAATACTCGTGAATTTTTTGTTCTTGTCAACACTGCAAACGTTGTCGGCAATGGCTACAATAAGCCGGAAACGCGCATTGCTACGCTCAATGTAAGCTATCGCTTCGGCGGTATGCAGCAGGAGCAGCGCCGTCGTAATAACGGTGGTGATGATTCTATGCAGGGTGGTGGTGGCTTCGGAATGTAAATAGTCTCCCCTCGCATACGCTATTCGCTTTTTTTACAAGACATTCTCTCTCATAACGCAAGTAAAAATGCCGCCGGCAGAGCAATTTGCCCAAGCGGCATTTTTATTGAAATCGTATGTAGATTGCAGTTCACCCCAAAAACACGTCGTTTCGCCCCAAAAATCTTGCTTCTCTCCTTCACAAAAGCGACATTTGTATCACACTTTGTGACGCACGGCATTGTAGCTGTGATTTGTTCTCACGTATTGGAGGAGTCTGTACTATGGATGATTCCCAACGGATGGTCTTACGACAATGGCATAGTGGTATCACGCTTGTTTTAGTGGTAATTGCTTCGGTTATTGCCCTTCCCCATTGGGGTTCCTCTCCGCTATTCGACCAACTAGCGCCCACACAACCCTCACCAAATCTTGAAATGACGGACAACACACCGCCATTGACGGTGGGGGTTTTGGGTGGGACAAACCTAAAGCCTTGATGCCAACGATATTTTCTACGACAAGTGCCGCAAATTGACAACAATCCAACAATTATGCCCCAAAAATCGAAAGCAGCCTCAGCTTCCACACCAGCCATGCGGCTTCCCAAATGATATTCTTGCTCATCTTTGATACTCCGCTTCGTCTATCCACAAAAATAATCGGTATCTCCAGCATCCGTGCACCGCGCTTCCAGAGTTTGAAGTTCATTTCAATTTGAAACGCATACCCGTTGGAGCGAATTTTGGTCAAATCTACACCGCGCAGAATATCGGTGCGGAAGCATTTGAAGCCACCCGTCGCGTCATAAATGGGCATTCGCGTAATGAGGCGTGTGTAGAGATTGGCAAACCAACTGAGCAGTAAGCGCTGCATGGGCCAGTTCACGACGTTCACGCCCGTGCTGTACCGTGAGCCTATCACCACATCGGCGCTTTCGATTGCCCGCAAAAAATTAGGAATCTCCTTCGGATCGTGCGAAAAGTCGGCATCCATTTCAAAAACGACATCGTAACCGCGCTCAATTGCCCAGAGAAAGCCCGCACAGTACGCCGTACCCAGCCCCAACTTACCGGAACGCTCCAGCAAGTGTACCCGCGTGTCTTCCAGTTGCATATCGCGCACGATACCGCCTGTGCCATCGGGTGAATTATCGTCCACCACCAAAATATCCAGCCCGCCGTACACGTCGAAAATTTCACCCGCAATAGCGCGAATGTTATCGCTTTCGTTATATGTAGGAATAATAATAAGAATCTTCATAGTGTCAAGGTTTTATGCCTGCCCGTGTCCCTTTAGGACTTTGACGGCTGTGCGAATAATAATTTCAAGATCAAGTCGAAATGAAATATTTTCGATGTAGTAAAAATCATGTGCAAGACGACCACGGATTTCATCAATGCTATCTCCGTAGTTATGAACATTTATCTGCCACCACCCTGTCAAGCCCGGACGAACCTTGTGGCGGCGGGGGTAGTAAGGAATTGCCTCCGTAAATTTTTCGACGAGTTTAGGCACTTCGGGGCGGGGTCCAACGATGCTCATATCGCCTTTGAGGATGTTCCAGAGTTGCGGAATTTCGTCCAGATGCGTTTTTCGGATGAAGCGCCCGAAACTCGTTACGCGAGCATCGTTGACCTGAGTGAAACCTGTGGTTTTGTCGGAGCCGTTGTACATGGAGCGAAATTTCCAGATACGAAACGGCACGCCATAGCGCCCGATACGGATTTGTGAGTAAAATGCACCGCCGGGCGTTTCCAAGCGCACAATAAGGGCAATAAGCGCCCACAAAGGTAAGCCCAGCACCAGCCCTATCAAACTCAGCACAATGTCTGTCAGGCGCTTGATGACGCGCTGCCACGGGGTCATAATCTCCGCGCTGACTTCGATAAGAGCGATGCCGTAGATGTGCTGTGCACGGGTCTGCCCCGAAAAAATTTCGTACAGATCGGGCACAATTTTCATGGTAACGTCGTGTTCCTCGCAGACATTTGCCATACGCAGCAGTTCCTCATGGTCGGGTGTGGCGGTCGAGACAAGAAGCGCATTGGGTTTTAACGACGGGAGCAGTGTGGAAATATCGTTGAATAGTCCCAGGAGCGGGAGATGTTCGTTGTGAGCGGTGGGAAGTGTCTGCGAGCGCCATTTTTCCGCCTCATCAGCACCGCTCATTACCACGCCAACGGGCTGAAAACCAAATGCCGGCGCTTGCCGTACCGATGCAAGCAGAGTACGGACATTTTCCGCGCTGCCGACGAGTAGGGCAGGAAAGCTGATGATACCACGCGTTCTGAGCGTGCGCTGCACCGAACGCGCCACAATACGCCCCAAGCTAATACTACCGCAAAATGCAATCCAGTACAGAAGTATGAGCAACCGTGAGTTCTGTGCACTACTGAGGTCATCCAGAAAAATTACCACACCCAAAATGCAGCACCCGACAAAGGTAATACGGACAACGGTGAAAAATTCGTCAAATGGCGAACGTACATACCAATCTTCATACAGCCCCGCAAACCAGAACAGAAGCGCCCAGTAGATAAAGAGCGCCACTACAATGCCAATCATTGCGGCGATGCGCTCGTCCGAAACAAAGGGCTGGGTAAATGCTTCGGTGCTTGTGGTAAAAAGCCCGCTCAAAAAACGCAGCGCATAATACACCGCAAAACTCACCGCAAAAGCAAGCACATCGAATAAAAACTGATACCACCTGGGAGAGCGAGGCACGTGCAGGCGATCCGGCAAGCGCCCGACCGACTCAGCGCCGGAGGCAGGCTGCGGCGCTTGGAAAGGCGAGGATGTGAATGATTGCGAAAAAGTCGTCATTATGGCTTGAAGTGCAGACAGATTGTATGCGAAATCTTGGTACACGACAAAATTTCACAAACAGTTTGAATACTGGCTTCAGTGGCACAGACATTCTTGTCTGTGTAGTCCTTGAAAGCCTTATCAAACCTCACAGACAAGAATGTCTGTGCCACTAAGAAAAGATTTTTGTCGTGTACTATGATGCGAAATATAATTTTCAAGTCTTTCGTCAGGGAACGCGGACAGCGCGGATTGAGAAGGTAAAGAGAGATTTGTTTCTGACTTCAATCTTTTTTTTCAAAAATCTGCGAGTCTCCGCCAAAACCGCGCTGTCCGCGTTCAACCTACGCTGTAACCCAACCAGATACGGCGAAGTTATTGAAAGCTAGAAAAAAACAGCATACAAATATAGAACTCTCAGAGAAACCGTACAACCACCAACACAAACCTTTCGCGTTTTCCGGTTTGTAAGGCAAAAATATCTTGGTATGTTTGTGCTGCGTAGCACTACTTTTTTTACACAACCACGCATCATGGCGACTTCTCTCAGCAGCGACAATCAGGGTATCGGCGGTCAGCCGCGCGGACTGACGACACTTTTTTTTACGGAGTTATGGGAACGCTTCAGCTATTATGGGATGCGAGCAATTCTGATTTTATACATCGTTGCGCCCGCAAGTGATGGGGGATTGGGACTCAGCACCAAAAGCGCCGCGGCTATCTACGGGACGTACACAATGTGGGTCTATTTGCTGGCGCTACCGGGAGGATTCATTGCCGATAGATGGCTGGGCGCAAGGCGAGCCGTGATTTTGGGAGGTGTTATCATTGCTGCTGGGCATTGTACGATTGCACTTGTCGCGGTATTCACGCGCACGGAACTTTTTTTTGCGGGTTTGGCATTCATAACGCTTGGCACGGGATTGCTCAAGCCAAGCATTAGTGCGATGGTCGGTGAATTGTACAGCGAAGGGGACGAGCGACGCGATGCAGGCTTCTCACTGTTCTTTATGGGCATTAATATTGGAGCCGCATTTGCGCCGATTGTCTGTGGCTTTTTGGCACAGCATCCCGTATTTAAGGATGTTCTCACGAGTTTTGGCTTGAATCCCGCCCATTCGTGGCATTGGGGCTTTGGTGCAGCGGGGGTGGGTATGTTAGTAGGACTGGCGCAGTTTCTCGCGGCTCAAGACCGCTTTCGCAATATCGGTGAATGCAAGACAGTAGTGCCCGCCATGCCACAGCAAAACCTTTTTCAGCCACTTCCGCCGGAGCAATGGCAGCGCGTGGGTGTGATAATGATTCTGTTTGTCTTTACGGTCATGTTTGGTATTGTCTCCGAGCAAGCCGGCTCAAGCATGAATCTCTTCGCTGACCGCCTGACACGCACCAGTATCTTCGGTTGGGAATTCCCGTCCAGTTGGTTTCAGTCGGTCATTCCCATTTATGTTATTCTTCTTGCGCCCCTGCTCTCGCGCCTGTGGATGCGACTTGGAGACCGCCAACCTTCCAGTCCGGCGAAGTTTGCCCTGAGTCTGCTGTTTGTGGGTTTGGCTTTCGGCGTGATGATAGCGGCATCACTGGCATCACGGCACGGTGAAGTTAGCCCGTTGTGGCTCTTGACGGCATTTTTTCTGCAAGAAATCGGTGCGGTGTTGCTGAATCCTACGGGACTGAGCGTCGTAACGAAACTTGCTCCGGCGCATTTAGTGGGAATAATGATGGGCGTGTGGTTTCTGGCAAGCGCGGTGGCAAGCCGTATTGCGGGTCATCTTGCGGGCTTTTTTGATGAAACAAACACCGATTTTCTAGCACAGTATTTCGGCGTTTTGTCGGGTGTGATGCTGCTTACGGCACTCGTGCTGGCGCTGCTTACGCCGATGATACGACGAATGATGGGCGGAGTGCGGTGAGAGAAGAAGAGACTTAGAGGGGTTTACTTCGACTTTTTGTAAAGAGCCTTACTTGATTGGTTGTAGAAAAAACTTAGCCCTTTATGACGAGCAAAAAATGCCTTCAAGTCAGCGGAACTACTAAATTTTTCGGTAATATTTTCTGTTACTTCCAAGAGGCGAAATTCATCGTGCGCTATCATATCGAGTTTGGAAAAGTAGAAGGTATCGCCGGAACGCATATTGACAAAGGTTGTGCCGTCAATAATCGTGAAATGCGCAACGTATTCATGGCTCTTTTTGTAGGAACCGCGCTTTTTTCCTGCTTCCCACTCGTGCTCCTGAATGAGATAATGCGTATCATCTGCTTTGCTAAAGGTGTAGTACGAAGGGTGTTCGGGAATAAATTCTTCCTGCTTGACCCATTTCCCGAAGAGCGTAGCATCAAGCGGCAATGAGGCAGAATCCAGAGGATATTCCGACTGATACGGACACGCCGTAATCAGAACCAGCGCCAGCATTGCAAGAGAGAATAAAACGATACGCGCCAGAAGGCGTTGCGGGGAAAACATAACACTAGCCCAAAAAGAAAAGAAAACTACTGTAAATTTGTACTCACGCCTATGACAACCACATCTGCGCAATATCCATATACAGTGAGTACACACCGCCGATAATGGCACCGAGCAGTCCTCGCAAGGGCGTGAAATTTAGCAGCAGCAAAAGAATAATCATGCCATAGAGTCCCATAGAACGATACTTGTCTGCTAAGTCGTCCGGAAGGCTGTTGGCAAGAACATGGGAGCCGTCAAGCGGCGGAATCGGAATCATATTGAAAACCGCGAGGGCAATGTTGATGATAAGTCCATACTTTGCAAAGCGCTGGACTAGCTCACCGACTGTACCGGGAGTCGTATCAATATAACCGCCATAAATAACGAGCATCAGTCCAAAAAACACAAATGAGAGCACGATATTCGAGGCAGGACCGGCAAGGGCAATAATGGTGTCGTCGCGGCGGACATTACGGAGATTACGCCAGTCCACCGGCACAGGTTTTGCCCAACCAATCATAGCCACACCGCCCGTGAATGCTGATAAAATGGGCATGACAATCGTACCGAGGAAGTCAATATGCGGAATGGGATTGATGGTAACACGCCCAAGAAGTTTGGCAGTGGGGTCGCCAAGGCGGTCTGCTGCTATTGCGTGCGCTGCTTCGTGAACCGAAAGCGAGAGCAGGAAAATGGGCATGGTGACCAAAAGATTTTGAATAATTCCTTGAAAATCCATGATAGAGTGCGGAGTGTGGCTTCGGTCTATTGAAGCCGATTTTGCAATTTGAGAATATTCGTAACGTTGCTTTGAAGTGTTTCCAGCATATCAGCCTCGTCATCAAGAGCAAGGCGGTTGTCAATGAGAATATTGAGCAACCGAGCGCCCGTAATGTTGTAAAAAATCGCCGTGTTGTATTCGCGCTTATCAAGCGCTTTTTTGAGTTCAAGTAGTGCAGCATGGAGCATTTCTTGGATATTGCGCCGTTCCAAGAGTTCACGCGCAGAAAATTCTTCGAGACGCTTACTCATAGTAGGAAAGTTTTTGCCGAGAGAGAGAGGACGTGAACAAAAATGCGACCGCAAATCGCTGGAATAAGGCTGCTGCTATTTAATGGCTTCATTGGGGGAGAGTATTGCTTGGTGCGGAGTTTACGAAAAAACTTCCCGCACCTTATCAAAAAAATCCCGCGAATCCTTCCCCTCTTCGGGCTTTGGAGCGATGTTCGGGCTTTTGGAAAGCTCTTTGAGAGTAGCTTTTTCTTTAGGATTCAATTTTGTGGGAACATAGACATTGACCAAGATAATTTGGCTGCCTTTGTCGTAACTGTTCAACTGCGGTATCCCTTTGCCGCGAAGCGTAATCTTCGTGCCGGGCTGCGTACCGGCTTCTATCGAAATCACAGTCGAACCCTCAAGCGTAGGAACGGTTACATCGCCGCCAAGCGCTGCATCGGGGTAACTGATGGTCAACGTATAAAAAATATCGTTGCCCGAACGAGTGAAATAATCATGCTTTTTCTCCTCGATAATGATGAGCGCATCGCCCGCATCGCCACCACGTCGCCCGGCATTGCCTTGACCACGCAGAGGAATGTAATTGCCTTCGCTCACTCCGGCAGGGATATTGACTTTAATCGTTGCTTCGCCCTTTAATCGTCCTTCACCCTCGCACGTTTTGCAGGGGTCTTTCACAATCTGCCCCGAGCCGCCGCAGGCTTGGCAAGCGGAAACGTTGATAAACTGCCCAAACATCGAACGGGAAACCTGACGAATTTCGCCCGTACCATTGCACGTAGAGCAAGTCGTTAAGCCAGTGCCGGGTTTCGCGCCGGAGCCGGTGCAGGTGTCGCATTTCTGCATACGCTTGACGCGCACAGTTTTCTCGGCACCCTTCGCAATTTCTTCCATTGTGAGCGGAACACGAATCTTGAGGTCTGCTCCGCGCTCACCTGTCGGGCGGCGAGCGCCACCGCGCCCTCTGGAACTGCCCATGTTATTGAAAAGTTCATCAAAAATACTTCCACCACCACCACCGGCACCACCAAAAATATCGCCGAAATGGCTAAAAATATCATTGATGTTGGAGTATTGACCAAAGTCAGAACCTCCGCGAAGTCCTTGATGACCAAATTGGTCGTAGCGGCTGCGTTTGGTCTCATCGCTGAGGACTTCATACGCCTCGGTTGCCTCTTTGAACTTGTCCTCCGCTTCCTTGTTATCGGGATTGCGGTCAGGGTGGTATTGCAAGGCAAGTTTGCGATACGCTGCTTTGATTTCATCTTTTGAGGCAGATTTTCCAAGCCCTAGTATTTCGTAATAATCACGTTTTGCCATAATCGTTGATTCTCCTTTTGTTTTGAAATCTACCCTTACCTTTGGCGCTTGAGATTCACCGTTGGAAAACTCAATCTATCTATCGTAACGGGTTGAACTCAAAAACGCGACAATGTAAAGAGTGCCGTTCCTCTGTGTGGTGTGGGTATTCTGCGTTATTCTGCGCTTGTGGTGGAAGCGCCCGTTGCGTTTGTTCCGGCTGCTTCATTGCTTGAGACGGTATCAGCGTTGACGGCGGAGGGCGGCGCACCAGCATTAGGCATACCGGCAGAAACAATAACTCGTGCGTAGCGCAATACTTTGTTGCCAAGCATAAAGCCACGCTGAGCTTCCTGCAAAATCTGTCCTTCCGGTGCTTCCGATGGCATCTGCATCAGTGCTTCATGCAGACTGGTGTTGAACTGCTCGCCCACCGTGGGCATTGGTTCCACACCGGCATCTTGGAAGGTTTGTAACGTTTTATTGAAGACCAATTCCACGCCGTCCAGAAGCGCTTTGTAGTCGGTGCTGCTTTTGCCGCTTTCGACTGCCCGTTGCAAATCGTCCAACACAGGAAGGAGCTTTTGCAACAGTTTGGTATTGGCATGAACGATGAGTTCTTGGCGTTCCTGCTCGGTACGACGTCGGAAATTTTCAAGTTCTGCCACTTTGCGAAGTGAGATTTCGCGAAATTCATCGCGCTCAGTGCGCAGTTTTTCCAATTCTTCCATAGCGCTCAGTGTTGGTGAGGGTTGTGTTACTTCTTCTGATACTACTGTTTCTTCGTTGGTTTTGGGCGATGATTGTTTGTTCATAGCGACGTTTCCTTTCACAAATAATGTAATAAACGAAACTGTGCAGATATGCAAAACTGTACAGTACATCCGAACTATACACACAAGTCCGAATGTGTACTTACAGACGAAAAGACTATTCAATTATTTGCGCAACACAACATCAGATGCTGTGCTTACCTGTGTTGTTCTTGCTTATATCGTGCATCAAGATATTGTGTATAGACGGAGAGATGACGGCAAGAGTTTCGGTATAAGTTCATTACAATAACTGATTCGTCTGAATATACTGCATACCGTCCCATTGATAGAGAATTTTGGTCTTGCGGGTCTCTAGGCGGGCATTGACACCATTCTCACCCTCACGCTTGCTGGTCTGCGTGCGCGTTACCAGTATCGAATAGAGGTCTTTGCCCCATACTTTCATGGTTTCTATGGTCGCACGGTCTTCGGTAGAAGTGTTGTACTCACTCGCTGCTGCGGTTGTTTCGGCATTGGTGGCGGTACAAACCTCAAAAATTGGCTGCATAATGTCATTTTGAACGCGGAAAAGGCAAAGCATGGTTGTTGTTTGCGGGTGCTCATCCGAGCCTTGCGTAGCAGTCCACTCGAAGGCGAGGGCATATTCTTCATCCGTGATTTGATATTTTTTTTGCTGAATACCCACAATATCTGCATCGGCAAATTCCGGTTCGTAAGTTGTATGTGCCAGAACGGGATTTGTATTGGTGCTATCGCGGAAGGCAAAAATATCAAATAAACATTCGTCCGCATTTCCAGCTTTTTCACGCTTCACAACTGCCATATACGTCTGCGCGGCAGCATTCAACTGCGTTACTTGTACATCGGTAACGGTGAATGTGCTTCTATCGTCGGGTTTGATTTCATTGGAATAGAGCGTTCTAATAAGATCGGACGGCACGAATCGCCCACAAATCTTTTCGGGAAGCGTTTTTTCAAAAGCAAGAACGACAGTTGCCTCATTGATAGTGATGGTCTGTGGAGCAATATTGGCAAGCGAAGCACTGGAAGTGGACTGACTGCCTTGGGCGGGCTGCGCAGCACCGCGCACAGCAGAACTATCGGCAAGGGCGACTTCCTTTGGAGTAGTCGAACAGGCAGAGAACGTACCAGCAGCATACAAGCTGAGTACGCAAACACTAGCGAGTGCGAAAGTTTGATGGCGCATGGTTTTTCCTTTCAGATATAGTTGCTACCAATCGGCAAATATACCACATTATGCAACGACCTGAAAGGAGAAATTGTCCCCAATGCCACTGCGCCCAAAAGGCAAGGCTACAAAAACAAATACAAACGTTCTAAAAACCAACAGCCATATCATCACCGCGAGGGTCGGCAGCACCCTCCAAAGACCCATCGGCGCGGCGAAGAATGATTTCCAACTTACCGATTGTCCCGATACTACGGAATGTATGCCCCTTGCGCTGCAAAGCAGATTCGACCTCGCTTGTGAATGCCCCCTGCTCTACACGCACAATGTCGGGTACGTACTGATGGTGAAAACGCTTTGTGTTGACAGCTTGTTGCGCGGTCATGTTGTGGTCAATAATATTGATAATGCCCTGTAAAACACTGGTAGTGATAGTTGTGCCGCCCGGTGTGCCGATAGCAAAGCTAAAATTACCGTTTTTTTCTACAATCGTCGGGGTCATGGAGCTTAACATTCGCTTGCGTGGCTGAATTGCGTTTGCTTCGCCGCCGATAGCGCCAAACATATTGGGTGCGCCCGGCTTAACGCTGAAATCGTCCATTTCATTATTCATAAAAAAGCCGGCACCGTCCACAACAATCTTAGAGCCGTAGCCGCCGTTGAGCGTGGTCGTCAGCGCCACTACATTTCCGGCGGGGTCAACGATGGAGAAGTGCGTTGTTTGGTCGGTGTTGCCGAAAGAGCGAACATCTTTACCGTAGGTGATTTCGGTGGATGGCGTTGCTTTCTCAGGAGAATAGTTGCTCATGCGGGAGCGGAGGTATTGAGCATCCAGCAAACCTTTCATGGGCACGTTGTAAAAATCAGGGTCGCCGAGGTATTCTGCACGGTCAGCATAGACACGGCGCTCTATCTCAATCATGCAATGTGCAGATTTTTCCGTGTTCACGCCCCATTCTTTGAGTGGTTGGGCTTCCAGCAGCGTCAGCATTTGGAGCAGCCCTACGCCGCCCGCAGAGGGTGGTGGCATAGTGATAATGTTATGCCCGCGATAACTCCCACGCAAGGGGGTGCGCCACTTTGCAGAATAAGCATCTAAATCTTGCTGCGTAATGTACCCACCGCCGCGTTTCATTTCTGCAACGAGGAGCTCGGCAGTTTTTCCTCTGTAAAAGCCGTTGCGCCCTTTATCCCTGATGCGTTCCAGAGTGTTCGCAAGGTCTTCTTGCACCAGTTTATCGCCGGCACGCCAAGGACTTTTGTCGGGTTTGCAAAAATACGCTTTTCCGGGATTGTAGAGCTCAAGCGCTTCACGTACTTCATTCAACCCTTCCGCCTCGCGCACAGTGAGGAAAACCCCATGCCGTGCAATGTCCACTGCCGGCTGTACAAGCGCTTTCCACGGGAGTTTGCCATATTTTTTGTGCAATTGCACCATTGCATCCACCGTTCCGGGAACGCCCGAAGCCTTGTGCCCGAAGGTGCTGAGGCGCGGAACCACATTGCCCGCCGAATCCAAGTACATATCGCGTGAGGCGTTCATTGGTGCGGCTTCGCGAAAATCTAGCGAGATAGTTTTTCCATTTGCCATTCGTGCAACGATGAAGCCCCCACCACCAATATTCCCCGCCACCGGAAATGCCACTGCCAAGGCAAATTGCACGGCTACGGTTGCATCGAACGCATTACCTCCATGCCGCAGAATTTCTGCCCCTATCTGCGAAGCAAGCGGGTGCGCCGAAACAACCATTGCCTTATGCCCAAACACGCCTTCTTTGGTGTACCCTTGGGGCGATTGCGAAACGGCGGAATTTTGGGAAAAGGGATTTCGCTCCGGCTGTTGTGCCGAAAGATTCGTCGAGAAAGCAATACTCAGAAGCAAGATGCAAAGCGGTGTGCGAAAGGAAATATTCATGGTGTCGGGAAAGAAGAAACGTAAATTCAAGAAATAAAAACTTCGAGCATCATTACAATTTTACCGTCAAGCCTGCCGAAATAAGATTAATGGTGCTGCGGTTATAGTCAATACAAATAGCAACAGGTCCCAGATAATACGCCGCTCCGATGGTATAACGCAGCGAACTGGTGGGAATAGAAACCAATGCCGTTTGCGGGAATTCGTCGCCCGGATAGCCGGCGGCTTTGTCCGGCGCGTAGCCCGTAATATTGCCGGAAGCGTCTGTTTGCGCCTTGAGCAGACCTAATTGTGCTTGAATCTCAAAAGGAATGCTAAAGGTGTAACTGGCGTTGATGCCCAAGTAATCGAATGCAGCACCACCGTATAGCTCAAAGTTGCCCCAGCGCTTGCTTGCGTGAAGATTGAGGTTGAAGATATTCGCATCCGCCCGAAGTTTTGCGCCCGTTACGCCAATGGTGTTCGTGAGTACGGTATTTTGATACACACCTTGCACCGCCAATTCCAAAGGCGCATCTTTCCAGTATTGCGAGAGACTGTGCTTTAAGCCCACTGCCCAAAAGCCAAAATTGCCGATGTTATTGCCCCAGTTCAGTTGCGGCAGAAAGCGTACAAGCAGCTCCGTTCCGGCGATAGCACCGATTTCTACTTGCGGCACTGCGAGCGGCAACCACGTGAGATTTTGACCGCTTGGAAGCGGAAAGTCATTCGGCAGGCGCTCAATCGCTGGCAGAATAGACTGACGCACCGATGCCGGCACGAGTGCAAGCGGGTCGCCAACGGCAGGATTTGTGAGACGCTGGCGAAAGTACGTCTTAGGCAAGGCAAATCGCTGCTGGATGTTGCCAAAAAAGGTGGATGATGCACCCGGAAGTTGAATTTGACCGTCTCGTATGCC
The DNA here is from genome assembly GCA_014654705.1 of Ignavibacteria bacterium. GTDB lineage: Bacteria > Bacteroidota > Ignavibacteria > Kapaibacteriales > UBA4661 > PH2015. Next base: position 22,338 of record JACVZY010000057.1, read on the forward strand.
GTCGTTAATGACCACACGCAGCGCGTAGCTTGCCAAGCCCGCCGTGTCGCGTATCTGGACGCTTGGCAGAAGAGTGACATACTCACCAAGTTTATTCAAATCCAGTTCCGCACGGGGAACTTGCGGCGCAAACGTGAATTGGTCGGGATTCACAAATCCCGCCATACCGTGAATGCCAACGCGAATGTAAAAGCCGTTTTTCTTGGCTACGTCGGCGGTGTGGTAAAAGCGTGAATTGGTCATGGAATTCAGCAACTGCACGAGTGGATTCAAGTAGGGAAGGCTATTCAGGCGAAAAAGCTCGCCGCCAAAATCGCGCACGACAGCCACGGTGAGTGGGTCTGCCTTTTGCTGTGCAGCGAGACGGTTGAACGAAAAACAAGCAATAATCAGCGCCAAAGCGCATACAACCTTGCTGTGGCGAAGAGAGGAACAAAAAGAGTACGGCATAGCAAATCAGTTAAAAAGAAGATGATTCCTGCATCACGAAGGAAAACTCACGGAAAATACACAAATTCAGGGGAAAACGCAGGTGAATTTTTCGAGATTTTGCGCTATCTTGGTACTTTGTTCTGCTGTTCATGTTTTTTTGCCCTTTTTGCAACTCTTCTCCCAGCCAAACAAATGATTTCCACAACTGAAGCCATTATCTTAAAATCGCTCAAATACCGCGATTCCAGCAAGATTCTGACGGTCTATTCTGCGGAATTTGGTCGCTGCTCGCTTGTTGCCAATGGCGCACGGAAGGCAAAGAACAAGTTTGGAAGCGCCTTAGAACCAATGTCGTGTAGCACACTTACCTTCTACAAGCACAGGGGTAAGGACTTGCATACGCTCTCCAATGCCGAAACATCTGTGCCACTACGCAATCTGATGGACTCATTCGACCGCATCACCGCAGGCTTAGCTGTCTGCGAAATTGTCTATGCGTCCCAGATGCACGAAGAGCAGAATTTGGCTATTTTTGACCTGCTGCGGCGGACACTGGTGGCACTGAACGCAAGCGAACGCAACGAACAAACGCTCGTGCTGTGGTTTCAGGCACATTATGCGGCGCTACTGGGGTTTCGGCTTGCACCTACTGTTTGCGCTGCTACGGGGATTGCCGTGCAAGCCTCTGATGCGACGACTTTCACGATTTCCCTTGCCGATGGAGCGCCGTATTCTCCGGCGCACGCGCTCCTCAATACCGGTTTTCAGATGGATGCCGGAACGCTTGCCGTATTGCAGCGCTTGATGATTATTCCCGTAGAACAAGCATCAATGCTGGCATTATCGGAGCGCCAATTATCGCAAATGGGAGACTTTTTTGCCATGTACTATCAATTTCATCTTGACCGTAATCTCGGCGACCGCACACGGCGCTTTCTACAAGCTGCTCAGAATGAGTAATTGCAACCATCTGTGAGAGATTTACAAACTCTGAATCCAACCACGCGCCTCGCGTGCCGCGTAGGAGATGACGATAGATGCTCCCGCTCGCTTGAAAGATGTCCACAGCTCAAGGTGTCCCGCACGGCGTTCTATCAGCCCTTCACGCGCAAGAAGCTCTATGGCGGCATATTCTCCACTCACGTGATAGACCGCAAGCGGCGCCAAAATACGCTCGCTGAGGCGTGTTACGATATCCAAGTACGGTACAGCAGGCTTGACCATGATAATGTCCGCACCGTCGGTAATGTCTCGCTCTGCCGAGGCGAGCGCATCCGACAGATTAAATGGTGAGAGTTGGTAGGTTGTGCGCCCTTGAAGCTGCACCGTAGCACTCGGTGCGGACTTGCACACATCACGAAAGGGTCCGTAAAACGCAGACGCAAATTTGCTGGCGTAACTCATCACTGCAACGTGGTCGAAGTTATTTGCATCCAGCACTGTGCGAATGGCGTGTATTCTGCCATCGCTCATGTCACTTGGTGCAATACAATCCGCCCCTGCCTCTGCAAGACGAAGTGCATATTCAGCGAGCGTATAAACGGTTTCGTTGTTGAGCAGCCTCGCGCCGTCCGCGCTCAAAATACCGCAGTGTCCATGTTCGGTATAGCTGCACAAGCACAGATCACACGCCAGCCAAACATCAGCACCAAATCTACGTTTGACGGCAGCGACGACCAAAGCAGCAAAGTCAAAATCTGCACCGTGCGGATGGTGTGATTTTCCTGACGGTACGGGAAACAACAAAAATTTTCTTACCCCGGCAGCAATATCGTTCCCCACGCTTGCGATAACGCTCTCCAGCGTTTCCGAAAATATGCCCGGCATACCGCTTGATTCCTTGCGTTCACTCAGGCTTTCATCCACAAAAAGCGGCTGTATGAAATCACGATAGTCGAGTGTTACCGAAGCAGCAAGTTCGCGGATGTGGGCGTTTGCACGCAAGCGACGGTGTGTGGCAGGATAGTGAGCATCACCTAAAGCGTGTTGTGATGACGTGTTCGCCATGTTAAAAATGTTTTGATAGTTGGAAAAAGTATCGGCTGTAAACCTTCCGAGCGCAGTAAATCCGCCGTTTTTCCCGCAGGGCAGCAGTGAATTGCGCCCGTAGGCAAAAGTTCACGACAAGCGTGGTATTGTTCAAAACTCGTCCAAAAAAACGCATCTGCTGAACGAACTGCTTCCTGCAAGGGTTCAGTGAGGTTGGGCTGAAGTGTGTATGTACCAAGCGCTTTCCGCCCCTCGGCTTGCCAGACTGCTGCTGATGCGGTATTAGTGAGAATAAGTGTGTTGTGTTTCTGCACGTTGACAAGCGGCGAGCATAACACCGAATCAACAAACTCCAGCCCGAAGCCGTCCGAAGAGCCTTCCACCCAAACGCCGCGCCGTGCAAGCTCCGTCCACGAACTCGTTCCCGCTGTCCAGACACGTTTTTGGCGGAGAATTTCTTCAAAAAATTGTTCGTGTGGGTGCTGTAAAACCCGATAATTGCTGACGAATACAACTTCTTCAGAAAGTAAAAAGTCTTCCCCGAACGCTGCCGGAATACGGGTAAAAAAACCTCTCATATAGTCTGAAGCCGAAAAAAGACGACGACCTCGCAAAGCCGACTCTGAAGCTGCGTCCAGAGTGAAGCGTAATTCTGTTACATCGGTTCCATCGGTTCGCGCGCCTGCCACAGTCAGCAAAGAAGTGTCTCGATGCGCCAGATAAACACCGCCAAAGCGTTGATGGCAGCCGCCGCCAAACTCACGTAACAACTCACGCTCCCGAAGAACGCACTTTTCGAGCGCTTCGTCGCGCAGCCGTGCAACAATCTCACACGCTCGGCTGTTTGTAGCAAGGGCTTCTATCACGAGCGCTCCCTGTGCAGGTGCGGGTGCGCATTCCAGCAACGGCAGGTGCATTGTTTTCAAGCCTTCAAGGAGCGACCTAATTTCGTCATGGGTTTGCGGCGCTGCCAGCAATCGATTCAGCCCCGCCGCCGCCAGAACGATGCCGTCGAACTCGCCCGCACGAAGTTTCGTCAGTCGTGTATCAACATTGCCGCGAATGGATTCGCAACGAATTTCTGCGACTTCGTGCCCTTCCACTCTAGGAAGCAAGCGCCGCAGAAGGGGTGGAACAAGCTCTTGCCGCCGAAGGGAAGATGTTCCGAGTGTTATGGATTTGCCATACTTGATATTGTCAATAACGGATGGCAAAAAAAGAACAACATCGCGCGGGTCGTCGCGCTGAAAAACCGCAGCATAAAATCGTGGGTCTTCGGCACGCTCAAGGCTCAAATCTTTAAGCGAGTGAACCGCAAGGTCGGCGTGTCCATCGAGCAACTGCTCGTCAATGCCTTTGGTAAAAAAATCACGCCCTTCCAGTTCATACAAGGGTGCAGAAAGCTGACGGTCGCCCGCCGAAGCAAGGGCAATTGTTTCAATGTGGATAGTTGGGAAGGCTCGCTGTATCTGCTGTGCAGCAATATCCACCTGTACACGGGCAAGTTTGGACGAGCGAGAAACAATGCGAAGAGTATCCATGAAAGGAAAAATTTGTTTTTGGGGTTAAATGGACGACGACGACACAGAATCAAGTGTTTGAGCAAGTGCTGAAGCCAGATGCCGCATTTGCGCTTCCGAATGGCGAAGCGTTACGGTGAGACGCAAACACTCTTCTCCTTCGGGAACAGTCGGAAAATTAATTGGCTGCAAGTATGCGCCATGTTCGTGCAAGAGTATATCTGCAATAGCCTTGCACCGTGCGGCATTACCAATGAAGATGCGTGTGATGTGCGAGGGATTGTCGTCAAAAGGGACAGAGTGCTCGCGTAAGATACGGCGAAAAGAGCGCACGTGCGCTTGATATGCCTCTTGCAAGCCAGATTGGGAGCGGACTTTTTCTACACTGGTCAGCGTCGCGGCGCAGAGTGCAGGCGGTAAGGATGTGGTAAAAATAAAACTTGGCGCAAAACTGCGCACGTAGTCTATGAAAAGAGCGCGAGAAGCAATGTAGCCGCCAAGAGTGCCAAAGCCCTTCGCAAATGTACCGTTTATCATATCTACTTGCCCTTCGCCGACGTGCTCCTCTACCAAGCCCGCCCCGCCGCGACCATAGACAGCGACGGCGTGCACTTCGTCCACATATGTCAGTGCATTGTAACGCTTGGCGAGACGGACAAATTCTTGGATGGGCGCAATAGTCCCTGCCATAGAGTACAACGACTCGAAAGCGATGATTTTCGGGCGTTCAAGCGGAAGTTCGCGCAGCAACGATTCCAAATGCTCGGCATCATTATGACGAAAAATCTGTTTATCGCATCGTGCCAACTTGATTCCCTCAATCATGGACGCATGATTACGTTCATCAGAAAGAATAATGCAGCCCGGAAATGCTTTGCCCAGCGTTCCCAATGCACCAAGATTTGCCATAAATGCACTACCAAAGATTAAGGCACTTTCTGTACCGTGGAGATTAGCCAGGCAGGATTCAAGGCGGTTGTGGTGAACGGTTGTGCCGGAGATATTGCGCGTCCCACCTGCTCCCACGCCGCTTTCTTCAGCCACGCGAACAAGCGATTGCAAAACATCGGCATCCAAACTCATGCAGAGATAATCGTTGGAACACCAGTTCAACGCAGTTTTCTGATGTCCGTCGGCATCTTCAAACGTAAATTCGGGAAAAGACTGAGCAGATTTTTGTACATTCAGGAAATAGCGATAACTGCCGCTCTGCTTGAGCGTGTCCAGATGGGCGTTCAAAATATTGTCGTACATACCGAAATTCTTGAAGATGTTTTACGCGTCAAATATTTTTGCTGTAAAGCACAGCGCTTCATTCATAAATGGCGAAAATTTGACCTTTTCATGCTTGAAGCGCTTGCCAAAAATACGGTTTATTTTGTCGTTTTGGTGGAATGTTGTGCAAACCCCTGAAAAGTCGTAGTTTTGTGCAGTTCACTTCACTCGAAATCTTTATGAAAAACACCGCATTTCCCCGTCACACCGCCGAGCGCGACCTCTCCGTCCGCGAGCGCTCTATTCTTCAGGCGATTGTCCAAAATTTTATTTTGGATGCAACGCCCGTTGGTTCGCGTAATCTCTCAAAATTTTTGCAGGAAGAGTTGCATCTTAGCCCCGCCACGCTGCGCAATGCAATGTCTGACCTCGAAGAGATGGGCTTTATAGCACAACCGCACACGTCGTCGGGGCGCATCCCAACGGACAAAGGATATCGCTATTACGTGGATTCACTCATGGATATTGAGCATTTGCCGAAGCCGGAAATAGCCAGTATTCAGCAGAATATTCTCGCTGCCAAGCACCACGACGCGGCTTTGAAGGATGTGTCTAAAATTTTGGGTTCGCTCTCGCGCTATTTAAGCGTTGTGCGAATGCCACAGATTGCGCACGCAACCATTAACAAAATCGAACTTTTTTTGCTTGCATCGCATCGCCTTTTGGTAGTACTGACGCTCAATTCCGACATTGTGCGGACACTTTCGCTGGAGGCATCGTTTGAATTGGAATCCGCGCAGTGTGAAGATTTGGCGCGTGCCTTGAATGAGCGGCTTGCAGGAAAATCGCTGGATTTTATCCGTGCAAATCTTCAAAATCTTGTGAGCGATACAGAATTTGACAACCACGCGCTTATTCGTCTTTTTGTGGATTCGGCAGATTCTCTTTTGAGCGACCACATTGCGCCCGGAGGTACGGTGCATATCGCCGGAGCGCAGCATTTGTTCGACCATCCTGAATTTGGCTCCCCATCTCGTGTTCGGAGCATTATTGAGCTTATCGAAAGTGAAGAAATTATTGTTCATTTGCTGGAAAATTCTGCCGCTCAAGAAGGCGCTGTGAGCATTGCCATTGGCAGCGAAATGGATTCTTCACTCATGGAAGAATATAGTCTTTTGACCACGAAATACCGCTATGCCTCTGCAAATGCGGTTGGCACAATAGGACTTATCGGACCGAAACGGATGAACTATTCGCGCTTGATTGCCATCATGCACTATGTGGCTTCGGCATTGTCGCAGAATGAAGAGTAAAACCGCTATTTCTCTTTTTCAATGAAAGATTGTCTATGGAAACGTCTGATATTTCGATGCTTACCGAAGAGCGTGCCGTCGTGCGTACTGGTGCTACGGTAGAAGACTACATGATTTTTGAAGATGCGACGGAAGTACGCCATGAATTTCACAATGGAGATATTATCATTATGCCCGGAGCATCACCTTTTCACGAGCGCTTGATAATGCGCTTGGCTTATATCCTTGGGAATCAACTTCCCGAACCTGAATATACGACGTATGGTAGCGGTCTCAAAGTTGCTGTGCCGACCTACAATCGTATTCTTTACCCCGACATTAGCATTGTGCGCGGTGAACCTGTCTTCATACAACAACATGGCTATCAACTCACCAATCCGACCGTGATTATTGAAATACTCTCACCTAGCACTGCCGGATACGATCTTTCGGATAAGTTCGACTATTACCGCAGTATTCCGTCGCTCGAAGAAATTGCTTTTTTTGAGCAGCAAATGCCGTCAGTACGACTCTTTCGCCTCAATACGCAAGGACGATGGGAGCTCGTCGAGCCGGAAAATGGCTTGATAGAATTTACTGCTATACAAGCAACCGTGAACCTTGCAGAGGTTTATCCATCAAATCGCTAGCAGAACGAGCGTTTAGTGGAACTGCATCTCCGTCAGAATGGCTACTGGTTGATGTTTGATATTGCTGATCTGGGTGCCTTACTGCACCTCGAATTAGTGAAAGAGTCACTTTTTCTTGATGACTTGTATGCTTGACATAAACTCGCTTTCAAGCGGTATTTTCCCAAAAAATTGTGTGTTCCATTTTTCTTTTTTTGAATGACAATGAAAACTTCTTCCACAACAACCTCTGCCAATGCCTCCAAAACCGCTCCGAACGGACATTCTACGAACGAAAAATCCGCCAACGGCAGTAATGGTCATACTTACAAAAGTGCAGCCGTATTGGAATTAGAGGCATTATACGAAAAATGTAAGCAACAGCTTCATCACGAAACCGCGCATATCCTCGCAACGTGGCAGACGAAAAAAGAAAATTATCGAACTCCTCACTACACCTACTCTGTGCGCGGCAAAGAAATCAAAGTGGAGAATTTCACGGAATCGCTTTCACATCAGCAAATACCAAAAATTGGTGTTCCGCAGTTCGATGACTACGGCGAAGTCGTACGGTGGAGCATGACGGAAAATTTTCCCGGTGAGTTTCCTTACACCGCCGGCATTTACCCGTTCAAGCGCGAGGGCGAAGACCCGACGCGAATGTTTGCGGGCGAAGGCGCACCGGAGCGCACGAATAAACGCTTTCATTATCTCTCGGCAGGAATGCCCGCAGCCCGCCTCTCGACTGCCTTCGACAGCGTTACGCTCTACGGCGAAGACCCCGACGAGCGCCCCGACATTTATGGTAAAATTGGCAATTCGGGCGTTTCAATTGCCACGCTGGACGACGCAAAAAAGCTCTATTCCGGCTTTGACCTTTGCAAGCCCTCCACCAGCGTTTCGATGACCATCAACGGACCAGCACCGATGCTGCTTGCCTTCTTTATGAACGCGGCTATTGACCAGCAATGCGAGAAGTATATCCGCGAAAACGGCTTGGAAGCTGAGGTAAAAGCAAAAATTGCTGCAAAATATGCTGAACAAGGGGTTGCAACCCCTTGTTACGTGGGCGAACTTCCCGAAAGCAACGATGGGCTGGGACTGATGTTGCTTGGTGTGACGGGTGCTGATGTGCTGCCGTCGGACATTTACGACACCATCAAAGCCGACACCCTCAAGCAAGTACGCGGTACGGTGCAAGCCGACATTTTGAAAGAAGACCAAGCGCAGAATACCTGTATTTTTTCGACGGAGTTTGCGCTGCGCATGATGGGCGACATTCAGCAATATTTTATTGACGAAAAGGTGCGGAATTTTTATTCGGTTTCGATTTCGGGGTATCACATCGCCGAAGCGGGTGCAAATCCTATCTCGCAGCTTGCTTTCACGCTTTCCAATGGCTTTACGTTTGTGGAATACTACCTGTCGCGCGGTATGAAGATTGATGATTTTGCGCCGAATCTTTCGTTCTTTTTCTCAAATGGTATTGACCCTGAGTATTCAGTTATCGGGCGGGTGGCGCGCCGCATCTGGGCAAAGGCAATGAAAAACAAGTACGGTGCAAACGAGCGTTCGCAAATGCTGAAGTATCACATCCAGACATCGGGACGCAGCCTGCATGCTCAAGAGATTGATTTTAACGATATTCGCACGACGCTTCAGGCGCTCTACGCCATCTACGATAATTGCAACTCGCTCCACACCAACGCCTACGACGAAGCAATCACCACACCGACCGAAGAATCCGTGCGCCGTGCCGTAGCGATTCAGCTTATCATCAACCGCGAACTGGGTTTAGCAAAGAACGAGAACCCACTTCAAGGCTCATTCATTATTGAAGAACTGACGGATTTGGTGGAAGAAGCCGTAATGACGGAATTCCGCAGAATCGCAGAGCGAGGCGGTGTGCTGGGTGCAATGGAAACGATGTACCAACGCAACAAAATCCAAGAAGAGTCCATGCACTACGAAATGCTCAAGCACACAGGCGAATTGCCCATCATTGGCGTAAACACGTACCTCCCGAAAGATAAACCCGCCTACACAGCACCCAAAGAGGTTATCCGCGCCACCGAAGAAGAAAAGCGGGCGCAAATTGCATCGCTCCGTGCCTTCCAAGCGAGGAATAATACGGTCTCTGGGGCAGCATTAAAACGCTTGCAAATGGCTGCTATCAACAATCAAAATATCTTTGCGGAGCTAATGGAAGCGGCGAAGGTGTGCAGTTTGGGGCAGATTTCGGGGGCGTTGTATGAGGTTGGTGGGCAGTATCGGAGGAATATGTGATGGAAGATTTTTAGTCGTATTTCATTCTCATCCACTACGCCGATACACTTGTTATGCTGCGTACTTTATCCTTTGCAGGCTCAATACATAAGGTTTGAGATGGTTACTTGCTATTTGTAGCACCCCACCTCATTCTGCCCGCACCAACTCTTTCGCACTTTCCAGAGCAGCATTCGTGATTTCTTCGCCGCTCAGAAGCCGTGCTACTTCGTAAATACGTTCCTCCTCCGTGAGTACGACAGCCGAGATACGAGTTGTCGTCGCCGTTTGGCGTTTTTCGACCATGATGTGCGTGTCGGCAAGCGCTGCTATCTGCGGCTGGTGCGTAATGGCGATAATCTGCGGATGCTTTGATAATTCCTTCATCGTCTTGCCCACTTTTTGCGCAATACGCCCGCTTATCCCTGTATCAATCTCATCAAACACCATCATCGGCAGGCGGTCGGATTCGGCAAGTGCCGCTTTGAGTGAAAGCATGACTCGCGAAATTTCTCCGCCCGAAGCAATTCGTGCCATCGGCTTCAGTTCTTCGCCCGGATTAGCCGCAATAAGAAACTCCACTTTTTCCGCACCATTCGGGTATGCCACCACACGTTCCCCGTCAAGCGTAACATACACCGCATCAGGACTTATCCCGACGGCAACCTCACGAGAAAAATTGACCGCAAAGCGAATATGCGGCATCCCCAAATTTTGGAGCGTGGCAATAATGGTCTTTTCAATTTTTGCAGCCACTTTTTTGCGCTGCTCTGAGAGTATCTGTGCTGCTTTGGCAAGCGTCTCGCGTGTCTCTTCGATGCTTCGGGTAAGGCGCTCTTCTGCTGCTTCAAAGTTTTCGGTCAATTCGGCATCTTTCTTAAATTCATCCCACTTTGCGAAGAGTTCCGAAGCGCCGCCGTACTTCTTGCGCAAGCGCGATAATTGCTGCAAGCGGTATCGTATCTGCTCCAAACGCTCCGGCTGAAATTCAATATTCTCGCGGTAATTATGCGCAAATTTCGCAATCTCGCCCACCACCGCAATCGCTGACTGACATTCGCTGCGGTATTCCGCAAATTCTTTGTCTATCTCTGCTAATTCATCAAGAAGGTTTTTTGCCGTCGCCAGACGGTCGCGCACCGAATCGTCATCGTCATACAAAAGCGTCGTCAAGCGGTACGTGAGGTCATGCAACTGCTCGGCGTTTTCGCGCAATGCCAGTTCTTGCTCAAGGCTTTCTTCCTCGTCGCGTTGGGGGTTCACTTGTTCGATTTCTTCTAATTGAAATCGCCGGAACTCCGCTTGCTGCCGAAGTGCAAGCTCACGCGAGGCAAGTTCTGCGCGCTCGTGTATTTGCCTACGCAGCGTAGCAAAGTGCTCTTGGTACGCCTCCAAGCGAGGCAATACGCCCTCAAAATTGTCAATAAAATTCACGTGCGCTTCCGCCCGTAGAAGTGATTGATGCTCGTGCTGACCATGAAAATCCACAAGCTGCGCCCCAACTTCGCGCATAACGCCGACGGCGACGGGAGAATCGTTGATAAATGACCGCGAGGTACCTTTTTCGGAGATTTCACGGCGCAGCAGCAGTCCTTCGCCGTCGTGTTCAATTTCGTGCTCCTCCAAAAGCGGCTGAATATATTTGTTCCCCGTAATCACAAAGCTACCTTCAATCACGGCTTTTGGTGCGCCCTTGCGGACATATTCCGCAGAGCCGCGCTCACCAAAAAGCAGCAACAGCGCGTCCACGATGATGGACTTTCCAGCGCCGGTCTCGCCCGTGATGATGTTTAAGCCACGACCAAGCTCAAGGTCGAGTTCTTCGATAAGCGTAAAGTGCCGAATTGTCAAGCGTTGAAGCATGGGTGCGCCGTCCATGGTGTAAGAAAAGTTTGACAGCAACGTGCATAATGCGTAATGTCGCTGCGAACACGAAGTCGCAAAGTTAGGAAAAGTTTGCGTGATTTCCTTTGGCAATCAATTATTTTTGTGCTGATCGTTCAATTTGAAGCACGTTGTACGTTACGCAATCTGCTGCTGCACCTGAGCATGATTAAAAAACTCTTGTGTAATTGCCGATGAAACCTGTGCTGTGCGGTCGCTTACCATGCTTAAAAGAGCCTCTAGTGCGGTGCGCATCGCGTTCATATCGGTTTCAGCAAGGCTTCGTGTATCGGCAAGGCGTAAGGCAGTAAGCGCCTCCAAGACCAGTCGCTCCTGATGAGCAAGGCGCGAAAAGTCTTGTTCATTGCGTTTATGGGGCAAGTCCTCCACACGCTTTTGCAAGCGCTCCAGTTGATAGATCATTGAGCGAGGATTGGTACGGTCAAAGAGCAATAAATCTAGTGCGGGCGCAAAGTGTAGCCGTGAACGATAGCGCGAGCGGTACGTCATCAGGCATTCGTTCAAGTCCAATATTTGCTCCAGTAGAAGCTGTTCTATTGGTACTTCTTGCTTAAAGGTCAGCATTGAGCGTAGCATGGAAGCCATTTGCAACGTCCGTTCCAAGCGCCTACCCGCATCCAGCAAGAACCAACCTTCATCATAGCCCATACTTTCCATATTAAGCCCCAGAAATGCTGCCAGAGAAGCAATCACGCGGTCGAGAGCCGTCTGCGCCAGACGCAAGCGTGATTCATTGGAAATCTCCGTGTCGCTATGAGATATTGCTGACACTAATTCATCCCAATACCGCTCCATATCTCCTATTACGCGCCATGTATCGGCGGAAAGCCGCTCGCGCACTGCATAGACTGAGCGCGTGAAGGCTTGCAATGTTGAGGTAAGACTTCCGGCTCGTGCCGTATCCAGCGTTACCGAAAGCAATTCTGCTTCGGGATGCAATAATCTTTCTTCGCTGTTGTTGCCGATAAAGCCCGGGTACGTCATCGTCATTTGCGTCAATGTGCGTAGCAGCGTTTGAATAAAAGCGGTGTCGGTGCTACTGCTACCCTCCGAAATGCCTTGCGCGAAGCCCTGCGGTACAAGTTCAGCTCGTTGCTGAAGAATAGTGCGGAGCAGTCGTGCCGTCGTCTGCGCACGCTCCGCATAACGCCCCACCCAAAAAAGATTTTCTGCCGTGCGGCTGGAAAGCGAGTATTCCTGCGCTATTGGTGTCTGCTCGCCCTCGCCCGAAGAATCTTCGCTGCCTTGTACGCGATAGGGAGACTCTTCCGGCACGGAAGCCAGTACCCATGTGTCTTTGCTCACACCTCCGGCTTGATTCGAGACCAGAAATGTATTTTGATCACTTGCAGCGCGAGTAAGTCCACCGGGCATAACAGCATAACCGTCTTTTTGGGCAATCAGAAAACTGCGCAAAACGGCATATCTTGGCTCTAAGATTCCATTGACAAACGACGGCGCTGTTGAAAAATTGACATATTCCTGCCCGACGTAGCGGTACGGTTCGCGCTCGATCGCCGTGCGGAGTCGTTCTAATTCCTCGCGGGAGAGTTCATACCCAAAAACTGCATGAGGCTTGGACTGGCGGTCAATTGGTTTGATAATGAGTGAGGAAAGATTTGCCAGAACGTATTGTAATTCTTTTTCCTCGCCGCACCACCACGTCGCTGCGGACGGTAGTATCAAATCTTCGCCCAAAAAATGGCGGGCAAGATTGGGCAAAAACGCCATGAGCGCCGGATTCTCCAGAACGCCGCTCCCGAGTGGGTTCGCAATTGACACATTGCCACGCCGCACGGCTTCCACCAGACCCGCCACGCCGAGTTGGGAATAGGGACGAAGTTCCAAAGGGTCACAAAAACTGTCATCCACACGACGAAGAATCACATCCACGCGCTGCAAGCCTCCTAATGACCGCAGCCAAACATAACCATCGCGCACCGTCAAGTCTTCGCCCTGCACAAGTGAGTACCCAAGCGAGGAGGCGAGATAGGCGTGTTCAAAGTGCGCTTCATTACCCGGTCCGGGCGTGAGCACGACGACATGAGGGTTCCTATTCCACTCAGGCGCAGTCGCCAGCAAACTCTCTTGCAATGCCGCAAAAAATGGCACGAGCCTCCGAACGGTCGTTCCTGACGAGGTCATCCCCGCAAAGGCATCAGGAAAAGCACGGTTCATCACCAAACGGTTTTCCAACGCATACCCCGCACCGGATGGTGCTTGGGTGCGGTCGCTTACTATCCACATTCGGTTGTCGGGTCCACGCGCCATATCTGCCGCATAAATGCGTAATTGGCGGTGCATTGCCTCGGAAGTGGGGAAAGCGATGCCGACGCAGGGGTGCAGAAAACCGCTATGAGCGTAGATAAACTCAGGAGGCAACAAGCCTTGCCTAATCAAGCGTCGTTCACCGTAGATGTCTGATAAAATCAAGTTCAAAAGTTCCACTCGTTGCTGCAATCCGCGCTCTATCAACTGCCAGTCATATTCGCCGACCACAAACGGCACAGGGTCTAGCTTCCATGCACGATGCAAGCCCTTGGGGTCGTTGTAAATACTGTATGTAACGCCGTTTTCTCGCAGAAGACGTTGAATTTCCAGTGAGCGTCGGTGTAGTTCCGCGCTGCCCATTTGCTCCAATTCTTTGACAAGCGGCTTCCAATGGTCGTGCGGAGACGGATGGAACGGCGCATTTGCCCACATTTCATCGTAAAGAGGCGATTGCTCGGTGTAATGCTTGAGCAAGATGGTGGAAGCCTCGTTGCTTATCATGCAGCCGGAAAGAGGTCGGGAAACAAGGTTTCTTCGATCATTTCGCACCAAATATGCCCCACGAGAATATGCGATTCCTGTATCCGCGCCGTTACAGTACTTGGCACAATCACTGCCATATCGCAAAGAGACAGCATGTTTCCTCCACCGCAGCCCAAAAGCCCGATGACGCTTATTCCTTGCGCTTTTGCTGCTTCTGCAGCCCGCATAACGCTCGGCGAATTTCCACTGGTGGTAATGGCGATAAGTGCATCTCCCTTGCGACCAAGAGCCTCCACACCTCGCGCAAACACTGCATCATAACCCAAATCATTTGCCCCAGCGGTCAGCATAGACGGGTCAACCGTGAGCGCGAGTGCCGGAAGCGCACGACGATTCACACCCGAACGGTAGCGAATCACCAGTTCTGCTGCGATATGCTGCGCATCGGCAGCACTGCCGCCATTGCCGCATAGCAAGATTTTACCGCTGTTCTCCAGCGTGGAGGCAAGAAGATTACCCGCCGCCCCGATTGCTTCGGCACATTCGGCAAGAAGGCGCTCTTTGGTAGCAATAGAGGCTTGTATGCTTGATGAAATAAGGCTTTGAAAGGATGTAGTCGGCTTGGGCATAGTTACGTAGGGGGTGGTACAAAAAACAAATGGAGTGCAAACGTTTTGGCTTGCCTCCGTGAATATACGCATAAAAATACGGAAAATTTCACGGACAAACGTGCGTTTGCACTCCACAATCAGCAAAGTGATTTATATCAATCTCAGAAATGAACGCGCAAGCGTCCCCAGAATGTGGTCGTTTCAATCGTCGGTGCGCCTGGTTGCAAGCCCGGACCACCAGCATTAGCGTTCATCGGGTAAAGCGGCGTTTGGTTCGCTATATTTGCTACATTCACGGAAAGTTCGACATTGGGCAAAATATCATAACTTGCGCCGACATTCAGCAGCAATGCTCCTTTGCCAATCGAGCCGTCGGGAGCAAGCCAATCCGAATACAGCATACCGTTCACAGCAACGTCAAAGCCTTTGAACGGTGTCGCCAAAACGTTCAGGCGCGTGACATTTTCGGGATATACTTTGTGGCGAATACTATTCGATGTCTTGTCCAATGTGAGATACATACTGTTGCCGCTCCGCGCATCTGCTTCCTGCTCTGCTGTTACCGAAGCAACTTTCACAAGCGAATGGCTAAAGCTCACATTCCAAATATCGCTCGAGTACGAAAGCGTCGCTTCCGCGCCCCATTGACTAAGGCTGCCGGAGGCATTTTTGAAGAACCAAAAGCCGTTCCAATCGCCCGGTACGTCGCGTGTTGCGCCGCTTCCGACAGGTACCATATTAAATTGCGATGGCTGCGGCATCGTGCCACTAACCGGGTCTTTATAGATAACACCGACATCGAGAATACTATTAACGATGTTGTAAAAACCAACCGCATCCACCTTCAAACCCGGCAGAATCTGGTAATTGACGGCAAATTCGATGCTGTTCATAATCTCAGGGCGTACAATCGGTCGATTTGTTTCGCCCGGAATCCGTGCTGATTCGATGTTTTGCAAGTTTGAACTCCGCAAATAGCCGTCATTGCGATAACCACCGCTATACGTCAAGCCCACACCGCCGCGAAAGCCCATTTGATAACCCAAGCGAAAACGCAAATCCTTATTCGCCGCAAAGAGCGCACCAATGCGGGGTGAGATATTCGTTCCCCAGCCGGTATGGCTATCAAAGCGGGCTGCGGCGAAAACATCGAGTTGCTCGTTGACCGAGTAGAAATCTTCGGCAAAGACCGAGATGACGTTAATATCGTTGCGATACCCCATCACAAGGTCGGTGTTGGCGGTAGCGGGGTTGAATTTTCCGATGACGTTCGCAATAAAATTATTACCAAAACGATTCTTCTTGCCCATCTCATAGCGGCGATATTCCACGCCGACGGCGAGTTTATTGCCTTTGAAAAGATTGTCCGCCGTCAGTACTGCCGAAGCGCCGTAGCGGTCTTCGCGTGTGCCGCCCATAGTAGTGCCCGTCAGGGAGGACAACCGAATATCATCTTGGATAAACGAAGCAGACGTTTTGAGTTGAATGTCTTTGCTGAACTGGAACTTGTATGCCACATTCAAAGCCGTGAGCGACTGCCCAAAGACCTCGCGGTCACGGTAGAAATTATATAAATCCTGCTGGTTGTCTGCATAGAGCGCGTTAATCTCAAGCCCTTTGTATTCGATATTGCCCTGCACAAAAAGATTATCGTTGCGCTTAAGGCGATGTCCCATATCGAAAGCAGTTCCGCCGGCAAAGCCCTGATTTTCACGACGCGCATTGCCTTCATTACGATATTGCTGCCCACCATATGCACCGCGCGAGATAGTAAATGCGGCTTTGGCATCGCCTATCTTGGCACGTCCCATCACTTGCCCCAACAGCAAATTATCTGCTCCGGCGCTCACGGCAGCGTCTAAACCAATAGCGCCATCGCCTTTCAAATCTGCACCTTTTGCTGTTACAATGTTGATAACGCCTAAAAGTGCCCCTTGCCCCAGTGTGACGGAACCGGGTCCGCGAATCACTTCGACGCGCTCAATAAATGTATAGTTCGATGCCGTTAAAAGCGCATATGGAGGACCCCAGAAAAATTCAGTGTTCATATTCTGTCCGTTCAAAAGCAGCATCACTTTTGAATTGTTGTCAGGAGCAAGACCACGAAACGCCATAATTACGTCGTCTTGGTCTTCGGTAACGAAAAATCCGGGTACAAAAAACATCAAGGCATCAGCAAGTGTGCGAGCGCCGCAGAGTTCTAACTGGCGGCGAGTAATGGTAGTAACGGAAACAGGCTGTTTGTCTTTGTCGGAAATAACGTTGGACGCAACGCTAATTTCGACATTGAGCAAATCTTCCAATGAGAGCTCCTCGAGATTGGTCGTCGGTACCGTCTGCTGCTGTGCGACGATACTGGTACTATTGAGAGCAAGAAGAATCAATAGTATGTACGTATAGCGTATAACCTTCTGCATAAATCCTCCTAAAAAAGAAACACAAAATAAAATGGTGATTAGTGGTACGGACACAGTACACACAAAGGCGGTGAGCAATATAGTAAATCGCATCGAATAAGTAACTCAGGAGCAAAAAAAAAATCATTCCTGAGATAAAAGAAAGGGTATCTCCTTCGGATATCATACACGGGTAGCGCAGGAAATAACGCAGGAAATAACTGACGAAATACTATATTGGCGTTGTTCTGTGAACTCCACCTTACATCAAAGTCCATCGTTGCTTATTGAGTATATACCACAATGGAATTTTCTAGAAACATTCTATGACCTCCTCTGACAACATTCTCTCGGTCAGCGATATTACACGCGCCGTTCAGCACACCCTTGAAGACAGCTTCGGGAGCGTCGTTGTGCGTGGCGAAATATCGAATTTTGTCAATCATTCCTCTGGGCATCGGTATTTCTCGCTCAAGGACAGCAATGCACAGCTCAAAGCCGTGATGTGGCGCAGCTCACCCCTACGCTTTACGCCCGCCAACGGTATGAGCGTGATAGCGCGTGGGAAGGTAACAATGTACGCTCCACAAGGCGCGGTGCAGCTTGAGTGTCGTTCGCTGGAGCCACTAGGAGCGGGCGACTTGCAATTAGCATTTGAGGCACTAAAACGAGAATTATACGAGCGCGGCTGGTTTGATGCGGCATACAAGAAGCCGTTGCCGCGCTACCCCACGAAAATTGGCGTGGCTACCTCGCCCACCGGCGCAGCTGTGCGCGATGTCATTGCTACGCTGGCACGGCGGATGCCTGCGGCGGAAGTTGTTGTGCGCCCGACTTTAGTGCAAGGCGACGGCGCGGCGGAAGATATCGCCCGTGCCATTGCGGAACTGAATGCTACCGATTGCGACGTACTAATTGTGGGACGTGGCGGCGGTTCGATTGAAGACCTGTGGGCGTTCAATACAGAAATAGTTGCCGAAGCGATTTTCTCTTCCGTCAAGCCTATTATTTCTGCCGTCGGGCATGAAATTGATTTTACTATTGCCGATTTTGTTGCCGATGTTCGCGCTGCCACGCCTACTGCTGCGGCTGAGATTGCCGTCCGTGACCAGAACGAGCTTTGGAGCACTTTGCAAGGCACTGAGGCGTATTTGCATCGTACAATGGAGCAGCGATTTGCCATGCTTCGGCAGCGCATTACTTTTTTGTCAGGCAACAGTGCACTACCACGCTTTCCCGATGAATTACACCGCCGACAACAACGGGTGGATGATTACCAAACCCGTATGAACACAACGCTACCGAGAATTATTCAGCAGAAAACGCAACGTCTGGACGCGCTTGCACTACATCTTGCCTCGCTGCATCCTTACGCACCATTGAACAAAGGCTTTGCGCTACTTGAACATGGGGGGCGCATTCTGGCAGCATCGGACAATCTGAATACAGGAGACACTGTGAAGATTATCCGCAAACAAGACCGCTCTGAAGCGCACATACAAAATGTGGAAAAAGCATAGGAAAAATGCGCCCGCACAAAATCTTTTGTTGCGCTAAAGAAAATCAGATTGTATCTTGTAGCGGCTGTCAAGGTGAAGCTATTTTGCACTTGTTTTTGGAAATGCCGATATGGAACTGCACAATTTACAACAATCCGAAACGCTTGCGCTGGTGGGCATTATAGAGCGCGTCGTTATGGCGGATAAGCTCTTGAACGAACAGGAAGAAGAGTTTGTGCGTTGGCTCATGGATGCAATTGGTCGTGAACGGTACATTGACACGCTCGACGACTTAGATGGGCGCTATGGTGAAGATGATTTGCGCAATATGTTGAAAACCATTACCGACCCCGATGTGCGCGAACTCATCTACGGCACAGTGCTGGAAGCAAGTACTATCAATGCGCTTGTGGGTGAGAATACGGAATTTATGGACTGGCTTGCGGCGCTATGGAATCTGGAAATTCGGATTGATGACGTTTCGGGCGTGGAATAAGGCTTATGGTTGTTATTACTTCCCTCGACGACCCACGTATAGCACCGTATCGCAGCCTGCGTGAAATCTCATCGCGTAATGTAGAGGAAAAACTTTTTGTAGTAGAAAATAGCAAGGTCATTCGCCGCCTGCTTACAAGTAAGTGTGAAATTCGTTCTTTCTTTGCTACTCGGCACTATCACGAAGAATTCGCCGCGCTTTTGGATGCGAAAGGTCTCGCTTGGGAGCATCGCCTCACGGCAGACGATACGCTGATGAGCGCTATCGTGGGCTATACTTTGCATGAAGGTGTGATGGCTCTCGCTGTTGTGCCGCACGTGCCTTATTTCAGCGAACATCTCCCTACTCTTGAGCTTCCGGCGGTGTGTTTGTGCGGCGTGGCAGATGCAGAAAATGTTGGCTCTATTGTACGGAACTGCGCGGCGTTTGGCGTACACAGCTTGGTAGTAGATAGCGCCACGTGTAGTCCGTATTTACGCAGGGCGGTGCGGGTTTCGCTGGGTGGGATTTTTGCGCTCACCGTGTACCGCATAAGTAATCTCACTTCTGCGCTTGAGGAAATGAGACATTCGCGCCCAAGCGTACAGCATATTGCCCTTGAAACAAGCGCTCAGGCTCGTTCTCTGCACACAGTTTCTTTCTCTCAGGAAAGCATTTTTATCTTTGGTAGTGAAGCGCACGGGCTGTCAGTCGATATTCTTTCTGCTTGTGATCTTGTTGTAGAAATACCGATGACACCGCTTGCCGACTATGACGCAGCTAATTCGCTCAATGTCGCAGCTTCGACGGCGATTGCGCTGTATCACTGGCAAAATGGGCGGAAATGATGCGAAATATCGTTGGGCACGGTTATGAACTCAGTATCAATCGCCGCATGACTTTCCAGATTCAACATTTAGAACTCAACACTTAACATTTACTTTCAGGAGGAATCTGCAATGCGCTTAAAATGGTCAACCCGTCGTTGGGCGATGCAAGAGGTCGCCAAAACCGTCCGCTCTATCAACGTCCCGCCGCCGAAGCCGAAACCACGTGGTTTTTTGCTAGATTACGTTTTCAATATGCGGAATGTGTATTCGACTGCATCCATTTTTGGCTTAATTGCTCTTATTTACTACTCTCCTGGTAATATTGAAATTTTTGACCCGATTCAGCAAGCCTTAGCAGATTTTAGCTTTACCGATATAGTGTATTCCCAATGGCGACAAGATGACGCTGTTGTGGATGAAAATATTATTTTGGTGAATGTGGGGCGAAATCGTGCCGAAATAGCGATGCAGACCAAAGTGCTCGCAGCAATGCAGCCCAAAGTTATCGGCATTGACCCACTTTTGAGCAGCGAAAAAGAGCCGGAAGTTGACCTTGCGCTTATTGATGCTATTCAGTCCGCAAAATATGTCGTCATGGCAGCAAAACTATCAGAGTGGAATAGTGACGAGAAAAAACCGATGTTCTTGAAGTTACAACCCCCTCATCCAAAATTTCAGTTACCCAATGTTAGCTACGGACACACAAGTTTCACCGCCGATGAAAAGAATAAGAATACAGCACAAACAATACGTGATTTTGAACCTGATTACAAGGTTAAAGATTCTTCACTTATGAAGAAAGATACAATGATAAGTGCTTTTGCACTGGAAATCGCAGAGCGATGGAAACCGGGGACTATCAAGCAAATAAAAGAACGTGGAGAAAAGAAAGAACTCATCAATTATCGCGGTAGCTTTAACAAGTTTATTCAAATTGACATTGAGCCGGGAATGGACTTGGATTCTGCAGTCGCAATGTATGGTTCGTTAGTGAAAGGGAAAATTGTTCTCTTAGGATTTATGGGGCAGCCCTTTGATAACCCCAACGATATTCGCAATAAATTCTGGACGCCTGCCGCAAAAAACTACGTTGGCAAAAACCCACCGGATATGTATGCCGTTGTCCTTCATGCTAATATTATTTCTATGCTCATTCGTAATGAATTAATTACTCAAATGCCCGATTGGGTAGGGTATGTAATGGCGGTTATTGTATGTTATCTAAATATGGCTCTTTTTCATTGGATAACCATTAAATTCCCCAGTTTTGCAGGCGGTGAGATGAAGGTAATCCAGCTTATTCAGGCAGGTATTTTGGTTATGGGGGCAATGTATTCGCTTAATATATTTAACTACCAAATCGAACTATCTCTCACTCTTGCCATCATTCTTCTTTCCTCTGACGTTATGGAGATTCATGAAAGCTCGGTGAAACGACTTATTGAACGGATACAGGATAATCGCCGCTAGGACAGGATTTATCAAAAACAACTATAAATGCCAATTAAAAGTTAAAACTGGATTGCCCAGATAATCGTGATAGAAGAA
>JACVZY010000058.1 GCA_014654705.1 Ignavibacteria bacterium
CGCTTACGTTGTTGCTACCAGTATTCGCCACAGCCATATCCAAATCTCCGTCCCCATCCACATCCCCGAACGACACCGAGAATGGGTTTGTCCCCGCCGGATAATTCACCGCCGCCGCGTACGCGCCCCCACCCGTGTTCACGAGGACGCTTACGTTGTTGCTGCTATTATTCGCCACAGCCATATCCAAATCTCCGTCCCCGTCCACATCCCCGAACGACACCGAGCGTGGGACTGTACCCACGGCAGGGGTAGAACCGGGAACAAACGTCCCCGGACCTGCACCCGCTCGTGTGCGGAAGCCCATCACAAAGGGACGTGTGAATGCCCCGCCCGTGCTTTGGGCGTTGGTAACCGTTACCCATACCTGCTCACCAACATCGAAGTTTGCGGTGGTGGTAAAATTCATCGTCGCACCTGCACCCGAAAAGCCTGTGCCGGAGCGGTAGCCTTGCGAAGTTGTTCCAAAGACTTTCATCACATTTCGCGCTGTCGGGTCGGTAAAGGTTGCCGCCGTTGCATTTTGGGAGAAGGTGACGCTGATGCCCGTCGGAACGGTATTCATCGGTACTTTCATAGGCGAACCTGCGGGCGTACCGACGTTCATGGTGTTCAAAAGCGGCGTAGTGGTGGGGCGAGGTGTGAAGGGTGGGACGTTGCCCAAAACATTCATCGGCAATGCATTCAGCAAAATCGAAACATCGTTGCTCGTTAGATTTGCCACGGCAAGGTCGAGATCGCCATCGCCGTCGAAATCACCACCTGTTATAGAAATCGGACTCGTCCCGACCGCGTAGATTCCCGATGCGGAAAATGTTCCGGGAGTAATGTTGCTATTAGTAAACACCATCACATTATTGCTACCGAAATTTGCTACGGCGAGGTCGAGGTCACCGTCGCCGTCGAAATCCTGAGCCGTTACGGACTCCGGCGTTGTTCCTGCCGCATAATTCACCGCAGCGGCAAATGTACCGGGAGTCACCGTGCTGTTTATCAAGATGCTCATGTTATTCGTCGTGTTATTTGCAACAGCGAGATCAAGAAGACCATCATTGTTAAAATCACCACTGACAATACTCATCGGTCTTGTTCCGACGGTATAGTTGACCGCCGTTGTAAAAACACCCGCTCCATTATTCATCAGGATACTGACGTTATTCGCATCGCGATTGGGCACGGCAAGATCAATATCGCCGTCGCCGTCGAAATCGCCGCATGTAATGGCAAACGGATTTGCACCTACGGCATAATTTGTTGCCGCTAAAAATGTTCCCGCACCTGTACCGGCGTTCAGAATAATACGAACTGAATTGGTGCCGTTGTCGGCGGCAGCAAGATCCATAAATCCGTCAGCGTTAAAATCGGCGGAGGTTAGGGCTTGCAATGCACTTCCCGGTGTGGAAAGCGCCGATGTCGGAAATGTCCCCGCGCCAGCATTAATCAATACTCGCAAACTTCCCCCGCTATTGGGTACGGCAAGGTCAAGCAATCCGTCATTATTAAAATCTCCAGCTACCAGACCTTTGACACCACCGCCCACCGCATACACGACGGCAGCGGCAAACGCTCCCGAACCAGTGTTCAGTAAAACGCTCAAATTACCGGAGCCAAAATTCGCCACGGCAAGATCAAGGTCGCCGTCGCCGTCAAAATCGCCACTGACGGTTGTTTGGGGCGTTGTGCCGGGCGCTACGGGCAGCACAGGTCCCGGAACAAACATGGCAGGTCCCGTTCCCGCCCGCGTCCGCACACCCATCACAAAGGGGCGCGTGAATGCGCCGCCCGTGCTTTGGGCATTCGTCACCGTTACCCAGACGTGTTCGCCGACGTTGAAGTTTGCCGTCGTTGTGAACGTCATCGCCGCGCCTGCACCGGAAAATCCTGTACCGGAGCGATAGCCACGAGAGGTCGTGCCATGAACTTTCATCACGTCACGGGCATTCGGGCTTGCACCGTTGGTGAAGGTGGCAGTGGTTGCACTTTGATTGAACGTAATGTCAATGTTCATCGGTACTTTCATGGGCGAACCTGCGGGCGTACCGACGTTCATCGTGTTCATCAGTGGAGTAGTCGTCGGGCGCGGCGTGTAGGGCGGGACGTTGCCGAGGACGGTCATCGGAACGGCGTTTAACAAAATAGAAACGAAGCTACTGCCAGCATTTGCCACGGCAATATCCATATCTCCGTCACCATCGAGGTCGCCGGTAGTTAAGTGGCGTGAGTTTACACCCGCCGCATAATTCACTGCCGCCGCAAATACACCTGCACCATTGTTCAGGAGAATACCAACGTTGTTGGTAGAAAAATTAGCGGTGGCAATATCAAGATCACCATCACCATCGAAATCAACACACTCTGCAAATGATGGAGTACCGCCCGGAGCGTAATTGACCGGAGCAGCAAACACACCAGTGCCATTGTTGAGGAGGACACTCACAAATGCACTACCACTGTACCCTATAACAAGGTCGAGGTCTCCGTCATTATCAAGATCACCATTGCTGACGGAAAATGGTCCCGCCAATCCCATAGCATAATTTACTGCCGCAGCAAAGGTACCAAAGCCTGAGTTAAGAAGGATACTCACGTTGTTACTACCACTATTGGCTGTTGCAATATCTATGTCGCCGTCGCCGTCAAAATCACCGCAGGTCATAAGTCGAGGACTGGTACCAATAGGATATGTGATCGCAGCAGCAAATACGCCTGCTCCATTGTTTAGACTTATACTGACAGTATTGGCGCCTACATTTGTCGTGGCAATATCAATATCGCCGTCACCGTCAAAATCACCAGCCACAATACCTGCGGGGGTGCCGAATGGGTAATTTACTGCTGCTGCAAACACACCCGAACCATTGTTCCTGAGGATGCTCACATTAGCACTTCCGTTATTCGTTACGGCAAGGTCAAGGTCGCCGTCACTGTCAAAGTCACCCGTTGCAATGGAAGCCGGATTTGTACCGACGGCATAACTTACCGGCGCAGCAAATACACCTGCGCCGTTATTCAAGAGAACCTCCACATTGTTACCTGCTCCGCTGATTGTAATAAGGTCGAGGTCACCATCACCGTCGAAATCACCACTCATCGCGGAAAAAGGAGCAGTGGCAGATGGGCTCAAACCGGGGACAAACGTTGCCGGACCCGCACCTGCCCGTGTCCGCACACCCATCACAAAGGGGCGCGTGAATGCTCCACCCATGCTTTGGGCATTGGTAACACTCACCCACACTTGTTCGCCGACGTTGAAGTTTGCTGTCGTCGTGAAGGTCATTGTCGCGCCTGCACCCGAAAAGCCTGTGCCGGAACGATACCCGCGCGAAGTTGTGCCGAAAACTTTCATCACAATGCGAGCTGTCGGGTCGGTGAAGGTTGCCGCCGTTGCATTTTGCGAGAAGGTGACATCAATGCTCATCGGCACTTTCATGGGCGAACCTGCGGGCGTGCCGACGTTCATGGTGTTCATAAGCGGCGTGGTCATCGGGCGCGGCGTGAAAGGCGGAACGTTGCCCAAGACCGTCATGGGAGCTTGATTGAAAAAAACTGAGATATTATTGCCGCCTTGATTGGCTGAGGCAATATCCAAATCGCCGTCGCCGTCAAAGTCCGCGGTAATGTTATGCCGAGGAGCACCCACACCAGCAACGCTCGACACCGCTCCAAAAACACCTGCACCGTTATTGAGCATCCAACTTATATTAACCGATGTCGAATTGGAGCAGCCTATATCCAAATCGCCGTCGCCATCGAAATCGCCGACAGCAATACCCTGTGTACCGGTTCCCATTGCGTACGTCGTCGCTCCTACAAACGTCCCCGTTCCGGAATTGAACATCACCGTCAGCGTTGAAGCACCCGCAACCGCCACATCAAGGTCGCCGTCATCGTCGAAATCACCGCTATTGATGATAATTGCTCCCGTCACGGGATATGTTACGCCGGCGACAAATACTCCCGAACCTGTATTGTGGAAGACGGTAAAGGAAATACCCGTGTTATTTGCCACAATAAAGTCAATATCGCCGTCGCCGTCGAAATCCCCCGGCGTAACGCCGTAGGGTTGCCCTCCAGCGGCATAATTGACAGTGCCGGCAAAAGTACCGTTCCCGTTATTGCGGAGAACGCTCACATTGGCACTGCCTCTGTTCGATACAACAAGGTCAAGATAGCCGTCGCCGTCGAAATCGGCAGCGGCAAGATTGGAGGGATTTGTTCCCGCCCCATAGTTCGCGGCTGCCGCAAAGGTTCCGTTGCCGTTATTCAGCAGAATACTAACGTTGGCAGTATTGAAGTTTGCCGTGGCGAGGTCAATATCGCCGTCGTTGTCGAAATCTCCTACTGTGATTCCGTAAGGGTTTGTGCCGACGGGATAATTCACCGCCGCAGCAAAGGCACCTGTACCGGTATTCAGAAAAATGCTTGCGTTGTTGCTTCCGCCATTGGCGGCAGCAAGGTCAACATCGCCGTCGCCGTCGAAATCACCTGTCGTAATGGACATGGGATTTGTTCCCGCAGCAATATTCCCTCCAAACATAAAATTTCCCGGTCCCGTGCCTGCCCGCGTCCGCACACCCATCACAAACGGGCGCGTCGGTACACCTGCCGTGCTTTGGGCATTGGTTACCGTTACCCAGACCTGTTCGCCGACGTTGAAGTTTGCTGTGGTGGTAAACGTCATCGTTGCGCCCGCTCCCGAAAAGCCTGTGCCGGAACGATACCCGCGCGAAGTTGTGCCGTGGACTTTCATCACATTCCGGGCGTTATTTGCGCCGACATCGCTGAAGGTGGCTGCCGTTACATTTTGTGAGAAGGTGATACCAATATTTGTCGGTACTTTCACGGGCGAACCCGCCGGTGTACCGACGTTCATCGTGTTCAGGAGCGGCGTGGTGGTGGGGCGCGGCGTGAAGGGCGGGACGTTGCCCAAGACCGTGAGGAGGGGCGTATTCAGCAAAATTGAAACGTTGGTACTACCATTATTGGATGTCGCAAGATCGAGGTCGCCGTCGCCGTCAAGATCGGCGGCAAAGACTCGCCACGGAGAAGTCCCTACGGGATAATTCACCGCAGCACCAAAGACTCCCGCACCTGTGTTTAGCATAATAAATACATTATTACTGCTATTGGTTCCTGCAAGGTCCAAATCGCCATCACCATCGAAATCTCCGGCGATAACCGAATAGGTGGTTGCCCCGGTAGGATAGTTGACTGCCGCTGCGTAAGCGCCCGTGCCAGTATTCAAGAGAATGCTTATATTATTGCCGGTAGCATTCGACGTAGCGAGGTCAAGGTCGCCATCGCCGTCGAAATCCCCGGAGGTGATGACGTTCGGGTTTGTCCCGACGGCATAGTTCACCGCCGCCGCAAATGTGCCCGCTCCGGAGTTTAAGAGAATACTCACATTGCTGCTGCTGTAATTCGACACCGCAAGATCAAGGTCGCCGTCGCCGTCGAGATCGCCGCACGTGACCCCAATCGCCAATGTTCCGACGGCATAGTTTACAGCCGCAGCAAATGCCCCCGTACCTATATTCAGGAGGATGCTCACATTATTGGTGGTGTTATTCGCCACAGCCAAATCGAGGTCACCGTCACCGTCAAAATCGCCCGCAACAATCACGTTGGGAAACGTCCCGACGGCATAATTCACCGCCGCTGCGTACACTCCTGCACCGTTGTTCAAAAGAATGCTTACATTATTCGTCGTGCGATTCGCCACGGCAAGGTCAAGGTCGCCGTCGTTATCGAAATCGCCTGCGGTGATTCCATATGGCTGCGTTCCTGCCGCATAATTCACCGCAGCGGCATACGAACCCGTACCCGTGTTCAAGAGAATGCTTACATTATTCGTACCTGCATTCGACACAGCAAGATCAATGTCGCCATCACCGTCAAAATCACCCGCAGCAATGTCAGACGGATTTGTCCCAACAGCAAAGGGAGAGCCGGAGGATTGAACAGGAAATGTCGCCGGACCCACGCCCGCCGCCGCACGAAAACCATAGACCATCGGACGCGCTGCTATGCCCACACTTCCCGCTAAACTTGTCTGCGCATTCGTCACCGTTACCCACACCTGTTCGCCCCGACGGAAATTAGATCCCGGATTAAAGGTCGGTGTTACCGTGCCGCCCCCCGAATATGCACCGGTCGTCTTTAAGCCCGTAAAGCCACCCCAGACTTTCATCACCGCCGCTGAAGCTGCTGCGGCGTTCATGGTCTGGTTAAAGGTCGGCGCTATGTTTGCTGCCAGAGCTGCGTTGTTTACGTTGCGGGCAGGAGCAAACGTCGTTATGAAGGGCTGCGTACCATTTCTTAAGACTTCCATGGAGCCGCCGTAGTTGGTAAAAATCATGTCGAGGTCGCCGTCGTTGTCAATGTCGCCCAGTGCTTGCGCGATATTGCCCAATGCTGCGTAATTTGATGAGGAAAAGTAGGCAAAATTCCCTGTCCCGTCGTTGCGGCAGATTGTTCCCCGCTCCATCACTGCGTCTAAATCACCGTCGCCGTCCATATCGCCGAGATTGATCTCTGCATTTCCACTCAAAGAAATCGGCAAGGCAAGAGTTTGTGCTAACGAAAACAAACCGCCAGTGTTGCGGTAAACCTGCATCGTCGTGGCATTGATGGTAACAATATCCGGCGTGTTGTTCACATCACCGTCAATATCGCCAATATCCAACGAGTTCGCGGCAGTAACCGTTAGAGATTGGCTTACGGTAAATGTTCCCAAGCCGTTATTGTCAAAAATGCGGAGATTATTTGCTGCTGCTACCTGACTGATGACGGCAAGGTCTATATCGCCGTCGCCGTCAAAATCCGCCGCTCTCACATTCGCTGCGGGTGAGACCACACCACCTGCTACAAATGTCGGTGTCCCAAAGCCACCTGCTCCATTACCAAGGATAATCTGTAGCGTAGTATTGTAATCCACCGATGCCAAATCAAGATTGCCATCGGCATTAAAGTCTGCCGCGCAAATGCCGTACGATCCTGCAGGTGCAGGGATAGCGGTTGGTGCAAGAAAATCACCTGCTCCGTTATTGAGAAAAATATCAATAGTATTTGCTGTCCTCGTGCATTGTGCAACATCGGGCCATGTATCGTTGTTAAAATCACCCACAACGATGTCGCGTCCGCCGCCTGTGGTGTACTGCGTTGAAGAACGGAATGTAAAATTCCCTGTACCATTGCCACGATAATAATACAGAAGATTATTGGGCGCACCTGCGTCTGAACCAAAGACATAATCCATGTTTCCGTCTTTGTTGAAATCGCCCATTGCACCGCCCCAGAGAAAATGTGGAATCGCGTAGGAATTGACGGGGTAGAGTGTAGCCGGACCCGCACCTGCCAACGCTTTAAAACTCATCACAAAAGGGCGAGTATTCACGCCACTTGAGCTTTGGGCGTTGGTTACGCTTACCCAGACTTGTTCGCCATAGCGGAAATTTGCTCCCGGATTCAGGGTTGCCGTTGCTGCTGCCACGCCGTAGGTTGCCGTTTTCAAGCCCATGAAGGACGAATGAATGCGGAAGTTCGGTGCATTCACCGTACCGGCATTGAGATTTTGGCTAAAGGGAAGAACGATGTTCGTTGCCAAGGCAGCATTCACAGTGTTCATTTGCGGCGTAGTAGCTGGGCGTGGCGTAAAGGGCGGAAGATTCCCCGCAACGTTCATCGGAAGAGGAGTGCCAAGTTTTGCAACAAAAACATCGGATGCTCCACCGCCAAATGTGGTCTGATACACTCCCGCCGTTGTCGGAAAACTACCACTTGTTTCGCCGGCAATGTACACATTATTGCTTGCATCTCTTGCCACACCATAGCCAATATCATTCCCTGTTCCGCCGACATAGCTGGAATAGTCTAAAAATGAACCTGTTGCATTCAGTCTGGAAACAAATGCGTCACTTGTACCACCACCAAAGGCGGTTTGGTCTGCCGTTGTCGGGAAGCCTGTGCCTGCTAATCCCGCAACGACGACATTTCCACTTGCGTCCAGTACCAAACCTTGACATTCATCCGACCCCGCACCGCCAAGATAGGTAGAATAGAGCAGTGCCGAACCTGCTGCATCTAATTTGGTAACATATCCATCACGCGCTCCGCCGCCAAACGTGGTTTGAAACACTCCCCCAGTCGTGGGAAAACTACCTGTTGTATAACCGGCAATATGGGCATTACCACTTGCATCCACAGCAATACCATATCCGCGTTCATCGCCCGCTCCGCCCAAATAGGTGGAATAGACCAATGCCGAACCTGCTGCGTTCAACTTTGTAACAAATGCGTCACGTGCGCCGGTGCCAAAAACGGTTTGATATGCCCCTCCTGTTGTCGGGAAGCCAGCGACGGCATTGCCTGTAACGTACGCATTACCGCTTGCATCCACAGCAATAGCAAAACTGTTTTCGGATCCTGTTCCACCGAGAAACGTGGAATAGACAGCCGTCCCTGTTGGGCTTAATTTTGTAACAAAGGCATCAGTGGCACCACCGACCACAGTCTGATATGCTCCCACAGTCGTCGGGAAACCGGCAGAAGCCTGACCGATAGCATATGCGTTGCCGCCTGCATCCAAAGCAATTCCAAACCCTTGGTCGGCTCCCGCGCCTCCGAGATAGGTGGAATAGACCAGTGCCGTCCCGGCTGCATTTAATCTCGTAACAAAAGCATCGAATGTATTACCACCATAAACGGTTTGATATACTCCGGCTGTTGTCGGAAAGCCGCCGCTTGTGTAGCCCGCAACAACAACGCTACCGCTTCCGTCCACAGCAATATTCCGCCCTCTGTCGTCCCCCGTCCCGCCGATGTAGGTAGAATAGACCAACGCAGTTCCTGTTGGGTTGAGTTTGGTAACAAACGCATCATTTGCTCCTGTTCCGAATGTGGTTTGATACGCTCCAGCCGTTGTCGGAAAACTACCGCTTGTGTTGCCTGTTACATACACATTACCGCTCGCATCAATGGTAAGATGTTCGCTCACATCAACTCCAGCTCCGCCAATGTAGGTAGAATACAAAACGGGGTCAATCACAAGCGGACGCGAGCGGTCATACAAGCCTAAGGCAAACGACACTTTCCCACCTTGGCGAATTTCAAATCGGCATGGCACAGGCGTTTTCTTGCCGCTTTTGTCTTCTTGATAGGCAAAGAGTTTACCTTGAGTTACCTCGCCGATGCTGGTTTGCATCACAAGTTCGCCACTGTTGTTCACACGGATTTTACCCGTTTCCAAGCCCTCGAACTCCAACGCCAAACGTTTCGGATCGTAGCCCGGAGCCACAATCACGTCGTAGCGCACCGAGCCGCCGTCGAAGTAGATTCGTGCATCTGCACCGTTGGCAATATTCTTCATCTGTACTTCGCCCCAAAGCGGAATGTTACTGCGCCATTGTGTGCTGTCCGGTCCGAAGAAATAATTGTGATAGCCGCTTTGTTTATTCGCCCCTGCACTCACCGGAAAGACTGAGGGTGATGAAACGGGTTTGCCCGAAGCATCGGTATCAGCGAAGCGCATTTTGACTACGTGCCCGACGGTGCGAGTGTGTTTGCGCTCGGCTTCTTCGCGCTCATATTTCGGGAGAGAAGCATCTGAGCTAAAACCTTTCTCACGCTCTTTGCGGCGGAAATCATAGACAAAACTGTCGTCCATGACCCAGACAGAAGCACCGGGCGTCTTGGCGAGGAATCGCGGCGTACCCAAGGCATTCCCGCCCCATTGCCCTTTGTTTTCGATGAAGAAGGTATTTTTCTGCGCTTGCAGCGTTTGCGCCTGCAATGCCGAAATACCAACAAGGCACAACACCAGAGTTAGCCCGGCAAAGAGCCGTGCAAGAGATTTGATCACAAAGCGAACACCAACGCGAGAGGTACGAATAACAAGCATAAATTTACCAGACCAGATTTTAGAGAAAGGAAGAATCTGAGAAAAAATATGAACCTTTCGGGTTCAATGCACGACCGCCATCACTCATGCTGCACGAGCAATGCTTCGGTAAGCAACCTGTACATCAATCATCGCTACAATGCTATTTGCACCCAAAAGAGAAGTATCGGAGCATTTAGATTGCTCTTTATGTTCTTCGAGGCTATGAGCGGACGGAATTTCTCGTCCTGCCATTTGCAGAGCCTCAAGAACGGTAGCAAGTGCCTGTCGTATACGTTCAAGCACCTGCTCAACACTGTAGCCCGTGGCAGTGCAGCCCGGCACATCCGGCACAAAAGCACCGTAGAGCCGTCTGCCGTTTCGGGGCAGGTCGTAATGTTCGATAATGACAACGTAGGTTTGCATGGCACAAAATTATCTCGCAACCAAGCAGAAAAGAAGAAATATTGGGTAAACGGTCGAAAAATTGGGTGAACGGTAAATTTTTGGGTAAACGGTTATTTTGGAGGGAAGCGATAATGTTGGGGGAAGGGGTGCGGGCGGCCGTATGGTAAGAAGGCTTCGCTATAATTCGCTATAAAGAGAAGAGATTGTTAAGCGGAATGTTCTGCATAATACACATCAATAAGTTTATTGCGTTCAATCCGATACGAGACCATGTACGACGGCGTATCTTCTGCAAAATTTTCGAGGACATATTGCGGGACGCGCTCTTTTGCTTTCTCAATGATAATGTTCAGTTCTTTCGTTGGCATTCTGAGCGCTAAGGCATCATAATCTTTTTCCTTTGTGGCACTCTCTTTCCGAACCTCAAGCAGTTGCTTTTCCGATGAACGTGTAAGCGCAGGCGTGGCTTTTGCCGGCTTGGCAAGGATAAATTTTATACCCACAATACTCCGTCCCTTTTTCACTTTCTTTTCTTCTACGTTCCAACCCGTTTTTTGGCGTAACTCCCGAAGCGCCGGCTGGAGAACGCATTTGAAAAAATCTTTAACGTTTCCATACTCCACCCCCATCAGTTTTTGCAAGGTATCAATTTCGATAACACCGGTGCGCCCCACTTTCTCAAAACTCTTGATGAGTTCGTATAATGCCAGTGTGTATTTGCTGTCGAGCTGCCGCATTTCCAACAACGACAAAATCGTGTAGGTTTCGGGGCGACCAAGCTGCTTGATGATAAATTCCGGGTACTCCCACGTGAGCGTACCATTGCTCACGCCCGCAGCAGAAAAAAGCTGGACAAACTGCCAATCATTGTTGTCCCTGCCCAAAAGATTAAACTCAATGTGCGTATCCATCATTGCCTTGAGTGCTTGCCGCAGGTAATCCACATTGCGGGGATCAACGTCCATGATACGGAGAATGTCTGCAACGGGAATCTGAAACTGCCGCAAAGTCCCGGCTAAATCCGGTTGCGCAATCCCCAAGAGTTCATTGTAGAGCCGCCGCTCAAAGCCCGTGATCACGTTAGAAATATGAATCACCGCATTATTTTTCTTTACTGTTAGCGCCATATTGCAGTCTTGTACTCGTCCGAAAAAATTTCTTGCCTACAAGTTTACAGAAAAAACAATTCTTTTCCAAAGCACCACAGCACATTGAAAATCAAAATGTTACAATGATAGTGCATCCCAAAAAATTCCGTGTAAAAAGATATACTTTTCTTCATACAAATACTCCCCCTATTTCATACAAATACTCCCCTTATTAAGCATTCAAAGGCAGTGTATCGTTTTATTGTAGAAGCGATTACGACGATTTTCATACAAATACTCCCCCTATTTTTTCACTTTCATACAAATACTCCCCCTATTGCTACAATTTCTTCATACAAATACTCCCCCTATTTCATACAAATACTCCCCCTATTTCATACAAATACTCCCTTTTCTTCATACAAATACTCCCCTTATCAAACGGCAAATCTTTGAAAAAACAAAACTTACAAACCGTAAACGTATTAAACGGACTTATAAACGATTTAAACATTCTTTAAGGGAGCGCCAAGGTACCATTCTTTACCACCTCGTCCGGTATCGTATCTTCTAGGATAGAGCCGTTAGTTACACCATACAAAAGAAATTTCACGCAAATTAGATTTGGAAAGGCTGTGGCGCGGTCATGCCGAACTTCTTCTAACAAGAACCAAGAAAAGCAACAGCTCACCGTTCCATCCATGACCGAAATGCTGCTGCTCGCTCTTGGCTTACAATTACAACATCGTCAGGCTTGGGCGTAAGGTCAATCACAATTTTCCCTTTTGCTTCAGGTCTAAATTTTTGAATCGCCCGAATGTGCGCTACATAGTTTCGATTCAGCCGAAAAAAAATTGTTGGGTCAAGTTCTATTTCCACATCCGATAAATGTTTATCCGTGAAATACCGCTCGCCCTGATGCGTAAAGACCGACACGATACGATGCTCCGTGAAAAAATATGCGATGTCGTTCACATTCATAGGCACGTACTCACGACCCTTCTGAAGAACAATACGCTCCTTGTAGTGCGCTGCTGCCACTCCCACAAACCCAAGTTGCTGCAAAATATTCTGTACAGTTTGCGCACCAGCTTGTGGTATCTCCTGTGCAAAATGTTCTTTCAATCGCGCATATTGTGCAAAAGCCTGATGCAGCTTTTCGCGCTGAATGGGTTTCAAAAGATAATTAATACCGTTATGCGAAAATGCGTCGGTAAGATATTCATCGTACGCAGTTGTGAAAATAACCGGCGTATCTACGCGGCATTGCTCAAAAATTTCAAATGCAACACCATCGGATAACTGAATGTCCATCAAAATAATATCTGCCTGCGTGGCGGGAAGCAAACGCACCGCCTCACGAACAGAACCCGCCTCGCCGACAATAGTTACTGATGTATCGTACTCACGCGCCAGGCGTGTTATTTTCTCTCGTGCCGGAAGCTCGTCTTCGATAATGATAATGTTCATATTGCGTGTGCTTGAGAAGTGGTGAGTCGAAGCTGTAGCGCTTTTTCGTCATGAAGTTCTTGCAGCGTCTTTTGATCTCTCTTGCGCACAAGCGGAATGCGTACAAAAAATTTCTCGCTACTTTCCACAACGGCAATACCCTGCTTTGTGATGAGTTTCGCCCGCTCGTCCAGATTCACGAGTCCCGTGCCAGAGGATTGCTGAGTAGGAGTTTTCAAAACCCGCTTCGGACGACGGGTATTGCTCAGGCTAACAAAATCAGCATCAATACGTACCTCGACCAGAAGCGGTGCTTGCTCATCCAGTTCATTGTGTTTCACGGCA
Organism: Ignavibacteria bacterium; assembly: GCA_014654705.1. Classification (GTDB taxonomy): domain Bacteria; phylum Bacteroidota; class Ignavibacteria; order Kapaibacteriales; family UBA4661; genus PH2015. The sequence goes on from JACVZY010000058.1 coordinate 13,168, forward strand.
TTTTCAAACAAAAGCTGCAATGCCGACGGCATGATAGCATAATCGTCAGCCTGCACAGCACTCTCTACCGAGAGGTGCACTGCATCGCGGAAACGCAAGCGCAAAAGCGTGTAGTAACTTTCCAAAAATGCCAGTTCATCGCTGAGCGGTACAAGCGTTTTTGTGCGGTGCGCAAGCATATACCGATACACATCTGCCAGACTGTCATTGAACTCAAGTGCCTCCTTTGGCTGAGTTTCGATGAGGTGCGAGAGCGTATTGAGCGAATTGAAAATAAAGTGCGGGTCGAGTTGGAGTTTTAACGCTTCCAGTTCTGCCTGCACCGTTGCCCGCTCCAACTGTTCGATGCGCAGAAGGTCATCTTCACGCCGACGGGCAAGCACAACCGTTTCATAAAAAAATGTGACAAAGCACGAGGCAAGCACATAACAAAACACTACGTCTTTCACAATTCCCCAGTGCACTTGCCACGATGCCACCCAAAACCATCCTATACAAAGCAGCACCGTTATTGGCACGGTATAAAAAAGGGTGGCGGCAATAAACAGTCCCGGCTTAAGAATGTGCAGTGGTATATGTCGTCGGAGTTTTCGCTCTTGCAACCAGATAAAACGATTGCCCAACCAGACCAGTAACGCAATACCAATTGAATACTCATAGCCCAGCCAGTACAACGCAGTTATGGGAGAAATATCACCAAGCAAACCCGTCAGATTCGGCACCAAAATCCCCAACGCAACCATTACCGCAGCTCGACCCCAAAGCATAGAAGCGCCTAGTCGGTATATGCCACGGACACAATACTTCAGGAACAATTTCAAGGGTCTCAGGTACATGATTTCCGCCTTCAGGCAATTTGGCTTGCCCGTGTGTGGAACATAGCCGTATCTTCGTCGTTATTGAATGATGACACCGCCAATTCTTTTCCTGATAATCCCGCGATGCACGTCCCAATGTTTTACGCTTAAAGAAGCGTTGCAAGGTCAAGATTGATTGCCTCGCAGAAAGACGGATTATCGGTAATATCGCCTTTTTCGCGGTGATATTTATGCCAACGGTTGAGATTGTAGTCATAGACAAAACCTTCGACTATCCCGTAATCGTCAGCATGAATGAGGGCTTTCACTTTTTTCAAATCAGCTTTCACGCTCCGTGTTCTCGTCACTTCGATAATAACCGGTGTTTCATATGTCTCATTGTTCGACAAAATAATATCTGGTGTCGGGCTTGTTTTATCCTCATCCAGCATTGTTTCGGAGAGCGGTTCAAGCGTAATGGTTTTTTGTTTTTTGTACAAAAAATAGAGTTCACCGCTCAATTGCATAATGATTCGTTGGTGAGAACGTGGGGCATTTATACCCATGAGAATCGCTTCCTCGAGTGTAATCATAGTTCGGTAAAAAATAATTGAACAAGCATACAAATCTACTATTTCAAATGTATTCTGCAAAGCTATGTTCGCAAACTATTTCATCACTGCCCTTCGCGCCATCCGGCGCAACAAAGTCTTTTCGCTTATCAACGTCCTAGGGCTTGCTATTGGTATGGCGTGCTGCATCGTGATTCTGCTTTTTGTGCAGCACGAGACCAGTTACGACAATTATCATCCGAGCAGCGACCGCCTCTATCGTCTAACGCGAGAGTTTCTCAATCCCGATGGTGCAACCAATTTACATCTGGGACACATCGCACCACCGTTTGCTCCACTTCTGCGCGAGGACTTTCCCGAACTGAAGCAGGTCTGTCGTGTAACGCAAGACGGACCGCAAACGCTGCTCAGGATTGGTGCAAAAACGTTTGTCGAATCTGGATTTGTTTTTGCAGAGCCAAACATATTCAACGTCTTTGCTCTACCGTTTGCAAAAGGAAACCCCGCCACAGCACTTGCCGAACCCAATGCGCTTGTTCTAACCGAAGACGCCGCCAGACGCTGTTTTGGCGATGCCGAAGCTATCGGGCAGACCATTATGTTTGACACCGTTGCGCTCAAGGTAACGGGCGTGCTGCGCAATCTGCCACTGAATACCCATTTTCATTTTGATTTTCTCTGCTCGTTTATCACACTCAAGCAATTTGTACCCGAAGAATTTACGATGGATAATTGGGGCAGCAACAACTATGGTACCTACATTGTTTTGCCGGAGAATATGACGGCGGAGCAGTTTGCGGCGCGTTTGCCGTCGTTTTTGGATAAACATATGCTTCCGCCGCCCAATGCACCGCCGTCCAACATCAAGGCGCATCAGCGAACACGGCTGAATGTCCAAAAGGTAAGCGATATTCACTTGCGTTCGCACCTGGATTCCGAGATGGAGCCTAATGGCGATATTCGATATGTCTGGATTTTTTCGTCAGTGGCTTTACTGGTGCTCTTCATTGCCTGCGTGAATTTTATCAATCTTTCCACTGCCCGTTCCAGCGAGAGAGCGCGTGAAGTGGGGGTGCGAAAAACCATGGGCGCTTTCCGAAGCCAAATCATCATGCAATTTCTGAGTGAATCGGTATTAATTTCGGTTGTGGCACTCGTGCTGGGTATTCTTGCGGTGATAGTTCTCCTGCCGTGGCTCAATGCGTTTTCCGAATTACACTTGTCGCTTTTGAGCGGCAACTCGGTGTGGTTTATTGTGGGACTGTTCGTCATCACCCTCGTCGTGGGTGTGGGGGCGGGGAGTTATCCAGCGTTTGTGCTGTCGTCCTACGAACCTACTAAAGTTTTACGCGCCCTTGGCTCCACACGCTCAAAAGCTGCCTTGCGCAAAGTGCTGGTCGTCGGGCAATTCACGATTGCTATTGCGTTAATCGTTTCTATGGGTGTGGTGCGTCGTCAGGTGGAGTATTGCCGCACAGCAGACTTAGGATTTTCCAAAGACCATATTGTTACCATTCAGGGCAATCAAGCAATGAGCGAGCGCATAGAATCAATCAAAGCGGAACTCAAGCAAAATCCGGGTGTGGTGTCGGTTGGTGCGTCACGGCGGATTCCATCGGGCAGGCTCTTGGATTCGCAAGGTTGGAAGGCTGAAAAAGATGGTGTGATGCAGTCTATGGATTTCCGTATTGCGAGTGTACCGATTGACTACACGTTCATCCCCACCTACGGCATGACGATGGCTGCAGGACGGAATTTTTCAAAAGATTTCGGTACCGACACTACCGAAGCATTTATCTTAAACGAAACTGCCGTCAAAGCTATTGGCTGGACATCGGCGGCGGATGCTATCGGGAAAAGTTTTGAGTCCGGTGATCGCAAAGGGAAAATCGTCGGTATAGTGAACGATTTTCATTTCGAGTCCATGCGCGAACGTATTGTTCCGCTTATGTTTCTTGTTGGCAAAAGCAGTTTGCGAACAGTCTCTATCAAAGTCCGCCCCGATAATATTCCAGCGACGCTTGAATTTTTGCGGTCAAAGTGGAAGACCTATCGCCCGGAATATGAATTTGATTATCAATTTTTGGATGAGCGCTTCGATAAGCTCTACAAATCGGAAGAAAAGCTGGGGCAACTTTTCGGTATCTTTGCGGGCATTGCCGTTTTTGTGGGATGCTTGGGTTTATTCGGTCTGGCTGCCTTCACGGCAGAGCGTCGCACAAAGGAAATCGGCATTCGCAAAGTAATGGGCGCTTCGGTGTTGAGTCTGATGACGCTTCTAAGCAAAGATTTCTTGAAATTGGTCGGTATTGCTTTTTTGCTGGCTTGTCCGCTTGCATATCTGGTCATGCAAAGGTGGCTACAAGATTTTGCGTTCCGCATCACGATTGGTGTGGAGTCGTTTATCATCGGCGGGCTGGCAGCATTGGGAGCAGCAGTGGCGGCAATTCTCTGGCAAACACTAAAGGCGGCGCGAGCGAATCCAATTTCGGCGCTGCGGTATGAGTGAGAATGATATTTCCGGTCTTTCGTCAGGGAACGCGGACAGTGCGGATTGAGGCAATTGCAACAGATTTGTGTCTGATGGAAGAACCAATAGACAAAACATCTTGACATCCGTACCTTCTTTGTATTCTATAAAGTTTAAGCACCCAAAGTTGATAGAAAATTCTCCAATTTCTTCCGTACAGCTTTTTGTACTTCCACCGGCGCGGAGGTGATTGCGCTCAAGACTGAATCTAATTGCTGAATCAAAACGACAGTGTCGTTTTGATTTTTTTTGCTTGTCGTCTTGGTTGTGGGATTTGAAAGTTTGCCGTCCGTAGTCTTTTGCTTTTCGGCGCGTTTCGCACGGGTGAGCTGCTGTTTGACGGTCGAAATATTTTGTCCCGTCGTGGTCGCAATTTTTTTTGCCAGTTCTTGAATCGTACTTGCTTGATGTTCTTGTTGATTGCCGCTTTGAAGGATCGTTCCTTTCATGTTACTTTTCAAAGAGACACTGTCGTTTTGATTTTTTTCGCTGCTCGTCTTGTTGAGTTCTTTGAATTCTGCGCTTTTTTTATCGCCACCGCGTTTGCTAGCTGCCAGAACGCTCTCGAATTCTGGGAAAAGCATTTTGTAGAGTCGTATGCGTTCCTCGATGCTGAGATGCCGACGGAGAAGATTATCGTTAATGATAAATTCTTGCTCTTGGCGTTCCGAAAGTTCTTCTTGTACCGTCTGCACGGGCACAAATCGCAAGCCAATTTCGCGGGCAATCTGAAGACGGTTGTGTCCTGCCAGCAGCATGCCATCTTGCTTGACGAGGAGCGGTACCACAACGCCACGCTTTTCAATGTCCTCGCGCAGACGTTGAAAATACTCCGTGCTTTCGCGTACAAAGAAGACCGTATTCTGCGGATTGGTGCGGATGTCGTCCACTGCCATGTTTTTTATATCCGACAAACTCACGCCCGTCCGCACAGACTGAACACGACGAAGGCTTGCAGTGGGATTCGGTGCAAAACGTTTGCTCATACCATTGCTCCTATTTTTGTGGCGAGTTTAGTGTATTCATCCAGCGCAGGACTTGCTTTTTTACCGTTCCATTCATAGCCCACGCGTTGCATTGCCGAAGCCGAAGGGAAAACCGCGCTATTAGGAATAACTGCGCCGGAGAAAAGGGAACGAAATTCTTTGGCGATGAGCGGCAGATAAAAATTGTGCGCCGCTTTTTTCTTTTCAAAGCGTGTTACGACAATACCGATAACGGCAAGTTTGCGTTCTTCCGCCATTTCAATAAGACTTGTCAGTCCGTTAAAACTCAGCGATTCGGCTTCGGTCGGAATAAGAACGGCAGTGGCAGCGTCGAGTGCCCCGAGTGTGCGGGTTTCGAGAGAAGGCGGGCAATCCACGAGTACAACGTCATACATTTTTGCAAAAGATTCGATACGCGCTGCATATTGCTTTTGCGTTAGCACATGGAACGAAAGCGGAAGCACATCGAATCCTGCCGGGTGATGCAGCACGGTCGGTTCTCCGATGCCCTTTGCCTCTTTCATTGCATCTTTCATCTCGTACACTGTGTCTAAGGAGAATAGGTGCATTAGTAAATTTGCTTGTCCGTCCATGTCCACACACAAGACCCGTTTGGACTGCTGCGCGAGCGCATAGCCGACGTGAACAGTCGTGGTGGTCTTACCGACACCGCCTTTGTTGTTTATCACCGCAATAATCATGGGTTGCTCCGAAATAGTCAAAAGGGTAATGCGAAAATTCTAAGGATATGCTACGGGAAAAACGTTGATTACTTGATTTTTCAAACATTCCTCAGTATGAACTGCAAAATTACATTTTTTCATCGTGGTTTATGGATATTTATTTGTGAGCACCATGACTTTTGGGTATAGAAAATCGTGACGTTTTGGACTGTAACTTCGTCCGTATCATGTTGTTTTTGATAGGGTAAGGAATCGCGAACCTTCTTTGCTTTATCACAAATTTATTCAGTATTTTATTTTTTTGGAGAACAGTCATGAAAACCATCATCTTCTTCCTCGCTGTATGCGCCCTCGGCGTAGTCCTCCACAGTGCACAGTCTGTGGCACAACAGCAGCCCGCTCGCCCATCCACGTCCGGTACAGTTCGTCCCTCCACAAACGCAACAATCCGTCCATCCACAACTGGTACACTTCGTCGTTCTACCGAAAACACTCTTCGTCCATCCACAACTGGTACGCTTCGTCGTTCTACCGAAAACACCGTTCGTCCGTCAACAACTGGTACACTTCGTCCCTCTACAAACGGCAATGTTCGTCCATCCACAACAGGAACGATTCGTCCCGATTCTACGCGCCCGCAACCACACGACACCGTACCACCGTCGGTATCTGCCCTTACCGTCCGAACATTTCCGAATCCGGCTTCTGTTCGCCTCGCTGTTCGCTATGGCGGTGTGCCGTCGTCGGTGGAACGAGTAGTGATACGAATTCTGACGCTCATGGGCGAGGAAGTTGCGACGCAGACCGTTGCAGCGACAGAGAACGACGTTGTTTTTGATGTGTCTGGTTGGCGAGAGGGGCAGTACGGGGTAGTTGTCATTGCTGGCCGTGCGGTGGGTAGAGCAATGGTGATTGTTCGGCACTAGAAATAATAGTGTTGAGTTCAAGAGCCAATAATAGAACATTGTTTGGAATGAGAATCTATCTGGTTTGCAAAAGGCAAAGCCCAGACACACAAAGCCCACGCGAAGCACACGGGCTTTGTGTGTCTGGGCTAAGTTTGACAAAGAATTGGGGGTAATAATTTCAAAATAAAAATGGTAGTAGTCAAGTGGGGTTTATAGACTGAAGTCACTAGATTTCAAGCCTGCAAAGAGCGTCTTGATTATCCATTGTTTGGCATAGAGTTCGAGAGCTTGGTTGTCAGGCAAGGTTGCTGACACAACAATGCAATAGTCATCTACCAAGTGACATCCGCTTACCCAAATCCGGCAGCCCATGAGGCTGATACGCCCACAGCAGAGCGTAGTTTTCAGAGATGTATTGGCAAAGATTGTAGAAATATGAACAGTATGGTTATTGGGTCGAATCGTTGTCTTGGCGCGAATACGGCAAGAAAAGTCTATACTCTCACGCCAAAGTCAGTGAAATCAGTGGTGACTGATAAACTCACAGTCTGCGGTCAAGCAAGTATTCTCGACTCTTATCGGTAGCACCGACAGGAATGAGTTATAGTCACTGGGCTATAGCATCACGCAACAAACGATGCAGCCTCATGCGTCGTGTGCTCGCCATTGCGATAGAGCGCATAGCTAAAACCCTTCGTAAGGCTAAACGCACCAATATCTCCGTTTTTCCCTAATGCCAAAAAGCCGACCTGTAGTTCTTTGTAGTCTGGTTGCTTGCGGGCGATGCGTTCTACGGCAAGTTCACAGGCTTGCTGCGGAGTTTTGCCATTGCGCATAAATTCGGTGACAAGAAAACTCCCCACAACTTTGATAACAAGTTCGCCCAGTCCCGACGATGTTGCTGCACCGACTTCGTTATCCACGTACAGCCCCGCACCTATGATGGGCGAATCTCCCACGCGACCGTGCAGCTTAAATGCCCAACCGCTTGTCGAACACGCCCCGGAAAGATTTCCGTGCGTGTCCAGTGCCAACATCCCAATCGTATCGTGATTGCTTTTGCCAATGTGGGGTGGTTCTAATTTCTTTTTTTTGCTTTCTTCTTTGAGCCAGTTTTTCCACTCAGATTTTGCATACGGTGTGAGCAAATTTTCCCGCTTGAAGCCTTCTTTGAGTGCAAAAGCAAGCGCACCGTCGCCGGCAAGCATCACGTGTTGCGTTTTTTCCATCACCCGACGCGCAACCGAAATGGGGTGCATGATATGCTCCAATGCCGCCACCGAGCCGCAATTCCCGAACTCGTCCATAATCGAAGCATCCAACGTTACTTTACCATCTCTGTCCGGCAAACCTCCGTAGCCCACGCTTGTATCCTTGGGGTCGGCTTCGGTGACACGCACACCTTTTTCGATTGCATCCAACGCCCTGCCGCCACGCTCCAGAACGGCAGCCGCAGCTTTATTTGCCGGAACGTTCGGCTCCCACGTTGTCAGAATAATCGGTTTTGTTGCTGGTGCAAGAGTGTTTGTTTCAAAATATTCCGGTTGGTTTGTCTTATGTTCGTTTGCAAGTACAGTGTGGGGAAGGGCAAGTGCTGCAAGGGAAGATTGCAGAAAAGTTCGCCGCGAAAAATGATTATTGCTCATACTGTTGAAAAAAAATGTGTGGTGCCGTCCTGATTTTATCCTATTAAGCAAGACTCTTGCTCTGTTTCCATGTACCAATAGCAATATACACGTCTCCAGCGTACACAACAACATCTTTACAGAAATTAATACGAATCAATCAGCGATTGGACAAGAATTTGCTCTTTCGTTACGACAAACGGCTTTTCTGATTCAATTCGTACAATTTTTGTTTCACCCGGAAGTACATCGAAAAAATTGTTACTGAAGCGCACATCTGTACGGTTCGCTCCTTCGCCGCGAAGCTGAAGAAAGACATTTTTCGCAAGCGTGTTTGTCTGAATTGTGAGAAATTGTCCCGCTGCCGAGGAAGTGAGCGTGTAGTCTATCGTGGGCAGCGAGAGTTTCAAGTCTTTCGGCGAAACGAAATAGTACAGTTTTTCGGCAAGCGTTTGCGTTCCATTTTTGAAACGCACTACCAGCACCGATTCCGCGGTATTTACTTTTGGCAATTCGGCATCAAGTACCCGTGCGCATATCTGACTGGTGTTTGCTTTGGCTATTATCATCTGCGATTTCGACCACAGCACTTTGCTGTCGAAGGAGCGAAGTTGCATTTCGAGCGTGCCTGATGTTTCATGGGGAATGTCTGAGGCAAGATGAATAATAAAGCCTTTGTCTGTGCGCTCTTGTGTACGCTGAACCAAAAATAAAAGATTGCCGTAGAGTTCCTTCACGGCATAATGAAGTGCTTTCCAACGACCTGCATAATCCACACTCGACCACGACGACACTTGCCAGCAATCGTTCAACTGCCAGTATAACGTTCCCATGCAATACGGCATTGCGCGGCGATGTGCTTCGATTGCCGTGGTGATACCTCGCGCTTGCAAAAGTTGGCTCACATAGACGTACTGCTCAAAATTTTTCGGCTGCTTGTAGTCGCGCTGAAGATACTGCTGGATATTTTCGTACCCCGTGGGGTGCTTCTGGTGGACTTTCATCGTTGCGGATGTAAGATGCTGTTCGGGCGGCGGAGCAATCGCGGCAATTGTCGGAAGGGCAGGGAGTGACTGCATGCCATATTCACTCATAAAGCGCCCGACTTTCTTCTCGTACATCGAAAAGGGTTCTAAGCCCCACCATACACCCCAGTAATGTGCGTCGCCGCGCGTGAGACTTTCTTTCCGTCCCCATCCGAATTGAGGAGATGACCGCCAGTAAAAGCGTCCGCTGTCATAGCGAGCAATTACATCCGGCAAGACCTTATGAAAAACTGTTTCGTACCAGTGCCAGACGGTCGCAGAATCGGCGGCGGAATAATTGAATTGCTTTTGCCAACCCCAATTTTGCCAGCCTTCGTCAATTTCATTGTTGCCGCACCACAACGCAATACACGGATGATTCCGCAGTCGCTTGACGTTATCAACGGCTTCGCGGCGAACATTTTCCACAAACGCGGAGTCACCCGGATACATGGCGCAAGCGAACATAAAATCTTGCCAAATCAAAATCCCGTGTTCGTCGCAGAGTGTGTAGAAATCATCGGCTTCGTACGTGCCGCCGCCCCAGACGCGGAGCATATTCATATTTGCCGCCGCCGCATCTTGCACGATGCGCTTGTAAGTGTCTTGTTTTACGCGCGGCAGAAAACTATCAGGCGGAATGTAGTTCGCGCCTTTCATAAAAACAGACTGCCCGTTGAGTTCGATGGCAAAACCTACGCCCATAGAATCGGGACGTTGCACAATCTTGATTGTTCGTAGCCCGATGGAAATGGTTTTGCTACTAAGAACTTCATTACCAGTGCCATCCGGCAGCACCTCGCAAGCAAATGTGTATAAATGCGGTTTGCCCAAACCATTCGACCACCAAAGTTCGGGTTTAGGAATAACCCAATCTACGCTCACGGTTTGTACACCGCGCTTGAGCGTCTCACGGCGCGAACTGACTATTGTTTGCAAACGCCCGTCAGCACTTTTGCTTTCAGCACTTCTGTTTTGCACGCGAAAAATGTATGTGCCTTTGGTTTGAACATTCACTTCGTACTCTGCTCGCAGGTGCGCCGCGTGTTCATTCAGCGATTCTTGGCGAAGAGCTACGGATTCCACACGAATATCGTTCCATGCTTCCAGTTGTACCGACCGCCACACACCGCAGGAAACAAAGCGTGGTCCCCAATCCCAACCGAATTGATATTGTGCTTTGCGTGTAAACACTTTTTCATCGCCCGGTAAGGTGGGGCGGATATTTTTGCTCAACTCGCGCCCACGACGCACGGCGGAAGCAAACACAATGCGAAGTTCATTGCGTCCGCTTTTTGCAATGCGCTTGCAGTCCACACGCCACGTGCGAAACATATTGTCGGCGCGAAGAACAAGCGAATCATTGACAAACACCTCGGCAAAAGTGTCGAGTCCTTCAAACACAAGGTCAATGTTGGAGTGTCGTAATAACGCAGAATCGCAGATAAACTGTGTGCGATATTCCCAATCCGCGCTGTCTATCCATTGCAAACCGCCTTCGTTTGTGCCGTAGAACGGGTCGGGAATTTTGTTATTGCGTAGCAAATCCAAATGTACCATCCCAGGAACTTCGGCGGGTAACCATACGGCATCGCTCAGTTTTCGGAATTGCCACGTGCTGCCATCCAGTGTCAGCGTTTGTACGCCGGAGTATGTGCTCACAGCAGATAACATAAGCAGTATCAAGCAAGCAAGCGAAGTGCGGTAATTCATAGTGTTGTCAGATAAGTAAGTATCTGGACGGTGATACTTGAAACACAGATAAGAAAGAACTGTGCCAATGAAACCAGATTAATGCTGTTTCAATTATACGTGAGTGGCACATTATGTGCTTCTTCCGCAAGCATCCGAATAGCGCGAACTCGCGCGCTGTCGGTGAAGGAGAGTGCATATTCCATGCCTTCGGCGCTTCCCATTGAAACGTCTTCGTTGCGGAAGACCATCCGACTCTCGCGCTTGACCCTGCCGGAGACGTGGAACTCACGAGCGTTTGTTTGGCGGAGAATCTGCGCTACGTTGGTTTCGCTTACGCCGCCGCCGGGCATGATGATAATGCGGTCGCCTGCTTGCTCAGTAAGTTCAGCAAGCAACTTCGCTCCGTGCTGCGCGGAGCGCTCTTGTCCCGAACTCAGCAGACGCTCACAACCAAGCGCAATAACATCTTCCAAGGCTTGACGCGGGTCGGCGGTCATATCGAAAGCGCGATGGAACGTTATCGACATCCCGTCCGCCAGTGTGATGAGTTCACGGCAACGCGCCGTATCTACTCTGCCGTCTGGCAAAAGTATTCCCAGCACAACGCCGTGAACGCCAAGTTCTTTACACATTTTGATATCGGCTTTCATCACCTCAAATTCAGTATCGGAGTATAAAAAATCCCCGCCACGTGGTCGGATGATGACGTTGATATCTATGTCCAAGAGTTTTCGGGCGACGCTGATAGCGCCATAGCTGGGCGTAGTGCCGCCTTCGCCTAAATTATCGCAGAGTTCTATTCGGTTTGCCGTGCCTGCTTGGGCGGCAATGGCGGATTCGAGCGAATTCGCGCATACTTCAATAACGACGTTCTGTACTTTCATAACCAAAAGGGTGGTGGTGTGTCAACATTGCGGAAGATAGCGGAATAAACTACAAATGTGGTCAACTCTTACCAATAAGACGTTCGCAAAATGGTTTTTTGCATGAACAGACAAGAGTGTCTGTTCCACTAAGAATAAAGAGTATGGGAAGTCTTTGTGGCACAGACGCTCCTGTCTGTGTTACGAAGGTTGAGTATCTATGAGCTTTACGGCAGAGCAGATTTAGAATAATTCACCTTCATTGCATCAAGCAATTGAGTGTGCTGCTTCAAGCGTCCCATAAAAGCGTCATAATTTTTTTGCTCGGGCGGTGTCCAGACAACTTCTGCAAGCGCACAAAGGCGTGGCAAAAGCATATATTCGACCTTGTCGGGTGTGGCGATATATTCTGTCCAGAGATTTGCTTGTGCACCGATAATGTATTGCTGCTCGGCGGGAGTAAGTTCTTTCGGAAGAGGTTCGTAACGATAAACTAGGTCTAACGGTACAAAGCCACCGATAGCAAGTGGTTCGCCGGGCTTTTGGGATTGATAATAATCGAAATAGACGGTCGTTGTTGGCGACATCACGACCGGATGATGTTGCTTTGCCGCTTCGATACCGCCTTTTTCACCACGCCACGACATCACAGCTGCATTTGGCGCAAGCCCACCTTCTAAAATTTCATCCCAACCGATAATCTGCCGACCTTTGCTGTTCACAAATTTTTCGATGCGCTGTATGAAGTAGCTTTGCAATTCGTGTTCGTCTTGCAAGCCTTGTTTTTTGATGAGCGCTTGACAAAACTCAGATTCTTTCCATCGGTCTTTCGGGCATTCATCACCCCCGATGTGAATGTATTTGCTGGGAAAAATAGCAATGACTTCTGCCAGAACGTTCTGCAAAAATTGGAAAGTTTCTTCTTTTGGGCAAAACACATCGTAAAAAACGCCCCAATTTCCGATAACTTCAAATGGTCCGGGTGTGCTGGCAAGTTCAGGATAAGCAGCCACAGCCGCAGAAGCGTGTCCGGGCATTTCAATTTCGGGAACGACTGTAATATGCCGCTTACGAGCGTACTCGACTACTTCGCGAGCATCCGCTTGGGTGTAATAACCACCGTAACGAATGGAATCATACCGAACGGGTTTTTCGGTGTAATGCCCGATGAGCGTACCTTTGCGGTATGCGCCGACGCTGGTCAGTTTCGGATATTTTTTGATTTCCAAGCGCCAGCCTTGATCATCGGTCAAGTGCCAGTGAAAAATGTTCATCTTGTAGAGCGCAAGATAATCAATATATTTTTTTACAAAGTCTTTCGAAAAAAAATGACGCGACACGTCGAGGTGCATTCCGCGCCATCCGAAGCGAGGGTAATCTTCTACAACGCACGTGGGCAGTGCAAACATTTTCGTGCTTTTGCTCAATGCTTGGTTCGCGGGCTGACTCGCAGGCAGTAATTGCAAGAGGCTTTGCAAACCATAAAATACGCCGGCATTATTGCCTGCAATCGTAATTTCTTTTTCTCCGATGGTGAGTGTGTATGCGTCTTTGTGGGCATGGGCAGTTTGCTTGTTTGTCTCAATTTTAGTGCTTACGAGGCGAATGACCGATGCTGCCGATAATTTTTGCGATGCTGCGGCACGTTTCACTTTCAAACGAAAGCCAAAATGTGCTGCAAGAAATTCGTTGAATACGGTTGCGTCGGACTCCGTTTGTGAGCCGTTGGTGAGAATGAGCGTTTTTTCAGAGAGCTGAAAGGTTGCGTTTGCTTGCTGCCCGGAGGGCAATGTGGGAGCTTCACGCACCACAACTGGTTGAGGGATAATAGGCAGTATTTGCTTTGGGGTAGTGTCTGCTGCATGACTTTGGGAAAGGCTTCCAAAGAGAATGCAGAATACGACGAGAGGGAATGAGTATCTCATGGCAATAGGAAAAAAACATAACAAAAAAAGCACCGCCACACTAGCAAAAGTGTATTGTAGCGGTGCTTGTAGCGCTGAAAACAGCGACCGCAATGGGTCTCTAGGAAAGAATGTATCTTGGTGGATGTATTCCAATTACATTGGAAGTCGAACTTACTTATCCCACCACACGCGACTGGTCATTACGTTTCCGCCGGTAATCCGTCCGACAGCTTCGGTATAGTTTTGGGCATTAGAAACAGCTTCTTGAGCGGGATACGGCAAGCGACGCGGAATAGTGCCTCCCGTCGCGTTACCCGGATAGACAACGGGTGTGAGCTGCGGATAACCGCTTCTACGCCAATTCGACCATGACTCAATGTCGTTCAAGAATGTTGCCACCCAGAACTGCGTGTTGATTTGTTCCAGTTTCTCAGTGGTCGAGCCGGAACCTTTGAAGGGATTTGCGGTCAAATATGCCGTGATGTCGGCTGCAGGAATGACGGCGCTTGCGCTGAATTGCGCTACGGACTGCATACCTTCGGTAACAGCCTCTTGGTAGAGAGCATCGGCTGTTTTGCCGACGCTGTAACCGCGAACAGCAGCTTCAGCGAGCAAAAGTTTTACTTCCGCCGAGGTGAGAATGAAGGTTGGACCGTCCATGCGAGCAACAATTTTATTGTTCGGGCGTGTGTATTTGTCGAGCGAGCCGGGATAGCCGGGAGCTTTAGAAATATCTTGTGCACCGCCCGACAAGTCATAACCATTCGGCATACCCAATTGGTCTTCGGGTTTTGTACTTTGGTCGCCGGCGCGTTCGCCCAAGAACTGCAAGCGTGGGTCTTTTGTTGTTTTCAAAAGGTCAACGAATGTGCGGCTGAGGCGAATGTTCGGAATCTCATAAGGCAGATTCATTACTTGGCTAAGGCGATTGACCGTTGCACGGTCGCCGGCAAGATCGTGATTAACAAGCGCGTTATCGTTGGCGTTTTGCATCACACCGCCTGCTGCTGCTTTTTCTACCCATGTTTTTGCTTGTGCTGCATCCACTTTTGTAAGGCGCATACCAAGGCGTACCATGAGCGAGTATGCGAATTTTTTCCATGCTGCCACTCGTGCTGCGCCGGAGAGCTTGCCGTAGAACAAATCGCCATTCGGTACAGGTTCGGTTGCGCTCAATCCTGTTGCCGCTTCATCGAGTTCTTTGAGCATGTCAGCGTAAATTGCTGATTGCTGGTCGTACTTCGGAGTAAAGCGGTCTGCGGCTGTGCTGTAATATGCTCGTCCGCCACCAAAGTACGGTACGTCGCCGTAAATATCGGTGAGACGGTGGAAAATAAGCACTCGCAAAATACGAGAAATTTGATATAGATTTTTGTACTGCGGCTGCCCTTTGGTTTGTTCCACTAAGTGCTGCACAATACGAATTTGCTCATCGTAGGAGCGCTCGAAGTATGACGACGCATATGCGGCATTCAGCAAATACTTATCGCCAACCCAATAGCCAGCAACGTGTGAGAAGTGCTGCATCATGGTCGAGCAGTAAATCAAGTTCGTCCGCCATGTTTCATAGCTAAAGTCCGTACTGCCGGTGTAGGTCAGTTGTGATGTTGTGAGCAAGTATTCCGAGTTGAACGATTTATCGTCAGGGCGCACCGGGTCGGTGTTCAAGGTCTCGAAGTCTTTTGTACATCCGGTTGCCACAATGAACACCAGAGCAAAGACTGCAAAACTTTTGGTTGAGTTTATGCGGAGTTTCATAATAATTTTGAGAAAGAATAATAGACGTTGTAAGGAGTAAACTTAGAATTTAACGTTCAAATTGAAACCAACGGTGCGTGTTGGTGGAATGCCAGCAAGCTCAAGACCTTGTGCATTGGTAGTGTTGATGTTTGTTTCCGGGTCGATGTTAGGAACATTTTTCATCAGAATAAGCAAGTTGCGTCCCACCAAGGAGAGCGTTAAGCGTCGGATGGGTGTGTTCTCCAGCATCGAAGTCGGGAAGTCATAGCCAATGCTAACCTGACGAAGTTTGATGAAACTTGCGTCGTACACGAACGGAGTGCCGATTTGATTCGCAATCCGACCGTAGTAGTCTTGTACTTTATCTGCTGTCACAAGTTTAGTGTTTGATTTGCCGTCTTCGGTAACGCCCACTCCGGTGATGCCACCGTCACGACCGGGCAATGTCTCCTTGTGCAAGCCGAAGGCGTACATATATGCATTGGTTGCGGAGTAGATTTTGCCGCCGAATTTGAAATCAATCAGTGCGCTCAGACTAAAGTTGCCAACATGAAATTCGTTCTCCCAGCCGCCAGTGTAGGGGTGAATGCCTGTTCCCATAGAGACTAATTCACCTTGTTTCGGCAGACCATCAGCATCGTACACTATATTTCCTGCTTTGTCGCGTGCAAAGTCGTAAGCAACGATTTGTGCAAACGGTTCGCCCACGCGGTGCTGCACGAATGCTGCAAAGGTGCGCGAGGTAGCGATGCTCAAGCTCTTTTGTCCTTCAGCGAGCGAAACAACGTTGTTATTGTTCACACTGAAGTTGAAGGACGATGTCCATGCAAAATCTTTACCTTCGATGATTTTGCCGGAGAGCAAGAATTCAAAGCCGGTGTTTTGCAGCTGACCGTTATTGATAATCGCTGATTGGAAACCGGAGGTAGCCGATATAGTCGCAGTCACGATTTCATTGCGAGTATCCTTTTGATACCATGCAGCATCAAGTGTGAGGCGAGCATCGAAGAGTTTGAGTTCGAGTCCGGCTTCGATTTCTGAAACGGCGAGAGGTTTCAAGGTTGTGTTCGGAAGCGTGTTGTCGAAGCCACCGATAGGATTGCCGTTAATTTTCGCAGCGTTGATGTTGTAATAGAGTTTTGTTGCATACGGGTCGGTGTCGCCACCCACGTTTGCATATGCAAGGCGTACCTTACCGAAGTTCAGCCAATCTGCTTTGAGAACTTCCGAGAACACGAAGCTGGCGCTGACCGAAGGATAGAAGTACGAATAATTATCTTTTGCCACTGTCGAGAACCAGTCGTTGCGGGCTGTTGCGTTCAGGAACAACATTTCTTGGAAAGATAATTCCACCGAGCCGTAGAGCGATTGAATTTCTTTTTGGAAAATGCGATAGCTCGGCACACTGCCGATAGCATATTGCGGATTATAAATGTTCGGGAATACGAGGGAATTACCCGCAACGCCGTATTGTTCGGTCTTGCCACGACGGATATTTGCACCGACGCTGGCGGTGAGCGAAAAGTCTTCGGTGATATTTTTGTCGAACGTAAGCAAAGCGTCTGCGTTGACTTCGGATGTGGTTTGGCTGCCTTTGGTTACGTTACCGAAACCGCTTGCCAAGTACGCTGTTCCTGAAGGAGTAATGCTGTTGCTTTGGAAGGTGTAGTAATCCTGACCAACACGCGCTTGCAAGGACAACCAATCGGTGAAGGAATACTTCAAACTCGTCGAAGCAATGATGCGGTCTTTTTGCGTTGAATTGAGGAATTTATGTGCCGCAAAGTACGGATTCGTGATATACACATTATCAGTAAAGTTATTGATTTCTTTAAGGTATTGGTCATCACCTGTTTTGCTCTGACCCAAAAGAGTTGAAGCACTGAGGCTTGTGGGCAAAAGTCCAATGGCAAAATTACCGTTTCCGGGCGAGTCGCTTTGTCCGGGGCGGTTTGACGCTGTTTCGTTGGTATAGATAATGCTTGCATCACCGCTCAGATTATCATTTAGCTTAAAATTTGTTGAGGCGCTAAATATTTTTCTATCAAGCAGGCTGTTCGGGTAAACTCCAGTGTTGCTCAAATTTGAAAGAGAAATGCGGTAATTGATGTTCTCATTCCCACCACCCAAACCAAGTGTATTGGTGAAGGTCATGCCCGTTTTGTAGTAGTCGCTCAGATTTGTGGTCTGTGCAGAGTACGGACGCGATACGCCGTCGAACTGCATGACGTTGCTACCATCCAATTTCGCACCCCAGCTGGAAAGTCCCGCTGTTTTTGCAGCTTCGGCGCTTGAGGGTTTATTACCGCGCAAGCCTTGTCCGTACTGCTGTTGGGGGTCGAGATAGTTGCGGATATTTTCAAAGACGAGGTTGGAATTAAATTCAACGCCGATACCTTTTCCGCCGCCGCTACCGCGTTTGGTGGTAATCAAAATTACACCGTTTTTCGCACGTGAACCGTAGAGAGCGGCTGCCGTAGCACCTTTCAAAACGTTCATGCTTTCGATATCATCAGGGTTTAACGAAGAAATACCGTCGCCTGCATCGAATCCGCCCCATTGTCCGGCGCTGCCGAGATTAGAATTGTCAATCGGAATACCATTGACGACATAC
Source organism: Ignavibacteria bacterium (assembly GCA_014654705.1). Taxonomy (GTDB): domain Bacteria; phylum Bacteroidota; class Ignavibacteria; order Kapaibacteriales; family UBA4661; genus PH2015. Next base: position 31,113 of record JACVZY010000058.1, read on the forward strand.
AAAGGCTGGTTGTCGCTCGAAATGGATGTGTTACCGCGAATAACTATGCGCGAAGAACCTGCTGCGCCGGCTGCTGGAGCCGAGACGTTCACACCTGCTACTTTACCGACGAGTGAATTTGCGATATTGGTCTCACGTGCTTGCGTCATGGATTCACCTTTGACGACGGCAGTGGAGTAACCCAATTTTTTCGTTTCTTTTTTCACACCAAGAGCCGTTACAACGACATCTTCGAGCAATTTCCAATCTACTTCGAGCGCTGCATCAATCGTTGACTTGCCAGCAATAGGCACTTCGACTGTTCTGTACCCGATAAACGAAAAGGTAATGACTCCCTGTGCTGCCGCACCTGAGGGCAAGGTGAGTTTATACTTGCCGTCTTTATCGGTGATTGCACCAGCTTTGCCGCCTTTTAAGCGCACGGTTACTCTTGAAAGAGCAGAGTTGGTTTCTTTGTCAAGAACTTGACCGGAAACCGTACTTTCCTGTGCAAGCACCGGTAGCCTTAGGAGGCATACACACGCAAGCGCAAGGACACTATGGAGAAAAAATCGTATCATAAAACAACAAGGAATAGTACTATGAAAAAAGGAAAAGAATTAGGCAGTTTTTTTACACACAAACCAATGAACACACGAATACACACCTCACTTTACGAACCTCGCTTCGCACACACACAACAAACGTGTGCATTTGCTCCTGAATCACATCGTTACGTTCGTCTATTCACTTTTGTACAAATAATCTTTGCTTGTCAAGCATCTGGGGTCAAAAATACGATATAGGAATACCAATAGCACTACCAGACGAATGCCAGCATGATGGGGAATCATAAAACAAGGAATGGCTTAATAACAGGGGCTAGGAAAGAAGGGTGAAAAAAAACTATGGTTGTGCTGGCACTTTTAGTCGGGGATTTTTTACAATACTGGTACTAGACTGGGATTGGTTGGGATTATTTTGATTGCTGGGATTATTGCGATATGGAGTTACGCAAAAAAGGTTTTGGGTGTGAAAAGGCAAGAGTGTTTGTTCCACCAAGCTCAGAGAATATGCAGAGTCTTCGTAGCGAAGCCTTGCTGTCTGTGTCTTTTGGAAAAGTCCTCATCGTGATAATCCCCGTAATCAAAATAATCTCAACCAATCCCAGTTGAGAAACATTGTTACAAGTGACTCAAAAACGATGTAAGGTTTTGCGAGCGGGGAATATCGAATTTCTTGCGCACGTTCAAGCGGTGGAACTCCACGGCATCGGAGCTGACGGACAAAATATGGGCTATTTCTTTGGTGGAGAGATTGATTTTGAGGAGAGTGCAGACTTTTATTTCCATCGGTGTCAGCGTTGGGCAGAGATTGTAGAGACGCTGCAAAAATTCTGGATTGGCATTGTAGAATTGCTTTTCAAATGGCTCCCACGCTTTTTCGTCCGTGATGCTGCTGTGAATTTCTTTGGCAATGTCGTCCAGCACGGCGGTTGTGCTTTGAATCACTTGCTTCAAGCGGTTTTCTAATGCTTCCAAAAGCTCGTTTTTTTGAGCGAGTTGTAGCGCCATAAGCGTTAGTTCGCGCTGCATGAGGCGTTCGTTTTCTTTGTTTTTTTCGTCCAGTTCGCGTGTGCGGTGTTCTACTTTTTGTTCCAGAAGTTGATTGTGTTCGGATAAATGCTTCAAAAGTTCTTTGTTCTCGCGCTGTAATTGGTGGACGTGCACCGCGCTATCAATCGTCATCTTGAGGTCGTGATTATTCCATGGCTTTGCGATGTAGCGATAGACCTGTCCTGAATTGATAGCCGCAATCACTGCTTCGATGTCACTGTACGCCGTCAGCAAAATACGCACCGCGTCCGGAGCAAGCACAAGAGCTTGTTCCAGAAATTCTACACCCGTCATCTCGGGCATACGCTGGTCTGCCAGAATGACCGTGATGGGACGGGACTTAAATAAGGCAAGAGCTTCTGTGCTGCTTGATGAGGTAATCACCTCATAATGCCGTTCAAAAAGACCTGCAAAGATAAAGAGATTTGGCTCTTCATCATCCACATACAAAATTGTAGGACGTTCGTGCATTTGTGTTTGCTTTGAGGTTTAGAATGACTGCTTTTACTCAACTCTGATGAAGCGGCAAGCGAATACAAAATTCCGTGCCTTGTCCCTCAGCACTTTCTACGCTGATGTCGCCTTGATGCTTCTCGATAATCGTGAAGCTGATATATAATCCCAAGCCCGTGCCTTTGCCAATATCTTTCGTCGTAAAAAACGGTTCAAAAATCTTTTGTCGATTAGCGGGGCTGATACCTTGTCCGTTGTCTTTTATGCAAATATACACTTCTTCGCCTTTTTGTTCGGTGCGAATGGTAATTTCTCCTTGTTGTTTCGGTGGTATGGCTTGTATAGCATTGACCAAGATATTCATAAACACTTGGTTCAGTTCGCCCGGCACACATTCTATTTCCGGCAGTGCGCCGTAGTGTTTGATAATGGTAATTCTGCCCCGGCATTGATGTTGAAGAAATTCCACCGTCAAGTCCAAATTCTCGTTGATATTTGTTTTCTTGAGTGCATTGTCATACGGACGGGCAAAGGTGCGCAGCCCGCGAACAATTTCTTCGGTTCGTTTTGCACCTTCGGCAATCACCTCGACGGTCTTGAACGTGTGCGGTATTAGCACGTCGAGGCGTTGCTCACGCTTGAGCGCTTCGACTTCGGAGAAGTATTGATGCAAATGATGTTCATTCGCCGCGCGGTCGTACAATTCCAGCATCCGCTCTATCAAGCCGATATTTTCTTTCAGCAGCGTCACACCGCCAACGATATAGTTTATCGGGTTGTTGATTTCGTGCGCGATTCCGGCGGTGAGTTGCCCCAGTGATGCCATTTTTTCGGTTTGTATGACTTGTGCTTGTGCGATTTGGAGCGAGTGATAAACTTCTTTCAGTTCGTTGTTTGCCTCTTCCAACAGCATGTTTTTTTCCTGCAATGCCGCATTTGTTTCGCCGATTTCGTGTGCTTGGGTGTCCAGAATGAACAACTGACGCTGGATTTCTTCGTTTTTGCTTTCCAGTTCGCGTGTGCGCACAAGCACTTTTTTTTCCAAAAGCTGATTGGCTTCCGTTTGCATGGCGAGCATTTGCTGCTGGGTTTGCTCCTTGTCTAAGCGCATAATGCGGTAACGGTCGGCGAGCGCTAAGGACAGCACCACGACTTCAATCATCGAACCAATATGCGTGCCGTATTCCGTGACAAGCATACTCGGCACAATATCGGCAATTCTGAGCATATTAATCACAGAGCCTAGCAAAAATGTGGACATGGCAATCACCAAAAATCGTGCGGAATTATTTCCGCGTTGCCATGCGGCGGCTCCTGAAATCAAAACGGTCGTGGTAACGGCAATCACCTGAAAAGCTCCCGCCACGCGCACAAATTCTGTGATAAAAAGCATACTGACCGCAATCATTCCCAAACTCACTCCGCCCAGCGTGATGAGTGCGTACCGAAGAAAAGCGGGAAGAAAGACTTTTGCATCCAAAAATTTGTAGGCAAAAGCGCAGAGTGCCGCCCGCCATAAACCATTGGTCACCAAAAATACTTGATTCTGCCACCACGACGACTCAGACCACCAATACTGATACGCATGACCACTTCCCGCAAAATACTCCACGCCGAGAGGGATAATGTACAACACGTAAAACAAATACGACACCGAGCGCAGGGAAAAGAACACAAAAAGATTGTACAATGCCATTACACTCAAAATTCCGTAGAGCAAGCCAAAAAGAATTTCCGTCTGCAGACTTTTTGCATAAAAAGCGTGGGTACGTGAAATTGTCATCGGGACTTGCAGCGAACCGGATGCTTCGACTTTAATGTAGAATGTTCGCTTTGCCGAATCGGGTAGGTGGAGCGGAATGACAAAATTACGATGTTTGATTGAGCGCGTATCGAAGGGTAAAAAATCGCCATACTTTTTCATCTTCCACTCGGCGCTGCTTGTGCCTGTGCTGCTTCCTTCTTGTTCGTAAAACTCAATGATGTCCAGATGCGGATAGCTAATTTCGAGCAGCCAGTCGTTTACGTCGGTCGCTGTGTTTTGAATGGTGAAGCGCAGCCAGTAATCGGAGCGCGTGAAGCCAAAATTCAGATTTTCTTGAAAGCTCTCTGCAAAGCGTAAAAACGAGGGCGCACTTACGCTGTCAATCGTTTGCGTTTTGCGGGTGTCCTCAGCGTATTGGCACTGTGTACCAATGACGACAGCATCCATTGCAGGCGAGAGGACGATGTGTTTTTCTTTGCGGTCGTTACCTTCTGCGTTGGCAGTACCAAGAGAAAGAATCAAACTGTGTAAGATGATAATTAGGTGCGGGACTATAGCACACGAAAAAAAACTTTTCTTGGTAGCACAGACATTCTTGTCTGTGTCATCTGTATCAGTCAAAAATTCACAGACAGGAATGTCTGTGCTACCGAAGTCAGATTTTATGTCGTAGAACAGACTGAGAGTCGCACCCACTTGTCTGTGCAAATATTTCATAATCATTCTATCCATATACTTAGAGTGTCCCAAGTTTCTCCAACTCTTTCCACATCAGCGCCGATGCGCCCAGCACGGCAGCATTTTTGTCCATGAGTTCGGAGAGAAGCAAGCGTGTTTTGCCTTGAAAGATATTTAGCGTGGTTTCTTCCATCGCACGGCGTGTGGGGTTCAGTATCAAATCTCCCGCATTTGCCAGTCCGCCAAAAAGAATCACGGCTTCGGGACTGAAACACGCAATTACATTCGCCAGCGCTTTGCCAAGAGTAGCGCCCGTGAGTTCAAATGCCGTTTGTGCCAGTGAGTCGCCTGCTTGTGCTGCCGAGCTGATAGCTGCTGCGGTCATAGCATTAAAACTTACATCGCGCAACCCACTACTTTCGGTGCGCTCGGCAAAAAGTTCGACCATCGTGCGGCGTATTCCGCTTGCCGACGAATACGTTTCCAAGCACCCGCGCCGCCCGCAGCCGCACATTCTGCCGTTTTCTTTCACAATCGTGTGCCCCAGTTCTCCTGCGAAACCGTCCGAACCATAGAGTACATCGCCATTGACCACAATCCCACTACCTAAACCCGTTCCCAGCGTGACGACAAGAAAATGTTTCATCCCACGCGCTGCGCCGAAAAGCATTTCGCCGAGTGCCGCAGCGTTGGCATCGTTGGTGAGCGCAACGGGAACGCCAAAACGCTCGTGGACAAGCTGACGCATATAGACGATATCACCCCAATTCAAATTTGCTGCTTGCTCAATCGTTCCGGAGTAATAATTTCCATTCGGCGCACCAATGCCGATGCCTTTCATTTCGCACGTTGCCGAAACGGTTGAGTAGAGCGACTCAATCGAATCGTAGAGACGCGGTAAGTAATACTCAACCGGCTCGGAGGCACGAGTCTGAAGGAATGTTTCGGCAAGACAAACGCCTTGCGCATCTACTACTCCCAGAACAGTATTTGTGCCGCCAATATCAATTCCAAGAGTAACTGCTTGCAGTGCCATAAGGACAAGAATGGAGTGAAAAAGATGAGTGCTGTGCGATGAATCGTTTCGTAAAAATAAGAACATTCCACTCGCAGAACCATATATTTGCAAAAGGAAAAGCACAAGGAAAATAAGAGGAAAAATACCGATTGCCAAACGTAACGCCGTCAAACAAGGCTTACTCCATTCGCACGGAATAATACTGGCAATCGCCTTGTAATGGAGATAAACAAATCTTCTGGTATTTTCAGGCGAAAATGTTTGTGTTTGTGTTCTGTTGGCTGTGAAATGTCCATCATTCTTGAAACCATAGAAAAATATTTCCTCATCTCTGAAACAACAACTTCCATGACCACCCATACCTTTCTTTGCAATATCTTTGCGTTTCTTGCTCTCTTCAGCTATGAAGCTGCATATAGCCAGAACGTTCAGAAAAAAACATTGCCCAAAACGACACAAGAAGCCGCCACGAAATACACGAGTTTCGTTAATCCCTTTGTCGGCACTGATGCGCACGGACACACCTATCCGGGAGCGGTAGTCCCGTTCGGGATGATACAACCCAGCCCCGACACGCGCTTGACGGGATGGGACGGTTGCTCCGGGTATCACTATTCGGATTCTATTGTGCATGGTTTTTCTCACACGCATTTGAGCGGTGTGGGCGTGTCGGAGTATGGCGACGTTTTGATGATGCCGACGGTGGGCGCGGTGTCGTGGAAGGGAATTGAAGACAGTGCAAGCAGAAAGGGCTACGCTTCACGTTTTCATCACGCAAAAGAGCAAGCGCGTCCAGGTTATTATGCCGTGCAGTTGGAGGATGATAATATTTTTGCCGAACTCACCGCCACAAACCGCGTCGGTGTTCACCGCTACACGTTTCCGGCAAGCCGGGAAGCAAACATCATTCTGGATTTGATGCACCGCGATAAAGTCTTGGAATCTACTCTGCGCGTCGTCGGAAAAAATCGTATCGAGGGCTATCGCCGCTCCGATGCGTGGGCGCGTGACCAGCGTGTCTATTTCGTCGCAGAGTTTTCCAAGCCATTCGCGTCGTTTGGCATTGCCACAAACGATACGCTCCGTAGCAAAACCGACAGCGCAAGCGGCACAAATCTAAAAGCCTTCGTGCGCTTTACGACGAAAAAAGGCGAACAAATTCTCGTCAAAGTTGCTATCTCTGCTGTGAGTTTGGACGGCGCACGAAAAAATTTGCAAGCCGAAGTAAGTCACTGGAATTTTGACAAAGTGCGCCAAGATGCCGATGCTGCGTGGGAAAAAGAATTGTCGGCAATTCAAGTGAGCAATGCGGGTACGGGCGGCGGCACGACCGAACAACTCCAAACATTCTACACGGCGCTCTACCACACTATGAACGCACCCAACGTGTTTATGGATGTGGACGGGCAGTATCTCGGCTTGGACAAAAAAATTCACACGGCAAAAGACTACACGCACCACACAATTTTTTCGCTCTGGGATACCTTTCGCGCTGCGCATCCGCTCTATACCATCATCCAGCCCAAGCGCACACGGGACTTTATCAAAACGTTGTTGGCAGATTACGAAGACGGCGGGCGGCTTCCGGTCTGGGAATTGGCGGGCAACGAAACGGATTGTATGATTGGCTATCATTCGGTGTCGGTGATTGCCGATGCTGCTGCCAAAGGCATTACCGATTTTGACAAAGAACTGGCGCTCAAAGCCATGAAGAACAGCGCCGAACTGAATCACTTCGGTCTGGAGGCGTACAAAAAGCAAGGCTTTATCGGCATCGAAGATGAACACGAATCCGTCTCGAAGACGCTGGAATATGCCTACGACGATTGGTGTATCGCGCAAATGGCGAAAGCACTCGGCAAAGCTGACGATTACGCAACCTATATGCGGCGGGCGCAATACTACAAAAACCTCTTTGACCCCGAAACAGGCTTCATGCGTGCTCGCAAGAATGGCGGTTGGTTCACGCCCTTCGACCCACGCGAAGTAAATTTTCATTATACCGAAGGCAATAGCTGGCATTATAGTTTTTTTGCGCTGCAAGACATCAAGGGTCTGATACGGCTTCTGGGCGGCATTGAACGCTTCGATGCAAAAATTGATGCCCTTTTCAACGCTAATCCGCAAACAACCGGACGCGAACAAGCCGATGTGACGGGACTCATCGGGCAGTATGCGCAAGGTAACGAACCGAGTCATCATGCGGCTTATCTTTACAATTATGCAGGCAAACCGTGGAAAACGCAAGCGATGGTGCGCCGCATTCTCGACAGCCTTTTCACGCCGAAGCCCGACGGACTTTCCGGCAATGACGATTGCGGGCAGATGTCGGCGTGGTACGTTTTGAGCAGTTTGGGTTTGTACGCCGTTACGCCCGGTTCGCCCGTGTATGCTATCGGTTCGCCGCTTTTCTCGGAAGCGCGTTTGAAACTTGAGAATGGAAAAACGTTTGTCGTGAAGGCAAATAACAACTCCAAAAGCAATGTCTATATCCAGTCTGCCACATTGAACGGCAAGCCATACACGAAATCGTTTCTCACGCACGCGGATATTGTTGCAGGCGGAGAACTCGTCTTCACAATGGGCGCTGTGCCAAATACGGCTTGGGCTTCGGGCGAGAATGACAATGCCGCATCAAGCATCAGCGATGTGCCATTTGTTTCCGTGCCGATTATCGAATCAACCAATCATTCGTTCAAAGTTTCAATGGAAGTGCGGATGAAGAATGCTGATGATGGGCAAGGCACGAAAATTTTCTACACGACCAATGGTTCTGAGCCAAACACAAGTACGCCGCTTTCCTCAACAGCTTCTACGAAACTTTACACAAAGCCGTTCCTCGTGACCACGACCTGCACCGTGAAAGCGTTTGCGGTCAATGCGCAAGGCGAAAAAAGTTTTACTGCTACGGCGCAGTATTTTCATGTTGCTAATAGTTGGAACGTCCAGCTGCTTTCGGAATACGTGCCGCAGTATGCAGCCGGAGGCGCAGGCGCATTAGTGGACGGCTTACGTGGTGGGCGAGATTTCCGCACGGGAGCGTGGCAGGGATACCGAGGCAAGGACTTCGAGGCAATCGTGGATATGGGAACGCTGCAAACAATTACCAAACTCGGCGCGGGTTTTTTGCAAGATGTTCGCCCGTGGATTTTTATGCCGAAAAGTGTCGAATTTGCCGTGTCGGTGGATGGAATAACATTCACGAAAGTGGCAACCATTCAGAACACTGTTTCAGATACCGATTATACCGTCGTCACCAAAGATTTCGTGCAAACTATTCCCGCACAAAAAGCACGCTACGTGAAAGTGTTTGCCCGCAACTACGGCGCTTTACCACGCTGGCACGAAGGCTTTGGCGGTGAGGCGTACATTTTTGTGGATGAGATTTTGATACAATAGAACGAGGCGCAAAAGGTCGGAGCTAAAAAACGTTGATCCATTATTTTTTGAATATCCTCCATGAAAACAACAACGAGTATTCTTTTTGCAATCTTGCTTTGCTTTTTCATTCCTGTTTCTATGACAAGCCAATCCCCCCAGCGCGTCATTTTCTTTGGTGATTCCATTACCGAACTTGGTGTGAAGCCCGATGACTACATCGTAAAAATAAAAGAACGTCTTGAAAAAGACGGTAAAAGCAATCAGTATGAACTTATGGGAGCAGGCGTGAGCGGCAACAAAATTTACGATTTGTTTTTGCGGATGGAGGACGACGTTCTTCGCAAAAATCCTGCAATCGTCGTTCTGTATATCGGTGTGAATGATGTGTGGCATAAATCGCTCACCGGCACAGGAACAGATGCCGATAAGTTTGAAAAATTTTACAGCGCGATTCTTAAAAAACTTCAGGAAAAAAATATCAAACCGATTGTCTGTACACCGGCGGTGATTGGTGAAAAAAATGATTGCTCGAACCAGCAAGACGGCGACCTGAACAAGTATTCGCAGATTATCCGAACGCTTGCTGCCGCGTATCATGCTCCGCTGTGCGATTTGCGAAATGCATTCACCGAGTACAGCCTGAAAAATAATCCGACGAATAAAGAGTCGGGCATACTCACGACCGACAGAGTACATCTGAACGAAAAAGGAAATCAGCTTGTCGCCGATATGCTGCTGCCGCTTCTGGTTGGTAGTCGGTAAGAAGTCTTTCAAGAAATTACAGTGTTATCACCAACGTTCCCAATCTGCTTGAATTATGCACTACCTTTCCCGTTTTCCTCTCTATCGTGCGATTGTTATGCTGCTGGCTGCTGCTGTACTTGCATGCAGTCAGTATGTATCTGTTTTGGCGATGCCGCTGGATACACAACCAACATTCGTTTTTGTTGACCCTCTGGAAAAAGTTTTGCCTGACCGCAGTTATTTCCCTGACACTCCGGCAGAAATGCACGTGTGCAAGGGCGAACACGCCGGCTTTCAGTTTGTGCTTTTGCATGACAAAGACATGAGCGCTTGCACGGTACGCGTAGAAATCAAGGATGCAAAAGGCACGACTGCTGCCTTCCAAACGCAAACGGGCTTTGTGGGTTATGTTCACGTCGGGCGCTCGGTTCCCGTGCGCGGCTACGACCAACTTTTTTCGCCATCAGGATATTATCCCGATCCGATTATGGAACTCCCTACACGCGACGTACCTGCTCGCACACCGCAACCCATCTGGCTCACCGTTCCTATTCCGGCAAACACGGCAGCAGGAACATACACGGGACAAATAACCGTATCGGGGAACACCGACGGCAAACCATTCTCGCGGTCAAAATCGTTTACGATGGTGGTGCATCCCGTCACGCTCGGCGCACAAAAACTGTGGGTAACGAACTGGTCGTTTTTTGGAGAAGGGCAGGTATCACTTTTGAATGGTGGCAAAAAGGTAGAACCCTACTCCAAAGCGTATTGGGAAACCATGCGCCTGAGCGCCCGAGCAATGAAAATGTTTCGTCAGAATGTCGTACTCGTTAGCCCTTTGCACCTGATGGATTTTTCGCTGAAAAATGACACGTACACATTTGACTTTGCCAAGTTCGACACGATGGCAACAATTTTTATGGACGAAGGTGCGATTGGTCGGCTTGAGGGCGGGCATATCGGTGGGCGAGTGGGTACATGGGAAACGCCGTTTGTGGTGGGTGTTCCCGAAAAGAAAGACGGCAAGATTATCTTTACGAACAAACCCATTGATGATGCCTCTGCGCAAAAATTCTACCGTCAGTATTTTCCGGCATTGGTGGCGCACTTGAAAGCGAAAAAATTGCTCAGTGCCTATATGCAGCATCTTGCCGATGAGCCGATACCATCGAATACGACTTCGTATATTGCGATTGCAAAATTTGTCAAAAGCATTGCGCCGGAACTCCGCATTATCGAAGCCTGCCACTCGAAAGATGTTGGCGAGACGATAGACGTATGGGTTCCGCAGTTAAATTTTTTTCACGAAGACTCCACGTTTTACCAAGAGCAACGCAAAAAAGTGGGGAAAGAAGTGTGGTTTTATACGTGCCTTGCGCCTCAAGGAAACTACGCGAATCGGTTTATTGAGCAGCCACTTATCAAAGCACGATTGCTGCACTGGATAAATTACCGTTTTGGTGCAGTGGGCTATTTGCACTGGGGCTGGAATGCGTGGAGCGAGAATCCATTTGGCGAAACAAGTGGCGTTATTCCAGAGTTGGGTAATTTTATGCCTGCGGGCGATGCGTGGATAGTCTATCCGGCTCCGGGAAAAATTTGGAGTTCTATTCGCATGGAAGCAATGCGCGACGGCATTGTGGATTATGAGTTGCTGACAATGCTCACGAAAAAATTTCCCGACCGCGCACAAGAAATGGCACGGCAAGTGGTCTATCGGTTGGACTGGTACGACACCGACATTCAAACGTTTCGCGCAAAACGCAAGGAATTACTAGAGTTGCTTTCCGAACGTTGAGCCTCTTTGTGACTGTCCACTTCCTAGCGGGTTGTTGAGTTGACACAGACACATTTTCTTTCATCAATAGCTGAGATAACACTTAAGTCTTTGACGGAAAAAGGTTTGCCGAAAGAAAAAGCAATTCAGGAAGTTCCATTTTACGGCAGACCGTTCAAAGAAGATTGCGCGTACAAGAGCCTTGTGAAACACGGCAAAATTGCTCTCTTCAAAGACTAAATAAACGGCTGCTTTTACAACGGACTCACGACGATGCGAGCAAAAACAATACTGGCATTAGAACAAGTCGGCAGCATGATGATTTGGGAACTGGCATCGTAAAGACAGCACCTCGTGTTTGAAAGCGATTCAGGAGGTTGTAAGGAGGTTTTAGAATCTGAGAACTTCGGAAATTTCTGTAAAATTTTGTCAATTCCTTGTAAAGGTACACCGTTTGCGCCAATGTAATATAAATGTAAAACGAGCGTCAATATATGTCTTTACATAGGAATGTATGGCGTTCTCAAATAACCGAATAATAAAAGAATATCGGTTATGTAAACTAATCCCCTTGCCGTCTCTGTTTGTATTCGGGTTGTATTCTTCTCTTTTTCATTATGTTTTCGGAGTGCCGATACTTCTTTTAAGCACTCACCGACCTTTGCGGAATATTCTGGAAACAATCGAAAAGGAGTAGCCATGTACCTTCATTATGCTTACTATCAGCGAATATAAGGACTATTTTGTATGTGGAATGCGAGACCTGAACGCAGCGGAAATTCCTACAGATGTGAAGCTCATCGTGTTCAAAAACGGCATTGTAACTGCCGTTTTTGGGTAAAAATCGGCAGTATTGATCAAAATAGCCCCCAAAACGCCCAAAACCGTGTCAAATCGGTGTAAAGTGCTGTA